>NZ_JACSNI010000003.1:0-640926 GCF_018619055.1 Exiguobacterium sp. s130 | reverse complement strand
CCCGAATTCCTCCGCCATAATCTGGTATCCGTCTCGTCCCGTCAGATAACGTTCAACGACCTTGATCTTAAATGCCTTCGTATATTTGACCATAAAAAACACCCCATAAAAGTTGGATTTTTATGTCCAACTTTTATGGGGCAGTTCATATCGGACGCTCTTTTTGTAGATTGAATATTTACTCTTTATTTTGAAAGATTTCTGTGTTCTCAATACGAATCGCATCTACGATACCGCAATCCATACAAAACGAAAATACTTTTTGAGCACTATGAAATGACCCTTTAGATGGCTTTAGTGGAATATAATCTGTTGCCTCTTGAAAATTAGTACTTCCGCATGATGAGCAAATTTTATTTTCCATTTAAAGTACCCCCAATAAATATTGTCTATAAAGTAATTTACATCTAATTCAATCTTATTTTATCATTCATGATATTCTGAACAAACCAATCTACCTGCCTTGAATGTAGCGATTGAACCAGCACGAGCTGCTGAGCAAGAAAAAGGATTTTCCATTGTCGCCTCTGATGTCAAGAATCCCTCTATGCATGTCGCTGAAAACGAAGGTGAAAATCCAGATTGAAGAGTAACGTCTTTTTGCGATAAAGCATCCCTTCTGTAGAGTAAATCTACATAAGAGATGCTTTTTGTGACCTCAAGTTTATTAAACAAAAGGCTCTGTTAAACTTTAATGTTGATTTTTAAACAAAATATAGGAACTCCGATGTTTGGCGGAGTTCCTATTGTTCAATCCCAATAGTTAAAGATTACTTGCCCTACCGTTTCAGGTTTCCAATAGGAAATTTGTTCTAACTCAGCACTATTTAATTCTGTTTTCTTTATAAGATTTTGATTAAAAGGAACATTTAGTTCAACTGTACCTATTATTCGGTAGAAAGAAGGAAATTGTTCATTAAGAACAGGTCTGTCGATGAATTTAATGTTTCCAAATTCAACTACCGAAGCGAATGCAAGATAAGGATAATGTTCATTCAACAGTATATAAAACCTATTACCTAAAACATCAACTTGAGCATAATAAAAGTTTGATGGGTATTGTGGCGTAATGAAATCAATTAATTTCCCACGATTACGAGAGGCAAAGTCGAAGCATAATTGTTTAAATTGTTTCCCGTCTACTTGTGGAGGGGTATTGGCTTTTGAATCATAAAAACCAGTTATTCCATTAGGAAGTTTCATCCTGTTTTCACCATCCGTTACACACTGAATTTTGATAAACGCAAACTATCATAAGTATCCGTCATTTCAAATACAAATGAAGTTAGTAGAAATTCCTTAATGTGCTGTTTCGTGCTTTCGTTACTTCGACTATCGACAAATAAGAACCAAGCAAGGTAATTATCAAGATATTTTGTAGCCACACCTTTAAAACGGTCTATCCATTGTTTCAATCGGGAATGGAGACCATTTACATTTTGAATATGATACAAACCCTTAATAACGTGTTTTCCACCGTCAGATTTAATTCGGTAATGCTCTAAACCCTTTTCTTTCGCATAGGTTTTATAGGCTCTCCAAGCGTCTGTGACAAGAACATTTTCATTGGACAATTTAGAACCGATTAAACTATCAACTTTTGTCTTTACAATACGCCCCATACAAGCAACTTTGGAGACGGTTGCTTTTGTTCGGTCTCTGGCAACGAGAACACAAACCTGTTCGTGACTAATCCCTCTGTGCTTAGATTTACCACCGCGTTTTCGAGGTTTACGGTCAATAATGCCTCGTTGTCCCTTTTGAGAGTACAGGAAATAGGTCTCGTCAATTTCAACGATACCATCAAAATGTTCAATATCCATTTGTTTTAAGGCGTTTAACAGTTTGTGTCTCCAATAAAAAAGCGTAACCCAAATAACCCCTACGATTTCAGCCGATTTTCGCAGGGAATATCCTTTGAACATACAATCAACAAATGTAATCCATTCGTTTCCTTTCCGAGTGCGGAACAAAACAGTGTTTGTTGTATCAGTAAAAGTCTTGTTGCAACACTTACAGCGATAGTGTTGGCGACCATTATATTTTTCCGAATCGAACAACGTGTTCTGATGAACAATGAGGACACTCAAAACCTTCTTTAAAACGAGTTTCCCTCATTTTGTTAATTAAACGACCACCAACAGAAGATGATGGTTCAACATAGCGTTTAACCCATTGATAAACTTGTTCTTTTTTTGTATGCGGTAATTTGTCGATATACTTTAACAAGTTGCTAAACGCTTTGCTCACCTTGAACCCTCCATCGAATGTTTGTTCTTATGTTGATTATGTCAAGGATTCGGACAGGTATCAAATATCAACATTAACCTTTAACAGAGCCTTTTGAAAAACCATCCTTTGACCATTCTCAGCTCAAACGTCAAGAGATTCGTAAACGATATAAAGAAGTTTTCGTTCACAGCCCCATACCAATAGGTCTCATCTAGCAACAGCTCAAGTTCGCTCGCATCATGCACCTGAACGCTATAGTATAAGTTCTTATTTGGTCGAACCTTTGTATACGATAGATCGTGCTTTTGAAAAAACGGCTCGACCTCCTCGTCCGTAAAACCTCCACCGAACGTGACGAAAATCGGGTAGCGATTGAGACGCGTCAAAAATTGTTTTAAGACTCGATTTGAATCGCCTTGATAGTCTCTTTTAGTTTCCATATCCGGTAGACAACCCATTGAATAGATGAAGTCGATACGTTCTGGTCGATCAACGTACAAGTATCTATCCTTAAACACTTGTGCGTGATTCATATGCTTCTCAAAATAGACACATAACACGATTCCACTCCTCCCTCAATCACTTTATTACCGCTCGATTTCATCTTCTGGAAACAGTGCTTCTATTCGATTACTGGCACTACTCTCTTTTTTTAATTAACCACCGTCTTACTTTTGTCATTTCAAACTTCAAAGTGAACCCTTTAAACCAAAGCCGCTATGAATCAGCGGCTTCTTAGTTTTCACTCTGTTTCGTGATCAAAATATGCGTTCTTTCAGGAATCTCAATGTCTTCTAACTGATCAAGTGCTAATGATAACGTCATACTTTTCACTTGCGGATCGGATTCTTCCCCAATCCAACAGGTATACATTTCAAACGATTCACCCTCGTCTAAGAACTCGTTCATGAGCGTAAACAAATAACGCAGCTTTTCTTTCGATTCCAGTGAAATTTCGGAATCAAAAGGTTCAACGATCTCGATGCCCCAGTGACTCGAAATTTCATATACATATCATTTATGAAAATACTTCGTTTTTACTTCATACAGACAGTCTTCATCCGCAAAACAGGGACCGATATATAAAGGAACGGTTTCATCTTTTTCATCTAAATTGAGATACTGTTCAGGAATTTGTCTCTCCATACAGATATATGATGCTAAGCTCATTATGCTTCCTCCTTCTGTATGATGTTTCCATCGTCCATCTTTCCAAAATGCGCGATTTTTCCATTCGTACAAAAGTGATCGAGCATGCCAAATCGATCCGTTGCATCGCGAGTCACGATGAAGTTGTAGGCCATCAATAACGAGAATTCAGACATGAAGTTCTCAAGCGTTTGCTGCGTGGGACGTGCATCTTTCGAAAATAATCTTGACGTAACTTCCTTTCGATTCAGCAAATGCAATACATGTTCTTCAAACACCGCTTGCCAATTGGAATCGTGCAACGTCATCACATGAATCGAATCATCATTTTCTAAAATATCTCGACCACAAAAGACGACCTCGACTGGAAACGTGGCATGTGGTAAAACCGCATTGAAAAAGTTCTCATATTCTGTCCCTACGTCATCGAGCTCTTCATATGCGACTCCATACATCGAGACACAATCGTTCGTAACCCGGACGATTCCTTGTCCTTGTTTTTGGATGATGAGCGTCACCTCTGCTTCAGTTGCCATTTCTTGCTGTTCGATGACAAGATGTTCGAGAAGTCGGTCAAGCTTCGCGGCATCGGTCATGATGAAGTGGGAACGAACCGTCCAATCCGATAAATCATGAATATTTGGATTCTGCTTGAGTGGTCGTTCCAGAAACTTTACTTCAAACGGATACGAATGCTGACTTACTTGAAGACGGACGAGGTCTTTCCAATCGTCACGTGGCAGCAGTTCCCGAAACACATCGATCCACTCGTCTCGTTCAAGTAGCATTCCATTCTTATTTTTCATCTTTCATCCGACCTTCTAGTTTGCTACAGAGATAGCCCACGATATGTTCATGCGTCGTACGTTCTTCGAGATCATCATTGTCGACTAATTCATTGATTGTCTCCGAGATGATTTGCCATAATGCGGTTCCGTGATACTCATCGTATGGTGTTCTCACTTCCGGTCCTCCTTTTATCCTCTCCGGATTTCATTCGTAAAACTCTTTGTTTTTTGGAACGCAGTAATTAGATCTTCTCCAAACAACGTGATGCTACCCTCCCACGGATGACCGAGATATCCCCAGCGAAAATCACGAGCGATGAAAAAGGAGTAATCGCCATCTGGAACTGCTGGAATCATCCAGTCTCCTTCTTCATTTCGAAGAAACGGACGTCTTGGGTCGATCCAATACCCTTGATGATTCCAATCGAGAGCCATGACGCGTTCTCTTTCAACAGTCAGCTCAATCAGAATACGTCCTAGTTCTCGTTCGATTTCTTCTCGTTTCTTATAATCCACTTCGTATGTAATGAACGGACTTGGGGCATGGTATGAGGGGAAGACTCTCGTACTGGGTGTGAACTGAAATTGTTGATCAATGACGTGCCATACCTTCTCATCCTCCGCTTGCGTCATCGGAATCCAGCTCCATGGTTTACCTTCATCAATTAAATCGAACGGCGCTCCTTCAGGGTATAGAACGGTGTACGCTTCTCCTTCTGATATCGCGATGATCAGTTCGCCTTGCACATCATGTTCCTTTATCCCTTCAAAGATCAGAGAAACGGCTGCCTCGACATCAAGGACATAGTAAAAGATATTCGTCGTGCCACTTCCTATATCTCCCCCTTCACAGTAGCCGTTTCCTGTATGAAGCAGACCTTCATCGATTATCTCTTCCATCATATGGCGACGCTCGAGTCCTGCTTCTGCCTGACCCTCGTCATAAGGAAACTGGACGATTAGTTCCCGGTAATCTGCCTCGTTCAGCTCGCGATAGCCTTGACGTTCAAACTTCTCGATCAGCTGCAAAATCTGTACACCTAATCGTTTGAAGCGCGAGACACGCACCTGTCCTATGTCTTCCGCTCTCACCCACTCTCCAACGATTCCTTGATGTTGAATGATGAGGCGTCCCTCCGTATAGATTGTTTGGTAGAGTATATCCGAGCCGCTTTGTTTTGTCAGTTGGATCATGAGTGGTTTCGCTCCCTTCTATCACAATACGTTTACATCTGCTAGTACGAATAACGTCCTATTCTGACCATACCGACAAACGGGTCCGTGGATCATTGTTATCTGTCACCCACTTAATTCCGGTATATCCACGTTTCACAGCGTTCTCATAAAACGCTTCGGATACGTGCTGCTCCTTACAATAGATATCGACGTACGTGCAGTCATAAATCAAAATCGCGATGTGACAATTGCTTTTCTGAAACCACTCATACGTCATTCCTACTTCTTCAGTCTGACCACTTTGAAATGCAAACAATTCAGCAAAGATCAGGTAATTGCTAGGTCCCCTTAGCCATTTCGCTAGTTCACGTCCTGTCACGTTCTGATCGACCGAAAACTCTTCTAAACTGTCATACAACTCCCCGTCCATGGTTTGGATTGGAAAATCAAAATTACGAAGAAACCAATCATACTCTTTCATTTCAATCGCACTTAATATGTCGAGCAAGATACGCCCCGGTTCATTCGGGATTTCAAATGACACACCACGCAGACTCATCGAATCCCCTCTTTCTATCTTGTCATAAGAAGGCTACCGTATGAAAACACTGTAGTTCTTGTTCTTCACTTGAACTTCCCCACGTGCAGACGGCGTAACCTTGTGCTGCCAATGTCGTAACTATCTCGACGACTGGTACGTCTCCACTTTCTGTTAAGCCGATATCGAGCACCTGCGTTAGTAATTCCTGACAATGTAATGGTCGATCATGATTCGCACAAATAATGGTATACATAGCTGGAGAGTCACTAATCATTTCAATGGCTCTCGAAAGCTGTTCGAGACCAAATTCAGCGATCCCAACGTAATATGGTTCTTTGTCAATTTGGACCGGCACTTCTATTCGGGAGGTGAAGCCATCAAGCATCTCTTTTCGTTCGAGCAAACGCCACAGCTTGTAATAATCAAAGATTCTTTTGGACTGGAACCCATTTCCGACACATGCCACTATATAAAAGCGATACGTGCTCAGCTCATGCTTTTTCGTTAGCTCGTTACGGAACATTTCACTACTGATTTGTTTGAACTGGACGATTTCTTCTGGAAATAAGAGCATCTCACCGACTACACATAAACAACGAATTGACGAACTCGCATCCGCAAGCCAAGGGTAGACGCGGGTCGCATCGCTATGCTCTTCGATATACGTTTTCATGAAACTCTCCTTTTCAAACCCACTGACACGATACACTTTGATACGTTTCAAACTGTAGATACACGAGTTGATTCGTACCAAGACGAGTGAGTCTGAGTGATTGTTGTGATGGTTTAGTGTAAGGCAATTCGAATCTGACACCTTCGACTTTTTTCAATAAAAAATAAGCCCAGTGCCGATCGTATTCATTCTCAGACAGAGCCTCCCATACCGCATCTTCACAATGATTCGCCTCGTAAACATACAATTTCATGATCGTATTTTCCGCTATCACGGGTAACTCCGCGAATACGGGAGGGTTCGGAACTCGCGGTTTCTGGATGACCAAGGTATAGCCATCTTTCAGAAGACGATCCAATTGTTCGCGGCTATCCGGTATCTCCTCTTTGATGACGGAAGACGGGAGTTTTCTGATTCGGATCGGTAACCCCACCTCATATTCAAAAGGATCGTCGAGTGCGAGTAAGTCTTCACGGGAATAGATTGTTTTCACGAAATCATCCTCACATTCTTTTATGTAGTGCTTTCAGGTTACACGCGCGCCATGCATCACGGACGATATCTTGGAAAGTCGTCGCCTTAGGTTTGAGTTTCAACGTTCTATAGTCGAAGCGATAGACGGCTTCGTTTGGACCCTCTTTCAATACTGCGTAGTATTCGTCCTGTCTAAACGATGAGCAAAAAAAGAAATACTTATCACGGATCGCATCGAACTCGGTTAACGCGTATTCCTCGAGACTAACGGAGAGATTGCCTTGGATCTCACGCGATAATCCGTTCCAGCTCGTCAACGGAATACCGTATAAGTTCAACTCTTCGGCAAAACGCATACCGTTACAGACTCTCAAAATATCTTTATACCACTCCGGAATCGCAAAATGATCGGTCTCGAATGCTTGGATACGAGCTTCTGGACAGGGACTTTCCACTGCCACTTGATAGTTTTGAATGGAGGATGAATAATCATACAAATACAGTTTGTGCTCCACCTTCTGACCTTCAATCGGAATACTGTACTTCAAGGATTTTTGATCGTTCACATAAAATAATCGCATCGCCTGAAGGATACTCGTAAGAAAGGCATCGTCAGGCAAAGCAGTGTTCTGATGATTCAGTCGTGGTACGTCGACGTCTTCCAGCGATAATTCTTCCTCGTCATCGTGTTCTTCAAAAGCTTCATGTTCTCCGAGGACGATCGCGATGCCTGTCACGTTCCCGTCTTCTCGGCGGACGAGGACTTCATAGTGTCCGTCCCCCATCAACTGAACGGCGACACCGAACGGAAACAGGAAGATCTCGTCTTCCATCATTTCGTCTGAAATTGCGATATAGAACGGGTCGATTTCTTCGTCGAACTCCAAGGTATTTCGAATCTCCCAGTCGATGGCTTCCCGTCTCCCGTAATCAGCTGTGTTCATGACAACGAGCTGCGCTGAATCAACAACGACTAGATCGGATAACGGCTCGAAATCGAATGGAGCCATCTTCGTTTTTTCTTTCACCGTTAAGTAAAGCAAATTGATTGATTCAAACTCATCTTCGTCATAGAAGACCGTCCAAATCGAACCTTGTTCAACTGGAATTGTCACGTTGTACTCAATATCCGGCTCAAAGAAAGCCGGATCCGAGACGATTAGATTTCCTTCCCGACTTGTAAACGTGCCTAATTTTTTCATGGTGTATACCTCTTTCTTAAATATAACGGTGAGGGGCATTTCTAACCTGTTAATGCCATTAGATTAATCAAATTTAATCCTTTAATTCTTGTTGCATGCGCCACTCCATGAATCCGGTGGTGTGTTCTTCTCGGAAACGAACCCAGTACGTTAAGGTTTGATTCAACTTCTGCCATTCGATGATACATTCCGATTTGAAAACTACATCATCGAGTTGCTCGATTAGCAACCAAGCCTCTGTTAAGGAGGCTACATCTTCTTCTATTTCTCCTAAATACAAATCTTCATCGAGATGATGGAAGGAATACCATAACCCGTATAAATGATGGTCAATCATTCTCTCGATTGCTAACTGCTCCCGCCTTCCCCCACGCGTAATTGCCTCTTGTAAGTAGATGAAACGGTCATCTTCATCAAAAAAGAGACCATACCAGCGATACGGTCGAACGTCATCCGGCAACTCTTTCATCCACTGATCCAAGATAGGTTTTAGAAGGCGTTTTTGTATCGGATGAATCAAAAGGACCGAAACGTCTGACTCTCCTTCACACGTTAACAGCAACCAACTCACAAACGTCCGTTGTCTTTCGAAATCCCACGCATTCGCTTCTTCAATGAATTCGTCGATATGTACTAACCACTCTTTGCGCAAGCCGCGTTCTTTCGCAAGAAGAGCATTATGTAAATGTGGTATCTCAGAAACGATAGGATCTTGTAGTAACTTATTTAGAAGCGACATGTTTCATCTCCTTTTAAAGAGTGCTATTATTCCACTTTCATATTTTGTCTTGTTTTTCGAAGATGAGACCATAATAATACTCCCGTGCTTATCGAAAGAATCGGGAAAAGATACGGGATGTACGATTCTTGCTGATGAATCACGTGCATGAAAAAGTAGCTAATGAAGCAGACACTTCGAAGCCATGTAGGGAGGTAACCTTTACTGAGAAAACCTAAAAACATCAAGAGAATACCCATTCCAAATACTACAGTTGGTAAGACAGAGAAAGATGTTACTAACTGAAACAGACCTAGTCCCATTAAGATATAGGCAAACCACGATGTCCGTCGTCGAAACTTCTCGCGTTCCTTTCGTCCAGGTTGCATCTGGTAGATATCATCTTGTCTGTATCCCTCCGCCTGTTTCTCTGCAATCAATTCATTCAGTCTTCGTTTTGCTTGACGCCGAAACGTGTATCGTTCTTCGATTGAATCGCTGACATCTTGATCGAGCTTCCATTGCTCGGTGACACCGTGATACATCTGAATCGTTCGACCATCGCGATACATGAACCAGAAATAGGTGATGCCATCCACTTGCTTACTAAGTATGACGATCATTTTTTCATCATCCTTAATCTATTAAGTTAATCTTCTACAGTTTTTGTCCATGGCGATAGATACGCCACACATCTGACATTCTATCGACTTGTTTCAAAACGCCCAAATCCTATTAACCTTCTAAATCTGCTAGTACATCTTCCGGATCAAGTTCGATCCCGACGAGCTCTGGTCCCCAGTTCAAGCCACAATACAGTCCGTCGTCAATCATGTTCGGTAACCAGCCATCCATGAATAAATCCAGATCCAAGCGAATTAGATGATAGTCCGCCCATTCCTTCATCCGCAACGCTTTCGCCCCTGCTTCCGTCGAAAAGAATAACAGCACGTCCGTTTCCTCTTGATTCGACGGACAATACGCCCAGCCCGACTGTTCAAACTTTGATAGACCATAGACAGCGTCCGTTTCAAGAACTGTCTGTAAGAAGTCTTCTGCTTGTTCCGCACTCTGCTCCATTTGTTGTTCCTTTTCAATGAACGCCATCAACGTTGGTGCTACCGGAAACAGCTCTTGTTCCTCATGATCCCACCAGACGATCGTCTTTGTGTCCGGAAATTGATATCCGAGTTCGTCACCCGTTCCGTCCGCCGCAATCCGCAAGAATCCTTCTGGATACTCTTCTGCATCGGTCAAGTTGACACGAACAAGATCATCCCATGTTCGCTTGATATAATGCTCGTCCTTGATTGGATGAAACTCCCATTCGCCGACGCTAAATTTGTTTTCGCGCTTGTATATGTTTCGTAATTCTTTCGGAAGCTCGAAGCCGAGCTCTGCTTCTACCTCTTGTAGTCTCTCTTCTGTAACACCAGGTAATCCATTCTGATATGTCATTCTGTATGACTCCTTTTGTCTTCAATTGAATTATTCGAAGGTATTTAGTACATGATCGATCTGATAATCCGTTGGTAAAATCAGTTTGAGCTGATCGACGTTTTGAAAGGACTCTCCATTCGAAAACCACATGAAACCGAGCGCATCATGTGACGGAAGGATGAACGGTAATCTATCGCGTGCATCAATCACATGCGTGTATTTCGCTTCTTTAAAGATCCATTTTCCAGAGGTTTTCAACTCAAACGTGGGGCGAGCGAACGTGATGAGGAACGTTTCACTATAGGCAGCTCGAAAAAAGGACTCTTCTAAGACGAAACGCAGATCGTTCGCATTCAACACTTCGATACAACAGTAAAAACTGGTGCGCCAATGATCGCCTTCGTACCGCGGATGTTCGTGGCATACGAATGGTCGCGATTTTAAACGTTCTAAGAGGTGCATCTCATCTTCTCTAATCTCATCAAAATTAGTAGTGATATATAAAGGAAAATGATTGTAGCGAACTAGCGTGTCATACAATACCTCCTCCGTCAATTCACTCGTAAAGCTACCTATTGTATGGTCACAACACATGATTTCGTAGATAGTTTGCAAGTGACCAAGCACATTGATTTCGGATGTCTGAAGCATACGTTGGATACTCTTCGACTGAAAAAAGTATTCATCGATCGTCAGCTCGTTCATACTGTTCCTCCTACCTGTGTCGTCATTGCTCAATTTTTTCGGTTAAAGTTTTTCCCTTCAGGATAGAGCCCGGTCAAGCGTCTGCCATAATGAACTTTTGCCTGCCCCATCCGAAGCCGTGTCACTCCATACTGTTTCTTAAAATATTCAATGACGGGTTGGACGATCTGAGATGGTTCGAGGACATGAAGGACGAATTCGATGGCTTCCGGACCATAATCATCCTCAACAAAATAACCGTTTCCGATTTGAAAAAGAAATGTATGAAGGTCGTCTTCGATATTCGAACGATGCTCAAAGATGACTTCATATTCTGTATCCTGACAAAAGATTTCGACGACAATCTCATAGTAATCTGCTTCTTGAACGACGGAGTAACCGTCTTTTTCTTTCTCCGCTACGAGCTCCCGAATGTAAGCATCCAGATTGAAAAATCGCGAGAACTTCTGCTCGCTCATTGGTTCTTCTAACCGCTCTCCCATAATGCCGTGAAACGTGTGAAGTGTCCGTCCATCCTTCTCGAATAACCAAAAATGATTCTGACCGTCGATTTGTTTAATGAGTTGCATGCAGTTCCTCCCGTTCTTATAGGTCTGCGAACCATTCTCCATTCAGCTGGCGAATCACCGTATCGCTTGGTAACTGTTGTCGCAGTCGTTTCGCCCAGTCTGTACGAAGATCATACGCGAAGTGTTCTTCGTTCGAGAGGACATAAAGCATTCCACCATCATGACCGACGATCACGACGGTCGTCTCCTCTGGATAAACGAATCGATCTTCTAGGACACGTGTTTTTCGATACGTCGTTTCGACCTCTCGTTGAATTGACAAACGATCGGAATATGAAAACATGAACAGTTCGTTCATTAATGCAGCTGCATAGGCTTGCTCAAGGATGAGTTCGAGCATCTTAGCATCTTCAATCTTGACCGTGAAGTAATGACTCTCCCTTGTCGATGTTCGTTTTCCGCGTAACCATCCGTCCGTTTGTTTTTGCTTAGACAAGACATGTGAAGTGAACGACATTTGATGTTGCGTGAAGAACGCCTTGTTGTCTTTGTCTTCTTCAAAAGCAAAAAAGGTCGTGTAGATCGGAAAACGATTTTGATGATTTAGAAAATCAAATAGGAAGGTTTGAGTTTCGACCGCATTCCCTTGTGCTTCCGAATCAAGGTCAATGGCATATGCTTTTTTTAATGGTCCGTCTAGCAATAATGGTCGTTGAATTTCATCTTCAAAAAGATTATCTGTAATCTCACACTCGAGAACGAGGAGTTGTCTTTTAGCGTTCAATGCTTCGATTGCTTCTTCTCCCACGAGCGGATGCCGCTTTAAATTAAGCAACTGCATCTCAGTTTCATGTAACATCTCATTAAATTTCTCAGTACCGTATTGTTCGATGTATGCGACTTCTGAAGCAAAGATTGGTACGAACCAGACCGGTAGTACCATTTCCGGTTCCCCGAATGCCGCGCCTCCTTTATGGACTTGAAACGATTCTTCAAAGTAGAATGGTGTCGTCACGTATAGAGCAGCGAAGCCGTACTTCGATAACAATCCATCTGGCATCGGTAAATACTCACCTAGATCATAAGCGTGTCCAGTCTTCCATGCTTCTAGCGTCAAGCGATAAACCAATTCAATCAAGTCCGACTCAGCATCTTGTTGCATGACGGATAGCATCACTTCTTGATGAACGATAGCACCATTCTCGAATTGTAACGGATGACGTAACAGTCCAAGTGACGTCATCGTGATAGCATTAGCAAACGGTGCATTTTGAAACTGCAACAATTGAATCGCCTGCTCTTGTAATTCTTCAATCTCTAGATGACCTGTAATTTCACCGCAATGAGCTTCTAAGTGTTCTATGTAATTCATATTTTATATCCTCATTTCAAGACATTAAAAAATGTCATTTTCAAAAAGTATCTTCTACCATATATTATATATTTCATAATACATTTTTGGGATTTTTTATTTTTTATACCTGTTACTTTAATGTTTTATATAGTTGCACAAGATGGTCGCCTTAGTTCGAAAATAAGAACTGCGCTTCATATGAAAGACGATTAGAAAATCGATGAACTGTAGGCATAAAATCCTGTAAAGCGGTATTTCTTACTTAGGTAAAGAATATCGAGACATCTGAAAATGTCAAAAGATGACTCCGGTTCAATACCGAAGCCACCTCATAGTAACGTAAAAAGTTAGAGCGACTTTTTTAAAGCGTCCATTTGTTAGGCTGTACTCACATGTACCGTTTTCGTTCGAAGAACTTTCCTTCGATCCATGTCCAAATCCGAATTGCTAGGTAAACATCAATTATGCCAATGATTAATGTAACAACAATCATGAGAACACCACTGTATTCAAAAACGAGTAGAGGATGCAAAATTGTAAAAACGACACTCAAAAGAATTGGAATTGTGATACCCATCCAAATAGAATTAAACAATAGTGCCTTCCACATCCAAATCATTCCTTTACTTAGAAATAGATTGTTTAAGTTTAGCATGTGATAAACGGAAAATGTGAAGTATGTGTAGATGCTTTAATAGCACAACCGCTAGAACTCAAAATATGGTTAAAAGAAGATGTGCTACGAATCCTTCAAAGCAATCCATCGAAGAGTTTGAGGAGTTTTTTATTTTTATATTTCTTCGCATAATCAATGACCGTTTTCCCATTGTATCCTGATGATTTGGATCTACTCCGTACTGTAGCAACACTTGAACGACCTTAGCGTGATCCTAACTAACTGCTAACATCAAAATATGCCTTATTTGGATTGAACGGATGTATAGGTACAGGTATTCCTCTTACAGTCCTTCCTCGAAATCTTTATAAATCAAAATCCAATTTAGTTGATATATTCCATTTTGATTACAATTTTAATTTAAAACACTTTTATGTAAGCGTTATCATTATACTGTATACGGTACTTATTCTTTATTTAGGAGTTGAATTAAATGGATACGGTCATCAGTCACTATTCGAAATTCAAATGTCCACGTTGTCGCGAGAAATTCAAGGATGAGATTCTCATTGAAGATTTACATAGTGTAGCGTACGAAGACCGGCGCTTAGGTCTCGAAATCCAGTATGACTTTTCTTCGGAAGTCGCTTGTCCGAACTGCCATCATCAATGGCTCATTGAAGGCAATGTCTGGGAGTATCCTGAAGGCGTCATCGAAGCCATCGAACTATAGTGCGACCAACATGAAACACTTCCCTTTTTCTTAAGTAAGCTACATATGAAGTGTTGCCTTGATGTACACTATCGGTAATACAGAACGTGTACTCCGGAGGGGTTCGCATTTGAAAAGTAAACTTTTATTTTTACTGCTATTTTCGATCGTCTGTCTAGCAGGGTGTAGCGATTACGATCAAGACGGAAATACGACTAGTGAGAAAGCCAAAAAGAAATACGATGCAGCTATCAATCAAGTCTTCAAATCTGAAAACCAGTACTTGAAGCAGCAACAGATCAACCAGCAACTAAAGCGAAACACTAATGAAACGGGCGTCATCGTCTATGAGGATCAAGATTTAATCGAAATCTATTACGACCAATCATCTGAAGGACAAAAAGCCATTTATCAGAAAAAAGGGTCTACTTACGCGCGAAAGACATATACAAAACAAATCAACCGTAAAATTGATTCCTCTGAAAAAAAATACCTTGAGAATATTGGAATCAAGTAATTCCAATCCTATAAGGCTGATTTGTTAATTGTCTAAATGGTCGATGACTCTATTATTTAATGGAGTCATCGACCATTTTCGTGTTTTCTTACCCTTCTCTTTCCTTCATCTGTTTTAAGGTACAGTTCAGGGGGTATTTTTTAATATTTAGTTTAAGGTGGGAATTACTGATGGAAAGAACCGCATCGATCATTATTCCTGTATACAATAAAGCGACATATCTCTCAACTTGTATCGCATCGATCCAAGAACTCACGCTCGATCACTCAATAATCGAAGCGATTTTCGTTGATGACGGTTCGACGGATGAATCGTTATCGATTCTCCACACGGCTGCACAAACGATGGATTTCATTCGCATCATCGAACTTCCTGAAAATACGGGCAGTCCTGCACAACCGCGAAACGTCGGAATTGAAGAAGCGACAGGTACGTACGTCACGTTCTTAGATGCTGATGATCGTCTCGACCCAGTCGGATTCCCTCGACTCGTCGCACAAGCCGCTTCGCATGATGCCGATATCGCATTCGGCCAAACAATCAAACATACCAACACGTCGATTCAAAAGGTTGGCCGCTTTGCATCGTTTACGACAGCGAATCAGCTTGTTCCGTATGAAATCGACAAAGTGTTCCGCGCGGTCGGACCTCCGGGGAAAATTCTGAAGCGCTCCGTCTTGCTTGAACATAACATTCGGTTCAGCGCGATGCAGTACGGTGAAGATAAACTCTTCTTCTTTGAAGCCATCTCGAAATGCCAAACGGCTTCGATGAATCCGGCACCGGTCTATCACGTCAATCGTTTCGCGATGAATGATTCGCTCGTCGGACAAACAAGTATTTTCGAAAAGACGACCTTCAATTTACAAGTGCTTGAGAAAACGCTCGAACTTGATATTCCGGCAGTTGCTAAAACCCATGCTTTGAGTCGGTTGATCGAGATGGACTTCCTCTCCCGACTGTTCAACAACAAGCGTTTCCTTGAGCATCCGCAACAACAAACTTTCTTTGATTTATTCGACGAAATGATCATGATCTTTGAACGCCATAATGCAGATCCAGCGGATTTCATTTTCGATGACATCTTTCAAAAACAGTACGCCTTGCTTCAGCAAAAAGATTATGACAGCTTCGTCACTCTCATCACGTTGCTCCTCCAAAAACATAAAGCCCGGCGATATGTATCGGAGAATCGTCTCTATTACCGAATGCCTGCTTCGTTACATCATCTCGGACCTGTCCTTGAGCCATTCTTTGCCTCGTATGCAGGCACGCGTCTCGTTGATGGTCTCTTCTATGAAGTCGTACAATTACTCAAAGACGACATGTCTTCGATCGATCAAGTTCTCTTAATCGCACCCAACGATGAAACAACGGAGACCGACGTTCCGTTCCATATCGATGAGAACGAACTGTTCATTCCGACAGAGGCACTCGAACCGCGTTCAGATCCATTCCAATTGATGCTGATCCATGACGACTATCATCCGTTCGTCGTCCGGATGACGTTACCGAGTAGTGTCGACGAAATGCATTTGCATTATCAACAGCTTAAAGTCGAATTTCGTCCCGAGGAACAAAAATCACCGTTACAGAAAATCGACGCGACGAAGTATCATATCGAAGCACCGACGCAAGTCGTCGTACTCGAGAAATCATTGAGCATGGAACGACTGGTTTTATCATTCCACCTGGAGACTCGTCAGCCTTTGCTGAAGCAGCGATTCACTTGATGGAGCAACCATCCCTAAGACGTCAAATGGGCGAAGCCGCCTTGCATTCGGTGGACCGTTTTTCGGATGATCTTTTCATGAAAAATTGGCTGATGCTTTTGAATCAGCTCGACGAATAGTTAGTCGACCTCCTCCCCTGTGAGGAGTTTTTTTGTCTATCCACCAAAGTCCGCTTTGTTTTTCAAATTTTAGGATGTTTTAGCTATTGATTGTGATAGAATGCTAATGGAAGATAACGCTTTCATATAACATCTTTTAGTAGGAGGTTCCTTGATTCCATGCTGTTTAAATCTGCTCTCCGGGTGCTCCAATTTGGACATTCCGTACTTCCGAAAAAACAAAAAAAACTTAAACGATCGGCATTAAAAGAATCGTTACAGATTCAATCTTCGCCGACAGACTATACGCTATCCGGTCAATTGAATGATCCGTTGCTGACGATCACGTCCTTACGTATCCGCGATCGATCGCAAGAGACGGTCCTTGAAATGCCGAACCAACTGGACGATCATCGCTTCACCTTTCAGCTGTCGCATTCAATCGTGTCTCAATTGAGTCAACATGTTTCTCAGATGCAAGAAGAGGCGGACGTTCCGACGATCGAAGAGGATGGTCTCGCTGAGATCGAGTCCGTCGAAGCCGATCAAGATACGCCCTATCCGATTGGTCGTTTTTCACTCTGGCTAACGTTCACAAAAAACGTCGAGCATCTCACACCGGAACAATTACAAAAATGGGAATCCGACGGGTTACCGAGCCATGCTACGCTCGACGCGACCGTCTTCACCCGCGAAATTCTGTTAGGGCGCTTTCTTGATACACAGATTCCTGCGCCTCTCGCGCCGTTGATGGATGAGACGTTCAACGAATTCGTCCAGTTGTATACGGATCTAAAAGGCAACCTGCGTCTGTTGCTGAACAAAGAACCGCAGACGAAGCCGAAGATTCAAATCGATGCGGTCCATAATGAGACGAAGGCGACGACAGTCATCAGCGGTAAAGCCTTTACGCGTCATGCGTTCATCAAGACGGGACGGTTGCTCCTTGTTCACCGAGAGAGTGGCGATCAAGTCCCTGTCCCAATCGATTGGTTGTACCAAAACGAGGTAAGTGCGAAAAAATTCGGATTGTATCGCTATCATTACACGGCGAAGATTCACTGGTCACAACTCCATCAAGCAGCCCAATTGCAAGAAGGGGTTTATGATGCTTTCATCGCGCTCGATTTCTATCACCGATCGGAACCGAAATTATACCGTCTCGGTCGCGCCCGTTATATTACGCGTCAGCTGACACCGGAAGCGTTAGGGAAAGATGAGACGTCGACGATGCATATCATTCCGTACTACACGGTCGGTCACCGGAATCTATCATTTGAGATGACCGAGTTCACGAATGAAAATTACGCCTATCTGAATCATCTGATGACGTTCGCCCCGCTCTACCGGCTGTTTGCCGAGAAGAACACGTGGCTCGTCGGAGAACGTCCATATAAAGCGCAGGACAATGGTTACCACTTCTTCAAATACATGCGCGAAACCTATCCGGAGCGACCGGTCTATTACGTCATCGATCCGGCGTCGAACGAATATGCGCAAGTCGCTCCGCTCGGAAACGTCTTGCCGATCAAATCGAAGGAACACATCTATCACTCTTTGATGGCAAAGAAGGTCATCGGGACACACCACGCGGAATACTTGTATCCGCTTCGCTCGGAGCCGTTTAAACGCAAGATGCGTGCAGATCGTATCTTCATCCAACACGGGGTTCTCGGAACGAAGAACATGAACAATCAATACGGGAAATTTGCTGCTGCCTTCGACACGGATTTGTTCCTTGTCAGCTCGGAGCGGGAAAAACGACTCGTCACACAAGATATGGGATACGCTGAGCGCGAGGTCAAAATTACTGGCTTGTCTCGCTTTGATGCACTATTGAAAAATGACGTCCCGGTCAAACGTCAGATGCTCGTCATTCCGACGTGGCGGTCGTGGTTACAGACGCCACTCCAGTTCTTCGAATCAGAATACTATCAGCAGTACCAAGCGTTCCTATCGAGTGATCGTTTGCATGCGTACGCGAAACAGCATCGTCTCGAGATCGTTCTTTGCCTGCATCCGAACATGCAGCAATATTCGAGTCACTTCGAGAACTTACCGATCACGGTCATCCATCAGGGCGAACGAGATGTTCAAGGATTGTTAAAGGAGAGCCTCTTGCTCGTCACCGACTATTCGAGTGTCGCTTTTGACTTCAGTTTCTTAAAGCGACCGGTCCATTACCTGCAATTCGACCCGAAACGCTTCATCGGTCCTCTCGGTTCGTATCTCGATCTAGAAAACGAATTACCAGGTCGGATTTCAAAAACAATCGATGACTTGTTCGAGGATCTCGACGCGACGGCACGCCGTGATTTTAAGATGGCGGATGAATACAAACGACGCGCTGACGTCTTCTTGACGAAAACGGATACGACTTACTCTGATCAGGTCTATCAAACAATCGCTAATTATACGAAACAGACGAGTCTTTTAGAGAAGATTCAGACGAACGAGGCGGCGAACATCCTCTTTAAGGTCTATCGCCGAAGCCGGTTCTACTTCCCGACGATGAAGGCAGGATATCGACTCATGCAACGCGTCTTGCCGGTCGACCCGAAACTCGTTGTCTTCGAGAGTGGGCTCGGTAAACATTACGCGGACAGTCCGCGTTACATTTATGAGGAACTGAAGCAACAAGCACTCGGCTACAAAGTCGTCTGGATTTATAACAAGAAGCTTTATCTCGGAGATCCGAACGCAAAAGTCGTCAAACGCTTATCTCCTGCCTACTTTTATTACATGGCGACGGCGAAGTTTTGGGTCAACAATCAGAACTTCCCGCATTACATGACGCGGCGAAAAGAGACGACCTACATTCAGACATGGCACGGCACACCTTTGAAGAAGATGTTGTTTGACTTAGACGAGATCCATGGACGGGACGAAGGCTATGTCGAGCGTGTAACGAACGCAATCCAGCAATGGAGCGTCCTCTTGTCTCCGAGTCCCTATGCGACGAACATCTTTAGAAGTGCGTTCCAGTACGGGGGACCGGTCGTCGAATCTGGTTATCCGCGAAACGATCTCTTCTTTACGGCGAATAATGCGGCGACAATCGAACGAATCCGGACGCAGCTTCAACTGCCGGAAGACAAGAAAGTCATCTTGTATGCACCGACTTTCCGTGACCATCAGTCGCTTGGTAAAGGGAAGTTCTACTTCGACTATCCGTTTGATTTCGACCGGGTCGCGGAAGCGTTAGGCGATGAGTATGTCTTCTTGATTCGGACGCATGTGCTCGTCACGAAAAAGCCGATGATTCCAGCGCAGCACCGGGAACAGTTCATCGATGTGACGGCCTATCCGGACATTCAAGAACTGTACTTAATCACCGATCTACTGATCACAGACTATTCTTCTGTTTTCTTCGACTTCGCGAACATGAATCGTCCGATGATGTTCTATGCGTATGACCTTGATCTCTACCGCGATACGCTGCGCGGGTTCTACCTGGATTACTACAATGACCTTCCGGGACCGATCTTAGAAACGGAAGAAGCATTGCTTCACGCCTTATCGGACATTCCGCGTCTGACGAAAATGTATCAAGCGCAACTTGATGCATTCCGTGCGACGTATGGTCCGATGGAGGATGGGTTTGCCGCTTCTCGTGTCGTCGATGCGTACTTCAAAACGGATCAAATGATGCGTACTCAAACCCTTGAATTACTTGAACAACCAGACGGCAGTTACTCTGTTTGACCGATGATACGAAAAAACGGCTTGCACCCTTTTCTGGATGCAAGCCGTTTTACATATTTTATTCGTCCGTCGCTAATTTTTCTGCGAGGACCTCGTTGAGCTTTTTCTTAAACATCGGAGCAAAACTTTCCGCATACGTATTCGTCATATGGCTGTTATCGCGATAGATGACGACATTGCCGATAACGGGACGGTACTCGCCTTTGACGTGGAAGTAACGCGTCAAATCCAGCTTATGGAGCGACTGGTTCGTTTTTTCGAATTGTTTCCAATACGCCTCATCCGTTTGATTCGGTTGTGTGTTCATTTGTTTCGTCGTATCAGCGATGCTCGTCGTCTCCAGTGCCTCGAGTACGTTAAAATCGTATCGTGGATTGTCCCGGAGTGCTAGCCCCTCAATCCCATACTCGTCCTTGACGTACTGCATCTGGTCGACCATTTGTTGATGGATGCTGTCTTTTGAAGCATCCGCTGCCGTCACGTGTGAGATGATCAAATCAACATCGGCATCTATCAAATAGTTCAAGACATTCTGATTCCAGATTCCTTTTAGCGAGTCCGGTTCATATCCAGTTGAAAAACGTGTTCCTGACCGCGTCAGGTTGAGTAAACGGATGTCCGTCCCTTTGATTGCTTCATGTAAGGCACCGAACCATTGCTCCGAGTGCGAGCTACCGACGAGTGCGATCGTTGCTTTATAATCCTTCGTCTTCCCGTATTCGCCGACCTTCGCTTCCGTCTTTTGCAGCCCTTGGTTGCTACCATCCGTATGGACGAGGGGTAAGTCATTGAAGACGTTCGCATATGACGGGAATGGGGCTTGCTTCGGTACAGACAGTGCCTGTTCAATTGCTAAGGCACCCGGATATTTATTCTTACTGACGGCTTGTTTCAGCTCTTGTTCTTCCATATAAGCGAATCCGAGTAATGATCCGATTAACAAAACGTTGACCGTCAACAGCGCACCTAATTTCTTGAACGCTGTCCGATTGACGGTCGAAGTCCGGATCGGTTTTTCAATCCATTCCGTCATCAGATACGATAAGCCGATCGACGAGACGATGATCAATGTGCCGACGAGCAGACTAGGTGTTTGTTGGACGTTGTAGCGATAGAACTCAAGCAGTACCCAGTGCCAGAGATAAATCCCGAAGGCAATCCCCCCAAGTTTGACCATTGGTTTAGATCCGAGGAACCGTTTTAATCCGAACCGTGTCTCTTGCGTCCCTGATAACACGATCATCAAGGCGCATGTCATTGGCCAGAGTGCGATGTAGCCAGGGAACATTTGCGAGACATTGAACAGAACACCAGTCGTTAGCAAGCCAAGCAGACCGATCCAACCGATGATCGTCGCTACCCACTTCGAGATACGAATCGCGGATAAGTTCACGCATAACAAGCTGCCTAAGGCGAATTCCCAGACCCGCGTCGGCGTAATGAAATACGCCCATGGCTGATTGACTTCAGTCAGATAGATCGAGTACGCAAGTGACGTGACGAACAGGAATCCAAGGAGACCATTGAGGACGGCTTTAACTGATCGAATCTGATATTTGTTCATCATCCATAAGATGAACGAAAACAAAACGAACCAAATCATATAAAACTGCCACTGGATCGATAGCGCCCAAAAATGTTCGACGGGTGACTTCATTTGCGTCGCGTCCAAATAATCCGTACTTGAGACGGCGAGTTGCCAGTTTTGATAAAAGAACATCGAGGCGACGACTTCACGAATCGTTTTACCGAGAATCGATGCTGGTAATAAAAACGTACTTAATACCAAGACGACTCCTAAGATGAATAAAACCGATGGCAACAGTCGTTTCAGCAACTTTGTCACATACGGCAGGAACTTGAACTCTCCTGTCCGGTTGATCGTCGAGATGATTGATGTCGTGATTAAAAAACCCGAGATGACGAAGAAGACATCGACACCACCTGAGACACGATTGAACCAAATGTGATACATTGCGACGAGTAGGGCAGCTACCGTGCGTAGCCCTTCGATTTCTGGACGAAACCGGCTTTCAATATCAATCCGTTTCTGACCAGATACTTTCCATTCTTGCATGCTTCTATGTCCCTCCATCTACTTCTACACCTACGAAACCTGATGATTGCAGCGCATTTCTTGTACAGTTCGGTATGTACTCACCATTTCGAGAAAACGTTTCCATTCACTATGATAGAACATATTTCAAAAAATACAATGCCAATGAACTATATTGCCGTAAGAAACTTGGAAAATATGTAAAAGAAGTGCATCGGGTGCAAATTACATTAGAAATCGATGCAAGTAGTCGTCAAAAATCCGTCGCATGACTTTCGGTGTGTTCTCGATATAGATCCGCATCTGTTCGACGTTTGCTTCGACAGCACCCTCGTTCTTCTCTTCTGTCGGAAAATCGGAGATGCCTTTGATGATGATACATTCGACAGCATTTTTCTGACAGATGTACGCGACAGCCCCCGCCTCCGTATCGGCAATCGTCAGACCGTTATCTCGCAGTTCGATATAGTCTCGCCACATGACGACAGCGCGATCAGCCGTTCCGATCGTTCCGAGATGAAAGTCGTTGCCATATTTTGAGGCGTCGAGATTGACGACGAATGACGGTTTAATGAGTGGTTCAATCTCTTTGACCGTACAATCATATTGAACAGCGCAATCTGGCACGATGATATCGAGTATGTCGTACCTCGGATCGATGCCGGCACATGTTCCGGCAATGATGACCTTCGTCAAGGGAAAACGGAGGATCATATATTGGTTCGCACCGATGCCATTTACTTTTCGAACGCCTGTGCTGTAAAACAGAAGTGTCTTCCCGTTCATCTCACGCGTGAAGTATTCACCATACGGATAAGTGATTCTTTCCTCAGGCGAGACATGAAAATACTCAATCGTCGCGTCAAACTCCCATGTGGTGGCGATGCTGATTCCAATCATCCTTCCTTACTCCTTTCGAGCATCCGCTAAAAACCGCTCTTTTTTTCATCTAATCGAATTGATGATGTGTACGATAAGTTATATTCCTTGTGTTTAAAAGAAAATTCTCTTAAATTATCACCTAGTACTAAAACCAAGTATAAGATCTTTTTACAGGGAGGAACCATTTATGACTGCATATCATGCTCGAGTAACAGCAATCGGCTCTTACGTTCCAAATCAAATTATGACGAACCATGATTTAGAGAAACTAGTAGAAACAAATGATGAATGGATAGTGCAACGAACAGGCATCAAAGAACGAAGAATCGCGGGTCAGACTGAATCGACAAGTGATCTTGCCTATCAAGCAGCCATGAATTTAAAACAGCGTTACAATACAGAATTTCAAGATGTTGATATGATCATCATCTGTACGATGACACCCGATTTTAAGACACCAAGTACTGCATCGTTGGTACAAGCAAAACTCGGTATCAATCATGCGGGTGTAATTGATTTGAACGCCGCATGTGCAGGATTTACATACGGATTACACCTGGCGAACGGGTTAATTTCATCTGGTCTTCATAAAAAAATTCTCGTCATCGGAGCAGAAACACTCTCTAACATCACTGACTATGCCGATCGAAACACATGCATTTTATTTGGAGATGGTAGTGGAGCGGTTCTTGTGGAACGCGATGAAGTCCAGTCTGACTTTATTTCATTCTACTTGAACTCGGAAGGGGAAAAAGGAGCCAGTCTCTATTGTTCGAACTTGTCAAATCACTTGTTCGAAGATCCTATCATTCCCACTAATAAACTCATCCAAAATGGACGCGAAGTTTACAAGTGGGCGGTCAGCACGGTTCCTCGTGGAATGAAACAAGTAGTGGATCAGGCATCAATGACTTTGGATCAAATCGATTGGTTCATTCCGCACAGTGCAAACCTACGCATGATTCAATCGATTTGCGAAAAAAGCAATGTTCCTTTTGATAAAGCGCTTTACAGTCTCATCCATTTCGGAAATACCTCTGCTGCCTCCATTCCCTTATCTTTAGATATAGGTGTTACCGAAGGGAAAATCAAAACGGGTGACTTGCTTCTATTATATGGATTCGGTGGCGGTTTGACACAAGCTGGATTACTAATGAAATGGAGTCTGTGATTCATACAAGGAGGAAGTACAGATGCATCGTACTTCCTCCTTGTTTTTAATTCTGATGACGGACAAGCGTGGTAATATCCAGCCATTCATAGGCTTCATCTTTAACCGTGACATTCCCAAAACGACTCTGACGATGATCTATGTATTTACCTCCGAGTCGTTTGTAAAATGCTCGTCCCGACTCGTTCTTTTTCATCACCCAAACCAGCATCGAGAAGACATCTGCTTTCAGGAAATGAGCAGCGATAGTCGCCATCAATTTTTTGCCGATCCCTAAACCGTGCGCTTCAGGTAATATATAGAGGGCAGATAACTCTCCTATCCGTACTCCATCATCAGCATGAATCTGAGCTGCTGCGAATCCCACTGTGATTCCCTGTTCGTTCAATACCACATATAGGAACGTATCTTGTGAGGAATCGTTCAAAAACTGTGTCCATTTTTGTTCAGCTCGTTGAACCGAGAGTTGTGTCAAATATACATCAGGTACTAAACCGGCGTATGTCGTCCTCCACGTATCAACGTAAATTTTTGCTATTACCTTCATGTCTTTGGACGTGGCTAAACGTATATTCAAGAATTTCATCCCCCTAGCATCGGTAGCTCATAGTACTACCATTATTTTCTCATTCACCTATCTTAGTCCCAAACCCGCACACGCTCAATGTCTGCTGTTCTCAAATAATCGAGTAGCTGTCCTGTATGCACTGCTTCATGATAAGCAATTCGCAACAGCATATCACCAAGCGAACGGACATAACCTGATTCGGAACGATCAATCTGGACCGTCGCTAAATCTGATTCCGGTAGTCGCCCGACATATGTCATGAATTCCTTCCGATAGACCTCCGCAAAGTCTAGCTCCTCTTGCACGGATACGAAGTCACGCCCTTCAAACGGAGACTCATACGACGATAGACTGCCTCCATTTTGTAAGGCTAAGTAATAATAATACTCGCTATCTAACACATGACGAATCATTTCCAAACACGTCATGGCGTTCTCATCCGGTTTCCAATTCAGCTTATCTTCAGGAATCGAGCACCAGACTTTGATGCTTCTTCTTCTCACTTCATTTAAATTCCATACCATCCAATCTTTTGCGTTCATGATGTATCCTTCCTTTCGATGACGAATAAGTGTTCTCCTATCTCTATTTTGACAAAGCGATTTGAAAGTCCTTTTAAAAATAAAAACAGGAAGCCTCCGCAGATGTTTCCTGTTGTCGTCAATCGCTCACTTATTTTCTTCCTCAGACAATGCATCAATCTCTTTTTGTCTTAAAATCTCCGCAATCTGATGGTGGTCATTATCAAGTGCTGCACCACGTGCTGTCTGCCCGTCTTCATTTCGATGGAGTGGATCGGCTCCATAAGAGAGAAGTAAACGGACAATCCGTTCATAACCGTAAGCACTCGCTAATGCAAGGACTGCCGTATCGCCATCCGCGACATTTTCCGCTTCGATGTCAGCCCCTGCCTTTAGAAGCACTTTGACCGCTTTCGGATGATTATTTCCGACTGCCAGATACAGCGGTGTGAATCCGTCTAATCCGATAACATCAACCTCTGCTCCCGCTTCAAGTAACAGTTTGACTTTTTTAGCCTTGCCTTCTTGCGCTGCGTAATGTAGCGGCGTCACCCCAGCTCCATCATCGGTCCGTTGATGTAACAACTCCACATTCTGCGCTAGTTTCCGTAAGACTTTTTTATTGCCGGATCGCCCCGCTACTAAGTGAAGCGCTGAGAAGCCGTACTCATTTAAATCATGATGGGCACCCCGTTTGATCAACAGCAACGCAATGTCCGTCTTTTGATCATACAGCGCAATATGCAGCGGTGACATCCCGTCTTGATTTGGAAGATTCACATCCGCTCCAT
Organism: Exiguobacterium sp. s130; assembly: GCF_018619055.1. Taxonomy (NCBI): domain Bacteria; kingdom Bacillati; phylum Bacillota; class Bacilli; order Caryophanales; genus Exiguobacterium; species Exiguobacterium sp. s130. The sequence goes on along the minus strand of NZ_JACSNI010000003.1, from coordinate 614,595 downwards.
GATCGAGCAACAATTCGACGATCCGTAGGTACCCTTCCTGAATCGCCCAATGAAGTGCCGCAAACCCTTCTTCATCCAGTTCATTCAGATCGTCACCACGTTCGATGCAGCGCATTACTTGTTTTCGTTTGCCCAAAAAAGCAGCATCTTGGATGGATCGTTTCGTCATGCCCGTTCGCCCCTCACCTGTTCCGTCATTGTCCTCATTTTACAACAACAATCAGTTGTCATGCGCAAAAACGCCTTTGAACATCTGATGTCTTTTGTACCAAGTTCAGTTCGTCACTCATGACATTTATTGATTTTAGGGAGATTGTTAGAATTAAAAGAAAAATAATCATGATCAGAGCATAGATAAACATCGCGAAAATAATGGATTCGTCATATCGTAATATATTTCACTCGATCACTTTGCATTGAAGAAAGCCCACATTATGACGCACATGTGGGCTTTGTTTCAATCGTGTACTCAGCATTAAAAAAATTGAATACTTTATTAATTTGATGTGTTTTTTTTTAGAGATTTTTTAGAAAAAATACCTTCCGTTATTAGGAAAATGACAGCAATTGCCACAGACTTTATTCCATATTCGACCCATGTATCAGTCGACTTCGGAATTCCTTCAAAAAACATTAGAAAAATAAGAAAAAACATTGCTGCGAAAACACTTTCTAAAATTTGATTTTTCATCTTTCTGTATCACCTCTCAATTCTCCATACTTTATTTTACTTTTATAGAAGTAAAACATTTCAATTTTACTATATTTATATAATAACATTCATTTTTTACCAATTCAACTTAAAAAAGGTTTATCCTATTTTTAACGAGGAGACAATCACGTTCTATCTAACAATTTATGGAATGAAATCAACAATTTCCCGTTTGTTTTGGATGAATTGAGAAAAAGTATCACATAAGCATTTTTTTCGCTCAAAATCGCCTTCTAGAGAAAAATAAGCAGGAGCAGCGATGCGAAGCTTGGCCCTGATAAATGATTCGAGACGAACGAAAAAGCGCAATCCTTCTCAATTTGAACTGAACCCCGAATGATAGACACTTGAAAAAAAGTGCATCATTCGGGGTTTTTCGTGTGGATACGAATCGCTATAATGAACCTATTCAATCAGACGGGAGAAACAATCATGAGTAAAATCATCTTCACTATGACCCAAATCAACCAGCTCGAAGAAAACCCAAACGTCGCTTCCGTATCAGAACGCTTGATCCAGTACACGGCCGAGTTCAAGATCAAGACCGTACGTGAGAACATGGAAGGAAAGAGACCTCAACAAATCTTCACGGAGGCCGGATTCGACCTGACGGTGATCGGGAAACGAAAAGCGTATTCCGCGTTGATTCGCTGGCGCCAAACGTTCCGAAAAGACGGAGAGCAGGGTCTCCGGAACGACAAACGTGGAAAAGCTCTTGGAGGCGGACGCACGAAGACAGACGAGTCGATGGAGAGACGGTTGGCGAAGGCAGAGGCACGGATCAAATACCTGACGGCAGAGAACGAGCTCTTAAAAAAGCTAGAGCAGTTAGAGGGGCAGGCGAAACGTACGAACTGACACCAGCAGAGAAATATCAGGTCATCAACACCATCATCCGCATCGCACAGCTTAAGAATCTCGTCCGCCCATTATGTGAGATCGCCGGAGTGAGCCGCAGTGGCTATTACGCTTGGTTGAACCGTGCCGAGGCGGATTCCCTCCGGGAAGAGCGTGATCACCTAGATGCGACACTTCTCAAGAGCATCCATGATAGCCATAAAGGCAAAGTCGGCTATCGGGGGCTGTACATGGAGGTGTTCGCCACCCTCGGTTTCCCGATCAACCATAAACGGATTCTCCGACTGATACGCAAATTTAACATCGTGACTAAAATCCGGAGGATGAACCCGTATCGCAAGCTCTCTCGGGCGACGCACGAGCATCGCGTCGTGCCGAACCGATTGAACCGCGAATTCCGGCAGAGCGAGCCCGGGAAGGTATTCGTGACCGATATCACCTATCTCCCCATCGCCTCCGGCGAGAACGTCTATCTGTCTGTCGCCACACGCGAGATCGTGGCATACAACCTATCCACGGACCTTCGCATGGACCTCGTCTTTCAGGCGATGATTCATTCGGACCAAGGCTTCCACTACACCCATCCGGGCTACCAGCGACTCATTGGCGACCTCGGACTGGTCCAGTCCATGTCCCGTCGGGGCAACTGTCTCGACAACGCACCGATTGAATCGTTCTTCGGTCATTTGAAGGACTATGTCGCCAACCGTTCGTGCGAGTCAATCGAGGAGGTCAGCGAGGTGGTCGGGAACTACATCAGCTATTACAACTACGAACGCGGTCAATGGAACCTAAAAAAGATGACCCCGAAACAATATCGGGACCATCTGATCGCAGCATAGAAAACGTGGTCTTTTTATTAAAGTGTCCATTTTACGGGGCTCAGTTCATTAAGAGAAAAATTACCCTTTGTCTTCAGTCTGAAGCCATCATTCCGAATAAGAAATGATGGCTTTTTTATATCATTTTTCTACTTTCTTTTTTCTGTCTAGTACAATCAAAACAATCCCGATAACAAGTTCTACCGCAATTATCTTCCAAGCCAGATCTGGAATCGCCTCAAAGGCATCCCCTTCGGAGCTACCAGTCACATCTAACTCCTTAAGCAAATAAAAATCAGATAAGTAAATGGATAACCACATCTTAGTAAGTGCTGCTAATACGAAACAAAACCCCATCTTCTGCAAAGAAAAACCTCCACAAACAAAATAACAGTCTCAATAATGCGAAGTCCTCGCATTCCGATTCCGAGGACTTCTTGATGTTTTATCCATCACTAAAACAAAAATACTCATGATGCTCAATAATGTTCCAAGAACTGAAACGAGAATTGTTGTTATGCCATTAGGAATCATAAAACCTATCGGAATTAATCCCAAGAATGTTAAAACTATAATTGATTGATACGCGATATTTATCATTTTAATCACACTGTTACTGAAAAGAGATAAAATCAACGGCAACAAAAATAATCCGACGATGATCATAAGTGAAATTTTGAATACTCCTGGTTCTTCCAAGGAAATGGTACTCTCACCTACTGAATTCTTTGAAGCAACAAATAACATTGTGATAGCTGAGCACATCATCAAAAATACTAACGTAACTCTTTTTAACATGATAACCCCTCCTTACCATAAATATACCATTTTAAATTTAAAAAATGTAATTAACATACTACAAATATAACTTTTTAACAATTTATGAAGTGGGGTTATATCTTTTAAAATTTCATAATACTCGTGTCTGTGAGATTTCGCGATATAATTCAATTTTTCTGGATGCCGAGCTTCCCATTCGAGATTTTGAAGCAATGAGATTTGGATCGTTCCATCCATTTCCGACATCAAGTTCGTCAATCTAAAGTCACGCCGATTCGTGTTCGGGTCTTCAAGGATTTCTTCAAAATCTTTTCGGAATTTAGCTAAATTTTTCATCTAATTTAATCGATTAAACCTAGATGCTCTCTAAATGTAGTACTTTGATAGGACACTTTAAACAATCCTCTTTTTTGTAATTCAGGAACAATCATGTCTACAAAATCTTCTAAACTTGACGGTAATGACGGCGGCATCAAGTTGAAGCCATCTGCTACTCCCTCGTTAAACCAAAACTCCAACTGATCCACAATTTCTTCCGGAGTACCAATCAATGTCAGGTGTCCTCCTCCTGCTGCTAAATAGCCTAATAGTTCTTTGAGCGTCGGATCCGTATCTTCGATAATCTCTAGAATCGTTCGGTAGCGTCCGATGGGTCCGGAAAATTCCTCGATCGATGGTAAGGCCGGAATCTTTGCTTCGAGATCCCATGTGGAGCAGTCCTGTTGCAGAAAGAAACTCAATTGTTTCAACGCATTTTCAACCGGTAATTTTTCATCTAGTTCGGCTTTTTTGGCTAGTGCCTCTTCTCTTGTTTTACCAACATACGTTACTAAGCCTGGGTATATCTTAATCTTTCGATCTGGTGATTCAGTTTGTGTAATTTTCTTATGGAGTTTTTCACGAAAAGCATGGGCTTGTCTAAAATTCCATGACACAGAATATACGGCATCCGCATGTTTGGCTGCAAGGGCAATCCCTTCTTCAGAACCCCCCGCTTGCATCGCTACTGGCTTTCCTTGGGGACTACGCGGCGTAGACAAAGGACCTTTTACGCTGAAATAGGCTTCAGAATGATCGATAACTTGTATACGTTCAGGATCAATCAATTGGTTATCTGATCGATTCGCAAGAAAAGCCGCTTGATCCCATGATAAAAATAGCTTCTCCATCAATGTAACGAATTCGTCCGCCTTTTTATACCGCTCTTCCCTCGGTGGAAGTGCATACATTCCGTGGTTTAGTGCTTCCCAATCTGTCATCGAGGTCACTAAGTTCCAGCCTACCCTCCCCTTCGTTACGTGATCAAGGCTTAGAAGTTGCCTTGCTACTGTATACGGATTGGAGAACGTGCTCGATATCGTAGAGACTAATCCTATATGATCCGTCACTTGAGAAATAGCCGTTAGATTAATTAATGGATCCAACCAAAAGGCAGGTAAATCAGTTGCATTGGTAGCCGGAAAAGATTGATTATCCGCAAAAAATACTGCATCTAAACATCCAGCTTCCGCTATTTGAGACAAACGCTGATAATAGCGGCTCTCTCCGATTTCTTCAATTGCAGAATCAGGCATTAACCATGCGGCTTGATGATGACCACATCCATATAACAAAACGCCGATATTTAACTGATTTCTGTTCGTCATCTTCTGTTCACGAATCCCTTCTCTTACAAGCTGAGAATTTTTAAAACGCCTGCTTTAATTCATCGTTAACCCACCATCGACTGTTACGTTTTGACCGGTAATCCCAGATGCTGCTTCTGATGCCAAAAAGGCAACCAGTTGAGCCACTTCTTCTGGGCTCGTCACTTTTTTCAACGGGGTCGATTGGGCAATAAGATTAAATACTTCAGGGGTTGTCACAGCACTCGCATCTGTGACTTTCAATAACCCACCGGAGACGACATTCACGTTTATACCGTATTGACCTAGTTCTGCGGCCAGGTTACGTGTGAAACCAATCAGACCTGCTTTTGCTGTTGTGTATTCATGATAAGGAACGACGGGGTTTTGATAGAGGTTTGTTCCAATGCTGATGATACTACCGCTCTTTCGTTCCATAAATTGTGGTAAAACACTTTGGATGGTGTGAAAAGCAGCTTTTAGCGTTCCATCCAGTTGCTTTTGATAATCTTCCCACTCTAAATCGATGAACGATTTTTGAGCAACCGGATCAAATTTAAAATCTACTAATGCATTATTGACGACAACATCGATTTGACCGTAATGTGCTGTTGCGGATTGCATCATGCTCTCAACATCTTCCCGCTTCGTAACATCGGCATACAAGGCAAGTGCATTCTCTGCTCCTAGTTCGCTCACAAGCTTTTCAGCCGCCTCTTTGCTTTTATAGTAATTAATCACCACTTTAAATCCGTTGTTCACTAACACCCTTGCAATCGTCGCCCCAAGTCCTCGGCTACTTCCTGTCACTAATACTGTTCTGCTCATTCTTGTCCACTCCCTCATCCATTTTTGCAACTTAAATAGCGAAGTAGTAAACAAAAAACGCAACTCTCCAAAAGGAAAGTTGCGCACGTCTAAATAAACACATAGCAAAGAGCGACATCATCGCCTCCGCTTGTTCATCAGAGTTTACACTTTCCTACGCTAGTACGACCTAGTTCAGGTTCAAAGGGTTTGAGTAGCTACTCATCTCAGTTTAATAACACCCCTAGTGATTCTATTTAAGTTACCTTCACTTTAGTAGTCTTGTGAACACCTGTCAATGATGATGAAAGCGATTCGTTAATAGTATTTCTTTAAAGATCGAGCGTAAAAATAGGATTATTATCTGATTCGGATTACTTTGTTACGGTCATATCTTATACTAGGCAATACTGATTATCATTTTTTCTTTCTTTAATGATGTCTTAATATACGAGCGATTCGATATTTCTGATCAATTACGTGATCTAGTAGTCCGAATCATTAATATTTGCAATGTATAAAGCTTATCTTGCGTAATCATCTTATGGGGGCCATTAAGTAGTAAGTATGTCGTCTTCTCTCTTCAGTTTATATTTAATTTTTTTCGTCTTAAAGTATACGCACTCTATTTGAGAAAAATTGCACTTTGTCTTCAGTCTGAATCGACTAACTTCAGGTGGTCCTTCGTGTATCTCTTACTTTTCACTCGACTTATCCTGTAGGGAGCGCTCTACCAAAAGCACGAAAACGACTGCTGTTAGGACGCCAAGCACTCCTGGTAACACGGAAACGATCGGATCACTGAAAAATGCCGTTGGGATAAGTGCTGTCATTCCCCACTTCACACCCTTCAAGATCACAAGCGATAGAAGCAAGATCAGGAAGATTGTTTTCTTTTCGACACCTGTGAAAAATTGTCATTCTGCTTTTTTATCAGCCTTCACACCGAGCCACGTTAACATATGTAGCACCTCTCTTCTCTTTTTTTCTACGTTTTGACTAGACGGATTGGTTTCATGAATTACAAAAAAACCACTCTGAATCATGTCAGAGTGGTCCATCATGTTAAATGTCTAGTGTCTTGATGAAAGCTTTCAGCTCGTCACGCATCTCTGCATCTTTCAACGCATATTCAATCGTCGTCTTGACGAAACCGAGTTTCTCTCCGACGTCATAACGGTTACCCTCGAAATCATACGCATAGACTTGGCTATCCGCATTCAATCGCTCAATCGCATCCGTCAATTGAATCTCACCGCCTGCCCCTTCTCCTTGATTCGCTAGATAATCAAAGATATCCGGTGTCAGCACGTAACGTCCCATGATCGCGAGGTTCGATGGTGCTTTGCCCGGAGCCGGTTTTTCGACGAATTTCTTCACGTCATACAGTCGTCCGTTTTGTGAAACAGGATCGATGATGCCGTAACGATGCGTATCTTCGGGACGGACTTCTTGTACACCGATGACTGATTTTTCCGTCTGCTCGTAGACGTCCATCAATTGTTTGATTGCGGGATCATCCGACTCGACGATATCGTCCCCGAGTAAGACTGCGAACGGTTCGTTCCCGATGAATTGTTTTGCCGTCAAAATGGCGTGACCGAGACCTTTTTGTTCTTTTTGGCGGACATAGAAGATGTTCGCGAGGTTCGTCGAGAATTGAACCTTCTCGAGTAATTCCGTCTTCCCAGAGTTCTCGAGCGTGATCTCGAGTTCTTTTTGGTTATCGAAATGATCTTCGATGGCCCGTTTGTGTTTACCTGTGACGATGATGATATCTTCGATGCCGGCTTTTGCCGCTTCTTCGACGATATACTGGATCGTCGGTTTATCGAGAATCGGTAACATTTCTTTTGGCATTGCTTTTGTCGCAGGCAAGAAACGTGTCCCGAGTCCTGCTGCTGGGATAATGGCTTTCGTGATTTTCATCATAACGTTCATCCTCTTCATCGTTCAAGTAGTAGGTTTAGTTGCTTAATTCTTCTAGTAATCGTCCGTAGTTCTTTACAGCCGTCTCGAGGTACAGCGATGGCTTCGTCTCGACGCGCGCAAATGGTCGTTCGACGAGTTGCACCATCGCGGCAGCAAAAGCTTCCATGTCGTTCGCTGGAACGAGGTAGCCGTTCTCGCCGTGGGCGATGATTTCGCGTGGTCCGTATTTGACGTCATAAGAAATGACCGGACAGCCGACATTGATACTTTCCATGACCGTCAGTCCAAATCCTTCAAATTCGCTCGTCAACAGTGAGGCTTTCGATTCCCGGAACACTTCTGCCGGATTCGACGTGAAGCCGTGGATTTCAATATCGTCCTGTAAGCCGAGTTCCTCGATCAAACTCTCCATCATCGCCAGTTGCCCTTGTTCGTCCATGCCGTAGAGCACAAGCTTCGTCGCGTGACCGGATTGTTTGAAGATCGCATAACTCTTGATCAAATGATCCATCTGTTTTTGCAAACCGAATCGACCGATGAAACAAAATTGATCCTTGACCTGTTCGCGTCGTTGCGTTTGTTCTGGGACGATGAAGTGCGGAATGATGGAAATCTTCTCTTCCGGGATATTATACCGCTCCAGGATGTCTTCTTTTTGGTGATTCGTCAGACTGATGAAACGTGTCACTTTATCGGATTCCGAGAACATCGTCGTATATGATCCTTTGACGGTCGTACCATCCAAGTGTGAGTTGTGGATGACCATGATTCGTTTGACATCTGCTTTGATGTTGAGAATCGAGCGGTCCAGTAAACGCGCATCGACGAACAAGACATCACCGTCTTTAAACAATCGATTGAAGTAATACTCAAATAAGTCCTTCTCTTTTTTGAACGCTTTGTACATTCTGCCGTTGCGGTATAACTGAATCAAGATGAGCTTCGGGCGCGCCATTTCATTGTAGAACTTCTTACAATAGACATTGCCTTCCGAATCATATAGCTCTTCCATCATCTTTCCATGATGGACCGGCGAATAAATCGTCTTCCGGTGCAATTGACCGTAGACGTTATATTCCCAGCGCTCGACTTTTTTACGGGAAGCGTTCGTCATGAAATCCTCGAATTCGACGACTTGCGTTTCAGGGTAAAATTTACGGTAGAGGACATACTCATCTTCCTCATCATAATAACGAACGGCGTCACTGTTTTTTTTCTCGACGCTTTTCAATCCTTCGATTTCGCGCTCCGTTTCTTTGATGATCGGTTTGTTACGAAAACGAGTCGTTGGAATACTTAACAATTTGTAATCTGATAGCCAATCGTAGATATTTTCAAATTGTACTTTCGGACCGACCTTCTCTTCTGTTCGGAACAATTCGTAGACTTCCATGTAGTTGGCATTGTAGTTCGTCGTAACGATTGTTGAACCCGCGCCAAGTTCTTGTTCCATGAGGGCGATTCGACTCAATAACGACTTCGTTCTACCACCGTGTTTTGGTGGTAATGTCGATGTTACCGTATACAGCATCTGTCATTACTCCCCTTCACCCTTCAAGATTGATCCCTGTTTTTTCTGTGAGTTCAACCTCTATATATAGCCGACTTTGCTTTTTCATAAACCTCTTGCGATACTAGTCGCATTTACCAATACAGTTTCTATTTATCTACTTTTTTAAGAACAAAGTCAATCCGTTTTGCATAATATCCAATCATTGTCATGATTCTGCAACCAACGCTCTGTCGAAGATACGGTAACGTCTGTCTTTTCCCCATATCCTTCAGCAGTAGACTATACTGCAGTGGTTTCAATCAATCTACATCTTTGCAGAAATCGGAAGATATTGTATGGTAAGTGATGTTGTTTAAGAACGACTGAATCAGAGTATGAAAGGAAGCCACGCACCAATGAAAATCACTTGTCGTGATCATACGTTTTTGATCGAGAATCTTCCGCACCAAAGCCTACAGTTAGCGATCAATGAACAACTGATACCACTCCAAAAAATAGAGACAGCCTTTGTGCTATCGATTGATACATTGCTCGATATCTTCAAAAAAAAGAATCATCCTGTTAAATTCGTCGATGAATCTGGAACACCAATCTCGTTCAAACATCTTTCTGAGCCACTAGTCATCGCACCGAATAGTTACATCAAACAAGGGAAACATTCCTACTTCATTTTCATCGACCAAGACGATGAACTCAGTCTGATCTATAACAAAAAACCGTCCATCATGAATTTTTATGATCAAGACGTCCTATTTGAGGGCATCACTCGTCAAGACGACGTCCTTCTATTGAAGTTTTCGTTTCACTCGAAGTATTTCGAAGTGGAACAGCCGAGTTGTTTCATTAAATTCAGACATCTGGAACAAAAAATCACCCTGCCGATTGAACGCTTCAGCGTCACACCAGTTGATGCTCGTCGCTTCAAGACAGAGGTCGAAGCCGTGATCGAACCAGAACTTGTCAATCAATTGCTTGGTGACCAGTATGACTATGAAACCCTTAATGTAAACATCTACGACCTATTGTTTGGCTTTTCGATTCGTGAGATGCCGATTTCTGGTTTTACACCTCGGATTCGCCACTTTAAAAATCACCCAGAACTCTTGAACGATGAGCACTGGTTGCCGTTTAATGAGCAATACGATGTGCTAGTTCGCCCCTATTCAACCGTGTCGGAACGTCTTGCGATGCGTCTAATTCCGGTGCCGGTCGAGACTGTCGAGTATTACACAGACCCTCACCCGTTACTTGGACTGGACCCTAAGAAGAAGACGATTATCTGTTTTGAATATCCGGATAAAGCACAAGATAACGGGATGATTTTCTTCAAGTATCTCGTCGACCAGCATCAGAAGCGCTTCAATATCTTCTACATCATCAGTCGGTCGAGTCCGGACCTCAAAAATCTTGTCGGATATGAGGACCATATCGTGTTCTACAAATCACCAGAGAACATCGAGGTCGTCCAAGCAGCAGACATTCTTTGCCATACGCATTCTTCAAGTTATGCCTTACCGTTCGCTACCTATCACACAGAAGCATTGATGCAAACGAAACAAAAGCTGTTCTTGCAACACGGTGTCATCGGGTCAAAAAATGTCAGTCATCTTTACGGAAAAAAGATGCCGCATCCATTTACCGACTTATTCGTCGTCTCCTCGGAGCGGGAAAAACAACTTATCGCCCGCGATTACGGTTTTCATCCTGACGAAATCATCGTGACGGGTCTCGCCCGATTCGATCAATTGATCACGGAACGATCACGTTGGCTCAAGCGATATAAAAACCGGAAAAAGCTGTTGATCATGCCGACGTGGCGACCGAAACTCGATACGTATCCAGACGAACAGTTCATGGAAAGCGACTACTATCAGGAGTTTCAAGCGTTAATCACGGACGAACGGTTGAAAAACTTAGTGATGGACAACAAATACGAAGTCTCGTTCTATCTTCATCGTAACTTCCAAAAATTTAGCCACTTGTTCCACTCGGACTTCGTCGATGTCATCAGTCAGGATGCGTTCACAGTTAAGGAGCTACTTGAAAATCATCATGTGTTGATCACCGACTATTCGAGTGTCGGTCTCGATTTCTCCTTGATGCATAAAAAGGTCATCTACTACCGTCCATCTGTCTTAGTCGGTGAAGATAACGCCGGCGAATCGACGGATTTGTTACCAGGAGACGTCATCGAAACAAGAGACGCCTTGATGGATTCACTACGCGAATCGAAGATGCCTAAAAAGTTCAAACGTCATCTCAGCCATATCTATGCGTTTGACGATACAAAAGCAAGTAAGCGGATTTTCGAAGCGATGCAACATCATTTTCAGCTATAACAAATGGGTCTGACTCAAAAAAATGGCGCGTCTTTTCACGCCCTTTCCTCAGGCGAAACACAAGCCAGTTTTCCTGCTTCATTTCAGCAGGAAAGCGGGTCTTGTTTGTCTCTGACAGCGCAAATATGCGCTTGTTCCTGTAGGAGTGGCGTATGACGCGTCATTTTTTTACGAGAAAAGAGTGGCAGATCATCATTCTGCCACCCTTTTCTTTGTAGAGACTAACTTTTGAATCAGCCTTTTTTTCATCGACAAAAATTCCAATGAGACCCCGTCGGCAATCTGGGAAGACTGTTTTAACAACTCCCGCTTGACTGGATCAATCCAGTAATACTGAATCCGCTCACCAAACGCAACGTGAACGCAAAGCGTCTCTACATGTTCGCCTGACTCAGTCGTCAATAGTTCGTTCCGCAGAGGGTTCACCTGAATCGGCACCTCACGTCCGGAAACGGCACTAAAGCCATTTAACGAGAGTGTCGAATCGACGGTTAATGGTAATGCTCGCAATAACAATTCGATTGAAAACAGATCAACACTTTCGGTATGAATCGGTAGGACAGACTGCTCATTGCCTCGCGTAATTACGACTGCATCCGCTCGATACAACGCATGCACGGTTTGGACGCCATCTTGGTACTCGACGAATTCGAGTGGCGTATAGTCTTCTGCATCAATCGTCAGGCTGATCGTTCGATTGCCGATTTTTTCTGACACCAATTCTTGCTCCCGTACCAGGATGGATTGATGTGATGTTTTTTCTAACCGAATCGTTTCGTAGGTCTGTCCGATCTGAACCGTTTCTCCTTTTTCTATCCAGTAGACCTGTTTTTCGTCTTGTCCCTCGATGAGGGGATAGGTCGTCCTTTTCCATTTCATATCTTGTTCTCCCTTTTTAAGAATCCGATGGAAGACAGCTAAGGAGTGTGTGGTTTCGTTCCATGCACACTTGACCGATCCCCTCGATTAATTGATGAAAAACGGATGACCGACACGCGGCACGAGGACACCAATCGTATTCGTCTTACCGCGTGAGAGGTTGATCGCATTTCCGTTCGGACTATATTCCAGTCGCTCCATCACGTCTAAGATGATCCGTCGCTTTTTTTGATACATGCTTATGACCGTTTAAGACACGGGATACCGTCGACTTCGAGACGCCCGCTTGTTTAGCGATGTCCGAGATGTTCGCTATGCTGTTCCTCCTTCGTTTGTTCCCATCGTTCTAAGTCGTTTAATGCCTTCGCTACACCGTCCTCGTCATGATCACTGGTGAGGTATGTCGCTCTGCTTTTGACAGACGCTTCAGCGTTTCCCATGACTTCTAAGTTATAGGCACCTGAACGTGTCACGGAACAGATCTTCAGCTGAAGGAGTTGTTGCTCGAGGTGTTCGAGTCGCCATCTGTCAGGTGAGACGAACATGAATTTGATAACATCCAGTTGATCGATTGCGATTTCGTCAACTTCCTCAACACCGTATTGCGTTAATTGAGCCTGAATCGCTTCTTGAAACGCACGATCTCCGCCTTGAAGAGCAGCAAGCGAAAACTGCGGTAACAGGATCTTGTCTTGAAGATAAATATGTATGAATACGTTTGTAGATCGTACGATCTCCCAAATCGTTCGACTGCTAGAACGGTTCAAAAAACACCGTCTACCTTGTCCTACCTCGACCTCTGCCCCATTCGCACCAATGACCGGACAATCCAGTCCGTGTTGCGCTAGAATCCGTCGCGCATCAAAGGCAGCACGCCCGGTGACGATGATGACGACATCTCCTCGTTCCTGCCGTTTCTTGATGGCTGCCTGATTGGCATCCGAAATCCCGTGTTCCTTATTCAATAACGTTCCATCTAAATCAATCGCAAAGCATCGCATTGCGTTTCCTCCTTTTCGTGTCCTCTTGATGCTACAGGCTGAAACGCGTCCCAGTGCAACAAAAAATCTTGAATGAACAGTTCATTCAAGACTTTTACTTTACCCTTTGCTTCAAATGGAGACGTGATGCGCTGTTCGTTGCTTTTGACCATACTCCATCAAAATCGGTCGTTCCGGTGGATTGAGGTTTTCTGGTAGCTGATCGATAGCGAAAAAGCGTAATTCTGCGACTTCTGACGGATCCAGAACGATTTCACCCGTATACGCCGTACACAGAAATGCCGTGATCACATTATAGACTTCATCCCCGTGCGGATACTTATAGTAAAACGCATCACCCGAATAGACGTTTAATAATTCGAGCTGTTCTGCTTCAAGACCGGTTTCTTCCCTTAATTCTCGTTTTGCTGTCTCTACGAGCGTCTCCCCGATCTCAAGCGCTCCACCAGCGAGTCCCCAACAACCGTTATCTTGCCGAAGTTGTAATAAGACTTCTTGTTTATCGTTGACGACGATGACACACGCTCCTGCCATGACGAGCGGTCGTGTGCCGACGAGTTTTCGTAATTCTGTAATGTATCCCATGTCATTCAGTCCTTTTCCATTTAAATCACTCTCGTTCGGACGCGCATCTGTTTGAGCCCCGTCAATAGGAGACACAACAAGATGATGCCCGAAACGAACAGTACGAACATATGAATCGTAAAGAGGGAACGGAAATCGATTACGGCAACATTCTGCTGCACCTCAATCCAACTACTTAGTATGATTCCACTGATTGCAAATAAGATGAGTACGCCGACCTGTCGACGTGTCAGCGAGACATACGTCAAAACGCGCATGCCTTCACGGATCACGAATGGTAGGAGAACGAGGAGTGCTGCGACCGGTAAGATGACCGGGTCACCGCCTTGCTGAATCGGCATCGACCGGGTCAAATAGCCAAACAGAAAAAAGAAACCACATACGAACAACAATAATCCGAACGCGATACTCGCATTCACCGCTTTGTTCATCTTACTTCCCTCACTTTTTAGAATAATGAATTATGAAGAAACGGCACTTTGATGCCATACGCCCGCTGCATCAAGCCGGACTCGATGTCTGCCATCGAGTTCCATCTCGATCGGACTGACCTTCGCCGTCTTCGGTGAGAACAACCATGTCCGACCTTCTGGGACGAGCAAGATATGCGTTCCATCCGCGACCGGTCCGAGGAAGTTGAGTGACGCGCCATTGAGCGGACGTTCCCGTCGCTCGACAACGCCGATTTCTGCTAACTGCTCACCCACTTCAAGCACGTCTTTCACTGTCAGCCTCATCTCACCGATTCCGAGAATGTCGGATACATCAAACGTCAGTTCCGCTTTAGAGGGATTGATTTGATGCCGCGCGATCAGCTCCAAGACATTTTCATCCGGGTCATAAAAATAGCAGGAATGCGAGTCCGTGAAGTCAAAAAAAATCTCGTCCTGTCCATCTTCGATCAAGAGTGGTGTCCGTTCTACGAGCCACGCTTTTCCTTGTTGGAAGGCGTTTTCCGGAATGTTGAACGCCATATGGTATTGCGTATCAACATCGTCAGTCTGTCGATATGTCAGTTGATCGGTACCGATTTGCATCGTAAACGACTCGTTCGTTTCCGAGACGAGCGGGAATCCGATCTGTTTTATGTAAAAATCTTTCATTGCCTGTAGATGCCGTGTCACAAGAGTGGTTTTTGAAATGATCAAGCTGATGACCTTCCTTCAATTGCAGTAAAATTTATCAAAAAGCGATATGCTTTATTTTACCACTAATGGTAAAAACATGACGAATGTAAAGTCTGATTTTTCAGATATATTTATACCTGAGAGGATGTTTTGATGAAATTATTAATCGCCCAACCGAAACGCGAGACCGGGCTCGAGCAATTCGAACGTGAAATCACCGCTTATCCTGAAGTCGACCTGATTGTCTACCCGGAAGGCTATTGTACGGTCGCAGAAATCGAACGCGTGCAACATCTTGCCAAGCAGTTCGAAACAGCCATCGTCCTTGGTTACAAAGATGAAGCGAATCTCGATCGCGCTGTCATCATCGATGCGACCGGGACGATTCTGCTTGATCGCGCCAAAACACCAGAAGCTGGACCGCTTTATACACCATCAACAGCAAACGACGGGTTATTTCGCTATGGATACGTCCTCTGCCGCGAAATCTTCTTAGGAAACGACGGACTACGCGAGGAATCCGGACTTGATCTCATCTTCAACCCGATTGGCGTCGGCATGTTCAGCGAGGAACAGTACGTTGAGTGGTCCGGTGAAGCGCGCATCATCAGTCAGGCGCAACAAGCGCTCATGATCGGAACGAGTCATGCCGATGGTTCGTACCGCAACTGTGGTTTTTCGATTCCGATTGCCTTCATCTATGACGAGACGGGTGAGCCGTTGCTGTTGTCTCATAACGATACGCGGACACGTCTGTTTGATACGGTCACGCGCCACGTCGAAGTCGTCGGGACACCATCTTTATCTTAAACGAACACACGCTTCTTCTGACCGGAAGAAGGGCGACATTCCTTCAGGAGGTGCTCATATGTTTCAAACTGGTCCTGCGTCATTCTTTTGGAAACGATACTTCTATGTCTTCTTTCCTTTATTCATCTTCGGCGTCAGTCACGAATCGTACTTGATCGATAATCCGTTAGCTAACCTTGAGGACATCGGTGAGTTCGTCTTCTTCTTTTGCCTTTATCTGTTTAACTTTGCCGTCCTTGCCGCTCTTTTAACGAATCTGTGGTGGTTCTTCCTTCCGATAAAACCCGCTCATTCCGAAACCGATTTCTGATAGGAAACGAGTGTCGCCCGTTCATTGAGCGGTTGACTGACACCGGTCAATCGATAGCCCATCTTTTCATAGAAATAACAATTGCGTGTCTCTTCGCGAATCGCGTTCGCAGTTCCCGAGTCGCAGCAGTCGGTGGACCTTCATAGAATACGAATTCCGCTTCCGTGCGTTGTTCAATCGATCGTGCGAAGACCTAGTCTTGTTTCCATCTGTTTCGGACACGCTCCTCGCGTTGTTGTACGGTTTCTGCTTGGTTTTGTGACGTCATCTCTTGTTCGCTCCTTTAATCGGTAACTGAGAGAATACAAAAAAAGTCCGCCCCTTTGACAGGGACGGACTTCACCGCGATACCACCCATATTCCGTCGAGAATACTCGTTCTCGACAGCACTTAGTTGCACACTATCATGTGCATTCCATGTAACGGTGGACACCCGGTCACACTTACTGAATGGTTCAGCGTGACTTCTCAGAGAGGATCTTCATGATTGATCTGGCTTCCGGTTCTCAGCAATCCCGGTTTTCTGTAAGGCAGAGGGACAATCATTACTCTTTCTCGTCAACGAAATGATATGCTCTTGTTGTGGAGAATCTTACCATATGCCTTAAACACTGCACAATAACTTTTTACATTTTCTTGCAAAGGAGTTTTTTGAATGTTACATACTTTCCCAACGCTAAAAACGGATCGTCTCGTCTTACGCGAAGTGTTACCCGAAGATGCTACGAGTGTCCTAGCCTATTTATCAGACGAACACGTCGTCAAACAGATGGGACTCGCCGCCTTTCAATCAGAAGCAGACGCGCTTGAAGAGATTGACTGGTATGCCTCGATTCGTCGCGATGGAACGGGTATCCGGTTCGGGATCGCATTACAAGAAGACGATGTCATCATCGGCAGTTGCGGTTTCTTGAATCAAGCGGAACGCCATCAGCGGGCAGAACTTGGGTTTGAGTTGAGCCCTGCCTATCAGGGACAAGGCATCGCGAAGGAAGCAGCGCTTGCGGTCATCGAATATGGCTTTACAGAACTTTCGCTCAACCGGATCGAAGCACTTGTCCTACCAGCAAACACCGCTTCGCAACGATTGCTTGAACGGCTCGGATTCCAACGTGAAGGGTTGCTTCGTCAATATGAGAAAACGCGTGGACAATTCGATGATTTGTATATGTACTCGATATTGCGAAGTGATTGGTTTCAAATTTAATCTATAAAAACATTCCCTTCATTTCAAAATGATTGAAATCTAAAAAGATGATATTGGAATATACTGTTAGGTGTAAGAAATCATTTTTGTCATTTAAGGGGGAACCATCTTGAAGAAATGGATCGCAGCAGGTCTTGTATCATCATTAGCATTCGGTGTCATGCAGACATCAATCGTTGAAGCAAGTTCAACTTCAAAAGAAGTGGCTAAACTGAAAAAGGAAAAAGCAGCACTCCAAAAACAACTAGCCGACGAAAAGAAAAAAACAAAGAAGTCGGAAAACGCCTATAAGACGTTACAAGGACAGCACACGAGCCTCTCAAAGTCTTATAAATCACTTGATACTAAGTACAAGAATCTTCAAATCGAGAACGAAGGGAACAAAAAGAAGATCAAAGAGCTTTCGACTGGGTATCGCCTTCTCGCATCTTCAAAATCACTTGTCACAGACGGAGCAGTCGTAACTGGTAAGTACAAAAATACAGAAAGTTTGTTGATGCTTGGTAAAACGCCATACGTACCATTACAATTGTTAGCAGACCTTTCAGGATTACCTCTAATCGAGACTTCCACCGCTTATGAAGTCGGAACACCACTTTCAGGTACATCACTTTCATCGATCCATATCGCCTCTTCATCGTTTGAATCGATTGAAAAAAATCAATCCATTTTAGCGAATGGTAAACTAAATAATCAAAACGTAATCTTATCAGGGTTCTTCAATGATGAATATGCTACTTTTAGTCTTGATCGAAAATATAAAAAATTATCTGGTCAACTGTCCCTTTTGACTGAACAAGCTTTGACAAAAAGTTCGAGTGACTTGAACTATGCGAGTCCAGAAGATGAAATGACACTTGTATTCTCCGACAATAACGGAAAAGAACTCGGTCGCTATGATGTTGTATATGGCGCGGATGAAATAGACTTTGATATTGATGTCACGGGTGTGGCGAATCTTCGTGTAACTGCAGAAGGAAATAGTACAGTTACTACATTGATTTCACCTGTACTGACAAAATAATAAAAAAAATACCTAGAAGAGATTATTAGTCATCTCATCTAGGTATTTTTTTCATCATTTATGCAATTCTTTGATTCGTTTGTGGGTATCAGTTATTTCTTCTTTAAACAGATAGACATGGGATTGCCCTCAAAAAACAAGATAAATTCATAATAAGCAACACCTAGTGGAGCGAGCTCAATCGCTTTTCGTGCATGGTGCAGCAGGCACATTCCATATAATATAGTAGGTGTACCATCGGAAGTGAAGTCAGTATCGTTGTTCGTCCATGCTTTACTCCTTTCCGTTCCAAACCGCTTCATCGATAAGATCGTGCTTTTACAAATTCAATGATCGGCAACAGTGTCAGTCCGATCGCGAATAAGATGATCAATAACAGATTCGCTGATTCATGTAAAAAGTAATCGAGACAGATGAATCCAAAAATCAGGACAATCAGAATTTTGTAGCTAACGAGCCCGCTCTCCATCGTAATCTTTTCTCCAAGTTCGTCATCAGGTACCGGACGCTCGTCCTCCGTCGTCCGCGCCCACGTAAAATACGAGAAGAACATGATCAACAGAATCGCTAATTGAACAATCGAGAAGAACGTTACGTTGTTTTCGATGAACATACTAATGATGGTAAGACTCGCCACTATCACGAGCGTTACTAAAAATAAAACCGTTTTTTTCTTAGACATCCCATTCCTCCTGTTCTGAAATGAACAGATGATCGACTTGTGTCTGCAAGACTTTGGCGATATTAAACGCTAATTGTAAAGTCGGATCATACTTGTTGTTTTCAATCGCATTAATCGTCTGCCGACTGACCTGACAACGATCAGCCAATTCTTGTTGCGATAATTTTGCCGTTAGACGTCGTTCCTTGATGTGGTTTCTCACGTTCATCCCTCCACGACGTGTCAAATTCTTTTTACATATTTACTGTAATGAACTTCCATCATTATGTCAAAAACTTTTGACATAAAAATCATTAAAAAGACACGCTCTCATAACCAGAACGTGTCGTGTATGATGGCTCAACCTCGTGGTGGAAATGGATCATGACCGTAGGAATCTTTTTCGCGAATCTGCCCTTCTTTGTTATGAATGACGAGCTCTGTCTTCTGACTTTTCGCAATGCGACGCCCTTCTGCAATCGCTTCTTTCTGTGTAGCGAATCGTTTGGTTGCTCGAGTCGCACCGGCAGCTTTCACTTGATAGCCACCTTTTGGATGCGGCGTGACATGTTGCTCTCGTTTCATCACGTGACCTCCATTTCCTTAATCTATTTCACCTACATGACACTATTTTAAAGTGCGGTTGCCTCTTCACTTGAATTTTCTACTAGCTTATCGGGAGATACAGTATACTAAAAGAAACGTTCGCCATCTTGAAAGGGGTTGATATCGTGAATCATTTTGTCTGGCAAGTTCGTTTTTTGCGCTTTATCGTCTTCGGCGTCATCTTCAGTCTGTTCGGCTTAGCTGGACTTGGTATTCCCCTTGTCTGGCATGGTATCATGAAAATTTATTACTCGAACGACCTGGTTACAGTGTTCTATTGACCGCATACCTTATCTTCATCCCGACTCTTTTGATTTTATTCCATGCGCTCCGCATCCTTCGATACATGTCGACGGCTCCTCCAGCTCTTCCGCTCATCACAGCTTCCCTTCAATCGATGAAATTGTCTTTTTATATCGTCGCCATTTTAACGGCATGTCTTTTTCCCGTCTTTTTCTATATCGGTCAGATTGACGACGCACCTGGTGTGATTATCATCGGTATAGGTTTAGTTCTTGCTCCATTGACAATCAGAACACTACTTTCCTGTATTCAGCAATTATTATTACACTATGTGTTGCCTATGAAATCCTAACGTGAACGACCGAAAAACAAGTGCTCATGATTATTTTTTTATTCTAACTGTTGCCTGTTCTATCTAACACTTTATTTAATCCCGCTCTTAAGAGTGGGATTTTTTAGTTCGTGTCACATTGATGGCTGTCCTGATGTCCCTGCTTTAACAGGATTTTTGATTGACAACGTAGACATGTCATCAGACGAAAGCTCGCTTTTTTTGTACTGACTGCGTGTCTTCGTAATTCATTTTCATATACATGTCTTGCTTTGATTCGATGATCGACTTCACTTTCCATCTCGATCCCTCTTCCCTCAATTTGTATTTTTTTATCTACTATTTGCCCTGAATCATTCTTGATAAATCCTTTTTTTAGAAGAAATAGTTTGTCTTCCAGCGGTGGCATAAAAAAATCGTTAAAAGGTCCTGTTTAATATGTATTTTACCGACCGATAAATGAATTATAGATAGAAAATATGAGTTGAGAGGACTAGTTACACGTGAAGAACACAACCAAAAACCATTCCATCCGAACACGCCTTTTAGTAATGATTAGTTTAATTTTGATTGCCTTTTTTGTTTTTAGTAGTCTGGCCTTATACTTCAATACGAAGCAAACTGCGGTTTCAACGCTTAAAGCGACCGCTGAAAAGGATGCTTTACGTATCAGCAAGACATTCGACACGGCGGCTTACAGCGAATTTCTACAATCGCCTATCGCGTCTGAGCAATATGAAACGTTACGAAACGAACTCGATACATTACGTAAGCAAAACGGACTCCTGTATGCATACACAGTACGCATCGACCAAAATAAGGTCCGTTTGCTGATTGACGGTCTCCCCAAAAAAGATGCGGCTAAAATTGATGCGCCAGCAAGCGGTGCAAAAGTCGCGGATATGCAAGATGTTTTAAAAGGCGACACACATGCGACGGACATCATTAATGATCCTGAGAATGGACAGTATATGAGCATCTACGTTCCGTTAAAAGATGCGTCCGGTCAAGTCATCGGTATTCTTGGAACAGACATCGATGCGAAGGAAGTCAATGCGCTTACGACGGATCTATTACAACAAAACGCTCCGATTTTCATCGGGTTAATGCTCCTGCTGTTAACGATCACCCTCGTCTTGCTCTACATCGTGCTCGGTCGAAAATTACGTCCGCTCGAGACGTTACAGAAAGTCGCCGCCTTGATTGCCGACGGACGACTGAATCAGGCGAAACAGACGTTGAGCGATTTGACAATCGCTTCAAAGGACGAAATCTATGTGCTTGCGACCTCGATTCGTGATATGAATGAGATGCTGCGGACGATGATCGTTGATATCAAACAGACAGCCACTCTCGTCTCGACGACGAGTCAATCGATTGATCAAAGTACATCAGAAGTACTCGACGGATCTGAGCAAATCGCTCATACGATGTCGGAAATCGCAACGGGAACTGAAAGTCAGACGCAAGTCACGCTTTCATTGAATGACGAGATGAATCAGTTCGCAGCATTAATCGAGACGACGAATCAGTCTGGTGTCGAAATTCAAGGAACGACGGATCAGATGGCAATACTGACACGAGTCGGACGGGATCAAATGTCTGCTTCTGTCGAACAGATGCGCCACATTCATCAACATGTCACCCAGTCTGCTGAACAGATTGATCTACTGAAACAGCAATCATCGGATATCCAAACGCTCGTTGGCATTATCCGCGGTATTTCCGAGCAGACGAATCTACTTGCCCTCAATGCCGCGATCGAAGCAGCACGGGCTGGCGAACAAGGCAAAGGCTTCGCCGTCGTTGCGACCGAGGTCAAGAATCTCTCAAGTCACGTCGCAAGTAGTGTCAGTGAAATCGCAACAATCGTCACCTCGATTGAAGACAGTGCGCAACAGATGCAACACAGTTTCAAGACGACGGTCGAAGCAACAGCAGCCGGTAAGCAGATCGTCCTTGATACGGATACAACGTTCGAACGGTTGACGGATCAAGTCACGCACGTCTCGTCAGCAACACAGCAGATGACGCAACAGATGGAAGACGTCTTGCAGGCAGAACGATTCATTCGCAATGCCTTAACGGAAATTGCCGCTGTCGCGGAAGAGCATACGGCAAGTAACGAGGAAGTCGCCGCTGCGTCTGAACAGATGATTGCGACGATCACGACGTTGCATACGCTCGTAGGTGATTTAAACGCACGAACGGAACACTTAGAACAAGAAGCCCGTCGCTTCGAGATCTGATATCACATTTGTCATGTTTTGGTTCTCACTTTATACTGGTATGAATATACATATGAAGGAGTCGAACCACATGTCCCAATATGATGTCATCATCGTCGGTGGCGGATCCATGGGAATGGCTGCCGGTTACTATCTTTCTCGAACCAATCAAAAAATCTTACTACTAGACGCCCACAATCCGCCGCATGATCAAGCAAGTCATCACGGGGAGACACGGATCATCCGCCATGCCTATGGTGAAGGGGAAGCTTACGTACCGCTCGCGTTAACTGCGCAACGCTTATAGTACGAGTTGGAACAGATCAGCGGTCGGAGCTTGTTTCTGAACACCGGAGTCTTGAATGCCGGTCAACGCTCGTCCCGTTCGATGCAGACGATCATCAGGAGTGCAGCGCAATACGATTTGCCGCTCGAGGTCCTGACGGCTGAGGAAGTTAGAACCCGCTGGTCCGGCTTAACGATGCCCGACGATTATATCGGTTGTTTTGAACCGACGTCTGGTGTGTTGAAGTGCGAGGATTGTATTGAAGCGTATCGCGATCTTGCTGTCGCAAACGGCGTCGACATCCGGACGAATGCGAAAGTGACGACGCTTACCGCCCACGCAACTGGCGTTGACGTGACCGTCGGAACAGACACCTATTCAGCTGAAGCGTTGATTGTCGCAGCCGGTGCCTGGTCTGGTCCATTGCTCGAACAAACTGGACTCGCCTTACCGCTACGCCCGGTCCGCAAGACGTTCGCCTGGTTCGAAGCAGCGGAAGAGGTATTCAATGACGCGGTGTTCCCTGCCTTTGCCTTTGATACACCCGCCGGTTATTATTACGGTTTTCCAAGTATCGCTCAAGCCGGTCTGAAAATTGGACGCCACGACGGCGGCATTCCCGTTGATCCGAATCAACCATGCCGTTCATTCGGTCAAGAGACGGGTGATCTGGCTGATTTACGACAGTTCACGAATACGTTCATGCCCTCGATCGATACTTTAACTCACGGCAAAACGTGTCTTTATACGATGACGCCAGACGAGGACTTCATCATCGATTTGCACCCGGACTATCCGCACATCGCGATCGCCGCCGGCTTCTCCGGTCACGGGTTCAAGTTCAGTAGCTTAGTTGGAAAAGTACTTAGTGAATTGATCATGGAACGATCGACGACTGAACCAATCGGACCGTTCGCGATTAAGCGTTTTAAACAATTGAACACATGAAACGATAAAGACCGGCAACGAAAATGCGTTGTCGGTCTTCTGTATCAACGGCATGATGTCACACCGATTCATTCGATTCTTGCTGATTTTGTGCAGCTAGCTTTTCACGCTGCTTTTTCTCATCTTCAGTCCACCAGCCATGGCTTAAAAAAACTAATCCAACGATTAATGCACTGATTGGAAAATACGTTAAGCCATACTCTCCAAGGTTTTCTCCTAGAAATTCAGGAGATAATTCAATATACGCTCGGAACATCTGAATGATGAAGAATAAGAAAAAACTTGTAATGAGGGCATATGTACCGTAGCGATAACTTGTATTTTTCATGTGAAGGCTCCTTTCTAAAATATACTCTAATGTAAATCATTCAAGGAATACATCAATTTCCCTCTTTTTACATTATCATTTTTAAGAATGTTTCCAAAAGCATGATAAGATAGTTTTAGAATCGATTGAACGAAGGAGTGAAACACGTCGTGAACTTTAACTTATTCAAAAATCATGTCCGGTTTAAGATTGCACTCGAATTGATTGATCGCGAAGACGGCTTATCAATCATGCAACTGAATCAACGTTTAACGGATGTACCGCAGTCTACTTTGTACCGGCAAGTTAATGCGATGATGGACGATCAGTTGTTGAAAATCGTCGCCGTCCAGCGCGTCGGAAAAGTCGAGGAAAAAATCTATGCCTTGAACACGAGCGGTTATCAAATCAGCGAAGCAGACTGGAACAGTGCGACGTACGATGAAAAAGTGAACTTCGTCTCGTTCTACTTCATGTATGTCTTGCAGCAGTACAAGACGTACTTCGAACAGACCGTTCAAACGCAAGGTCAGGACCATTCGACGTTCTCGATCGCGAAATTGCAACTGACGGATGAAACCTTCAATGATTTTCAACAGGACATGCGGACACTGCTCGAAAAATATCATCACCTGGAGACAGAAGACCAGGCAACTGAACGGACCGTCTCACTGGTCATCTTACCGTAGACACTCTCCGAATTCAGGAGGGTTTTCTACGACACAACTTTATTAGGGAGCGAAATGAAGACCATGAAACGGATCAAAGAAGACCTTGATGAAACGGCAATGGATACGTTAAACAATACCTTCACCAAATGGAATCTCGAGAACATACATAAAGAACAGTTACTAAAGATTGGTGAAGGAGCTTGGCACACTGTTTATAGAGTAACTAGGTCAGAGGATCAAGACCTTGTGATCCGACTAAAAAAGAATGAGGCTTATGGGGAGTTGCAACAGATTGATAAACAAGAGCTGACTACAGAGTATGAGTCAACGAAAGCTTACTATTTACATGCCAATACAAGTGACCAAAATGTCTGTCCTGACTTTTATCAGTATTTTATTGAAGATGACACAGTATTTACAGTAGAAACGTTCATGGGTCGTGGAACAGATTTATTGTTATTCGATCAGAATAAAGCCCATTCTTACGGAACGAAATTAGGACAAATTTTTCATCGTATACACAACCATGAAACCTCTATTACAGGCTTCGGGGAACTGCACTGGCAAGGGGAAACTTTACGAGGTAGCGATTCAAAAAACAGGGATGCATTATGGCAGGAAGAAAATGAACGTGCCTTAATCGCCTTGAATACGCTCATTCACTCTAGTCTTTGCTTTGATAAAGAAAAAGTCGGTCAGCATATTCATGCTTTAATTGAGAATAGACGAACTCAGGTTCAAAACATCTCGCTCGTCAATCAAGATGTAACACCAGAAAATCTAATTTTAACTGATGCACACATTGCAATCATTGATCCGTTTCCAAGATTGGATTTTGATTTGAAATATGCGGCTTACTTCGTTTTTTGTTACAAATTTCTGCTACCAGCCTTTTCAAATGCTCCACGATACATAAATCAAGCGTATCAAGAAAAAAGTAATGTTCTAAACAAAATCGCTGACGGATTCATAAGTGGATATTGCTTTAACGTGGTTGGAGACGAACGCACCACTCAAATTCAACGATTAAAGGATGAGTATACATTATGGATATTGCAAGAAGCGTATGAGCACTACGACGTGTTACATCAGCCTCATCTCACTAATAAAACTACGCAACAGATGGGGAGTCGAGAAATGATAAGTGCTCGGTTACGTTTATGTCTCGAAGAATTAGAAAAATGGTGTACGGAATAAGAGTAGAGGCTGACGCATAAGTCAGCCTCTTTATGTATCAAGCTTAGTTTCGTCATACGGAAACGAGGGCTGACGTATCGAGTTCTTCACTTTCAATTACAATCGCCGTTAACCCAGTATCCGTCTTCGTTTCGTGCCATTCTCCTTGATCCCAAAATACGGCTTCCCCACGCTGAACATTTATGTAGTCATCCGTTTCTCCTCTCACCCATCCTTCACCCTCTACGATTAACAAGAGTTGCGGCACGACCGCCTGGTGATAACCGACCACGCCATTCTTTTCTAAATGGATGCATCCGATATGCGTCACTTTTTCCGTCTGCATGATCCGTGACATCACAAAGTTCGAATCGAATTTCGTAATTTTCTTGCCCACCTCTTTTTTAAATTGATAAATCTGCATATAATCCTCCTCGACATCATGATTCATTTGATAGTTCGTCTTTCATCTAGACGATTTGATTCAAATCGCATTTGGAAAATTTTGATAAGAAAAGTTTATCATAGCTCTAACTGATTGAGAACTAACGATGACTCGTCTATGGCATTGACTTTTCTATTTTCATTATTGATAATGGAAATAGAAAAGGAGGGTGTTTCATGAATACAGATTTCTCTGCCTTATCACACATCGACTGGGAACGCTTTTTGCCCCTATTATTGATTTACATCTCCATCAACCTGATTCTACTCAGCTGCGCCTGTATCGATTGGTTTAGATGCAAGGACCGGATTGCGACACCGGCAATATGGTTAATGGTCATTCTCCTCGTCCAGCCGATTGGCTCGATTCTCTACTTCGTCATCGGAAGGAGGACGATGGCATGATTCAGATTTCCAATCTCCAGCTTTCACTTCAACGACGTCTCATTCTAGACGATATTTCTTTTACAATTCACGAACATGAATGTCTCGGACTGATTGGTCCAAATGGTGCCGGAAAGACGACACTCCTGAAATGTCTAAGCGGCATGATCGAGAGTGATCGTGGTTCCATCACGATGTCTTCCCGCCCCATCCTGCAACAGCAGCGATCGATCGGCTATTTATCACAACAGACCGACTTTAAACCTTGGATGACGTGCGAACAGTCCCTGCGTTTCTTCGGTCGCTTGTCGGGGCTTGATCGCGCAACGTTAAATAAGCGGATTCCGGACGTTCTACATGAAGTTGGACTCCACGCTCAACAAGCAGAAGTCATTGAACGCTTGTCTGGCGGAATGCGCCAACGTCTCGGGATCGCCCAAGCGATCTTACATGAACCGACATTTCTGATTCTCGATGAACCAGCTTCCGCCCTTGATCCAAGTGGTCGGCATGATATCAATCAGTTGATCCTCCGTTTAAAGAAACGAATGACGATCATCGTCTCGACACACCTGTTAGAAGATGCGAAGACGTGTTGCGACCGGTTCCTCGTCATCAAACACGGAAAATTGCTTGGTCCGCTCGACAATCAACGCAACGTTGATCAATACGGGATTCAAGTCGAGACGCTTACACCTGTCCTGTCGTTTTCTGCGACGCTATTTCCACGAGTCGAGATTGATCGAATCAACCCATGCTGCTATCAGTTCTCCGCACAGCAGCCACTTGACCTTTCAGAGTTAGCGACCACCTTGATTCAACTAGGATGGTCGATTGCTTCGATTGCCTATCAACCGATTGGACTCGAGGAACGGTTCCTCGATATGGTGGCGGATGTATGAGGACGTTTTATACACTGACGCTGACCGAGTGGTTGGAAGCGTGGAAAGAATGGAAAATCATCTGGTTACCGCTGTTCTTCATTGCCCTCGGCGTGACGCAACCATTGCTGTTGATGTATATGGATGTCTTACTCGCACACGTCGGAAACGCAGATGGAATCATCGTTGATCCGAATCGTCCTGCTCCGCAATCACTTGACGTCTTCAGCGCAACGATTCATGGACAGTTCAATCAGCTTGGCTTGATCGTCCTGATCATGAGCTTCATGGGACTGCTAGCGTCAGATCGCCAAACCGGCATGCAGGATTTCATTTTAACGCGTCCTGTTTCTCGGAATGTCTATCTGCTATCGAAATGGTTCAGTCACGGTATGATCAGTTTATTCGGAATTCTAATCGGGGCACTCACGTCCTATTGTCTGACCGTCTATTGGTTCGGATTCCTTTCGCCGATGCTTGCGCTACGCATCATCCTCGATTTTAGTCTTTGGACGTTGTTCGTCGTTAGTCTGACATTACTGATCAGCACCTTCTTGCAACGCGCTGTACCAATTGGCATCCTATCGCTCGTCGTCTCCTTGCTTCTTGTTGTACTTCCTTCTCTAAAGCCAGACGTTCTATTTTTCATGCCTGGTGCGCTTCTGTCAGTTCCATCGAACACATCGTTTATTTCTTCGTCCCATCTGTTCGGTGTCATTTCTTGTCTCGTTTGGATTGTCCTCACACTCGGCTGGTCGGCACTTCGGTTCCGAAAAACTGCTTACTGATCCGGCTCTACAACAAAAAAGGATAACGGAAGCGTTCAGCAGTCCGTTATCCTTTAGTTGGTTGTGTCTTTCGAATCGTTCGTTGTCTTGGGTGCATGGCAAGCTTCGCTTGACGCATCCGTTCAACGGCAGGATCCGTCGCAGCATCAAATGCAACTAGACTCGGATAATGCCCGACGAGGCGTCCCTGCTCCAAAATTGCAAAGCTGTCACAGAGTTGCTCGGCAGCTTTAATGTCATGGGTGATGAAGACATATGTTAAGCCGTGTTTTCGCTTTAAATCAGCTAGCAAAGCGAGAATCAATCGTTTATTGACCATGTCGAGACTACTGACCGCTTCGTCTAAAACGATCAGGCGTGGTTCGGCAGCAATCGCTCGCGCAATTGCGATCCGCTGGAGTTGCCCGCCACTGAACTGCGCTGGATATTTCGTCAAATCCGTCGCCTTGAGCCCGACTTGTTCGATAAGCGTGACGAGACGCTGTTGCCGTGCTTCACCCTTTAAACGAATGAAGTTATCAAGCGGTTCGGCGATGATATCGGCAGCCGTCAGCTTTGGATTGACCGCAGCGAAGGAATCCTGAAAGACGACTTGGACGTCACCTTGAAACGGTCGTTTTGTCGCGTGGCGATCGACACCGTTAAACCAAATCGTACCGCTTGAAGGACGTTCGAGCCCAAGCAACAATCGTCCGAGCGTACTTTTGCCGGCACCACTCGACCCGAGCAATCCGAGACAGCGTCCCGCTTCAAGCGTCAATGAGACATCGTGTAAGACGGTCTTTGCTGGTTGAAACCGGCGTTTATAGACGTGTGAGACTTGATCGATCTGCAAGAGACTCATCCGAACGCCTCCCTTCCGATATGCTGTGCAAGAAGTGACTGTGTATACGGATGCTGCGGTCGATCAAACAATTCAAAAACATCTGCTTGCTCAACGATCCGTCCTTGCTGCATGACGAGGACATCGTCTGCAAGTTCAGCGATCACACCGAGATCATGCGAGATGAGTAACATCGCCGTTCCGTAAGTCGCCCGCATCCGTTCAAGTAATTCAAGAACCGTCTTTTGATTGAAGACGTCGAGCGCCGTCGTCGGTTCGTCGGCAATCAAGACGCTTGGGCGCAGGGCGACGGCTAAGGCGATCATGATCCGTTGCAACATCCCGCCACTCAGCTCGAACGGATAAGCTTTGAGCAACCGGGCGGCATCCGTTAGATTAACTTCTTCAAGTGCCGTCATCGCTTGCTGTTTCGCTTCACGCTTTGAACAACGTGAATGGGTCTGAATCGTCTCGATCATCTGGTGCCCGATCGAGTAGACCGGTGTGAAGGCACTCATCGGATTTTGCATGATGAATGCAATCTCACCGCCCCGAATCGACCGAACAGCGCGTTCCGATAAGGAAAGGATCGATTTTCCGTTCAGTCGGATATCACCGGTCACGTCTGTCGTTTGCGGATTAAGCAGACGCATCAACGCAAGACTCGTCACTGTCTTCCCACAACCACTTTCTCCGACGAGACCGAGGATTTGACCTGGTTGAATCGAGAACGTCACCCCTTCGATCAATGTTACTTGTTGTTTCGTACGGACGGTCAGACCGTCGACAGCTAAGATCGGTTTGATACGGGCACCTCCTCTCATTTCATCGTTTTTGATACACCGAATCGTTCTGCTAACTGTTCTCCTACTAGGTTAAAGCTGATGATGACGAGCATGATCGCGAGTCCCGGATAAATCATCAATTCCGGATTCGTCCGGATGTACGATTTTCCTTCGTGAATCATCGCTCCCCATTCGGCTGTCGGTGACTGGACACCAAGCCCAAGGAACGACATCGCCGAGATATCCATGATCGCCCAGCCCATCTCAAGTGTCCCAATGACGAGTAGCGGCGGTAAGATGTTCGGCAGGATGTGCGTCCGGATAATCTTCCATGAAGATGAACCGTTGACGCGAGCAGCCGCGATGAACGCTTCCGTCTTCAACGTCATGACCATTCCGCGGAACATCCGCGCGTAATAAACCCACTGGACGAGCATCAAGGCGATGATGACCTGCTTGAGACCCGGACCAAAGATACCGACGAGACCGAGGACGAGTATCAGACTCGGAAACGCCATTACACCGTCGCACAGACGCATTAAGAGTTGATCGACCCAACCTCCACGATAGCCGGCAAGTGTTCCGACGAACAATCCGATTGCAAGTGAGGCGATGAAAATCAACACGGCACAGCCGAGTGAGATCCGCGCACCATAGATCAAGCGCGACAAGAGACAACGTCCGAGCTGGTCGGTTCCGAGCAGATAGGCTGACGAAGGTCCATGAAGCTTTTGCGTCAAGTCGACTAGATTCGGATCATGCGGCGCAATCCACGGTGCAAACAACGCAACGCCTGCCATGCCAATCAAGACGAGGGCACAGAGATAAAGAAGCGGTGTATATCGCGACCGAATCATCGTTGCTGGAAGTGGAGTATTCATACTGCTCCTCCTTTTTTCGCTAGTCGTGGATCGAGCACGGCTTGAATGATATCAACGAGCAAACTGCTGCCGATGAAGACGAGTGCCGCGAGAAAGACGTAGCCTTGGATGACCGGCATGTCTCGATCAAAGATCGCTTCGATGAAGTAGCGACCGAAGCCAGGCCACGAGAAAACGGTCTCGACAATGATCGTTCCCGTCAGCAACTTCCCGAGGTTCATCCCAAGACCCGTGATCATTGGCGGAATCGCCATCCGAAGGACGTGTTTGCCAAGAATCCGTCCTTCCTTTAATCCACGTGTCCGGGCAAACAAGACATACGGTTCATTCAATGCTTCAATCACACTTCCGCGCAGCAAACGTGTATACAGGGCAATCAATGGAAATGCGAGTGTCAATGCCGGTAAGATCAAGTGCATTACGCTTCCTGTTCCCCCGACCGGAAACCAATCAAGCTTTACGGCAAAGAAGAAGATGAACAGATATCCGAGCCAAAACGACGGAATCGAAGCCCCGATGAAGGCGATTCCCCGACTCAGATGGTCAAAGAAGCCATTTTTCTTAATGCCGGCAAGGAACCCGAGTGGAATACTGATGACAAGCGCCAGCAACAGACTCGTCACTGCCAGTTCGACTGTCGGTGGTAAACGTAACAAGACATCTTCAAGGACTGGTTTACCCGATAGATACGATGTTCCGAAATCAAGCTGCGCCAAGCGGATGACGGCATCGATATATTGTTTATAAAACGGTTGATCGAGTCCGAATTCTGCTCGTTTGGCAGCGAGCAGTTCATCCGTCGGTTGGATATGAGCAGCGGACAGATAGGCCTGTGCCGGATCAACCGGTGACAAATGAATCAACCCGGTCAGAATCAAGACCGCCAGTAACAAGATCGGGATGACGGATAATATGCGTTTGACGAGGAAGACCCCCATGTCATCCCTCCTTTAGTTGATGCCGATACGCGCGAATGGACTCTCGTCTCGGTTCGCAGGGAACTGGAAGTTCGTCACGTCCGACTGATAGATTGCCATCTTCTTCAAGTACGAGATTGGAATCAATGCCCCTTGATCTTGGAGTGATGGCAGAATGTCGGCGTACATCTTCTTACGCTTTGTTTCGTCCGTCGTCTTCAAGACATCTTTGATCTCTTGCAACAGTTGTTCTTTATTCGGATAAGACGAAATCGCTTCCTTGAAGCCGAAGCCATCCGTATCAATCAGGTTCACGAACGTATGCGGATCATACGGTGCACCGAAGTTGCTGTAGAAGTTGATGTCAAATCGGTTGTCCTTGAAGCGCTGGACTTGATCCGGTAATTCGACAGCTTCCGTCTTCAGCTCGACGCCGATTTTCGACCATTCCGACTGCAACGTTTCGGCCATCGCCTTTTGGACCTGCTCGGCCGCATCATACATCATCCCGATTTGCAGCGGTTGACCATCTTTGACGCGGACCTTCTCACCTTTCGGCAGTTTCCAGCCTGCTTCGTCAAGAAGACGATTTGCTTCCTTCACGTCATAATCCCGTTGCTTCACTTTCAAGTTCGATGTGTACGGCATGTTCGGTGGCAAAAGGTAATCAGCCGGTGCTTCTAATCCCGACGTGATCCCTTCAACGAGGGCGGCTTTATCGAACCCGTGCTGTAACGCCTGGCGGACGCGTTCGTCAGACAGACGTTTATTTTTCGTGTTCAAAACGAGGAGACGCGTCGCGACTGGTTCAGACATCTGCGTTTTGTACGACTTATCCGTCTTCAACTGATTGAAGGCATCGATACTGATCGCCCCTTCCCCGTAAATCAGATCAACCTGTCCTTTTTCGAGTGCTAAGACACGTGTCTCCGCATCCGGGATGATGTCGACCTTGATGTGATCGATGTTCGGCTTCGGTCCCCAGTAGTTCTTATTGACCTTAAACGTCGCATACTGATCCGGTTTGTATTCGTCGAGCATCCATGGACCTGTCCCGACTTCCTTTTTGACACCTTTCGATGTATCGCCGTTCTCCGGGAATCCAGCCTCTCCGAGGAAACGGACCGGACGGACGACCGCGAGTTCCTGAATCGTCGGGTAATAGGCTTCGGATAATGTCAGACGGAATGTCTTCGCATCAACCGCTTCCGTCTTCTCGATTTTCGTGATGAAACCAAGCCAGCTATGTAAGGCTTTTTGTTTAAGGATCGAGTCAAAGTTCTTTTTGACGATCGCTGCGTCAAACGTCGAACCGTCCGAGAACTTGACGCCGTCACGAAGCGTGAACGTATACGTTTTTCCGTCTTCAGAAATCTTCCAAGACGAGGCTAAGTATGGCTCGAGCTTTCCACCTTCTCCATAGTGGACGAGTGGCTCATAGATCATCGACTGTGCGAACAGTTGTGATGGATTATAGACGTGTGGATTCATCGTTCCAACGTCGCGTGGCCACGCGAGCGTCAATGTATCTTTATCTTTTCGCTCTCCTGTCGACTCGCCTGGATTCGAGCAGCCGATCAATAACGATGTCAAAGACAGGATCGAGACGGTAGAAATTAGTAATTTTTTACGGTTAACGTTCATGGTAAGCAGATCCCCCAACTTGTATTGATAATCATTTTCAATTGTAAGTGGGAAAGATAAGGATTGTCAATGGATAATCCAGATGTTAACTGGACGTAAAGACGCTTTTTGACAGGGTTTCCACGCTTAACTGAGTAACATTCTGTGTACGCCTCTTGTTTGTAAATAATTGTAATCAACTGTGTTAAGCGGTATCCTAGTTTGTATGCTGCATTTCTTGTCTAAGGAAATCATTTGTACGGAAAGGATGATAGGATGTCACGACTGGTTTCCTCCGTCTCGCTTGTGTTGCTCAGTCTGCTCTTAGTGCTCCCTTTACTGATGATCGATGGACTGATTTTATCCGTCGGAGATGTTTCCTACGACTCGTTCGTTGGTTGTCTGGTGTTTCTCGTATGTTTCTATCTCGCTAGCCTGGTCGTCAGCGTCGTCTTTGACGGGATGATGCGTGCGCTTGGCGGACTGTTTAAGCGTCGTTTCTCGAACATACTGTTTGCTGTCGTGAACGGTTCCGTCAGTTTGAGCGTCTTACTTTGGATGGACCTCTACGTTGCGTCGATCACGATTTCTCTCGCGACAAAAGTCGTGCTCGTATCTGTACATACGGTATTGTTTTACCTGATTCATCAATCGAGCGACTCCACTGTTAAAGTTTCCGAAGTCACCGAACCACATGATCCAGTCGTCAAGGAAGCCATCCGCTTATTAGAAGATGTCGATCCCGTGACATGCGTCGAGACGTTATGTCTCAAATACCCTGACCTTCCGAAAAAGGACATCATTCGGATCGTCTATCGTCTTCATGGCAACTAAAAAGACCTGATCGTTTCTGAAGAGATTCAGAAGCGTCAGGTCTTTTGATATTCGTTCATTTCTTCGCCATCTCATAGAACTGATACGTATTCTTTCCAGACGACTTAGCGGCATATAGCGCAATATCCGCCTGCTGTAACAAGGCTTGCAACTCTGGACTGTCATACATCACGATTCCGATACTCGTCGACACGCGGTAATCCGTTTCCCACTCACTTAACGCAGTGACGATCCGCTCTGCGAGTCGTTCCCACCCTTCCCTTGAATCCGAATGACCGAAATGGAGGATGAATTCATCACCGCCTAACCGCACGGCCATCGCATCATCTTGTTCGCGGACGAACTGTCGCAAGCGTTGTGCGACTTCTTGCAGGACGATGTCCCCCGTCTCGTGTCCATAGACGTCATTGACCTGCTTAAAGCCATCGAGATCAAGGAAGAAGACGGCCCCTGTCTGCCCGGGATGATCCTCGAACTGCTTCGTTAAGTACCGTCGATTATGCAGTCCTGTCAACGCGTCCTTCCAAGCATGACGCTCAAGTTCTAAGTAGTACAAGAAGAGTCGGACGATCCGTTGCAATAACTGGATGTTCTTTTGGTCATACAAGCTAACCCGATTATTGATCGCACATAATGTGCCGAACGTCTCTCCGCTCGTCAAGACGATTGGAATACCTAGATAGGACCGGACGTGAGCCTCCTCCAAACCTTTTCGCCAGTCGCCGAGTTGTTCCGCGTTCGGAATATCTTCGAGCACGACCGGCTGTCTCGTCTCGAAATTAATCAGCTTACATAACGATTGGTTCAGTTCAATCTGCATGCCTTCGACCATCGGGATATCTGCTTTATCGTTCGCAATCTTCAACATCCGTTGTTGTCCTGCTTCGATCGCTGATAAATACAGCATCTGATCCGGTAAGATCTCTTTTGCGAAATCGAGAACATCATCTGCCAATTCATCAAAATTTTGATACATCTTCAAGTCTTCAAATGGTTGATTCATAGAGCACCTCAATTCGAAGTCATTCTCTGCAATTTCTCTGATTTGAAAAACAAAAACGTTACATTTATTACCACTTTCTCTTTTGACTGTCGCTTAAACCTGTTTTCGTCAAAAGCGTCAAATATTCCTACTTCTATGACTAAATGAGAAAGATTATCATTTTTTTATTTTCGTATAGTTTATAGAAGGTAAAAATTCGGACAGCCATTTGGCTGGAAATGAGCGTTGCATCTTCTAAAATCGTCTGCTATTATTCTCGGTGAACATGACAATGATAATCATTATCACTTATTGAGAACAGATTAATCACGTAGGTATACATAATCCATCTGCTACTCAATCCGTGATCCATGTTTATCAAATTGAACTAGAGGAGCTGAATCATCATGGGGAAATGGAAAACACCACTCGTCGTGAGTTCGCTTGCTGTCTTACTAGCAGCATGCGGGAACGCAGGAGAAGCAGACACGAAGAAGGACGCAGAAGCACCGAAGACAGTCAAAATCAAGGATGCACACGGAACAGTCAACGTCCCGGTCGATCCGAAAAAAGTCGTCGCACTCGACAACCGAACGTTCGAGACGCTTGCTGCATGGGACGTCGAACTCGCAGCAGCACCAGTCGGACTGCTCCCGGCTGAATCACCATACGCAAAAGACAAGGATATCGTCGATGTCGGCATGCACTTCGAACCGAACCTCGAAGCGATTGCTGGTGTTAATCCAGACGTCGTCATCGTCGGCCAGCGTTTCGCCGATCATTACGAAGACATCAAAAAACTCGTCCCGAACGCCGCTGTCATCGATCTTGATATCGCTTTACCGGAAGACTCCAATACGCCAGGTGAGTTACTCGTCAAAGGACTTGAAGATACGACTGAGACACTCGGACAAATCTTCGATAAAAAACAAGAAGCGGACCAGCTCGTGACAACGCTTGAGCAATCGATCAAAGACGTTAAAAAATCGTATAACGGACAGGACAGCGTCATGTCGGTCATCGTCTCAGGCGGCGATATCGGATTCTCGGCTCCGATGAGTGGACGTGTCTTCGGACCGATGTATGAACTGTTCGATTGGAAACCAGCCCTCGAAGTCAAACAAAAATCGGGCAACGACCAAGGTGATGAAGTCTCGGTCGAAGCGATTGCTCAAAGTAACCCGGACTGGTTACTCGTCCTTGACCGCGACGCACCACTTGGAAACGCTGAAGGTGCCGTACCGGCGCAAGATGTCATTGACCGTGCGCCTGCCCTGCAGAAAACAAAAGCAATCAAAGACGACAACATCGTTTACGCACCAAAAGACACGTACTTGAATGAATCGATTCAGACGTACTCTGAATTCTTCACTGACATCGCGAAAGCGCTCGAGAAGTAATGGCACACGCACAGCAACAAATGAATGGAAGAGTTGAGCCACCCGCTCGACCTTCCTTTTCTGTCGTTTGGACGAAGCCGTTCGTCTTGACCTTATGTCTCGTCTTAGCGCTCGCAGCGGCTTCCCTCTTCACGGGCGTCTACGAACTACGGAGTGCAGCGAACGATTTCGATATGTTCTGGATCACACGTGTTCCGCGGACACTCGCCTTGATGCTGACGGGTGCTGCGATGGCAATGGCTGGACTCGTCATGCAACTGATCACGCAAAATCGGCTCGTTGAACCGACGACGACGGGAACGATCGAGTGGGCGGGACTCGGACTGTTAGCCGTTTACTTACTCGTTCCGGCACCGTCCTTGATGATGCGGATGACCGGAGCCATCGTGTTTGCGTTCATCGGGACGATGGTCTTCTTCTGGTTTCTCCGTTCGGTCCGACTGCGTTCATCGTTGATCGTCCCGATCATCGGTCTGATGCTCGGAGCCGTCATCTCAGCGATATCGACGTTTCTCGGGTTGTTTTTCCGTGCCAGCCAAGCGATCGAAGGCTGGTTCGTCGGTTCGTTTGCGTCCGTCCAGATCGGTCGCTACGAGTATCTTTGGATCATCATCGGTGTCACGGTCTGTATCTTCTTTCTCGCGAGTCGCTTGACGCTCGTTGGACTCGGAGAGGACGTCGCGACGAGCCTTGGCGTCAACTACAATCGACTGATGCTGATCGCGACTGGGCTGATCGCTCTATCCGTCGGTGTCGTCGCGACCGTCATCGGCAACCTACCCTTCCTCGGCTTGATCGTTCCGAACATCGTCTCGATGTTTCGCGGTGACGATCTCCGTAGTAATCTGCCGTGGGTCTGTCTGATCGGGATGGCAACGATTTTAATCAGTGATCTGATTTCACGCACGATCATCCGTCCGTTTGAACTGCCGGTCTCCTTGATTCTCGGAACGGTCGGGGCAGCCGTCTTCATCATCATTCTGTTACGTCGACGGAAGACTGGAGGTGTCAGATGAGTACCGCGATTAGACAACAGAAACATACACGAATTCAACCGAGCGTTACACGTGAAATCAATCGCCGGGCGTCTGCGTTTCAGTCGAAACGACTCGAGCGCCGCTACTGGATTCTCCTCATCCTGTTCCTCAGTGGCGGAGTGCTCAGTACGATCGGTCTCTTGCTCTACAATAATCCGGTTCCGTTTGATTCTCCGTCCTTTTGGCCGGTCGTCGAACGCCGGATCACGGCAGTCATCACGATGGCGATCGCAGCAATTTGCCAAAGTCTCGCGACCGTCGCCTTTCATTCGGTCACGAGCAACCGGATCATCACACCATCCCTGCTTGGTTTTGATGCTCTCTACTCGACGATCCAGACATCGATGATCTTCTTCTTCGGTGCGGGAGCACTCGTCGGCTTTACCGGCACGAGCGCCTTTTTGACACAGGTCGCAATCATGCTCGCGATGAGCCTCTTATTATACGGATGGTTGTTGTCCGGAAAATACGCGAACCTGCAGCTGATGTTGCTCGTCGGAATCATTCTCGGCACTGGTCTCAACTCGCTGTCGTCATTCATGCGAAAGATGCTTGCACCGTCCGAGTTCGATATCTTACAAGCACGATTATTTGGTTCGGTCACGAATGCCGACGCGTCCTACTTCCCGATCGTCATTCCGGTCGTCCTCATCGTCGGTCTGTTGCTCTACTTCTCGTCAGGACGACTCAACGTCGTCGCACTCGGAAAAGAGGTCGCGACATCGTTCGGTGTCAATCATCGTGGCAGTGTCATCTACTTCTTGATTCTGATTTCACTCCTGATGTCGATGTCGACGGCATTGATTGGACCGTTGACGTTCTTCGGCTTTTTAGTGGCGACACTCAGTTATCAGGTCGCTGCGACGTATGATCACAAATACGTCTTCCCGATGGCATTCGCAATTGGTTTCTTCATTTTGACGACTGCCTATTTCTTCATGTATCACATTTTCAACACGCCAAGCGTCGTCTCCGTCATCATCGAACTGTTCGGCGGACTGATATTCCTTATCGTGTTGCTTAGAAAGAGGTACCTATGATATCACTTGAACACGTTAAAAAATCGTATACGGATGATGTTAGAATTGGTCCAATCGACTTAACGATCCCAAAAGGTGGATTCACGGCGTTGATCGGTCCAAACGGTGCCGGTAAGTCGACGACGTTGATGATGATCGGTCGTTTGCTTGATCTCGATGCCGGGCAGATCGAAGTCGCTGGCATGGATGTGACAAGTAGCAAATCGAAAGACTTAGCGAAGATCATCACCATCCTGCGGCAGGAAAATCATTTCGTAACCCGGCTGACAGTCCGGCAGCTCGTCGGCTTCGGACGTTTCCCCTACTCAAAAGGTCGCTTGACGGCTGACGATGAGACGATCATCTCGAAATACATCGATTTTCTCGAGTTGACGTCGCTTGAGAACCGCTACCTCGACGAATTATCGGGCGGACAGCGGCAACGGGCATATGTCGCGATGGTACTCTGTCAGGAAACGGAATACATTCTACTCGACGAACCCCTCAATAATCTTGATATCGCCCGCTCGGTCCAGATGATGGGGTACCTGCGACACGTCGCTGATACGTTTGGACGGACGATCATCACCGTCTTACACGACATCAATTTTGCTGCGAAATATGCCGATCACATCTGTGCGATGAAGGACGGACAAATTGCCGCTTTCGGAACGGTCGCCGAAGTCATGGATGAAGCGCTGTTATCCGAGATCTTCGAGACCCATCTTGAGATCATCGAAGGTCCATACGGTCCGATTGCCGTCTATTGATACTTTATATAGAAATGAGGAATGAATGATGCAGATCGATTGGCTACCACTAGAGCAGGTAACGCAAGAAGGCGAACACACCTATACGTTTCATTTGCAACGTCCGGATGGTTTCGTTTGGGAGGAAGGCGCCCATACGCATATGGCGCTAGAAGGGTTTAATGCAGGTGAAAAACCGAACCGTAGTCTGATTCGGCATATGTCGATCTCGACGCTCCCTCATGAAGAAACGATCGGCATCACGACGCGGATTAAACCGGAATGTTCCGTCTTTAAGGAGACACTTCGGCAGCTGAAACTAGGTGAGAAGATTGCTTTGTTTAAGACGCATTCGAACATTCCACTACGTCGGGAAAATCGTACGGTGTACTTACTGTCAGCAGGCGTTGGTCTGGCAACGTTTCGACCAATCATCCTGCAACATCAGGCTGATAGAAGTGGCATTCCGCACATGCACTCGTTGAACGTTGATTCTGCGCGAACTGAACTATTCAAAACTCAGCTTCCTTCGCATGATCAGTTTAGCCCCGCTTATGTCGAGAGTCGCGCTGCCTACTACGATGCTGTCAAAGCGATGACAGCGGACAAGGACGGTTTGTTCTATATCGTTGGTAGTGATGAATTTCTCCGTGACACGATTGACGTGTTGCAAGGCGCTAACATTCCAAAGTCTCAGATTATGATTGATAAACGTCAAGACCAATTAGATACGTTTTTTGTATAAGGTACCAATGATTAGACTTCAGCATTGACTGGAGTCTTTTTGTTTTTTCAAAATAAGGAATTGGTATGTTATCTGTAAATATTTGTTATGATAAGTGCATCAACTGACTTTTGGAGGGTTGCTTATGAATTTTGTATTTGATCTCGATGGAACAATCTGTTTTAAAGGAGAACCGATGTCTCAAGACATCGTACAGGCGCTTCATGCAGTCGAGGACGACGGGCACCGTGTGATTTTTGCTTCGGCACGTCCTATCCGTGACATGCTACCCGTCATTCATCCTTCATTCCACGATCATATCTTAATCGGCGGAAACGGATCGTTGGTCGCATCGGAACAAACAATCGTTCAATCAAAATCGTTCGACGATCGTGAGCTTTCTTTTATCACAGAATTACTCGACAAGCATAAAGCCACATATTTAATCGATAGTGACTGGAATTATACATATAACGGACCGCAAGACCATCCTATTCTGAACAATCTAGATCCGGGTAAGACGGCACAAAATGTTCCGCTAGCTCACCATGATCGAATCATAAAAATCCTCATTTTGAGTGCCAACAATCTGAAATCCTTAGAAAACGAGCTACTTCGAATGGATGTCGTTGTTCATTATCATGGATCGGAACAAGTATTGGATATCAGTCCAACCAGCATCAATAAACGGACTGCTTTACAAAGTCTTGGTATCGAGAGCGAGGGATACATTGCTTTCGGGAACGACGCGAACGATATCGAGCTATTCAAAGGAGCGCAGTATGCGGTCATGATCGGAAGCCATAAATCACTCCGTATTTACGCAGATCACACCATTGACTCCACCAGTCATTTAGAATCTCACATAGTCGAACAAATCAGGCATCTAAGCCAAAAATACGTCTATTCCACGTCGTATTCCTAAATAACGCCTGGTGAAATTTTCGGATCAATAGTTAAATCTCTTTCAGATGTATGCAATCTAATATAGTTACTTATCCAAAGATGACTACGATGGGTAAGAATAATCCGCTCATCAAGAGCATTCCTACTAGGACAGCGATACTCGATTTGATAATCGACAGTGTTTGTTCTTCTAGTGGCTTGAGCCGTTTCACAGGAATGAACATGGTCAATGAAGCAACGACTAATGCCAGTGGCTCAAGAATCGTTCGGCTCATCGAAAAGAACAAATCGATCATTAAAAAGACATTCAATACAAAGAAAAATCCCAATAAGCGAATGATCATTTCTTTATTCATATGTACTCCTTCATGGTTACTATCTATTTGATTTGTTTCATGAAACAGAATGCCCTCTAATTATAGCGCTTCACAGAATAATTTTGGAAACGCATTCAAATAACTGGTGATTTGGTATCGTTGTAAGTCATACTGACAGTAAATATTAGAAAAGGAGTGTTGAAGATGGAATACAAAAAAGGACTCGAGGGCATCATTGCCGCTGAAACACAAATCGGTTTAGTCGATGGAACATTAGGTCACCTTATCTATCGTGGACACTGGGCAAAGGAACTCGCATTATCCTATTCATTCGAAGAAGTGGCGTATTTCATCTGGAACGGTGCGTTCCCGACTGAAGCGGAACTGGTCACATTCAAGGAACAGATGACGAGCTATCGTGAACTTCCTTCTTATATTAAGACGATTCTCGATACATTGCCGAACGAGATGGATGTCATGAGTACGATGCGAACAGCAATCTCGGCACTCGGCACACCCGCTTTCGCTTGGCCACCGACAATTGATCAGGCGATGCACGTAACAGCACTCTTGCCATCGATCATCGCCTATAAATATCAAAAAAATCAAGGCGCTGACTTCATCGAACCGAATCCGGAACTCGATCACGTCGCGAATTACATCTATATGATTAAAGGACAATTACCAAGTGACGTCGAGATCAAAGCGCTGACGGCGTATCTGATTCTAACGATTGAACACGGTATGAATGCTTCGACGTTCGCTTCCCGTGTCGTCGTCTCGACGGAATCGGAAATAATTTCTGGCGTCTGTGCTGCGATTGGCTCCATGAAAGGACCGCTTCATGGTGGTGCCCCGTCAGAAGTCATTGAGATGATTAATGAGATCGGAACGATCGACAACATCGAACCGTGGATTCTGAACAAATTAGAAAAAGGCGAAAAATTGATGGGCTTTGGTCACCGCGTCTATAAAACACGCGATCCGCGTTCAGAAGCCTTGAAAGTCGTCTCAAAGGGTCTCGCACAAGAGAGCGATTGGTTCAACCTGATTACACAAATGGAGCAAACAGCGATCGATTTACTCGAGGAATACAAACCAGGTAGAAAACTGTATACGAATGTTGAATTCTTCGCGGCAGCCGTCTTAAAAGGACTCGACATTCCGAAAGAACTGTTCACACCGACGTTCACCTCTAGCCGTATCATTGGCTGGACGGCACACATCCTCGAACAATCGCAAGACAACCGGATTTTCAGACCACAATCGTCGTATACGGGACCAATGCCAGAAAAAGCAGCTAAGTTTTGATTAGTCTCTAGTTACGATCAAAAAATGAAGCTGACTCAAAAAAAGAATGACGCGTCTTTTCACGCCCTTTCCTCAGGCGAGACACAAGACCCGCTTTCCTGCTCCGTTGAAGCAGGAAAGCGGGTCTTGTTCGTCTCTGACAGCGCATAAATGCGCTTTTCCTGTAGGAGTGGCGCGAAACGCGTCATTCTTTTTGTTACGAGATAAGGATGGCAGATCATCATTCTGCCATCCTTATCTTTGTAGAGACTGACTTTTGAGTCAGCCCCATTTGCTATGGCGTTTTATTTAACGATAGTTTCTAATGAGAAATCTAGTACTTCCACTTCACACCCTGCCGCTTCTACATCCGGACTACACGCATACGGTCCGATCTTCAAATCGGTCACGTCATGTAAGTGTGCGATCCGAAGTTGCTCTTTGTGCTCTCCTGTTACGTGATACAACGTGACATCTTGATTGAGATAGTGGAGTTCAAAGACAAGCGGTGCATCAAATAGTGTGTTGTCGACATCCCGACACGACCAGTCCGAGTACCCAAAGCTCGTCACGACGGCACCCAGATGTGATGGACCATCCGGAATGAACTCAGCCGAGACTTTCACCCAGTGATCGTCATTCACATAAAGTAAAATCCCCGCTTGATCATATGTAGCATTCGGTTTTAATTTCACTTCAATCCGGCATTTGAATTCTCCATTTGGAGCATCCTGCAACAACGCATGCCCCGTCTGACGATTAAACTGATAATGTGTGTTGCGCCAAAAATCCGTATCCGGATCCGTCATGAAGCGTAACGGTGTCTCTTCTTTAATACGCGACGGTTGATTGAGCCAATTCATCAACATATCCTCCTTTTTCTCAACGCCCTCTTAATTTCCGTAACTTTCGATAGCCACGAATGAGCATATCGAGCATACAATCCCTCCTATTTTCTATGAACCCTCAGACTACTTTACGAAGTCGTTGCATATCCTTATTCAATGCTGATCGTTTCAAACGTCTGTTCCGTATTAAGTATTGCACATCTGACCGGTTATCGTACATCAGTTGGATATGGAAATAATTGATATATTCAAGGATTGCGAAAATATATAGAAACAAGGTGATTCGTATTCCATACACCGGAAGCTCAGATTGAAAACGAATCCAGTCGATTCCGAACGCACACGCTGTCAGAACGATCAAAGCCAGATTGATGACACGACAGTGACGTAATCGTCGGACGACCGGTTCTCGGGTAATTGACGTTCCTTCCTTCTTCAGACGCCTTGACTTGCTGTACCAATACCAAGCTCCTTGAATCAACAACAGCTCAAACAAAAACAGTGACATCCAAAAGGCACTGAGTTCAAATAACTGCAGTCGTGGAAAGACACGATTCCCAAACCAACTCAGCGGTAAAATCGTGACGACCGTGAACAATTCCCCACGGTATAGATAGGCGAAGCGCTCGGCAACGATCTGCCTCATGGCGCCACCCAGTCAATCCGGAATTTACTTCCTGGACCAAGCTGTGCGATCAATGGTTGATCGGCCTCAACGACACGTCCGAGAACGTTGACTCGCTCATCCGCAGGTAGATTACGTTTCGTGATTTGAACCTCGCCCGCGTATCGCCCGTAGCGTTCATTATCAATCGTGATTGTGCCAAGCGGGCGGGCAGACCGATCTTGCGGTGTCAGATCAATCGTCGACGGACTCATCCGCGACTCGACGGAGCGAATGACATCCCGCGCTGGATCAAACCGATTCGTTTCCGTATCCCGTTGTGCTTGCTGTCCGTTCGCTACTGCCCGAAGTACGATGATTCCGTCTTGCTCTGCTTCGAATTGCCGAATCGTCGCCTCCGTCAATCGTGGATCCCCAACAAGAATTCGATCAACGGTCGATTGTAAGTCGATGTAACTGGCGAACGGTGCCGCATTTCGGTG
The DNA here is from genome assembly GCF_018619055.1 of Exiguobacterium sp. s130. Lineage (NCBI taxonomy): Bacteria > Bacillati > Bacillota > Bacilli > Caryophanales > Exiguobacterium > Exiguobacterium sp. s130. Next base: position 570,069 of record NZ_JACSNI010000003.1, on the reverse strand, counting down.
TTCTTCAAGTGTCGGTAACGTCTCGAATAACGGTCCGCGAAGTGTCTCGTCACCCGGTATGAACGCTTGGACCCTTAATCCTTGCGCCTGTAACCAGGCGTTTTTTTCGTCAAACCACGTCCGGTCGAGTCCTGTTTCCGGTCGCGGATAAAAATTATGCCACGCTTCCGTGTGATCGATTCGCAGACCCTGTGCCTTCATCTCCGTCAATTCGTCTGCTGTTAACGTACTGGCATTGAGCGCGACCATCATTTGGTTCGATAACGTCGCGATTTGCTGCGGACTGATGCCGTAATCAAGACGGAGTCCTGTCACACCCCAGTCCGTTAACGTCGCTGCCGTCTCCCATGTCTTTCCAAGCGTCGCGAGCGACGCTGGTGCGATGTCCGCCACGAGTTCGAATCCGAGCTCACGTGCTAAATGACCGAGCGCTTTCAAGCGTTCGACGTACAGTGAAGAATCATCCTCGGGAATATGTAGCGATGTAAAGAGCGACGTAAAGCCGACAGCGCTCATCCGCTGTAGCCACTCGCTCGTCTCGTCTGTGATCGGTTCACTTAAATAGATTGATAATCCTTTCATACACTCACTCCTTCACTTCTCTACTTAGGGAAAAAGCAGCTGATCCCTTCTTTTTCGAAGGATTCAACTGCTTTTCAATACGTTAAATACCGTCTGCCATCTCTTCTTTGAAACCGAACCAGTATGTGAACAGGAATCCTGCCGCGTACGAGATGACGAGACCTCCGATGTACGTCAAGTACATTCCGTTGTCAATCAACGGTGTCAATGACAACCCGGATACGCCGACACCGAGTGCGGTCGTCTTCATCGTTGCTTGGAAGGCACCACCGACTGCTGCGCCGAGACATGCCGTTACGAACGGACGACCGAGTGGTAACGTAACACCGTATAACAACGGTTCACCGATTCCGAGGAATCCGACCGGGATCGCCCCTTTGATGATGTTACGCAGGCGCGGATTGCGCGTCTTGACGAAAATCGCCATTGCCGCCCCGACTTGACCCGCTCCTGCCATCGCAAGAATCGGTAAGAGTGGTGTGTTGCTAATCGTGTTCAAGAACTCGAGATGGATTGGTGTCAATCCATGGTGGAGACCGACCATGACGAGTGGTAAGAAGAAGCCAGCCAGCACGGCTCCGGCGAGTGGTCCACCGACCTCAAGCACGGCATTGATTGCTTTCATGATACCGTCTGACAGCAGTCCAGCAACCGGCATGATCGCATAGAGTGAGGCGAATCCGACGATCAGCACCGTCAACAGTGGCGTAAAGATGATATCGATCGATGCGAACATGAAGCGACGGATGTGCTTCTCAAGATAGGTCATCAGCCAAGCTGCGAAGATGACACCAAACAAGCCGCCCCTGCCCGCAACGAGCGGTTCCCCGTAAATCGTGATATCCGCAAGCACGGGGTTGAATAGAATCCCACCGGCAATTGCTCCGAGCACCGGCGTGCCGCCGAATTCCTTCGCCGTATTCCACCCGACGAGGATTGCGAGATATAAAAAGACCGTCCCACCGATCAGTAGTAAAATCTGCATCCATGTCTGTGTTTCATCGACACCCGCATTTTTTGCGAAGTTCGCACCACCGTTGATGATACCGGAAGCAACAAGACCCGGAATGAGCGGGATGAAGATGTTCCCGATTCGGCGCAAGAAGCGTTTGAACGGAGACTGTTGTTTTGCTTTTACTTTTTGCCGTTCGACGGCAGCCCGTTCTTCTGGCGTCAAATTCGGATCAACGGACTCTTCTCCGATCGCGAGTCCTGTTTCGCGACTTAAGTGGTCTGCTACCCGATTGACCGTTCCCGGACCGACGACGATTTGTAACGTCTCGTCATCAATGACCCCCATGACCCCATCAATCCGCTTTAACGCATCGATATCTGCTTGCGTCGGATCCTTTAGCGATAAACGAACCCGCGTCATACAGTGCGCAAGCTGCCGGAGATTATCTTTTCCACCGACGTGCTCAAGAATCGCGTGTGCCAGCACTTCTTCCTTCTTCATCGTGTTTCCCCCTTAGAGTGCGTCTCGGACAAATCCGTTTGCATGTTGTAATCGTTCGACGGCTTCCGTATACGAAACATTCGCGAGAATCATGACGATCGCCGTCTTGACGTGCCCGTGTGCTTCACTAAAGACACGCTCCGCCGTTACGGCATCGACTCCTGTCGCCTCACGGATCATCCGCTTCGCCCGGATCTCCAGTTTTTCGTTCGTTGACTGGACGTCGACCATCAGATTTTGATAGACCTTGCCGACACCGATCATCGCCGCCGTCGAAATCATGTTCAAGACGAGCTTTTGCGCTGTTCCAGCCTTTAGTCTTGTTGACCCCGTCAAGACTTCCGGACCCGTTTCGACTTCGATCGCATAACGCGCGTGCTGACTGATGACCGCATCCGTGTTGCAAGAAATCGCTGCCGTCACCGCTCCGACTTCCTTCGCGTAATCAAGACCACCGATGACATACGGCGTCCGCCCGCTTGCTGCGATCCCGATGACCGTATCACGCGCTTCTAGCTGGAGCGCTTTCAAATCGTCGACGGCAAGCGTCCGACTATCCTCTGCCCCCTCGACCGCCTTAATTAACGCGCGTTCGCCGCCAGCAATCAAACCAACGACCATGTCTGGTGAGACCCCGAATGTCGGCACACATTCTGCCGCGTCAAGAATCCCGAGTCGTCCGCTCGTACCAGCACCGATGTAAATCAAGCGTCCTCCGTTTTTGAATGATGCAATGACGTGTTTGACGACTTCCGCGATAACGGGAATTTGTTCCCGAATGACCGTCGCGACCGTTTGATCCTCGGCGTTCATCACCCGTAAGACATTTTCGACTGTCATCTCGTCGAGTTGCATCGTCTGTTCATTCCGACGTTCCGTTGCTAATTGATCTAACATCTGCTTCACCCTTTCTCTTCCCTCCCTTTATTATACAATTAAGAAATTTTAATTCAACATTATTTATTTAATTTTGAAATTAAATTTCTAAAATAAACGAAGTTCTTTTCCTTTCTTTCAGTATAAGTCGACTGATTTCCTCTTTTATCATGACTTACTACCTCGTCATTTAAAGAAGAGGGATTCTTTTTCAAGGATTTTCGATTCACGATAGCGAAATCTATTTCATGACAGTATGAACAAATGGAGGGAAAAGATGGAGGAATTCGAAAAGAGGCAACTCGCCAAAAAATTACGTGAGTATCCGGACTACTTTGAGTACTGTCTAATTGATGACTATGAAACAACGTTAATAGGGCAAAAAATTCACTGCTTTCAAGAATTCGAAATCGAGATTCAATGCTTTATAGAAGAGGATGACATCCATCTCGTCAGTCTTGTTTTCAACAAATCCATATTCGATAAAGCATTCATTCTACAATGGTTGAGTTACTTCGGTGTACAAGTAAGTGCTAGAAGCAAGACCCTGCGCATTCCTCAGGCAAAGGAAATTGATCGTGCATTTCTTTTTCTCGATCATATCGTCGCCCGGTATGTCCGAGGGTCTAAAACCATCACCGTCAAACGGGACGGCTTAATGGAGTGGACCCTTCGTAATCAACCCATCGTCGAGCGGATCATTGACACGAAAGGATCTCGGCTACCGGTTCCGCTTGTCGTGTTGAATAATGAAATCGTACCATATTGTCCAACGCTGAAATTCAACCGAAAAGAAGACATCATTGTCGTAAACGGAACAACAATGAATATTGATCGAATCGAAGGCTTTAATGAAGGCGTAGCCTATTATCGAAAAAATATTCGGGAGCCGATCGCGTACGCTGATGACGATGAGATCGTGTTCATCATCGATTTGTTTGATCATCCGAGTGATACTGGAACATTCTGTAGTGTCGTCTACGTCTCCTATTCGGACTGGCTTCAAGTACAAAACGGTGATTCGAGATGATCCATGTCTAAATCATCATCGATGTTACTCATCTTACTTGCTGCGATCTTTTGGGGCACGACGGGGACCTCACAAGCATTTGCGCCAGAAGATGCACACCCGATTGCAATCGGTGCCGTTCGTCTGGCTGTCGGTGGACTGTTCTTACTCTGTCTCGTTCTCTTCAAAGGAACGCTGACGTTACGCGACTGGCCGGTGCGGACGATTTTACTCGCTGCCGTCAGCATGGCGGCTTACCAACCGCTGTTCTTCTCAGCTGTTTTGATGACCGGTGTTGCCGTCGGTACCGTCGTTGCAATTGGTAGCGCACCAATCTTCTCCGGATGCATCGAGTGGCTGTTCTTAAAAAAACGTCCGGCGTTGATGTGGTGGGCTTCAACCGGATTATCGATCACCGGTTGTCTGTTGCTTCTGAACAATCAAGGAACGGTCGCAATTGATCCAATCGGAATCGTTCTTGCACTAGGTGCCGGACTATCGTTTGCCGGGTATACATTCGTCAGTCGAGACCTCGTCAAGACACACGCGCCGCTGTCGGTCGTTGCCGTCATTTTCACGACGAGCGCTGTTCTGTTGTCACCTTTACTCTTCTTATTCGATCTCTCCTGGCTGTTCACGTCACGTGGTGCCGGAATCAGCCTCCATCTCGGCGTCGTTGCGACCGGAATCGCTTACTGGTTATTCGCGAAAGGACTATCGAACGTACCATCGTCGACTGCCGTCACGCTCTCGCTCGGTGAGCCGCTGACAGCTGCCTTGCTTGGTGTGTTCGTCCTCGGTGAAGAATTAAGTGGTACGGCTTGGTTCGGAATCTCGTTATTATTACTCGGAATCGCCTTATTGATCGGTTCGTCTCGCCTAGCAGCGCGCCAAACCGTTTTGACAGAAGAACGACAAACCCGGACTGGAGGCTAAATCATGCAAGAAATCACGCTTGAGAAACTACAATTTCGCGAGGATTACAACATCGGACTCGATCAGTTCTTGATGGATGTCACAAATGGTAACAGATTGATCTTTCATTTTCGTGGGCATACGGAGGAGACAATGGTCATCGTCGGCGACTACAGTTGCAATTACTTCCGATTGTCCTTCGAGGCGGATGCGATTCTACTCCGTTCACCGGACCTCTATGAACTAAAAGAAGACGTCGAGATCAATCCGATTCCACTCCTGACGCTGACCGACTCGAAGCTACTGACGTTCGCACGTGAAATGATGGGACTCGATCCTACAAAAGACTGGATCCATTACTGGCTCCGGGCGTTCGAACAGGATTTTCATGTCTTGTCTCCCCGTCCACCAGTTCTGACCGACCTCGGACATAAACGAAGTGATTCGATCGTCACGTATTCATTTGATTCGTTCAACGCTGAATGACATAAAAAAGCCCTACCTCGCCAAAGGTAGGGTATTCGTTCGTCCCGCCCAACGACTCGCGCTAAACGGTTCCCTTTATTATACATAAACAGGCAGCGTCTTTTCAATCGACTGGACAGAGTCGATTGGACTGAAGCGCTTGACGACCTGTCCTTTCCGGTCGACGAGGAACTTCGTGTAGTTCCATTTAATTTTCGACGACAGCAAGCCGGACTGTTCTTTCTTCAAGAACGTATAAAGCGGATGCTCGTCCGGTCCATTGACGTCGATCTTCTGAAACATCGGAAACGTCACGCCATAGTTCAGCTGACAGAACTGCATCGTCTCTTCCTGACTCCCGAACTCCTGCTGATTGAATTGATCGCACGGAAATCCGAGCACTGTGACTCCTTGTTTCTCATATTTATCATAAAGCGCCTGTAGTTCGCCAAGTTGTTTGACGAGCCCACACTTACTTGCTGTGTTGACGATCACGAGGACTCGTCCAGCATAGTCACCTAATGAAACAGTCTCGCCCGCTGCATTTTGTACGATTGCATTGTATACGGTTTGCATGTTTTCCAGCTCCTTTGCCCCGAGTATAAGACAAAACGCGCACCCTGTCGTTTTCAGGCATGCGCGTAATGCTTTACCAGATCGTCTCTTCTTTGTCGCTCAGTTTGATGACGAACGGTAGAATCAAGACGAACAATAGACTGACGTATCCGAGCGATAAGTAATGTTGCGAGTCTTTTGAAATGTATTGCTTCACGCCGCAGTTCGGACACGCTTTCCCATGTTTCGTAAATCCGACAGCGAGCACTTCTTTCGTTTTGAACTTATACTGGCAATTCGTACAACGTACCATTTGATCATCTCCTTCTTCCTTATCTACTGGTGGATTCAGGAAAAAGTTTCATGGAATTGAAGGTAACCGACGTCTTATCTCATCGATTCTTCCCGGTCACTCAACCGAATCAGAAACGGCAAGAACAGGACGAACAAGAGACTGATATTCCCGAGTGAGAGATAAAATTGTGACTTCCGGGACATGTATTGTTTCACGCCACAGTTCGGACACGTCTTGCCTTTCCCATGTATTGCAACACTGACAGCGAGTAGTTCTTTTGTGCTGAACTTATACTGACAATTCGTACAGCGTGCCATGACATCATCCCTTTTTCTGTAATCTACTTATAGAGTTTGGAAAAGGTTCCGTTGCGTCGATAGGTTGTAAACGCATCTTCAAAAATTCATAGCTTCCACCATTCGTCGCCTGTTGGAAGCGTTCGACGGGAAGGAAGCCACTTTTCGTATACAGGCGAATCGCGCCCGCTCGTTGAATGTCGCGACAGCTAATTCGATTTGTTTAGGTGCATATCGGTCCATGATGAACGCAAGACCGGCTTCTAAAAATGCCACTCCATTTCCTCGTCCCGTCAAGTCTGGTCGTATGCCAAGACCGACGTCAACGACGTCTGCGTTTGGTTCAAATACATAATAACCAATCAATTCTTCCCGATCCAACACAGCAAAATAATGTTCCGTCTGCTTTGCTGGATCGAGAAATTCTGCTAAATCTTCTGCGTCATTCGGCATATCATAAAATGCAAACGGTCCAGCATACTGCCACTCGTAGGCAATCTGTTCCGCCTGTCGTTGCGTCAGCGGTGAAAATGTATAGCTCATCAGGATTCAGCTCCTCTTCGATTCCTCAACGAGATCGATTCTTTCGGTAGTCTAACAGTAGCGGCAATACGTTTAATCCGATCGAGATGAACGTCAACACCCACAGCGCCCGCTCCATGCCCGGTACGACGTCTTGTAACGCTGCCCAGTCCTCCCGCGCCACGAATTCCGCGACGAGTCGGTATTCGGCACACAGCGTCAGTGCCGTAAAGCTCAGTCCGAGCACCATCAGAAAACGATAGTCCTTACCGATCAAATAAAAGATGATGTTCAGTGCAGTAAAACCAATCGCCATTAAACCCAGTATGATCCACATCGAACCCTCTCCTCTCACCTCTCTTTTTACTATATTTGGAATCCGTTAATTGGTATATCCGCCTAGAGTTGGATTTTTTGTCCGCTCAGCGAAATAACGCTCGAGCAACCGATGATGGAGTACTGTTTCGACCAAACGGACGGTTTCGAGCGTCGCCGCGAAATCAACCTGTTCAAAATCCGTATGCTCGCGCAGATAACCAACGGACAAGTTTACAGCTGGAATAGCTCGTAGTTCGAATAGTTTCGCATCACTGCTTCCTCCGTACCGTGTCGTTCGCCAATTCGGCATATCACTCAACATACCGGCTTGCTCAAAACATGCACCAAAAGCTGTCTGACAAAAATCAAACTCCACGTGACACCCTGTAACGATGTCGCGTGTACCGCGGCGATCAAAGACGATTGCTGCGTCGACGTCCTCTAAAAAGGACGCGTCCATCGCTTCTGCACCACGACAACCGATTTCTTCTTCGATTGAAAAAGCGAGCTTGATCGTTCCGCGGAAGTCAGTCGCTGGAATGCGTTCCATGAGTTCAAGAATCGCAGCGATGCCCGCTCGATCAGCTGTCACGAACGGATACAGGACTCTCTTGGTATCCCAATGTACTTCACGGATCCCTATTCTTCATGGCAACGTGGCAGCAATGAGAATGCCAATGGTCTTCTCCGTGAGTTCTTCCCAAAGGGAACCAACTTCGGAATGATCAACAAGACAGAATTAAATCACGCACTTTCTAGAATCAACAATCGACCAAGAAAGTGTTTGGATTGGAAAGACTGCATACGAGGTCTTTTCCGAAGAAGTGTTGCGCTTAATTTGACAAACCGTCATTTCATAAAACTAAGTTGGATAAGAAAAGGGGAAATGTATAAAAAAATACGACATACGAGAAAAATTTAACAGATAAATCAACTCTGAACATGCGGATCCCATTGTTATAACGCTTTAAGTTATGAGGACTATTGGTAAGAATTACGGTAGCTTGATAAAAATGTCTATTTGCGTCATATCTTAAATAGTATCAGTGATGTATAGTCACAGGAACATTAACTCAATGACTTTGGGACATCTAAGTTCAATGCATGAATAGGCGGGGGATCGATATTGATTCGGGAGATATTTCAGACGAAGAAGGCTATTAAGAAAATAAACCGGCTACTACGTTCTAACGATAGTCGATCCAACAAATTACCTAGAATACCCTAATAATGAAAAGTAAATGAAACAAGTGGATTCATGTATCACTTAGCGATGATCCCCCTAAGAATCACATCTTCTTTTTAGTAGATGAAGATGGAGTCAAGCATTTTGAAGAAGACTTTCTTAAAACATTGTCGGATGGTTGAAAGATCTGTTTGTAGAATAGTGAATAAAATCACCGTGGGGACATCTTAACATGTTAATGGATACAACAAGAAAAAGGCGTTTTGTATTTCTTCTTTGTTAATAGGGATATAGATAAAAAGCAATTTCATAAAGCAGGAAGAATTCACCCCCTTGGTCGTAAAAAACTTTGATACAATAAGTGAGAAAGGAGAAGAGAAGGTATACAAGAGTTAATGTAGGATATTAATGGTGGCTTTTTTAGCTTCTTAATCGGATGTATTATAGCTTCCGCAGGAACAAATCTAAACGCTTAAAATCAAAAAACTATAAAATCAATGACTATCCCTACATCTAGTGTTGAGTCTACGTATTTGACCATCATGATGGTAAGGCGAACGCTTTATAATAGATTAAGTGAGGAGTGATGATGATGACGAATATCCACATGCACGTTGGATATGATAAGGAGGAAGCTGGATTTATCCGATATAATTTGGTCAGGCACAATAAATCGAAAGTCCCTTACAATGAGGAGGAGAAAATAAACTTTGTATTAAAGGATGAAAAGGGCGAAATCGTCGGAGGGTTAGTCGGTCATATAGACTGGGAATGCTTTTTTGTAGATATCCTGTGGGTGGACGATTCACTGCGCGGTATGGGAAAAGGCCAAGAGCTAATGGAAACAGCTGAAGCATATGCGCGAGCTCAACAATGCCGGTTGTTAAGATTGGATACCTTCAGCTTTCAAGCGCCTGATTTTTATAAGAAATTAGGATTCGAGGTTTTTGGAGAATTAAAAGATTTCCCAAAGGGGTTCACGCATTACTATTTATACAAAAAAATTTAAAATAATATCGTTTTTAGTAGTTCTTAATCTAGTTCATGTATTCTGACTATAGTGAGAACTTACATAAAAGAAAGAGCAAGAAAGTTGGTTAAACATAACTTTTCTTGTTCTTTCTTTTGATTCCTTTTAGGGGAAAGTATATTTGAAAAAAGAGGATTTTTTCGAGAACAAATTTGCATACGCTCAATTCAACTTTCTTAGGCCGGCCCCTGTCATCAATGATTACGATTCAATGAAAAACAACTCGCAGTTTATTAAAGCGGCAATATAAAGAACTGGCGCGCATTATGTACGAAAATAGTATGTGTTGACCATGAGCTGTTTGAAGAAGAGTCATCTATTGCGATTGCCCTATGAAGACTTCTCTTTCTTCAAAGTAAAAGTGTTCGTGGTGAACAAGTACGGCGAAATAATAATCGTTAAGAAAACTAAAGTCTTGATCCATTATGGAGCTCGTATCTCGTCATCGGGTTCATGCGTTTGATGAGCGCGAGGGCATCATAGCAGATGATCACCGTGCGAAGGTGAAAGACAAAACATTGATTGTTCAGTATAAAGATTCTGCATTTTGGAGCGAGAACACGATGGCCGAAAGTTATGCTTTGGATTCGAATCGTTTATTGGAGGACCTCTATAAGAACAAGAACTTCGATTTATTCGCCTTTGAACGATCTACGGTCATGACAGACGACAATGGCAACGAAGAACTCGAACCGGTCCTGAAATCGTATTACACTCGACAGACGCTTGACCAGATGAATCACTTCTCGGACATGGTCTTAGTCAATCGGGAGCGCTATTTCCAGAAGGCAGACGGTTACTGGATCCATCTCGGTATTTTCCGTAGCCTCAAGAAGAGCTTGAGCGACAAGATCAATGCGCCGATCAATTTCGAAAACATGGATGAGTCCCGTTACGACATGCACCCGGACGCGACGAATGATGTAGTCAAAAACCAGAGTCGATTGAAAAAGAAGAACCGATCTTCGCGGAGCCGGTAACGAAAGAGAGTAATACTAATTCTCAAACGGAAATAGCTTACGATACAGCTACAATTTTATCCAGTATCTACAACGTTTCACAAATGTACGACCAGCTCTCCTTCAAAATTGATGAGCTGAATCAAATGGTCGGAACAAACGGCAATAAGGTGACTGCTCCAGTTTCTTCATTGCTGTTCTCACTCAAAGAAATGATCGATCTCCTATCAGTGCAGAACTCGCCACGCTTCAAAAAATGAGCGCACCCGATGACGTGACGGCTACTACGCAACGGTTAGCTGCTAACCAGGATGAGATGAACCGGATTTACGAACAACTTCAGACGCAGTTTTATAGCGTCGACAAACAAGATTATTCTGACGCTATTCAACTATCACAAGAAATCAAAAAGAATTTCAGTACGATGAAACAACTCGTTCAAGCTGATATTTCCGCCTACAGTACGTTTTTGATGAAATACGCCGATGAAGAAGCATCTTGAACTTAGTACAGTTAAGGGCACTCAGATTCCTTTTCTTTTAGATTTAAAAAGAACATATTTATTAAGAGCAACTCACAACATGATCCTATCAATCAGTTCCAGGCATTATTAGACCTCAAAAAAAACCGCTCAACCGAGCGGCTCATGACATTTTGGCGAAAAAAATTAAAAAGTGGGAACTGAGTGTGAACTGACGCCCACTCACCTCTCACAAATGGCTTAAGCCTGCGGACGTTTCCGACGCAAACCATAATACTGATAAAACTATAATATACTTTTTTAGTATATACTCACGTGCAGTTTAGTAACCGGAGAGGGGTACTTATCTGTATGTCAGTATATCTTGTTTATCATTGACTGTGCAATGGACTGTGCAATGGCTGTCTAGAATGCACAGTGTGCAATGAATGGGTTTCTATGCGCCCTATAGGTGGTAAATACCCATAAATTTATATAAGTGTGCAGCTACTCGTCGCGGGAACGGGAGGCAGTGGGAAAATGAAGATATTACTACTCGGGGAAAACCAACTAGCAATCACTGGAGACGTCCTTGAAATCAAACGTGTCGTCGAGACGTTGACGACCGGTAGTCAAGTCGATCTACTGCTCAAGACGTCCTGCATGAAAAAAATTAACGTCATCCTTCCAACACATCGCCATATTACTACGAATGAACAAGTCACTTTCATTTTTGATTAACAAACGGGAAAGGGGAGGTCCCCTTTCGCGAATTCCAGTCATTACACCCTCGACTTCGCCCGACCTCTCCCTGGATTCCCTTATGGGGAGTCTTAATTATAGCATCAATTATCCATATTTACCCATTTTGTTAAATTTTGTATTTCATCCTTCATCTGATATCCTAAAAATGATTATTTTTACTTAGGAGGACTATATGGATTTATTAGAACTAGCAAAGATTATAATTTCAAAAACTTCTCTTGAAGTGCTCACCGCATTAGCCACAACTGGTGCAACTTTTTTTGCTTGGCGAACGACCGTAATGAATAAACAACAGTCTAATGAGCAAATTGAAGAACAGCATCGAGTTGAGCGACCAAGAATAATACCATTGAATAAAGACATTTTTTTAAGCAACTTCCGCCCTTCCCCTTCGTGGTTGGCCGATAATTTAGAATTTTTACCGGACGATAGCTATCGGTACGAAGAATTAAGTGATTTTAATTTTACACTTATCAACACAGGTAAATCATTTGCATTAAAAATCGATTTGACGTTTGATCTAATAAATGGAATCGATGCTGTTGATGAATTCGAGGAAGAAAATGAACAGTATAAGTATTCTTTAACACTCAATCAACCTGAATTAAAACAGCATAATCCAAGCGTATTTAGTTTCAACACATTACATAAAGAAAAAAACATTGGAGGAATTTACGTCCATCATTATACAGTTGATTCTTTTGTGCAAAGAGTTTCTCTAATTAAAAGTAACGACTCTCATTTTGTTAAATTGCCTAAATATTTCATTGAACTCAGCAACTTCCACTTATTTGGATTAACTCAATCTAAGCCTCGAGTAAGGTTAACTATTCAGTACACAGATCAATACAATACACAACATGAAGATATGTACACAATGCAAGTTAAAATTAAGCAATTAGCATTCTCTAAAGAGAAGGAATACTTCTTAGATTTTGAAAATGTAAATGAGAAATAAAAAAGCAGCCTACCCGTTAAGGTAGGCTTTTTGATTAAAACAATGTATTCCATGTTGCGAGACCAACTACACCATCTGTATCAAGCTTCTTCCGCTTTTGATACGCCTCAACAGCTTTCTCAGTCGCCATGTCGAACTTGCCAGTGACTGTAGTCCCGACAGCGCGCTGGATGCGTTCCACGTCTTTCTTGAGCATTTTTTTTGGATCTTGCGTACGATACAACGGTTTGCCCGGATACGGAACTATGGCTTTCCCGTCACCTTGCGCCGGCTTCGTTTTAGCAACCGGTTTCGATGCAGGAGCCGTTCCAAGCACTTTGTCCGTGCCGTACCCTTTGTATTTATACTGCAGGTGTGGTGAGTCGATAAATGTTTCATCCCGTTGGTTACCGTCAGAGTCCCAATCCCCTCCCCATGTAAAACCGAGGCGTTGGGCTTCCTTAATCGCCTTCTTGATGTCAGCACGACCATAGCCGTTTGACCCATTCCAATAGACTTTACCTTTTTTGTCAGCTGGTACGAAGTCGAGTGCTTGTCCGACTAAGTGATACGAGTACATCGTTTGTGATGCTCCTGAGTTAACGTTCGCGCGTTGTTCGGCTTCTGTACGACGTGCATCATATACCAGAATTTCGATTCCGTTCTTGACGAGATACTCGTACCATTTGAGCGCGAGTCGTTTCGTGTTTGGTGCCAATTCGTTCAACGTTGCGCGGTTTCGTTTATCGTAATACATTATTTTGCCTCCTTTTGATTTTCAGCGTGTTGATCATCCGACTTCACTTCTGCAATACTAACCTCACTCGAAATGGGTATGACTTGCTCTTCCTGCGTGGCTGCCGTCTCGATGATTGTGTCAACAGCTCGCGGTTCTTTTTCACCTTGCAGTTGTGTCAAGGCGTCAATCATTTGTTGTGGCATCGGTACATTTAAGAGTCCTAAATTTTCCGCAACGGATAACCCTTCCCGTGCGATGTAGTAGTATAAAGCCAGCGTCCGGACAATCGGTAATCCACCATTGATCAACTCATCGAGTAAAACTGCAATGATGACGACGATAAACACGATGCCCTTTCGAATGCCACCCCAAAACATGACATCACTGTTCACACGTTTGTACTTATATGCTGCTAAAAATCCAGTTACATAATCGACAATCATTAAAAACACTAGAATCTTCAATGCAGCGTCCCAACCTCCAAACAATGCAGTTATCACGGTACCGAATACCGCAAACGCACCTTCGATTAAATGATGTGTCCTCATTATCTTTCACCTCTACTCTTCTTGTTTTCACTCCATATGAAAAGGACGCTGTGTATAGCGTCCTTTAGTCCTTTAGTCCTTTAATCAGGCTACTTATTTGCGATAATTTTTAAACGATGAATGACGCTCGGAAACCCAAATCAGAAGATACAAGTGACCTTGGTGGATATAAATTCAGAAGATATACCCCTCCTAACGACATGTTGTTCCATTTTCCACCACGAAACGCAATACGTGATCCGTAATTCCTTGCTTCTAAAGCGTCACCGCCATGAGACCCCGCTGTAGGAGCAATAGCTAAATATTTGAGTAAATCAGGAACAGTATATCCGCTCTTTGACCCCATAGTTTCAAATGTCAATGTATTATAGGCATATTGAACATCACTATCTCCCAAAGTAGACATTGGATTCAATCTTTCGTTTGAAAATTGCATGGTTCCTGGTGCTTTCGATGCTGATGTATCTGCATTTCCTGGCAAGGTATTATCGATAAATACACCTGTATCGACCCACGCTGCCATGCTATTCGGATCCGTTCCAAAATCATTGTCTTTGTGAACCCAAATCTTGCCGTTGATTAATCGTAGTCCATCAACAAACTCATGAATATTTCCATTTAAGTCGTAGATACCAGCAGTAGTATTATCATGTGACCAAGAAATCGGTCCAGTTCCAGTCAGTACTTTATCTGGTGTTGAGGGAGTGATAAGTCGTGCTGTTTCATGAGGTGCTGTAACATCTTTTCCATAATTATTATTTCCTCGTGGCATTGATCCGTTTTTCTTACACCAAAGTGCGATAGCCGCCCATTCGGAATTCGTCATTAAATGCCATCCTGTTCCCTTTGCTTTACATGCTGTAGAGGCAGCATCAATGGTCAAGTTAGTAGCTGGGTTCATCCCCGGAAGACTGTAGGCACGCCCATCATGAATGACGTTCTGATACTTCGAAATCCAGATCCCGTCCTTGACGACACCATTGACGATGAACGCTGGGTGTGGGGATGCTGGTGCGCCATCGATAACGTCTGCTAAATTGAAACGCGGAATGAACACCATGATGGATGGATTGCCTTTGTCGTCATACATGACGGTATTACGACCGCCGGACGCGGCTTCTACGGCTTGACGATACGTGTCTTTTACTGAGAGTACGAATGGCATTATTCTACGACCTCCACGACTTCATTTTGTGATGCTTCTTGCTCGGCACGCTTTCGCTCGACATACACTTGCGGAAGTGGCCACAAATTCAGGATGACCTTTTGCATATCGAGTGGGAGATCGACGACTTCCCCACCCTCGTCCGTCTCGATGTATTCCTGTTGACGTGCTGGTACGATAATCGTCGCAACATACCAGGCACCTAGTCCTTCACGCATCGTCTCGAGACTATTGTCGAGACAAACGTCAATCGTCCGATCAATGTCTCCTTGACGGGATGCTAAGTCGATTTCAACTTGATCCTCGAAACGTAAGACACCGTTCCGGAGCGAAAAGGCAACCGTTTCGCCGGCTGCCACTTTTTGAATAATCATTGTTTGTTCCTCCGATCGCTTATGAGATTTGTGGGTTGAGCAGGGTCCAAGTGAACGAGATGGATCGTGACGTGCTGGTCGACATGACCTTGAACCCATTCTGCGTCTTCTCGATGACGCTCAACGTCCCAGCGTCTGCTGGATCGTTCGGTGTCACGATGACTTCATAGTCCGGCGCATTGGCTTGCGGGAACCCGGTCAGGGCAATCATGACGAACGGATCCGCGGAACGGTAGTATCCGTTATCCGTCGTCGCGTTCGTGATCGTCGCTTTCCCTTGCAAGAACTTTTGTTTCTTCAACTTTTGTAATTCGAATTCGTTTGACGATGCGATTTGTGCAGCGAGCATGGCGAGTAAACCGATGTCATAATGACCGATCAAGACGCCCGCTTCTAAGTTATTCATGTTTTCTTCGTCAATCGGCGTTCCTTGTACGAGGACGGAGCCATTCTGATCATCAAGTACCCGGTCTTCCCATTCGGTTGGCTCGTAAAGACGACTGCGATGTAATTGCGACATGATTTATGTCACCTCCAATTTGAATTTGAACTCGAACAATCGGCCTTTGAGGGCATCATGTTGCACGTTCGGGTTGATTTGGGCGTAGACTTGTCCGGCTGCATTGAACAACCGGACGCGTGATACGAGTCCGATGGGTGATCGTGTCGTCAGATAGACGTGTTTGATTACCGTATCACCAGAGACGATCGACCGACGAACCTTCGCCGGATACGTCGTCGCGCCGATCGTGAAATCAGCTGATACACAGTTAGCGTCCAACGTATTCGCAAGATCGCTGACTGCAATCGGTTGAAGGATGCTCATCCGTTTTCTCCTTTCGTTGTATACGTGACGCCTGAGAACGGCAACGTGGACGAGCCACCTTGATACGTGCTTTGCGTCCGGTTCAAGGCGTCTTCCTGCACGCCGTCGTTATTCGATCGATAGGATGTCTTGGGTGGGCTCGCCGTCCCCGCTTGCTGGACGGATTGCCATTCCATCTCTTCCTGCGTTGCCGTGCCAGTGAATCCATTCAGAAGCTCATTCGCGACCTGCGGCACAGATGCTGTACCCGCAGCAGTCTCTTCCACGACGAACAACGTCGTATCGTTTTTCCGACCGACGTTAATCTGATTCTCTTTTTCACCTGAGAAGATGCTTCCGCTGATTCGGATTGCACCGGTACCGTTTTTGAACGAACTGACGGCACGTGACAAAACCAGCGTCGAACGTCCTGGCATTTGAATCCCACAACGTACCGCGATGACCGGGTGGATGTGAATCTTCCTATCCTTATAGATGACGCGGTAATAGATACCTTCGCCCCGCTTAAACCAGATCGCTTCGAGACGCGAACTGAAGCGTTTATTCGCGTTGACGGCACGGAAGACGACGGGTAAGTCTTTTTCACTTCGTAATGGTCCATCAATCTCAATCTTGAAAAAATGCGGTTCACCGTCGTAATCAAACCATTCGACGACTTGAGCCCGATCTAACAGAATCGAGACGACTTCTTCGATGGCAGCAACCGTTCCTTTGCGCTGGTGAATTCGCCATGAATTCCGGATCAATTGACGTTTCTGATTCGGCGAGAGTGCTTCATCATAATAATCGACGTGATTTTCTTTTGCGACGATGTCTAACAAGCGTTCAGCGAGCGGCATCCGTGGATCAAGAATCGACGTTTCGGTGAATACCTGTTTTAGCATCAACGTGATAGCTTCCGCGAGCGCGCGGTTTTCCACGTTGTTCTTGATCGATGCCGGCAGAATGTCATTGAGGGAGAAGTCCTGTAAATCAATCACTGACAAACCCTCCAAACGTGACATTGATCGTGCGCTCGAACGCGACTTGATGTTTTCCGAGAGAAATGAATTGGTTTGGTTCGACGATGACACGTTTCGCACCCGCCTGCTGAATGCGCGAGTACAATTCACCGGGGTCAATACCGCGTCCCATCTTCGAACGTTGCCAGAGATGGTAATCCTGAATCGCATCCGTCACTTGTTGTTGGTAATACGACTGCAACGAACGTGCGCTCTCTGGCAAGTAATACGACACGGTCAAATCGTATCGGACGCGTTCCGCAGCGGCGACCGTAACAAAGTCCGTCAGGGGTCGAATCGATTTATCGTTGCAGGTTTCACTCACCTTTTGTAAGACTTCGGGTGACGGGAGTGCACCTTGTTCCATCAAGACGTACAAGACGACCCGTCCGGGTGAAGTCGTGACTGGTGCGACGTCGATGATGCCTTGATGAGCGGACTTCGCATGATAGACATAGGCAAGTTCCGGACCAGCTGTCGAATAGCCTTCCGGCGACAACCAGATGCGTTCGGCGTAAGGATCATCCTCTTCGCGATCCGTTCCACCAAAACTTTCCGTCACGTTAGTCACAGCTGCCACATACGGAACCGGTTCGATGAGCTGGTTGATTTGTCCTGGCAGATACCCGTTGCCGCCGACGCCACTCTCGACGCATCGTCCGACGATATTGATTTGACCAATATTCGCTGGAACGAGCGTGTCCGACTTGATTTCGAATCTTGTCTCACCGGCACCGATCAAGAAGCCTTGGAAGATCGTGAACGGCACCGTGTTCGTCACATCGAACCGGAATGTCGCTTCTGCCGGCTGGGCTTCAAGGCGCGGTACTTCCCGTTCCACACCGATATGGTCCAGATAATCATCCTGAGCATAAGTCAGACGGGTCTGTTTGCCTGTGAAGTCGATGTTATTCGCAAGCATCGATGCGACGAAGGCGACCGATTGCAATAACTTCCGCCTCGGGTCCGCTTCGTTCAGTGTCGTCCCGATCAACCCTTCGAACGTCGAGACACCTAAGTTCTCTAATTCTTCAACATCACTCGAGATATATTCGATCTCGGGTAAGTTAAATCTCGCTGTCATTTATAATCACCACCTTCACCGTCGCGGATAGCCTGCCTTCTAGCGGCTGGTCTTCAATCAACACGTCAACCACATCGACTTCCGGGATTGATCGTTCTATTTTTTCGATGATCTGTGCCGACAAGGATGCCCGTGCATACGACGTCGGATCATCAATCGGTGGATCCAGTCCGAATTCGCGGTGCAAGGGACAAGAGTCGACCAACGTGGATAAAAGGAACGAGATACTTTGCAACGTCGCGAAGGTGCCGGTTGCGCCATAGTCAATCGCTCCATCCACGGAGGACGATACGCTGTATGTGTCCATGCCTTCCCTCCTTCGAATCAAGTTTTTTTGAAGTTCGTATACGTCGAGACGGCCGAGACATACTGTCCGTTCCCGAGGTAATACCATTTGATGCCACTACCCGAGACGATTTTGTAGACCTTGAATGAGTATCCTTTCCGCAAGACACGGACGATGCGTGCATTCAAGTTCGGACTGACCCGGCAGTTCAACATCCCGACCTTGACCGTCGCCGTACCAGTCGTCGTTTTCTTGGTCGGTTTTTTCGCAGGTGACTTCTTCTTCGGTTTCTTCCGGATCGGCTTGTTCTTCGGATATTCCTTCAGCGTCAACGTCGCTTCGATCGTATGCGAAACACCTTTGTTGTCGATGTTCCGATGCGTCTCCTGGATGTCCTCCAAGTAAAAGTAACCGCTCGTGACCGGCTTGCTACCGATGATCAGCGAGGAATACTTCCCGGCATCCCGAAAAGCACGCAAGGTCTTCATCGTCGATTCCGGATTGACGCCGTGCGATCCTTTGAGCAATACCTTGAAGCTGACACTCTCTTGACCGGCTCCGACGAATTCAGGGAGCGGTTTCTGCAGATTGATGTCGTGTACCGCCCACCTCGCACTACTGGAACGCGATAGGTCGTCGAAGGTCAATGCCTTCTTGGAAGAGACCTCGAATACGACACCGGCAAAACTTCCAATCTGCATTCGGATTCCTCCTTCTTACTCATGTCGTGACAAATGCATCCGCCTTGATCGTGCCGTTGACGATCAGTTCGCCGGCAGGATGTAGGTTGATCGTCATCTTCTTCGTTTTCTCATCATATTCGATGTACGAGCCATCCTTGAATTGCAGGTGGCGCTTCGTCTTCACGTTCGTCGGTGGGATGTCCTCATCATTGTAGGCACTCCCGAGCACGTATCCTCTCTTGGACGTCCCTTCTAAGAAGGCGCACAAGACGAGTTCTCCAATGTCCGGGTACCAGATGTCTTTATCCTTTTGAACCCCGCGGACGAGCATCGATAGTTCACGCGACACGATATCGTCAGACCCTTTGTCTTCGAATTTGACGCGGACCGTCGCACGATCCGGATAGATGGCCGTGACATAGCCGTGATCCAATAGACGCATCAATATCCCTCCAAGCATTTACGTAATTCGAGTGAGGTATCCGTTCCCTTGCTGACGCTTGCCGACATCGACGTGACGAGGTAACGTCCATCGAACGATCCGAATTCTTTCAGCGTCACGACTTGACCCGCGAACACATTCAGGAATCCCGCAAGTACGACCGAGAAGGTCATGACATCCTTGTTGGCTTCACGTAGTTTCTTTTGTGCGAGCGTCGCCGCTGCCGCTGATGATTTTACTTCTTCGTTGACGTACAAGACGCGCGATGTCGCGGGAGCCTTCGACGGTGTGAACACATAACGATGGGTCTTCTTCTTTTTCGGGTCCGTATACTTGACCGAGCAGGAACGGTACATCGTCGTCAAGGCGTCCTTGCCCCCATACGATTTCAGTGCTTTATCCTTGCGTGAGATGGTCATGACGCTCGTTCCCTTTTCCAAGCGTTCCTCGTCCAAGATAATGATCTTCTTGTTCGCGACCTTCAAGGACAACCCGGCATCTCCGCACAACTTCATCAGAAATGCCAAATCGGTTTGTCCTTCCTGGTCGATCCGATCATAGGACGGATTTTCGTCTGCTGAGAAATAGAGCGTTATGCCGTTCGCTTTCGCGATGGCTCCCGCCACTGATTTCAGACTACTCTTCTCCCAGGCACGGGATTTACCCGATTTCCGTAACGAAGAGCTTTCAGGTACGGACAACCCACGGACGGTCGACGTCATCGGTGGTCCGTTGATGCCGAGCTCGTCAATCTCGAAGATACCGAGGAAACGGGACTTCGCTTTCGGGTCGTCCCAACCTGTCGAGACAAGCAAGGACGCCTTCAAGACCGAACCCTTTTTCGGACGCCATTGATTATTCCAGCGTCCTTCGCGGTCGCTGAGCGTCAAGCTGAGACTATCGGACTCACCTGACAGGTTGTCGCGGAACGACAACGTTTCGATGAAGTCCTCGATCTCTGTCGTGACGTTGACATTGTCATAGATGACATCCGGTCGAATCCGTCTACCGACACCACTCATCCGTAGGCACCTCCCAAGAGCGGAAGCTCCGTCATCTCAGCGTCGCCATCCCCTTCGAGCCATTCCGGTTCATCCGTGTAGACCATTTCTTGCGGTGGTTCCGGGATCTGTAACGATACTCCTGCTGAAAAGATGAGCGTCAGGCGATGCTGCGGATTACTCGCTACGATCTCCGGGAACAAATATTCACTTCCAAGTTCGCGTAGGGCAATCCGATCAAACGTATCGCCCGATAGCGTGACATAGGTTTTCATCCCTGCACCTCCTTATGCAAACCGTGTCCGGTTGCGATCTGCTTCATGTTGCCGTAACCAGCGCATGAACTTCGCTTCTAAATCTGCTTCCTTCTCCTCGTCGATCCGTCTGAGCATTGCTTCATCGACATTACCTTTGATGTGGTAGACAGGCGAATAGACAAATTGGGCGCTCGCTGTCCCATTCGAGGTTTGAGCGGCGTCCGATGTGAACAAGTTCCGAAGTGGATTGGCAGCTTGTTCTTTTTTCATGCCAAGTCGGGAGCCGATCGTCGACAATAGATGCGCTGCACGTCCTCGCTTACTTGGAGACAACGGAATGATGGCTTCCGGACCGGCTTCGCCGACAAGCCCCATGTGCGGACGATTGATGATGCCGCCGTTCTTATACGGCAAGTAAGCTCCACCACGCATCATACTCCGGATACCCGGGTGATTCATGATGCCACCGTAGCGACCGTCCATGTAGCGGATTGCCGCGAGCGCGGAATCAAGCGGGTTTCTCCGGTTGTTATGCCCCGGGTACTTCCAGCGTTGGAACGTCGAGTTGATGATCTGGAAGAGTCCGACGGACGGATCACCACGTTGGGCGTTGATGTCCCAATCATTAATCGCGTTCGGATTGAATCCGGATTCCTTTTGCGCGATCGTCATCATCGGTCCAAGCAGACTGAGCGGTTTGCTCGTCATCATCAACGCTTGTGAGATGGCTTTCTTCGCCATTTCGGCACCTTGTCCGTTGAACTTTGCACCGAGACTGGATCCGGACATGTCCGGTAACTTCCCTTTGAGATACGTCGTCGCATGCTTTTTGATCATCGAAAAGGCACCACTAGCGATGGAATGCAGGTTTTTCGGTAAATCGGGTATCCCGACGCCGAAGACTTCTAACGCCTTTGACAGCAACTTCGATGGATTCGAAACGTAATCGTAGACATCAAACGCAATGTCCTTCGCTTTTCCAGCCTTGTCCATCGCGTAATCTTTTGCGGTCGTCGCCTTATCCTTGACGTAGCTACCCGCTGTTTTTAACGCATCCGTTACCGTGCCGTTTTTATAGGTCGGTATGTTGTACCGCTCCATCAACATCCGTGTATCGCGAGCGTTGATGACTTGCGTTCCCTTTGGAAGGTTCATCAACGTATCGCGCGCTGGACTCATCCCGACGAAACCGCTCGGTGTACGGTACAACTCAGGACCGGCATTCGTACCTCGTCCGTCACCAAGGATGGCTGGACCACCCGGGTGCCCTTTCGTTCCTCGAGCATATTGCGGAACTGGCCATTGTTCGAGCGTGATATCCACACCGACTTTTCCAAGTGCCCAGTTCAAACCTTTGATGACACCATTGACTACTTTTCCAATTCCTTTTAGCAATTTGTTACCGAGTGATGTGATACCAGATTGTGCTTTACTTGCCATGTTTCGAATTCCTTCACCCATTTTGCCAGGCAAGGCACGTGCTCCAGAGACGATGTCATCAAAAATCTTTTTGACACCACTCCACATCGATTTAGCAATCGCGACCGCGGAATCTTTCGCGCTACGGAATCCACTGGCGATCTTCGAACCCATATTCGTCACAAAATTTTGCGCTGACGTTACACCTGAAGAAAAGGCGGATTTAATAGCGGACCATAGATTTGATATGATCGTCGTCGCGTTTGATTTCAGATCGCTAAAAATTCGAAGTGCTTTTGAAACTAGACCAGAAGCATAGCCATAGGCTGCGTTCGCGCCTGACAAAAAGTACGACTTTATCGAGCTCCAAAGTTGCATGATTGTATTAACTGCATTGGATTTCAAGTTGCGGAAAATCTGCAACGCTTTCGTAACAAGACCCGCTGCGTAACCATAAGCTGTACTTGCTCCGGACAAAAAGAAAGATTTCACTGAATTCCAAAGTTGTAAAACGATACCGACAATACTTGATCGGGCATTTTGGAATCGCGTGATCGTCTTGACGAACATGCTAAGCACGAAATTATACGCACCAGTCGCACCCGCGGAGAAGAACGACTTGATTCCTGACCACATGCCGGAAATCTGCGAAACTGCACCCGTTTTCAAACGAACCAACGCTTGCCCGATTTTCGAGCCCCATCCGCTCATCAACAGAAACGCATCATCTATTCCGCGAGTGAACCATGCCTTGATCGAGACCCACAACGCCTTGATGCTGGTGACCATGCCGAGACCCATTGCCTTGACGCCACCAATGATTCGTCCGAGAAACATCAAGTTCACATAGTTCCAAACAAATTGGATTGCTCCGAAGAAGAGTTGCTTAACACCTTGCCACATTTTCGAAAAGTCACCCGTGAACAATCCAGCAAAAATCCGCACGATTCCCATGATCATGTTAATCGCACCCTGGATGACGCCCTGCACGTTTTTCCAAATCGACATCAAAATCGGGACGATAACCGGTGCCAAAAACTGAATGATTTTTGAAATTCCGGAAAACACATTCTGAACCGCTTGGACGATTTGCGCACCATCCGTCGCCCAGAACGACAAAATTTGGCGTGCGACACTCATGATGAACGTTCCGATTTGGACAAAAATCGGCTTCAAAACCGACAAAATCGTCCGGACAACGCCGATGATTCCGCCAATGACCGCGCCGACCGTTTTAAGCACGTTCGATACGGCCGAGACAATCATCGAACCGTTATTTTGCCAAAAGGCATACAGCGTCATGAAGGCTTGCGTCGCGACCGATGCAATGCCTCGGAACGCACTCAACGCTTGCGCACCCAGTGCGCGGAACGTCGGAGCAATGTTTTGGAGGACGCTCGTCACGCGAGAGCGCAAAGAATCGAACTGCCCGGTCGATCCCGTGACCATTTCTTGGATGACTTGCGCAAAACTCTTGATGGCAATCCCGGCATTCAACGCCTTACTGATTAGCCCGGTCAGGGCATCGAGTCCGGTCAAGACTGCTGGACCGAGTGGCGCGACCTGTTTGATGACACCACCTAAAATACCGCCTAGATTCCCGAGTAGACTCAGGAACGTCGGCGTGTTCTGTTTCGCGTATTCGATGAACGTCTTGAATCCTTCCGACTTCGATAGACTCGCTGCCCATTGTGAGAAGCCTCGTGCCGCTCCGACCATTCCGCTTTCGACGGATGCCGTGATCGGCGTAAAGGCTTGCAACAGACTGAACAACCCTTGTGTCGTATGACCGATCGTCTTCATAAACGCGACGAGTGAACCTGCCGCACTTTCCGAAATCCAGTTGAAGATGTTCTTCATGTCCTTCGAACCGAGGTTGGTCTGCATGTCCTTCAGCAATCCGTTCACCGCGCCACTGACGTTATGAATCGTCGGTTTCATCAGTTCAAGTCCTTGCTTCGCGATCGAGAGTGACGTCGCAAAGCCTTTGAAGATCGGCTCCTCGAAGCTCGTGACGAATCCTTTCCAGTACTTCTTGAAACTCTGCAGGTTCTTCAGTGCGCCTTGTTGCGCTTTGCTCATGTCTGCATAGACGGCTGCCAGTTCTTGCTGGGCTTTCTTCCGCTCTTCCGCTGTATCGGCACTGGCGATCTTGTCTTCTGCTTTTTTCACTTCGTCTGCTGCATCGAATACTTTACGGAGCGCAGCTGTCGCGACGAGACCGTACGCAGCGGCACCAGCTCCTGCTGCCGCAAACGATGCTCCGACAGCACCGACACCTGCGACGACTGGGGCGGTCATCGCGGTGACGCCACCTAAGGCGTTCGTGATCGCTGAAACGGCACTGACGGCTTTCAACGTCGTAGTGGACATCTTAGCCATCTTGTCCCGCGCGTCCTCCGTCTTTTCTTCTAAGCGTGAGATCTGACGTTGCGCAGAGCTGAAAGCGGCGCGCATCGAGGAATTGACCTGCCCTGCTAAGTGGAACGCAATCTCATATACCCGTGGACTAGCCATCCTTGCTCACCTCTTTCATGTCTGTCACGAAGTCACTCAGCTCATGCAAACGTAACTTCAAAAAATACTCGACACTCGTATGCAAGGCAGAAGAAAGACGGATGCATACTTTACGTACGATCCGTCCGGTCACCTTGATATAGTGTCGATAGTTCTGTGTTTCAATGATGCCTAGGCGTTCAAAAAAGTGATCACCGTATTCTTGACGATGATGGCTTCTTTTGCCGGCAGTTTGTCGAAAAACTGTGTTGGTTGCTTCAATACGTTCGCGGCGATGGCAAACGCATATCCCATCGACAGTTCCGGAATTGGTGACATGTTGCCGCCGGCAGAATAAACGCGATCCGCTTCCAATAGATCCTCTCCTGTCAGGTCTTCGATACCCGATAAGTCGATCGATGCGTACGTATTCCCTTCGAAGACGTATGGCTTTTTGAAGACGATGACGCCTTCCTTCTTTTCGATTGGCTCCTGTGTTGCATCGACTGGTGTTTCTAACGTAGTAGTATCTTTCATCGCAAATCATTCTCCTCTGTCTGGTTAGTTTTTAGATCAGTTTTTTCATGCCGCCGAGCTGGTCTTCTCCATTAAGCTTGTAGACGAAGTTGATTTTATCGAGCTCGAGCAGGACTTTACCGTTCAGCTCGATTTTCATGTAGATGACTTCAAGGACGCTCGTCGTCTCCGTTTGGACGTTGACACCGATTTTCCCGGGGTTCAATCCCTTCGGTTGCCCTTTGAGTGTGATTTTCAGACCACGGAAAGAAACGACGCCCGATGCGAGATCATAACTCTGTTGCGCTGCACGCAGGACGATCGAGCGGTTCTTGTTTCGTTGCAGGTCGAATGATTTATCAAGCAATGCCCGGAACTGCAGTTCGATGGACATCGGACCGAAGTGTCCGATAGAGACGCTGTCATACTCCCCGAGAATCCCCGCTCCGGAGACGGTCTCCGTGAGCGGTTCGAGGTTCGGTAACGTGACTTCGCCTGTGACGGCGACGAGTTTGTTCGTGTCATCATAGACGTTATAGTTGACGATTTTTTCAGGGATTGGATTACTCATTATTGCCCTCCTCCAAATAATGCGTTAGTTAAGATCGTCGGATCGAACTCCAAGATGTTCGTGATTTGTTCCGCTGGTGGGAACGCCGCGAACCGTTGGATGAAGACGATCTTGCCGTTTAGGATGTTCGTGACCGGGTTGAGCTCTTCGCGGAACTCCATGACCGCACCGGCAATCTGACCACGAGCGACATAGCCGTTCGCGCGGACGTTCTCACTGTCGACGATTGATTCGATGAGACGGAAGTTCGTCGGGTCATCGACTTTCTGGAAGTACGTCAGGATGAATGTGTTGCCCCACCAGTTGAACATGCGGCGGATGGCGATGAAGCGGTCTTTCGGGTCGGTCGTGTTCGGGTACGCCGCGGTATTGTTCCCCCACGTCTTCCAGCCGTTCCAGTTCAATGCCGTGACGATGCCGCTGCCGTTGAGATGGTTCGCTTCGAGTTGATCGAGGTAGACTTCGACGCCATCTTTTCGGACTGCAGCTGTGATCGGGAACCGCTCGTTCGATGGAGATTCGAATGGAACTGAATCGTTCCGGGCATCGATCGATGCGATCGTCGCTGCGTAAACGCTCGAGAAATGCAATTGTCGGTCACCAATCTTGACCATTGGCCAACAAGCGATCGTATACTCACTCGTATAACCGTTCGTCTCTTTCCACGCTGACACGTCTTCATACGACTTGACCGTATCGCTGTTCAAGTCACAGATTGCCATCGCCTTGAACGTTCCATTGATGCTCTTCGCTTTCGCGTCGAGGATGATGCCGACTTCCGGGATGTGACTCCAACCCGGTGCGAGGATTAGTCCTGGCAATACGTTGAACATCGGATAGACGGAACGAATCAACTCCGCCCCTTTGTATTTCTTCGTGATGGCGTCATATCCACCGATGATGTCAGTTTTTGTGACGAGTGACGGATCCAGTTTATCGAACGCAAGCGTCAAGGTAGCATTCGCCGGGACGACCGTACTGAGGAGTGTCACCGCTGGTTTGCCGTCTTTATTGAAGGCGATGATGTAATCGACGTTCTTAACAAGCGTCGTCGTGTTCTGTTTGACGACAATCGAACTCAATAGGACACCCTCGACGTCAACGACACCTTTTCCACCGACGAGCGTCAATGGATGCGACGGGACATTGACTTTATGGACGGCTGGGTCCAAGACGTTGATGAAAACGACGGGAGCAACAGAGACGACCTGGAATGAAGCATAGATCGCTTCACATAACGTGAATGCGCTGAAGTTGTCGCTGTACCCGAGTTTATCGACCGCCGCACTCCGCGTGTACGCGAGAATCGGCTTGTTGACCGCTGCCGTCGGATCCGCTGTCAGGTGGATTGGCGCTGTTCCGATGACGACTTGGATGCTCGAATCCGCTGTGATCGGTGGTGTGACGGACGTCGGGTTTTCCAGTAGGTTAATTCCGTGTTCGTAAGGCATTATTGTTCACTCCCTGCGTATGCTGAAATGGCTTGCGATAAGATAGCTTCTTTCGAGCCCATCTCTTTTGCGGATTGCTCTGATGCCGCTAGTTGGTCGACCGGAATCAAGAGACCGCGGATCTCCGGACATTTCGCAATATGTTCTTCGACATGTAGGGGTAGTCCGTTTTGGAAGACGGAGTACTTTTGAAGCGTCTTCAAGCTTGGGCCGACATAAATCAACGTGACCCCTTGTTCACGCACTTCCGGTACATCCACTGGTGCGACGTCGACTTGCTCGACATCGACTTGTTTGTCTTTTCGTGTGCTCATAAGAGAGATTCCACATCCGTTCTCGTGTGATTTGGTGTTGCAAAGTCTAATTCGAGGACACCGATGAAATACGGGTCGGTATCTTCTTCGTTGATTCGCCATTTTAAGGGAAGTTCCAGTTCGTATTTCCCGTCGATGACTGGGGAATTCGTCAAGTCTTCCTCGATGTCGTTCATGATTCGGACGAGATCGATGTATCCGTCGTTGCTCGAGATGCCTGAGGTATCAAACGCATCGAACGTCCCGACGATCAAACCGATTTTCGACATCGGTTGGACCTGTTCCGTCTGCCCACTCCCTTCAATCATCTTGACGATGATGAACGGGAACGGTGAATCTTCCTCACTCGTCTTCTCCGGAAGGCGTTGCTTGTGAATCGTGACGGGCGCCGCCTCTCCGCTCGGTGTCGGAAAGAGGTTGTCAGCGAACAATAGCCGTAACCGGTCTTCGAGGGTCTTTTGTAAACCAATCGGAATCATTCTTGTAACCCCCTACTCAAGATGCGGTCGATTTCATGATCCAACCGGCGATAGAAGGTATTGCGTCCTTCGATGTTGATTTGTCTCCGGTTGACGTCATTATCGAGCATCTGTGGCACCGACGGACCGAACAACCGATCAATCGGTAACCGGCGGTCCGTTTGCCGCTTGAAGACCTTGATGCCATGAACATCAGCAACGAAGGCGCCTTTCAGTTTCTTGGCACCCGTCTTCTTGACGGCTGCCTTAATCGGTGTCTTTCGGTTCGGTGACACTTTCCTCGGGGATACCTTGAACCGGTCGAGTGGAATCAGATTGCCGCGACTGACGACGATGGCATCGATGTTGGCACGTGTCGCACGTGTTTTCGAAATCGTCTTCTTGATGTCCGTCGCCTTGATGTGATAGCTCTTCCGCGTTTCCTTGCTGATGTTCGTCGCGACGTTCGTCATGGCACGGTTCAAGGCAGAGGCGACGACTTGCGGGGCTTTCTTCTCGAAGGCACCTAGTCGCCGCTTCACCTCATCCGTGACGGACTCGTTGACGTTGATGGTCGGTCTCATGACATCATCCCTTCAAGTACGATCGTGTAGACACCAGCGGACTCTCTCAATTCCATGATGGAGTAGCTGACGTTCTTGATGAGCAACCGCTGCCCTCGGAACGGACGTTTCGTAAACAAGGCGCTTGGCGCATAAAAAAGGAGCTCACCACGTGTAAGCCCCTCGCCATCTGCTTTGAAGTTGTATTTTTCTAGTGCATATTCATCAAACACGACCGGGAGGGTATCGACACCGATGATCACTTCGTCTGCGAATTCCTCCACGTTGAAAAAGGTCCCGAATAAATCCGCTGTGATCTGTTCCTTGAACATACTCATGACATGACCTTACTCGTCTTCAAGCATCGCAAGAAACGCATCCGCTTTTCCTTCTTCGATGATCTTTTTGATGGCTGCTTTTTTCGACGTCACCTTGTCTAAGTCGACCTCGTGAAGAAGGGCATCCGTCTTTAGTTCTTCGAGCGTCCAGTTCGCGTCGAGTTCTTTCACGAGTGCTTCTTCGTCCACCGGAGAGGCAGATGATTTGCCCGGATTACTTGCACCGTCGTCCGCTTCGGATTCGTTCGGTAGACCGACGACGAACGCAAGTCCACCTGAGACGAGCACTTCCGTCTCCTCTTTCGAGAAGCCATCGACGACTGCGTTAACTGGATATCGTTTCCCTTGGAAGCGAACACCTGTCGTGAATTTAAGTTTCGTCATGCTTACACCACCTTCGCTGAGAACCACGCATCGATGTCGTTCGGCTTCGGAATCGGGCGACTCGACAAGCGCATCATGACCGCTTCCGCATTTTCATCTGCCCACATTTTCGGGACGCGTGATCCTTCGTATGTCTTGAACGTTTTGTCTTCGAGTTGGGTGACCGCTCCATAGACGAACGTACCGAGGTTCGGTGTTCCGAGCAGAACGTGATCTTGTGGAACGAATGGCTTCATTACGCCTAATTCATCTTTGTACCACGCATCGTACGTGTACAGGTCGAGACCGAACTCAGCGAGACGACCAATGAACGTCGTACCATCCGCTTGGACACTCGGCTTCAGTTCGCCGAAGTTCATGTTCCGGATGTCGAGGAGCTTCCGCATGTTTTCATCGTTGCGAAGCTTTTGCATCGCTGTACGACCGAGAACCATTACCGTCGGAGCGACACCCGTCTTTTGGATGAGGTCTAGACGCCATTCTTCGATTTGCGCGTAGATGTCGCCACCTGCGCCCCACTGTTCTGCACCGACGAGCTCTTCCTTGTTCGTGAACGAGTAGTCGAGCATCTGTTCGACGAAGCGTTTGTCATCCGAGTCCGTGTATCCTTTGAGGATGGCTTTTCCGTAGAAGAGGATTTGTGCAGCCATCCATTCTTCCCGGCGGCTGATCATCTCATCGAATTCTTGCATGTCCTTCGCGACGATCTCCGATTGACGTTGCGCGGGTGTCTTCGTGCTGATGACGTTCTCTCCGTATCCGCGAGACGAGATGTCATCAATCGTCACCGGACGTTGTGGCGCGATACGTGGTGCTTTGTATTTATCTGTCCGGAATCCTTCACGTTCAATCGTGACTCCACCGACGCGTGGCGCGACGAATGGTGCCATCTTCTGTGATCCTTTTTTAACATCGAGCAATACTTCCTCCGTGACGAATGTCTCGACACCTGGGAAGAACGTGTCTTTCAAGAATGAACGCACGGGTGGCATTTGTTCTGCTGCTTTCAGCAACGTGAGCGTTTTGTACAACGGCATGTTAGTTCCTCCTAATTAAAGTTTATCTTTGAGATAAATTCCGACTTCTCGTAAACGTAGTTCATGATCCTCGACGACGTCACCGGCACCGACGAACATCGCTTTGCGGTTGAAACTTCCCGATGAATAGGCGACTTCGACGAGCGTGCCTGTCGTGTTCGTGTCGACGTCATTCGCAAGGACGCAATCTGCTTTGTTCGATCCGTCCGCCGCGTCTTTATCGACCGGTACCGCTTTTCCTGTCGCCGTGACGATACCGAGTACCGTCCCGCGTAACAAGACACCTTGATTCAACTTGAGTTCGACACCCTTGGTTGATAACGGGTGTGTCGTGTCATAGATCAACTCATCCGAATTGGATTGATCGACCGTCTCGATTAATTTTTTCATGCTCGTTTCCCTCCTCCGAATGCCGAGACAATGTCATTGACTTGTTCGTCGTCTTTCGTTGCATGTTGATTCGATGCATCGCCGCCTGGCACCTTGTTCATGTCGGATGCATCTTTCGTTACGTTCTCCAAAAAATGGTCTTTCGCTTGTTGCGCATTGAGTGACGCGCTGTTCAAGATCTTCATTGCCGTGTCACCTGCAGTAGCGTTAGACACGAACTTCGCGTCATGAATGATTTCGTTGAAGGCTTCCGCTGAAATGTCTTGCGGTTTCTTCAAACTGTCGATGGCTTCGATACGCTTGCCCTCTGCTGTGACACCTTCCGCTCGTCCAAGTGCGATGACTTGTTCGAATAGTGCTGGGTGTTCATTTTTCAACTCTTCTAATTCCATGTTCGAATTGCCCTCCTTCTGATTCGACGGTGTCGTCGATGCTACTGGTTTATTGGTCTGTGCATCCGGTCGGAACCGGGTATCATTACGAATCTTGTCGATGAATGCTTGAGGCAACGTGATCGAGTCCGTCGAAGCGACGGCTTGAATCGGACTATCGAATAACACTTCATCGACCAGACCATTCTTTAACGCCTGTTCTGCCGTGAACCATGTCTCTTCGTCCATTAATGCCAGCAATTCCTCGTCCGTCTTGCCCGACTTCAACCGGTATGCTGCAGCAATCGTCTTGTTCGTATTCTTCAAGAATTCTGCCGTGTGCTGCATATCGCGATGGTCTCCCATTTGAATCGTCGAAGCGTTATGAATCATCATCTGCGCCGTCGGAGTGATGCGAACGACCTTACCGGCCATCGCAATGACGGATGCCGCACTAGCCGCTAGACCAACGATCGTGACTGTGACCTCCCCAGCATAGCTTTTCAAGGCATGATAGATTTCCGATGCATCAAAGACAGATCCGCCACCACTGTTAATTTCGATATCGAGTGCCTCACCGTTCGCTTGCTCAATCAAATCTGCTACCCGTTTCGGGCTCGTCGCTTCCATCTCGAAGTAATCGTAGATCCATTGACTTGACGTCGGAATGATAGGTCCTTTGATATTAATTTTCATCTTGTTCACCTCCCTTCTCGTCCTCTGTCATCACCAGTTGCCCACTGGCGTCTGTCATGAGATTGCCTTCGCGACGTAAGCGTTCCTCTGCGACCCGCAATTCATGATTACGGAACCAATCCCCGCCACCTAAAGCGACCGTTTCTTGTGTCCGTGTCGTGAAGCCATTGTTGACGCGCTTCTCAGCGGCATTCACTTCTTTCAGGGGATCGAGTTGTCCTTGCGAAGGACCATTCCATTCTGCTTGGGTATATGCTTTGCGAATCAGTGGATCCGTGAAGAATCCAGGAGCATCGATACGCCCTTTGGCGACCGCTTCGGCTAAGAACTCTTCGTAGATCGGCTGACAGAAGGAATCCGCCATCCATTGCCGGCGCATCTTGAACATCTTCCATGCCTCAAGCAATGCCCCACGCGAGGCTGAATAGGATGATGTGAAGTTCTTCATCAGGACTTCATACGGGATTTCGAGAGCCGCGCCGATTTGCCGGCACATCGCCGTGACGAACCCGTCGAAGTTGGCATTCGGTCGTCCCGGACTCGCTTCTTGGACCTTTTCTCCTTCTGCTAGGAAGTTCACTGTTCCGGTACCGAGCTCGATTTGTGTCTCATCGCTTCCAGCAAGTTCGTCTTCCGGAGCGATGCTTCCGAAATCATCGGTCTCGCTATCTCCATCCGTCGTGATGAACACCGAATAAAAGGCATTGATGACCGCTGCCATTAATTCCGCATCACTGTATCGGGCAAGTTGTTTCATCGTCTCGATGACAGGTGCTAAGACTGGAACGCCACGTCGTTGTTCCGGTCGTTCCAGCTCAATCAAATGCAAGACGTTTGCACGTCCTGTCTTCTTGCCGAACTTCTCGATGCGTGTCCACTTATTGATGGCACCTGCAATCGAATTCGGATGTCGATCCGCGATGTGATAGGCGACGACTTCACCGGTTAAATTGATTTCGACCCCATTGACGACTTTCGTGTCAGTCAAGGAGACGAACTGATTCGGATCACTGACCCGATCCGCTTCAATCAATTGGATACGTAAGTCATATGGCATGTTCTTACGTGGAATCAACGGGAGCATACAAAATGTGTCACCACTCATCATCCATGAGAGGAAGGCGAGTTGTTGCAGTTGATAAAAGTTACTCATGCGTTGTGAATCGCAATGAATCGAGTCTGCCCAAAGCGAAAACTCGCGTTCGACCTTCGTTTCCCACTTGTCCGCTTGCTCTCGGGTCATCCCGAGGAAATCAGCATCGATTTGCGCATTCAGCTTCAGTCCGGATCCGATGACGTTCGTCCGTAATGTTTTAAGTGCACCTGTCGCTAATGGTGCTCCCATGTACAAGTCGCGTGACCGTTCCCGTAAGGTGGGAATGTTACGTTCGATGTCTTCGAGTGCTGATCCGCTATTCGTCAACCAACCAATCATGCTGTTCTTTTTCCCGCTAGCGCCATGATTTCCGTAACCTTCGTTCAGAACCGCTTGCTTCTTACGCGCCAACGTTCGTTCCAGTCCAGCACGTGGATTGAAATAACTGATCATGTTGTCAATTAGGTTCACCTAACATTCCCTCCTTTCATAAGTCACGTGGAATAAACCGTTTCGCACGTCTTCGCCGGACACCTTGCATCGCACCGACCCGCTTTTCCCAGTACGCAATCTGTCCTCGGATTTCTTTGAGGTTCGCTCGCGTCAATGAACGTGATCCGATCGTATAACTCTGTCCTGTCGAGACAGCTAATTCTGCTTTGTACCACGCATCCAGATGTAACCGGGCTCGTTCTATTGGCATCAATTCTTCCACATCACGTCACTCCTCTCGTCGACTTCCGTCGTTTCTTCTTACGTTTGACCGTCCCGATGGCATATTCTTTCTCCAAGTTCGGGTTCAGGATCTCTAAGGCGGCAATATTATAGACGCGAACGTCGAGTGGTTCGTTTCGGTTTCTGACCTTACGCCATACCTTGTATGGAATCCCTTTTTCGTACCGTGTCTCGAGACGTTCCGCCGTGAGTCCTTTGAAGTATTCCGTTCCGTACCCGCGTCCTTCTGGGAAGTGACAATAGTTCGGACCCGCTTCTTCGAGTTGAAGGTTGGACATGATCCGTGCCTTCCCGTCATCGACACCGAGACTGACAAGGATAGCTTTTGACAACTTCGTGCGCGAATAACCGGCAACGAGTGGGGTGTAGTCACCCGGCTTCGCCGATTTCCCTTTGATGGCATAAATCCGACGGGTTTCACGGGCTTTCGTGAACCGATAGACCTCTTGCGTGAAGTGACCACCGGAGTCCATGCAGGTGCAGCTGATTCCGAACCGTCTACCGTCCTGTTTAGACCATGTCCGCGAAAGGTATTCATCGAGGTCGTTCCAGATCTGGGGCTGATTCAAGTCGCCATAGATGACTTGGTACTCGATGCCCCATGATTCTTTGCCACGTCCCCAACCGACGACTTCGATTTCGAACCGGTCATCCTGCGTATCGACGGCAGCCGTCAAGATACTGACGCCTTCCGGCACTTCCGCAACATACCGTTCACGTCGTCCATCCAGTCCGTCCGCATCGATTGCTTCGCCCTCTTCTTCCCATGTCTCGCCGAGCGACGTATTGACCCATACTTTCATCGCTTCCTGCCCTTTCTTCTTCGCTTCGAGGAATTCTGCGATGATTTCATGCCATTTCTTCCACGGGGAGACAAGTTCGTTCAAATGAAAACCCCGGCTACGTGCGCCAGGGTTCTCTTGCACCCACTTACCGGGTTGCGATTTCCATTCGTATTCGTTGTGGACCGCTCCACAATGTTCGCAGGCAGCCGAATGTGAATCAAAGATGATTTGTGCCCATTTTAACGGCTGATATTCTCCGCAAGACGGACATGCTAGATTCCAGCGTTCTTTCGTGCTGAGTTCGTACTCAACTTCGATCCGTGATGTTCCTTTGTTGGTCGGAGTCGAGACGAAAATCTTTTTCCGGTTATAGAAGTTGTTCGTCCGTTTCTCAGCAAGCGATAACGGATCACCCTCCGTCCCTGCCGAAACAGGAAACCGGTCAATCTCATCGGCGAGCAGGATTCGAATTGGTCGTGACGCCAGTCCACTTGGGGCATTGGCTCCGACCATTGCAACGTAACCACCCGGAAACGATTTCTGCAACGTCGTGTTCCCACTGTCTCGGCTCTTAGCGTCCGAGACTTTATTTTTAATGGCTGGTGTATCGCGAATCATCGGCGCCAGTCGTTCTTTCGAGAAACTTTGTGCGAGTGCGACTGTCGGCTGCATGATCATGATCGGTGCCGGGTCAAAGTCAATATGGTACCCGAGCGTATTCAGGATCAGTTCTGTTTTTCCGACCTGGGCACTCGACATGATGACGATCTTTTCGAGTTCCGGATCATTGACGGCATCCATGATGGCACGTTGGTACGGTGCTCGATCTGTTCGCCATTGTCCCGGCTCTGCCGAGGATTCCGATGACAACTTACGATAGGCGTCCGCCCATTCAGAAACGGTAAGATCCGGTGGAGGTGGTAGCGTGCTGCGTATGATGTCACGAAATAACGCTTCCGTATTCTTACTTCTTCGTTTGGCGGCCACGAGGCACCGACTCTCCATCCGATTCAATGTCATCTATCTTCGTTTCGATATCCTCGTCATCATCGAGGAGTAGTTTATCCTTGCTCATGTCGTAAAATGCCACCGGATCATATTCCGTCAGTTCCTCGAGCGCTTCGAATGCTGCATTCTTCAAAATCGCCTTGATCGGCGGAATTTCCGTCTTTCCGACCAATTGTGGTGCGAATTTAGACGGAATCGACAGGATTCTTGCTCGAAATGCCCCAATCATGTCGTTCATGACTCGTTTTACATCCTCTGAACGGTGTAAATCACCGCGCATGATCTGCAATTCAAGCTCCGTTTTCTGCCGTCTCGCCCGTGTCCACAACGCTTCTTCGGTCGTTTTATCCAGTTCATCGTCCTCTTGTTCCTTTGAAATACGAAATTCAATGTACGATTTGATGGAAGCTTTTAAGTCAAAACTGCCATGCGAAACGCGAACGAGAACACCTTCTTTCGCTAATTGCTGAATTCGACGCGTCGATACGTCGAGAATTTCGCTTATTTGCGCTGTCGTGACGACAGACACCTGATTGTCTGATTCCTTACGCACCAACGGTTCACCCACTCTCTAAAAATTATTTCCCAAGATTTCAAATGCGAAAGCGAAACGACCTTTTTCAGAATGAAACTAGCGCGTTTTCGGGCTCGCACGCACCCGTAACACTTTTTATACCGTCGGAGGACCCAAAGCACCCCCTTGCCGGCTAAACATGACGTTTCTTTCTGTCTATATGCTCCAAAGCAATCATGAAAGCGGTCCACGTCCGTCACGATCGCTTTGCAACATACAAAAAGACGCCCGAAGGCGTCTTCCCAGAGGTTGGAATGCATGATGCAGGGATGATCCCCTGCTAGAGGCACATGATACTGATCCGTGTATGATGGTTCGGTCGCCAGACCTGATTGAATGTGTTTGATCCATCATGCGCCATTAGCAAGGGACGAACCGGTCACGACTTGAGCGTCGAACGTGCTCGCTTCATCATGCGTCGTCGGTCTTGATGTGCTCGACCATTCTTCTTCACCACTATGAGCATCGCATGTGGATGCATCATGCGTGACTTCTTCCATGTCTGCTCCCACTTCGCGTCAACGGTACGTCGCATGGATGACGTCGTCATCACTTGCGCTCGCTTGCGTATCCCTTCTAAGATCCAGTGAAGCGCACGCTTGATACGACCCCACACTGCCTTGATTACTGCAATGCCACGTTTGAATACATTATTAATATCTGTTTGTCCCTGCATGCCTATCGCCTCCTGTTAGGTTGGTACACATAACTATCCGAGCGAGCATGTAGCAGACGAGCGGGACTGGGGTAAGACCACAGGTATGCTACACGGATGAGACGGGGACCTCTTCTCGCCAGGATAATTACAGGCACCAAAAAACGCCCTGTCCGCTTCAGGGCGTTTCGTTCAATCATTTACGGTACTAGATATCTTTGCAGAACAACGCAACCTGAGCCGCGCCCGCTTCATTCCACGTACCTAGCATAGCACCAATCCGTCAAGGAATCGTATCAACACTGTATCAAAAGAGTATTAAAGTTGTATCAATTTTTTGATACTAAACTTAAAAATATAAACTTCAATAATCCATTTTGATATAAAAATTATTTATAGACATAAATATCTCTTAATATGCTTGTACACTTCGAAAGTAATTATTAAATTCTTCAATCAATTCGTAAATAAATCATCAATTAATTGTTTGGAATACTCAGGATAACTATTTTCAATAACTTTTAATTTCTCCATATATACGGAGTCAAAAAAGATATTTCTTTTTGATTGAAAAGCAACAGCTGTATCATGATTTTTTATTAATATACTTGTGATTAAATATTCATTTGATACTTCAACTTCAGTTTTAATTACATCTATCAATTCGTTCATTCCTTTAGTGTAAGCATGATTTTTTATAAAGAAAATTGAATTAGAACTTATGGAAGAAGTGAGTGAAGAAATAGTCAATAAATCAAGAAGTATTGTCCGTTTTATCTTTTCAATAGTCTCTTTTTTTTCATCTGTCAAATTTTGATGCATTTTCAAATAATCTCTTTGTTCAGTACTTAAATCTTCTTGTCCATTTTCTTTACTTATTTGAAGAACTTTACTAATTTCTGAGTGATAGTACTCAGTAGCTACTAGTTCACTTCTTTGCTTTTCTACGAGTTCATCTATATAGCTTTTATAGTTAAGCATGACTCTCTTCAGTTCAATAAATTCTTTATGTATTCCAACGTTCTTTTCAATTTGCATATTTGTATATATTCTATTTCGCTCTAACTCATCATTCTTTTCTGCCGCCAATACAATTTGATTAGTTTGACTTTTTATTTGAAGAGATGCTGCAATCATAGCACCGATAATTCCTAAGATTGCCCCTAAATATCCTCCCCAAAAGCCCATCCATGATTCTGCTTTTTGAGATCCTATATCCATAAATGACGATTCCATCAAGTAAGATACTAATAACGGAACTGCTGGAATAAGAAGAATAAATAAAACAACCTTATATTTTTTCATACTCATCGCTCCTTTAGAGTTATTTAATTAATTTGACCTGTATATTTTTTCGAAATAAATGCTCGTTTGTTATTAAATGTTATTGTGTACCATCCATTTTTAGAGGCTTTCACATTGACAATCGTTCCAACTTTTAATATGCCAACGATTTTTCCATTTGTTGATGCTTGTGATCGGACATTTAATGAATTAGTTACTTTAACTTTGAATTCTTTGAAGACAACTACTTTTTTAGTGTAAACAGATGAGATGTATGCTGCTTTTCCTTTATGAATGATTTTATACCATCCGTCTTTTGAACTTTTTATCGTCACCTTAGTGCCTTTCTTCAAGGTTCCAACAATTTTACCTTTAACTGATGGGCCGGACCGCACATTCAACGAACTGGTCGTTTCGACTACAAAATCAGAAAATACTTGATCCACGTTCACCTTATCAATCCATCGAATTTTTCCTTTGTAAGTAAACGAATAACGATTCGACTTTAGTGATTGAACTTCAATTTTTGTTTTAGCTGGTAACTCAACGATTTTCTTACTTCCTTTTGCACTTCCATCCCAAATAATTGCTTTTATATTCGTAATTCCTTTGAATGGTTTAAACGATTCAACGGTTTTTTTCGAATCATTTACTGTATGGATTGTAAGATAAGCGGATACATACTTTGTACTTTGTGCTAATGTAATTTCTTTAACTTGTCCATCTTTTACTTGACCAGTGTATGCTCCTGTCACACGAAAAACTTTAGCTGATGGAGAGTAATAGCCGTAAATTTCCTCTTTGCATTCCCCAGAAGCATTTGCAAAGTTATCATTAATATTTTTGCTCGCATTAATCGTCATACTACAATTAGTTACATAGTCATTCGTGTTCAATGCCGATACTGATTTCAACGGAAAAATTGATGATACTGTAAGTATTGCTAAACCAAACTTTAACATTCTGAGTTTCATCGTTTCTTTAATTAACTTTTTAATCATGATTGCCTCCTGTACACCTTTTAGTTATTTTCCAACATCAACCTAATTATTATCGGTATAATTCTAAAAATTGTTAAATATCTTTAAGATATTCTTATTTGATATTTGTATTTCCTTTTATAAAAGTAGGTAGAACTATTTTAATCCTGGTTAATACAAAAAAAACCTACTCAAATCCTAAGCAGGTTTTTAATAATCCTATATATCGACAGCCTAGGTGACGCGATTCTCTTTCGCGCCACCTTTTTCGTAGTAGATCCCCCCATCTTCAGTAACCAAACAAAATGCGTTCCAAGTTTGTCTCTGTCTTGGCATCGACTGCAGCACGACTGAATCGTTTCAACTCATCGTTATTCCGAATATGATAATCGCGTAGCTTTTTATACTATATGTACGACGTGCTAGAACGTAATAACCGATTCTAAAGGATTTATTTCCCTTTCAGTAGCAGTAGGATACATCAACGCTAATGAAAGGGTGTGATTTTATGCGAGAAAACAAGAAGAATCTCGGTGAAATCGTTGGTAAGGCTGTGTTTGTAACAGTGACATTTTTATGCCACCTGTTCGGCATGGTTTATTACATGACGCATTTACTCGGATAACAGCAAAAAGGGGCTATATGCCCCTTACATAAATAGATATAGGCTATTATCACAACTCAAACAATGTTAGAGTGTTTGTAGGAAAATAATAGGAGGTAATGATTGATGAAAAAAAGATACTGGGTCTTGCTAGCTGTATTTCTTTTTGTAGTAGCTTCACTTATTTTTGGTGAAGATGAAACTGCTAAAACAAAAGAAACTGCTAAAGAAACCGTAAAAACTACGGAAACTAAAAAAGCGGAAGAAAAAGATGCACCGAAAAAAGAAGCTAATAAAGAAAAAGTAAAGAAAGTAGAGAAAGTAGAGAAAAAAGAGACTACTAAAAAAGAGGCTTCAAGTACAAAGACGTCATTAGGTAATATCCAAATACGTCCGCTAATGAATGGAACAAGAACAGAACGGATTGGTGAATATGCCCTTATCAATTCAGATAAGAGTTTTGCAACTAAAGAAAACTTACTTAAGTTTTTTAAAGAGGATGTTTCAAAAGTAGAAGATGCTAATTTCTTAGTAGTTGATCTAAACGACGGCACTGGTTTGCATGTTGTGGGTGGTATGCCTTTAGTTACATACGGACAGTTCGATAAAGAAGATCACAATGTATCTCAACAGTGGGAATCAATCATCGTAGATGTAGGTGCTGGAACAGTAAAAGGAACTATGCATGAAGGTGTGCCTGCAAACAAAGCACTGATAACCAAATAAAGAACAACACTATTACACCCCCTAACATAGTAGTTAAGGGGTGTTGTCGTACTCTAATAATAAGATGTGCTTTATAAATATAGCGTGGTACCAGATCGGTCCGCCACTTCCAAGCACCCTTCAATTCGTTGATGCATTCCGCTGCTTCGACACGGTATGCCGTCATCCATTCTCAAATCAGTAATTCCGTCAATGCGTATTAATCCAATACATGCTGATCAAACTTCGATTGCTTCTCTGACCCACGTAGCGACTGTCAGTATCATGATTGTTTCCCCCGCTTCTTTTTCCGGACTGCTGGTGTATCTAGTTCGTGAAACTTAAACCAATTATTCACAGTCGTCGGATGGCTTCGGTATCGCTTAGCGATGGCCGCGACTGACATTCCCTTTTTCTCAACCAGTTGATCGAGTACATCTCGAGGTGGTACTGGCATCTTTTGATTGCTCGTGTTCTTCACCACTTCTTTTTTCTTCGGACGCCATGTCTCAAGCGTCGTCTTTCGTGGTCGTTCCCGGATCGAAATTGGAACGGCAGATGATTCCTCATATCCTGGACACGGTACCCATTCACCGTCGATGTAGTACGCCATACCGTAGGGATGATGGAAATACCGTTTCATCTCTTCTGGTGCAGCGGGTTCTGTCCGCTTGTCTAACCGTTGAATCGCTGTATTGTGCGACATGTGATCAATCAGTCGAGTATGACCCATCGCTTGAATCCCCCTGTGAATGGTTAGTGGTGTAATCCTCCGTCTGGATTGGAGGACAGTAGAGTGTTTCTCTCGTGGATGTCGTGCGTGTTTTAATCGGTGGTTGTGCCCGGAACGTCTGCTTGATTTCCGTCCGCTTCGCTTCCGTCTCTTCGCGGAGTCGTGTGAACGTCTCTTCGAACACGCGGTCGTTTGCTGTGTTCTTCTTCGCTCTCCGCTGTTTCTTCTCTTCGATCAGTCCTTTGATCAAACCAATCAGGAGTAAGCCAAATAGGAAGACGAGTGTGATGATGAGTAGCCATTGCGATAACATGATTCAATCCCACTTTCTGAACGTTGTAATGAAGAACAGC
Source organism: Exiguobacterium sp. s130 (assembly GCF_018619055.1). Classification (NCBI taxonomy): domain Bacteria; kingdom Bacillati; phylum Bacillota; class Bacilli; order Caryophanales; genus Exiguobacterium; species Exiguobacterium sp. s130. The sequence continues at coordinate 528,521 of NZ_JACSNI010000003.1, read as the reverse complement.
CAGGACGTTCGCCTGGCATGTTCGGCTGGTAGATGATTTAGGCGATGATCGTGAGCTTATCCGCTTCGTTGTATTCGGATAGGGCTTCCATCAAGTAATCTTCGATGTTCCGGATGGCTTCGTTCTTCCATGCACCACCATCTGCTTCGAATAAAGCGACTCGTGGACCGTTCTGCATTCGAAGGACGAACTTACTTTCCGGCTGATCCACCTCGATGAACGTCCGGTATGGTGCAAGCGTCACGGGATTGACGACCTTGACGTCAGCAACCGTCGCGACGCCTGTTTTCATCGTGACCGCTTGCGAAATGCCGTCGTCTCCTGCTGTCCGGACATTGTCCTCTTTGATATTACCGACGATTTTCAGGATCAGTGCTTGATCCTTGTTCGGCACGAAGATGGACTGTAGCTTGATGTTGATGTCTTCTGCGTCATAGTACGAGTCGAAACGGAACGATGGGATATAAGCGTCAGCCTGAATGAAGTGGTTTCGATTTTGATCACTGTTCAGTTTGCTCATGACGACGACCGTCTCTGGACTCTTGATATGGATAAGCAACGGTTCGTTCGTATCGAATTCGCTTTGGATGTACTCGACGAGTGCCGTCAGTGTATGAACTTTCAACGCACTTGCTGTCGGTGCTGTGATGGCGTGGAGGTCACGGTCGGAAACCGTGCGACCGTGTACCAGTGTAGTTTGGAATTGACCGTGATCCTTGATCCAGTTGAAAGCGTCTTTGAGTAATGACATGTGTGTATCTCCCTTTGTGTTGGATTTGGTTGATTGATGTATCGGGTGAATCCGTCGTTCGAATCGTGAGTGCAGGCATTACTGCTGTGCGGATGATGGTGTGCGTAAGTCGATGACGTTCCCGTTTTGAATCAGCTTGACATCTGTTAGTTCATGTACCTGTTCGACCATATCGATCGGTGTTCCGACATCATTGACGATTTCACCGTCTGGCGAGATCATCATCTGTCCAGGTGAACCCGACTTGAGTTCTTGACCAACGACCTGACCTGCAGCATTCGTATCGATGATGATCTTCGAACCGACCGACCGTGCTGGTGTCAACGTCGTCTTGACTTCGATGTCGACCATCGCGAGGTCGCGTTCTTCATCTGCCGATAAGACCATCGTGATGACGACTTTGCGTTTCTTCGTCGGATCCGTGTTCTGGTCCGCAATGTTCGCGTAGACCTCGTTCATAGCGATGTTGACACGTTCAGCGAGTGCGCCGTTCGCGAACTCATTCAGGTTGATTTTAGGTTGTGACATGGTGATTACCTCCGATTAGTTTGATTGGTTGTGGATGATGTCATGGATCAGGAGTCGTCCGATCTGCGTCCATTTCATCGTGACGGTCGCATCCAGTTGCCCGTTCGCATGCATGAAAGGAAACTCATTGATCGTGACGAGTCCGCGTTGTTGATGCGCGGTACACAGTTCCCAGTTCCGATTGACCTTGCGCTGGATGCCGGCTGTCTCGAGTAGCTGGTTCAGCTTTCGAGCAGTCATCCCGTATTCCCGGGCGACGGCTGTCGTCGTCATCATCTTTCCGCTCGACATGATGTGTTCGAGTTGTAGGTCCTTTGGCATCTTCATGAGCGGCACCCTTCCTTTTTGGGTTGAAAGTACGGTAGTCGAAATATTAGATTGGCGTGTTCAGTGTCGTCGGTGGACTCGGTTGCGTGTTGACCTTGATCCAGTGCTGCCACGTGCCGGTCTTATGCAACTTGTGGCTCATGGAGCGGACGCTGGCGTGGGAGCGATCGTATCGCGCTGCATGGTCGAACAATGCTCCGCCGGCTGCCTTCCCTGACTTGATGAGATGTGAGAGAGCGACCAGTTCGACGACCGTCCATGCCTTGTATCGCCCCTGTTTCATGCGCTCACCTCTTCGCCGCTTGAGATTTGACGTAAGGTAGTGACCAACTGCAGCGTGAATGTCCGATCCTTGTTGAATCGAATGCCGTGCATGTCGTTCAGGAGTTGTTCGAGTCGTTGGATCGCGGATTCGAACTGCTGCATATACTCGCTCTCCGTCCGTTCCGTTTCTAGTGCCCGGTCGAGTAACGCCATCGCTTCGACGAGGATCGTGCGTTGTCCGACCGTACCGCTTACCCCGAGTTCTAGATACGTGTCCTCGACGTATAACCGCCCCCGTCGAAGACTCTTTTCTGCTGTGATCATGTGTGTCTCCCCGTTTCATGATGAATTTGTTCATTTCCGCCGTTCTGCTGACTGACTCGTGTTCACTCGACTGTGCCTGTCGATTCTCGCGTCTCGAACGTCTGTTCCTGCTCGATGCGGAGGTCGATGATGGCTAAGTAGTCTAGAAGGACCTGACGACCTTGCAGGACACGTTTCGTGTGATTTTTGAACCACTCGTAGGGAATCGACTTCCGTTCGGTCTGATTCGCCCAGTCCAAGGCGTCATTGGCAGGCAGGTATTATGTCTCGTTGAGTGTCTCGAAGTGGATCAACAGGAAGCTGATGCCACCGTAGTCCTGCACCCGGCGCAGTTCGTCGAATTGATGGACCTCGACGTTTGCGAGTGGGAACGAGGTCTTACTTTGCGTCGACTTCGCATCGAAGCTGATGAAGCGGTTGGCGTACAGTCCGATATAATCGAGTCCGCCGGATCGCTCGAACCAGTATTTCCGTACCTGCCCTTTAGGACCGAGTAGGAGTTTCACTTCTGGGAACGTCTTGCGGAAGTGCGCTCGTTTTTGTAAGGCATACGTCCGGATCGTGTTGTCGAGCATCGTCTCGAAGCGCTTGCCGCGGTTCTTGTAGTTCACGTGTGTCAGATACATGCATTCCTTCCTGTGGGTAGAGATATGAGAGATCAGCTAAGTCCTTGGCACGCTCATTCGATTCACCGAGGACGACTTTACGCCAGAGATATATTTCGATGTCAATGATCATGAGCGTCGTTCCAAAGGTTGAACCGATCCGCAATGATGCCAAGTAATTTATCCTTCGCCTTGTAGTAAGCGTTCCGGTTGCCGTAGCAGAGACTCGACATGACGACGAGATCCGTATGCCGGAGACGTGGTCGGTACCGCAAGTCCCAGATGTCGATCAGTTCCGGTGCGATCTCCTCGAGTTCCGTCCGGATCCCGACGAGCAAGCGATACTCGGCTTCTGCTAAGCGGATTTGATCGAGCACCATGACCGCCTTCTCGACGTTCGATGTGGGTCGACTGTTGCGCTGGACTTCACTGGCTTGGTAGCCTGCCGTGATCGATGTTTCTGACTGCAGCTGCAAGGATGAGATGCGTGCCGGGAGCGAGAAGTAATGTCTTAACTTCGTTTCAGCCGCAGCCCGTTGCACTTTGGTGAGTTTATGCGTGACTAGTGGTTCCATTCTGCGCTCCTTCTTGCTGATGCCCAGCAGTGGTGTAGTTAACGGCCGTCATCGACTTTCATGTGTGACCGAAGTGATGCATGCGCCGAGTCCTGAAGCAAACCCTCCGCCCGGAGTTGTAGAATGATGTCGTGTGTTTCGAGCAGCATGCCGTCGTAGGTCCATCCCGTAAGATCGGACAGAATCGAGTAGGCGGCGCTGATCGGTTTCACATCTTCCTCGACATGAGTGATCTGTCCGGCTCGTGTCGTGAAGCGGCGAATCTGATCCGAGATCAGGACGAGTGTTTCTTGCTCCTGTTCTCGCCGTTTGAACACGTAGGTCTTGCTATGCGAAGGTGATGCATTCGACGGTTGAGTCTGTCCCGTGCTATTCATGTCGTGCCTCCCCAGTTCGTTTGACTTCGTTACCGCGTATTCGTTTAGCAGATCATCACTGCTCCATCCCTTTCAAATCTTGCAAGATCGCGTTGAGCTCGTCGTCGTCCGGTACCGTGGCTGCGGCTTCCGCTTTTTGCTTCGCCTCGTACTCTTGCTGTTTCTTCTTCTCGCCTTCGAGCCAAGCTGGTGCTTTCATGCCGGATGAGGCGCCCTGTCTTTTACTGCCACTCCCACGAGTCCTTTGCCGTTCCCTAAACGCATTTGCCTGATGACGGGCTTGTTCGACCGTCTTGACCCCTTCTTGCTCCCAAGTCGTGAGGATGCCGGAGATGTACGAGTACTTCTGGACGTTCGAAAGGGTCGCCGTCTCGATGGCGAACTGGACCAACTCGGTGCCGTAGCTCTCGACATCATCCAGGATCTTCTCGATCGTGAACGGTGGAGCGAGTGGTTCGATGTTTTGCTTGTAGAACTCAATCAGTTCCGTCGTTGCGTCCTGCTTCGCGCCCGCGTCTACTACTACTTCTTTTTTTAGTTCTTTTGGTTCTTTAGTACCTTTATTACTTAGTAGTGGCGGGTTTTCCAGATCTGGTTTATCCACTTCTGGTTTTTCCAGTTCTGGTTTTCCCGATTCTGGTTTTCCCGATTCTGGTTTTCCCGATTCTGGTGGAACCACTTTCGGGTTTTCCGATTCTGGTACATCAGGTTTCTGCTGTTCAGGTGGATCGTTCGCTTCAGGTTCGTTCGCAGGTTCAGTGTCGAACGTTGGAAGCTCGTAGACGACGAACTCCCATGATTTGAACTTGCCCTTCTCTCGAATAGCGACCCGTTTGATGTATCCCGCCTCGGTCAATTCCTTGATGGCCGATCGTGTACTTTCCTTCCCATCCTTGGAACGTTTGACGAGATCCGTTTCTTGAACTCTCCAATCATCTGGTAAGGACATCAGGTAGCTATGCAACCCTTTCGCCTTCCAGCTGAGCTCCCTGTTGTTCAAGAGCGTCTTGTCGATGACGACATAGTTGTCTTTTTTCTGTATTCGCATGATGGACATGTATTTCACCCCAGTCTTTCAAAAATCAGTTGTTCGGTACGATGATGTGTTCCACGCGACGGACGAGTGGTGGATCCAGTCGGTCCGTCTTCGGAATCTGATGTATGATCTTGATGTGCGTCGATGACTGTTCGATTCGTCTCAGGTCGTGCCGAATCACGTCCAGCATCGCCTGATAGGGCGAGTATTCACCTCCAGGTCGTCGAGACGCTTCTGAATCACAGTCGATGTGTTATCGATGATGTTCAGTTCTTGCTGCACTGCCTGTACCGGTTCGTTTTCCTTCCGGAGGGACAGCATCTGTTTCAGCTGGATCAGTCGTTCTTTCGTGCGCATGGTCTTCCTCCTTCGTCGAAGGCGTGATACACTTAAATTCCTACGTCTAAGTGTGTCATCGCTCTTTTGAGTGATGGCATTTTTTCATTTGCTGCCGTTTGTCGTAAGCACGTTCTGTTTTGTGTTCGAACCACATCAGCGGAGTCAAGAACACGACGCCGATCACCCAAGCGACTGAAAGCATGTACGTCAGTTCCGGTGACATTTCCTCACCCCCTTTCCCGTCTATTCTTCCGTTCGTCCCACCACCAGCCACTAAATGCGATAGTGCATGCAAAACACGCCACACCGTAGATCAGGTACGCATTCATTTCAGCAGGAACGGATCCATTCGTAAGACATGCATCTGGTGCGTACCCGGCATGATGTGTAGCACGTGCTTCTTATTGACGGCGTCGATAATGAAGACGGGATCTTCTTCAATCATCCGTTCAAAGTAGACCATCGCATCCGGTTCAGCTTCTCCGACCATCTCACGTGTCACATCAGCAAGAATGCTTGATACAGCGTCCTCAACGTTGATTAGTGGTTGCAATGTCGGGTTTTCGTGGAATCGATCCACGAGCGTGTTCGCTAACGTGTCTAAATTCTTATAGAGTGCCATCTGACTCATCCTTTCGCGTACCTGTTCATTTCCAGACTTCGCCTCGACCCCAAGCATCCAGGTCGACCGTGTTGTACAGTTTCAGCTTCGAATTGCGTGGCGTGTGAAACGGAATGCCATCTCGAAGCGTATATTTATCAAGCGTCACTGCATCGATGCCGAGGTAAGATGCTGCAATCGGTCGTTGCAACCAACGGGCTTGCTGATCGGTCATTTTTTGAATGGCACGATTGGCACTTTCCTCGAGCAATTCTTCGAGTTGCGTTTTTGAGAGTGTGACGATTTCAATCGGGTTCATGTCGAGCCTCCTTTCAGACGAGCGACGGACGCCATGACTTGACGTAAGCAAGTGCCTCTTCGAACTGGCTTTGCTTGATATCCCGGTAAGACGCGACAGCGAACGCACGCTTGATGTCACTTCCGAAGCGACCGTATACTTTCGCTTTCGAAGGGTAGAGTTCGGAGTTCGTTTGCGAGATTTCATCCCACAGGGCTTCCGCACGTGATTTCTTCGCACTCTCGATAGCAAGTTGTTGACCGTAGTCCAGTGTCATGCGTTGATCAATCTTATCGTTGAGTGTCGTAATGGCAGCCTCTGTCTCGCCTTGTTTCTCGAGTAGCTGGGCGGTTGCGGTGAACAATTCAGCAAATGGAATACCTTTTGGCACTTCATATGATCCAGTGCTGCGGATAGACGGAAGAACATCTTCCATGATCCAGTTTTCAAATGCCTGTGCTGCAGGAAGCTTCGAGTTAGTAACAAGTCGATAAACGTCTGGTTCACGAATGACCATCATTTCCTGCGTGCCGCCGTTAGTAAGGACGGGATGCTTCATCCCACCCTTGCAGTGCCGATTGACCGCTTTATGGGGTTCTTTGTATCCAAGTGCTTTTGCGACATCTGAAGCAACAAACAATGGTGTTTGTCTGTCACCAATCATGCGAATAGAGTTTCCTTCAAAAATCTTAGTTAATTGATTCATTTCGTTCCTCCTGTTTTAGGGTATAAATTAATAAAATCAGTCTTTAGTTGCTTTTACGCAACCTTTATTTAAAAAAATTTGTTGTTCTACGTCTTTCTCCATTCCAAGCAAGCTAATCACTCTAAAAATCTCCGAAGCTGTAAATTCAGTCTTACCAGACTCTTTTCTGTAATACGTTGATGTATCAACATCTAGTTGCTGAGCCACTTCGCGTCGAGTAAGCTTACTCTTTTTTCTTCTAAATTCTATAAGTGCAAGAAAGGCATCATTCACTTTTCCCCCTCCTTTCAGTTGCGTATTTGCTACCCTTAAACCAAATATACAGTAACAGTTGCTTAAACGCAACGTTTATTTTCAAAAGTTTCCAGTTATTCTATTGCATATATGCAACAAAAGTTGCCATGTCGGTTATACTATTTATAGAGGTGTACTATTTAATTTAAAAGATGGTGGTGAGGATTAAATGAAGAGTTCTTCTATAACATTTACAGATAGATTTGAAGAAGAAGTTAAAAGAAGCGGTATGTCAAAGGCAGCTATCGCTGAGAAAATTGGAGTTAGTAAATCTACGATATCAAGATATGCCGACGGCACGATGGGACCAAATGCATCATCAATAGCAAAACTTTCCTTATTATTTGGGTGTAGTTCAGATTATCTACTTGGTTTGACCTCGGAGCGTAACAATTCATCAGTTCCGTCAATTGGAGAATCTAATATTTATTATGAAGCAGATGAAAACATAAAAAAGTTGTTAAAGTTAACAGAAGAAGAGCTAGAAAGCCTCTCTAGAAAACAAATAGAAGAAATATATGCGTTTATTGAATTTCAAATTGAAAGAAGTAAAAAAGGCGACTGACAGGATCAGACGCCTTTTGTATGTTCAATTTTTATGTTTTCCCACTTCCCTCGATCGAATACTTCTTCAAGCGTAAAGTCCATTCGAATAGTTCGTCCATCTTTTTCCACAGTCACTTGTCGCTCTTTTAATAACATTAACTTATATGATTTTAATTCGAGCGTTGACTTTGCATGCAAAACGAATCCCTCCAAATACGAACTAACGTTCTATATATTATTTTTAGTATGCATCAATTACTTTTTATTTTCAAGTATCACCCTATTCTTTACAATCTCATTAATTCGACAAAATATGACATTTAAAAATTATTTACTTTCTGTTTTTCAAAAAATAAAAAATTACTGGTACACGTTATGTCGAATACTTTTTATGAGTATTTATCAAACTAGTGTCGAAATCTGTCGGACGAATAATCATAATCCTTCCCTCTTTCTTAAAAGGAAAGTTATTCCTCTTGTTCCTAAATTGGTAAAATGAAGGGAATGTACAATTCGGGAGGCGATTCTATGGGGTTCATGGACTGGTTAACAGGTGGTAAGGACAAGAAGGAAATCGAACGATTGACGAAAGAACTTGAATTGATCCAGCTCACGAAAGAAGAGTTACAGTATCTTGACGTCAAACGCGAGTTAGAAGCTATCCGAGAGCAGTACACGGAAGAACAGCAACAGCTCGAAGCAGATACGATCAAGCAACGTGCTCAACTTGAGAAAGAGTTAAAGAAGGAACGAGATGCCTTCGACCGTCAAATCAAGTCCGAGCGTAAGGACGTCGACAAGGACATCAAGAAGAAACAGAACGCCATCCTTGCGGAAACGAAGAAGAGCCAGGACGAAGTGGCTGCCAATGCAGAACGTCTTTTTGAGTTGAAGCAATTGATTGGGGAGTACGAAGATAAGTATCTCATGCAACAGCATGGATTATACGAACCAACATACGAGTTCGATACGTCCTCCGCCTATAAGAACATGCTGGACCGGATCCGTTCTGAACAGAAGGACATGATTCGAAGTCGTGTCGCAACAACGCACCCAGAACATTACACAGTCGACAACGATAAGAAGAAAGGGAAAGAATTCGTCCTCGATACGATCAAACTCTCTCTTCGAGCATTCAATAATGAATGTGACGTCATCATCGCAAACGTCAAGCCAACTAACATCGAGAAATCGGCCGAGAAGATCAATAAGGCATTCGATCAAATCAACTCCCTGACTGATATGCAGAAGATTGCCATTCGAAAAGAATACTTGCGTCTGAAGCTTCGTGAACTCCATCTTAAACACGAATTCGAAATGAAGAAACAGGCTGAGAAAGAAGAACAACAAGAGATCAAGGAGCGTATGCGCGAAGAAGCACGCGTCCTCAAAGAAATCGAGAACGCACGTAAGAAAGTTGAGAAGGAAGAATTGCACTTCAGAAGTGCCGTCACTACCGTACGTGCCAAGCTAGAAGAAGCCGACGATACCGAGAAACAAGCACTCCTCTCAAAACTGGCGGAACTAGAAGCGAAGTTGGCTGAAGTAGAATCGATCAAAGACGATATCGAAAATCGTGAGAAGAATACTCGTGCTGGATACGTCTACGTCATTTCGAATATCGGTTCATTCGGTGAGCATGTCTACAAGATTGGGATGACGAGACGCCTTGAACCACTCGATCGAATCCGTGAGCTTGGAAGCGCGTCGGTTCCATTCACGTTCGACATCCATGCGATGGTCTTCTCTGAAGATGCTCCGACTCTCGAAAACAAGTTACATCATCGGTTCGCAACGGAACGCGTCAACCAAGTCAACTTGCGTAAGGAATTTTTCAAAGTTGAGATCGAGCAGATTGCGAAAGTGATCAAGGAAGAGTTCGATGAAACGCTTGAAATTACTTTGGCTGCACAAGCAGAAGACTACTATCGCACATTGCAAATGCGAGGAGCTGCTGTCAGTGCTACGTGATTACTAAACTAATGTAATGAATTAACTGAGAAATATACGGTTGAGATTCCAATGAAGTAAAAATGTACAAAAAAAGAACGTCGTCGAAAGCAACGTTCTTTTTTTGTACATTAAATTTCCTTTGGAAAAGATTTAAGTTTGAACTTCTATTTCAATCCCAGATCCACAACTTTCGACAGTCATCCCTTTAAAAAACATTAGATTGCCCTTATTTTTAATAGCATCTTTGCCTTTTAGTGTAGCCTCAATTGATTTAGAGTTAATTTTAATTAGAACGTTTTTATAGTAAAGATCAGCTTTGAGTTCAACTGTATTTTTTATTGCATCAACAACAAAAGTCAGATGAATTTTTCTTGATGCTGAGTTGATTTTCAACTCCCCTTGACTCCACTGCAGGTCCCAAACTTTATCCGTTTTTCTTTTCACAATCCACTCATTATCAACAATCTCTGCAATTAAAACGTCTTTTTCATCAAAAAACTTGACGTTTAGCAAAGGTCTTCCACACTCATCTTTCTTAATCTCAATCAAAGGAAAACCATTAACAACGAAAATTTTGGGTGTATCAATGAACGTACAAGAACCTAAAACTAACTTGAGTGACTCATAACTTCCCAACCAAAAATTGCCCTTTACGTCATCTTGAGTCAAGTTGAATGGGTTTTGTTTTCGAAAGTACACTTCTTCTTCTGGTATCAGTTTGTTGTGAAAACTATTATGATGATTCCCGCATAACGCCACTAAGTTCTCAGCTTCATGCTTTTGTACAATAGCATGGGGAATAATGTGATGGTATTCGATAATTGGCATTCCACAAAAGACACAACCGAATCCCGCTTCAGTTCTAATTTGTCTTCTTAGTGAAGCAGGAATTGGTTCTCTACTTTGTTTTTTTCCCATTCTCTTCACCTCTGATGAATTTATAGTTAAAAATCATACAATTTAAAATAACTTAAAAAAATCGAGAGCTGCATCTCAAATTTTTTTAAGTTAAGAATGTTTAAACTTCTGTTTCGTTTTCGAGTTCATCTACTGGGATGAACCATGCTTTATATCCGTAGGTCTTCGCCCACATTTTTTGCTGAGTTTTTGGGTTGATTCGCCAAGGACGAAACACTCCGTAACACCCGTGTTTTTCACTGTAATATAATTTTGTCATGATTATCATATCCCTTCTAAACAAGTTAATACTTGTAGAAGAGCCGAATATTTTGTTATCATATACAAGTACACGAACCGACCAAGTTATGTACATGAACATGATGCAGCAAACAAAATGATGTATCTTAGTTTGTCGGCCCTCTACAAGGGCTATTTTTTTTGCGCATTTTCTTACCCCCTATTTAATAATTATCTGTTATTTTGAACATCGTTAAATCTTTTTAGTGCGGCCTGATTTGAAATACCAAACGTAGACGCGATTTCTGAAGGAGAGAGGTCTCCGATCAAGTGCGTCGGAGCCAAAAATTCTGCTGCGAATACATTCGCCTGCCATTCAGGATCCTCAAAAATTTTTCGCTTTACATCTGACCGTGCTAATTGTTTCACGTGCTTATGGAGAAATAGATGTCCAATTTCGTGCGCAATCGTGAAGCGATGTCGCGGATTCATATTAGCGGCAGCAATATATACGTCTTCACGTATTATGATTTTGTTTAGATCGAATCGGTAAAGCGCATATTCTTCCATCTCACTCACATCAACTATCTCCAACTCGAGAGCCTCACCGAAAGCACCTAACAAATCGTGTTCGAGAATTCGAATGATATCGATTTGAGGTACATCTTCCATCTCAAGAGCGCTTCTTAATCCAAATGCAAACATCTTAAGATCATTTTTAGACCTCGGTTTAGCTTTAAATTGCGATTGGCTCATCTATACCTCCTGAGAATTAGTTCAAGATATCGAACATTTTTTTCAATTGCTCTTCGGAAAGATCCCCTGATTTTCTGGCCAATGCTTTCAGCAGTGCTGTGCTATTCTCTCCTGTTTCTTCCAATGGGAATGTAATCATTTTTTCAGATTCAATGATTGCTTCTTTTAACTCCCAACGTTGTTCATCCCCCAGATCATAAGCGTCTGAGATCATCTGCTCCCATGAAGATGGGACACTCCGTTTACCATTTTCGACCGCCGATAAATATGAAACAGTCACATTTAAGTCGGAAGCCATGTCTTTAAGGATTTCGTTCCGATCGATCCGAAGTTTACGACAGAACTTCCCGAATGGAGTAAGCAAAATGATACCTCCTCTTTTTTGATTCAATTCCTCTTTCATTTAATTCCTCAATTAACAACTTTAGTATAAGTTAAACGAAATAATAAATCAACAATTTAATCTTATTTATTCAACAAATTTGTTTAATCAGAAACTCATTTTAATTTCCCATTCCTTATATCTTTAGTTATGTATATAATGACAGGGGATATAAGGTTTAATGAAGTACTTAACTTAGGTATACTCTAAGCACCCTCTCCGGTGCTTTTTTGCACGTCAATAATCGAACGTATGTTCTAAAACGAAAAAGAACTGGGGGCCATGACGATGGCAAATATCAAGAAGAACGCAAAAACAGGGCTCTGGTGGGTCCGCCTCTCACTCGGTACCGACGAGTGTGGGAAACGGATCCAAGCCTACTACTCGAACAAACGGAAACAGGAGGTCGAGTTCTGGATCTCGGAACAAGTCGCTGCGCGACGGGACGGTTCCATCCGGAAGATCATCAAGACGCGCACGATGGAAGAGCTCTTCGTCGTCTGGATGGAGGATCATGTCCGACTAACGAAGGCGACGACGACCTATCACTCCTATCAATCGATTCTCAACCGTATCCCGAAGTGGTTCATGCAATTGAAGGTCGATCGGGTTGAACCGACGCATGCCCAACGTCTCCTCGCCGATTGGCACCGGGAAGGCTTGAAGGCATCGACGATCAACTCACGACGTGCCATCTTCGTCGGCATGTTCAGCTGGGCGATCCGGATGAACAATTACAAGGGAGCGAACCCCTTCTCTGCCGTCGCGAAGCTGAATGAAGGACTGAAAGAGATGGACACGTACGCCGTCGAGGAACTGGCGACGTATCTGCGGACAGCACGAGACGTGATGACGACTGGGAACTACGCTGCCGTAATGTTGATCAGCTATGCCGGACTGCGCGCCCGGGAAGCGACAGCGCTCCGATGGTCGGACGTCGACTTCGATCGGATGGTCATCATGGTCAAACGGACGGCGATCGAGGTCAAGGGCGGCTATTCCTTCTCGAACACGAAAGGCAAGAAGGTCCGGGTCGTGACGATCTCGGCACATGTCGCGGAAGAATTACGACGGATCCGGGTCGAGCAACGGTATGACAGTATGCGGATGGGTTGGCGGAACGACGAGGACTTGATCTGTCTCGGTGTCTCCGGTGCCTACCTCTGGCACTCGGGTTTACGAAGACGGCATATCGAGACGATCAAAGCTGCCGAACTACCGAAAATCACCCTGCACGGACTACGCCATACGCATGCCTCGCTCCTAATGGAGATGGGCGTCCATGCCAAGGTCATACAGGAACGACTCGGTCATGCCGATGCGATGTTGACGATGGATACGTACGCTCACGTATTGCACACTTTACAATCGGATACGGCGACGCAATTCGAACAGCTTTTGAAACGCAAAAAAACCGCTCAACAGAGCGGTTCGTGAGGAAATTCCCGATTTTCACACCAAGTGTGCAATAAGTGTGCAATGGGATTTCTATAAGTGCTAGAAATGGCTTAAGACTGCGGTCTTTTACGGCGCAAACCATAATACTGATAAAACTGAACTTCGATGTTCCCGTTATAGAGCTTCCGACGTTTCGTCGCTGGGCGACCATACGCTTTTTCGAACTCAACATACGACGTGATCATGTAGACACTGTAGTATGGGAATTCTTTATACGCTGTTCCAATCTTGCGGTACAGTTGATGGACTTCACGCGCGTCTTCGAGACGTTCTCCGTACGGCGGGTTTCCGATGATGACACCAAAGTCTTCCTTCGGTTTGAAGTCTGCCGCGTCACGTTGCATGACGTTGATCGCATCGCGGACGTCTGCGAGTTCTGCGTTCGTTTTCGCAAGCTTGACCATCTCTGGATCGACATCGCTTGCGTAAATTTTCAGTGGTTTGTCCCACTCCGCTTTTTCGTTCGCTTCGTTGATCGCATCGAACCACGCTTTCTTCGGAATGCATTTCCACTCTTGTGAGACGAACTCACGGTTGATGCCTGGTGCGATATTACGCCCGATCATCGCCGCTTCGATTGCCAGGGTGCCTGAACCGGTGAAGACGTCGTAAAGCGGCATATCCGGCTTCCAGTTCGTCAGCATCAGCATCGCTGCTGCCATCGTCTCTTTCAGTGGAGCGGCTGAGTGGAACTCACGGTAGCCACGTTTGTGCAATGCGTCGCCTGATGTATCGATCGTTAATGTTGCGATGTCTTTTAACAAAGCGACTTCGATCGGATAGCTCGCACCTGTCTTCGGTAACCATTCCGTTCCTTTGTTGTACGCTTCTTGCATATGCGAGACGATCGCTTTCTCAGTGATCTTTTGACAGTCACGGATCGAGAACAGCTTCGACTTGACCGAACGACCGTTGACGATGAAATTCGCATCCCACGGCATCAATTCGTGCCACGGCAGTGCCTTGACTTGATCGAACAATTTTTCGAATGTCGTCGCGCGGAACTCGGCGACGACGAGTTTGATCCGGTCCGCTGTCCGGAGCCACATGTTCAAACGGGGTATGTCCTCCATCTCACAATCGATGTAAACCTTTCCGTCCTCGACCGTACACTCGTATCCTAACGCACGGACTTCTTTTGCGACGAGCGCTTCGATTCCCATCGCCGCTGTCGCGATGACTAAGCGTTTTGCCATATCGCGTTCACTCCTTTATCGTTTCTTCCACTGAATCGTTTCATTGCAATAAAAAAAGAGCCCAGGGTGGACCTGGACTCTCGTTCAACTTAAAAATAACAGCCTATGTGGTCCTGTAAGCCATGTTCTGTTCCTTAGTGTTTCAAACGGTTTGACCCTCACACGCAGGCGACAATCATCTATCTCCGTATTTGCATACGCTCTCCATTGCGTTCAGTTCCGCTCCGGAAATTCCCCTACCAAATTTGGGTTTCTCGCTCGTGGGGTTTACCTCGTTCCACCTTCATGGTTTCCCATGAAGCTCCGTCACTGTGGCACCTTCAAGAAGTTTCGGCCATATCCGAAGACTTAGGCGTTCCTTCTGCCGTCAGCTTGACGCTGCCTACACTTATCTTTTTGTGTAGCACGATCACTACAGCCATCGCAGGCTGTGCGAGCATGGACTTTCCTCAAAGCATCGAAATGCCCCGCGATTGTCCGAACCAACATAGTCACTGCTTATGAGTGTAGCGTAGATGCCGCTTTCCTGCAAGAGGCAATTCTCGTTTTATAAACGAAAAAGTTGCGTCCCTGCCTCATTTCACGGTATAGTACAAGAGTTCAGAAGGGGGCATGCAGCATGAAAAAACGACGCTCTGGTACGAACCGGCGAACGGTTCGCAAGTTGACATTCCTGATCGAAATCGACGAGATCAAGGCACTTCATCTGCGAAACGGCATCTTCGCCTTCTATCGTCAAGGAGAGCTCATCCACGCGTTCGAGCCGTTCAACGTCAAGGCGCCCGATGCACTCTCAAAACGTAGCTATCATTTCGATCAACACGATATCTTGCTTATGAACGAACGTTTCCCTGAGCAAATCCCGTTGTATGATGAAGCAATGACGTTACGCTCTTGGGCCGACCAGGTCGCTTATGGTTTATACCAATTGATCGATTCCAGTCGCCTGTCTTTCGTCCATGAGGATGACACAGGATACAAGATGGAAGCGATGATCACATGGACTGGAGAGGCATTGACGCCTCCGACGCCCGTCTATAAAAAAGGAAAAGACCCGAAGTAACCTTCAGGTCTCGTACGGCGCTTCCCACTCAGTGGGAGGCGCTTTTTTATTTGACTGTCAGTAAGCGTTCGACGGTCCGCGTATGCCGTCCACCTGTCGTTGTAAAGACAAGCTTATATGACCCCTTGTCTTTCAACTTATACGTAAACTTATGCGTACCGTTCGTTAAATTCGATTGCGTGAATGTCTTAACGACCTTCCCGTCCTTATAGAGACGTGTCGTCGTCTTCGCACTCGCATACTCATCAAAATAGAATGTAAACGCCTGATTCGGCTTAACCGTTGCCGGTAACGAGATCTTCGAGATCGGTGCCGGCAGTGTCGCTAAGATTCCGGCATTCAAGCGACCTGCTCCGTAATGCAACTTCGTATCACCTGATTTTTTCGTCGCTGCAGCATATAACTTACTGCGCATCGTCGTGTTCGAGACGAATGGGTTCTTCGATTTCGCGAGCGCCAACACACCACTGACGACCGGTGTCGCCATCGATGTTCCGTCCAAGTAGCCGTACTTGTTGCCGACGATTGTCGAGTAGATCCCTTCCCCCGGTGCCATGATGTTGACTCCTTTCCCGTAGTTCGAGAACGTCGAGGCACGCCCCAGCGTTCCGACGGACCCGACACCGACGACTTGACTCATCGATCCTGGGAAGAGTACTTTATTGCGCCCGTCGTTTCCGGCTGCTCCGACGACGAGTATGTTCTTCGCTTCCGCCTTTTTGACCGCTGCTTCCATGTACGGATCAAACTCATATTGTCCGAGTGAGAGATTGATGACATCTGCTCCCTGCTCGATTGCATACAAAATACCGTCGCCGATGTCGATCGATGCGGCAAAGTCTCCATCGAAGACATCGGCCCCGATCAGTTTGACACCAGATGCGACACCGACGATCCCTTGACCGTCTTCACGCGCCGCGACGATACCGGCGACGTGTGTCCCGTGATCGTCAGGTTTCCGGATTCCAGAAATCGTCGTCGTCTTATAGATGACGTCCTTGAACTCGCGGTGTTTCGTATCGATTGCATCATCGATGATTGCAACTCGGATGTCCGATTTTCCGCGGCTGTACTTCCAGTAAGCCGGAATGCGTGACTGATCAAGATACGTTTGTTGAAATTGAGCGGAATCCGTTGCTCTCTTGACGTCCGTGATTGGAATCAAATCGGCATCGATATCCTTTTCTTCGAGATGCTCAAGCGGCTCAACGAGCGAGAATCCTTTTTGTTTCAAGGCACGAATCTCGGTCAGCCCCTGATTCGCCAACCACTCTTGTTTTTGTTGTTCTGTAAACGTCGGATCATATTGTACGTATTGAGACTGCGCGAAAGCAGACGTTGGCATGGCGACGATTGTCGCTAGCGTGAGTAGTGCAAGTTGCTTTTTCATGGGAACCCTGCCCTTCTCTGATTACGCGCCGACCGAAGAATCGTCTGGACTAAAGCGGAACCGTGCCGTCCGGTTCTTCGCTGACTTCAAAAGGAATGATCTTTCCGATCGTCACGTAAGCATAATAGCGCGCAAGGACCGCATGCCAACGCGTTGCATCGATCCCCGTCAGGTCTTCACCTAACGGGGAACCGTCGAATGTCTCGAACTGTTGGCAAAAGAAGGCTTCTTCCTCCTCATGCCACGTCACTTCTTCGCCGATGAACCCGGTCGAAAAGCGGACAAAATCCGCAATCGAGGGTCCAATCACTTCTGCCGGCAAGCGTTCGCTCATCCGTCCGACCAGTTCATACCGGTCGCGTTGTGCTTGTTCCGCTTCTTCAATCGAATGACACAGCAGCACTTCACGATTTATTTCTACTAACACGACATAGTCACCACTCGGTAAATTGACGTGAATCATCCCTACACCCCTCGGACTGAATTCGTGCGGCTTCTAGGTGTCATTTTTTCTTCGATAATTTATAATGTCCATTTTCGATCAAATGTTAATTCAATCGGCTCGTTATCTTTCGACTTTAACATAACGACCCGCGTCGTTTCAATTTGATCGACGAGATCCGCTTGACGAAGAGACTGAATTTCCTTTGAAGAACCGGCTTCAATCCGGTCTCTGTAAGGGGCAAGCAAGTCTTGTTGATTGCTTGCGAGTGCGTACCAGGCAAGACGGGCAAACGGTTCGTCCTTCGCCGTTTCAAGCGCATAACTCTCGAAGATATCTGGAAGATAACTGCTAAATTGATCAAGCGCGTCGATTCGTTCAGCGACATCTAAAATCGTCAACCAGCTCGGGAGTGAAAGCAACGATTCGCTCGACCACCAGTCGAGTAAATCGACATGCTCTTTAAGTAATTGATGAGCTTCCGGTCGATCGATCATATGTTGTAGCGTCTGGATGAGTTCGTTCCAGGCAAGTGACCAGTACTCCTCTGATGGATTAGCTGAAAGGAAAAATTGACGATAGACCGTCAACAATTCCGAAACGTCCGTTAATGGTTCGACTTCTAGCCGTTGATTGAATCGGCTAACTGCTTTTGTAAAATAATTTGGTTCAAGCGTCAGTGCCATATAAAGTAATTTTGGTGCATTTTTAATTTCGCCTTGATCGACCGTCTCAAATAATTCTTGAATCCATTCTGGTTGTGGTTGTGTCATAATCTTTTTCCTCCGTCTAGTAAATTTATTTACTATACCCGAAAAAAGATTGGTTAAATCCTTTCTTCTCTAAATCGCTCCGATTCGTTGGGCGGTTTCCTCCGAACACAAGACGATCAACGTCCCGTTTTTCGGAATCGCTTCATCGAGTCGACGGTTCAAATCGAGTCGTTTTCCATCAGATAAGATCGTCACGCCTTCTTCAAGCAAAGCATGATAAGCGTCACGGTACGTCCCCCACTCCGGTCTACTCGGAATCGAGAACATGCCTTCACCGTCCTTCGTCAACAAATCCGTCACGACCTTCGTCACACCAGGATGATGGGATGCGAGGATCGCCATCCGGGCAATCGTCTCATCACCAAGTAACACCTCATCAACCATAACCTGTTCGAAGCTGTCGAGGTGTTCTTCAAGCATCATTTCGACGATCGTATAAATGTTCGGATTCGCCCGTTCGATGCTTGAAGCAATCAACAATGTCCGTCCGTCAGCATGGACCGGTGGAATCGAATGATCAGCGAGGACGATCGCGCGAACTGCCTTTTCGATGTGTGCCCGTTCGAGCGTCGATGTCAGTGCCGGATCACCACAGACGTAATGAAATCGTGGGTGACTGAATGGCTCGCGCTCTAAATCATCGACGAGGACGACATCCGTATGTTCGAGTAATGAATCGATGACGTGCTTCGAACGCCGACTGTATCCGAAGACGACGGTATGCCCTGTTTCTTTCACTTGTAATAACCCTCTTTCCTTTTGATTACGAATCAACTGGACACCGTCGACCAGTTTTGAGATTAGTCCACCGACGATTCCGATTCCAAAGATGAAGACGAAAATCGTTAGAATCCGACCGGTATCAGAATTCGGGAAGAAGTCGCCGTACCCGACCGTGACGACGGTCGTCATCGTCCAGTAGACAGCCCGGAAGTAGGATCCGAACGTTTCTGGCTCAAGCGCATACATGATGCCCGCGACACCAAAGACGAAGATCAAGGACGCATATCCGAGCGTCCGCATGCGTAAAAACGATACTTTTCGTAAAAAACGTAACCAGACCATCTTTTTTTCATTCCTTTCGAACAATCCGGTCTCTTTCCCTGTCAATAAGGGCGAAGGAGGTGATACACATGACACAAGCAGAAGAAATCAAGACGAGTCTCGTCATCGTCTTCGAGCGGAAGGACAAAGTGACAGCAAACGGTGATGCCGTCGTTGCTCGCCGCCGCTATAACGGCTTACGTTCGAATCTTCCAGCAGACGTCGTCGCTTCGATCGGTCAAGCGGTCGGCAGCTTACTCGACGGACGCTACGCGCTGACGGAAATCAGCCGTGACTACGCTCTACTCAAGGCATAACTCGTCCCTACATTTCATGAAAGGAGTGACCATTGATGGAACATACGATCGTCCTGACATTTGATACGGTGACAAAAAAACCGTATCGCTTGCGGATCGCTGGTGCGAAGGAAAATGCGACCGTGGCTGAGATCAAAGCAATCGGTGACTTGTTCGTCGCCCATGACCCGTTCATGAACGGTGTCACACGACTCGCGTCCGCTGAATTGCAAAATAGTTCGGAATCGCCATTCGTCTTGTAAGCTTTTTCAGTCCATCGTCACGGGATTACGTGACGATGGCTTTTTTTTGGTATACTAGAAACATCAACCAGCTGAAAGGAAGTCAATTTATGGCCAAACGCCCACTCACTCCTCGCGAATGCGAACTCGTCGTCTGTAGTCTCTACGTAATGGAACTCATCCCGTTCGAAGGCATCATGGAACGTCTCGAATCCATTACGCTCCGAGACATCATCGGCCCCGTCGCACGTGGTGAATCGACGCGGGAGCAAGCTGCTGACGCGCTTGACCAGTACATCAAGGTCCGACGTCGCCGGTTCCGCAACGTCCCACCGGAACATCTGTGGTCGCTTGACGACCGGATTGAACAAGAAGCTTTGCGGATGATCCGCAAGCGTTCGCCGCTCTCGGCAGGAGAAAAGCTCCAGCCGAAAGCCATTCCTCATGAAATGGGTGATACGGTCGAGTTGAAAGTGACCGAAATTCAGGATCGCAACAACAAAGTGACCTTGATCGGGAAAGTCGGAAACGTCACGGCGAAGCTCCCGGTCGCGAACCGTCAAGCCTATAAAGGCAATAAGACGATCTCTGCCTGGATCACGGGTGTCGAGAAAAAACCTGCCTTACTTCATCTGTCGACATCCGACTACGGTAAGCATCAGCCGTCAGACGACGTCAAAGCAGCGTACGCAACTGCCGTTGCCGCGTTACGTCGTTATTTCGAGACGAACGAACTCCCGACGACCGAAGAAGTCGATCTCGCGAAATCACTGTTCCAACGGATGATCCGTCGCGATCAGAATGATTGGTTCACAGTGTACGTCGCGATGGGTCGTCCGCAACTTGATCACGTCCGGCGCTGGGTCAAGGTCATTCAGATGCTCGCCCGCTCACTGCGCGGAGACGAGGAAGCGACACAACAACTCGCTTCGCAGGAAGATCGTTTCTTCAAGGACGCCTTATTGCGTGCCTGTAAAGCAGCAGAGAAAAACTTCACGTCTTGATGCTTTCGCCCTAGAACGTATCGATTCCTAGTCAAAACGAAAAAAACGCTTCGTCCCGGATAAGTTTTTCTGGGACGAAGCGTTTTTTCGTGGATCATTGAACCGCAAAATCATAGATACGCGTTCCTTTTTTACGATTCGCATCTTTGATTTCTCCTTGATACATCAGTTGCTCATTCTTCAGATCGATCACGGACACTTGGAATCCATCGTTTGTCTCGGAAGAGAGATAAAGCTGCATCTCGTCCTTCGAATCCAACCAATCAATCTTTTTCAAAACGAGCGGACTGCTTACGCTATGCTCGGATAATCGTTTCGTTTCCAAGTCGAACATCGACCATTCGATTCGTTTCGTCTCCCCTTCCGGCAGGCGGAAGCCGATGAGATAACGACCGTTCGCATAGGGCGTATAACCGATTTGCTGCTGATTCAACTCCTTGATGGAACGAACGCTCTTCCCGTCATCGAGGAAATAAGATAGTTTAGTGTTCTCCTCATCGCTGTCAGACGGTTGTTCCGTGTAGACGACCTCATTTTGATGAATCGCTAAAAATTGACGAGCGTGTTTAGGCGCTACTGGCTTTTGAAGAACGATCTCTTCAACCCGGTCGCTTGTTAAATCGAGCACAAGCAGTTTCGTTTCCCTTGGCTGATCGACTCGATCGAGTTGAATGTAGACCTTCATCGCCTGTTTATCGACGACACTGGCTTGTATGTCCATCCCCGTCTCAAGTTTTGTATCATACTGAAATGTTTTCTCGAACATCTCCTCCGTCTTAAACGTAAACATCTTAAATTGCAGTTTATTGTGTTTGATCTGAATCGCATACTCTGATTGTCCATCTCCACTTACATTCGTTTCCATATGCGTCGTGAATTCGTAATATTTATCTGGCAAATCCGTCATGCTATCTTCACGGAATAGTTGTCCGACGTAAGAATTTGACTGTTTTTCGATGTCTCCCTTAGCGTTGACATCATAAATCGTCGAACGCATGCCTTTCGTCTGAAGACGTAAATTAAAATTTTCGATTTGCGAAGGTTTTCCACTGACGGTCTCGAGCGAAAAGTCTGCTCCTTTGATCGACAGCGTGTAGCCGATGTAGCTTCCGATTGTTATGAGAATGATCACTCCATAGATCAGAAGTTGACGATATCGTTTCATGAGATTTCTCCTTTAGACGGATAGACGCGTCTGGACTAACCGCAGATTTTTGTACGACACATATAACGTTAAGAACACGATGTACCCGAGATAAAATTGCATGTGCAGTTGACTCAAATCGTTCGAAATAGCTGACAATGCTAAGCCCAAGATGATATAACCGCCAATCAACGCAATCCCATGTAATCCGACGAGCAAGAACGCTTTTCCCTTTCGGAACGATCGTTCAAGTAATACTGTCATGAAGACGAACGAGATGACGATGAATGTCATCAGTAAGATGAATAAAATATCACTCGGATACATCGTATAGAACAACTTCATATAGATGGAGTATTCATTGATGCTGGCTGTGACCTGTTGAGCATCTGGTAACAACCATAAGTAGAGATTACGACTAAGCAACAACAGCCCCCACTGAATTCCGATCAAACTAGTCACGACAAGTAAGAGTGCCGTCATTTTCGACCCAAAAATCGCCCGGCGTGATCCCGGTAACAATAGCAATCTGTAGATGTACTTCGTCTCACCTATCCAGTCGCGGTACCAAATCCAAAACGCAAACAGGATGATCATCCCCATTGCTAATACAATGATGGAATCGTAAAAATCCGTTGCCTGTGCGAATGTCAACGCACCACCTGCTCGCGCAATTGCGTCCATTTCTGATATCTGTTCAATCCGCATCGTTTTCTCGATCGTGCTTTGATAATCGTAAATTTGATAGAGCAGAGACGCGATTTCCACGACGATCAAGCCTGAAATCAACAACACCAGTAATTTCGTACTTCGTTTCAGTTCTTCATTCGTTAATAACAACCAACGTTTCATCCTTGATATACCTCCCGCATCCGGTCCTGGACCGATTGATGATGACTGCCGCGCAGCTCATCCGTCTCTTTGACTTCAACGATCTTTCCGTCCCGTAAGAACAACACTCGGTCGATCACCTGCTCGACTTCAGCGATTTCGTGAGTCGTCATCAGGATGCTCCGACCTTCCATGAACTCACTTGAGAAAATCCAGGCAATCTGTTCCTTCATGAACAAATCGATTCCCGCGAGCGGTTCGTCGAGTAATATGTACGGTCGATCGAGGGCAAATCCTAAGACGAGATTGAACTTCGCTTTGTTCCCTTTTGATAAGTTCGCCATTTTATCCGTCGTAAACAGCTGGAACGTCTGCAGTAACCGTTCCGCTGTCTCTTGATTCCAGTCCGGATAATGATCTGCCATATATGCGAGCGCTTGTCCGATCGTCATGTAGCTCGGCATCGTCTGGAGATCAGGCACGAACGCAATTTTGTCGCACGATGTTTTACCGTCGACTGTCACTGTCCCGGCATCCACCGGAATCAGACCGAGAATTGCTTTTAGGATCGTCGACTTCCCTTCCCCGTTCAAGCCGATCAGACATGTCACTTCGTTTAGACCGACGGAGAACGTCACGTCACGTAAGACCTGTTTTTTTCGTCCGTATCGCTTCTGTAACCCTTTTACCTCAAGCATCGGATTCACCCTCCTTGATTATCACCATTGTATTAAGACAATAGTACATCTGTTAACTGTATGGTACATGCCATACAGTCTAGCGTCAACCTGTTTTTTCCTGCCATCATCCAGAAAATGAAAAAGAGCCGGACAATCCTGTCCGACTCCGCGAGTATTCGACTTCGTTTTTGCTTTTTAATTTATGAAAGAAGAGAGACGTTTTGTTCACTCGAAATCGCTTCCTAAGGAAAAACAAGCAGGAGCGACCCTGCAACGAAGTGAAGCGGCGCGATGCTTGTCCCAGGAAAACGATTCGAGATGAACAAAAAAGTGCACGCTGTTTTCACGACGTCGAATTCTCTCGATTCGTTGATTAAAAAAAGAGAGGACATCCTAACGGACGCCCCCTCTGAAAACGTGACTGGTGCTTCAATAAATATCAATCGTTGACTCCAGTGCCCGGCATGTCCGACGCACGGTCGGTAAGAAGTCGGTCCGTTTTGCGACACCGCCTTCAATCTGGACATGCTGAATGCCTTTCGTCCGCTGCATCGCTGTTAAGACGGTGACCAGCTCGATGAACCAATTCGAGATCAGTTCGACGACCTGTTCGTCAAAAGCGGCAGCGCCATACACATCATACCCGTTCTCGCAGAGATGGTTCGGGAAGCGGGCTTTGAACCGATGAATCAAAGTGTCCGTCGTCGGAATTAAAAATTCGTTATAGACGACACGTTGTTCGGCATCAAGCGTTTGTTCTGTCACACCATCCATCATCAAATGTGGCTGATTGCCGATATTCAATGTCCAACTCGTCTTCTTTCGCTCGCCAGTGGAAGTGATCGTTCGCATGGTTTCATCCATCTCCTTTTGATGTGTAAGCGTTTACCTTCTCATTTTACCTGTCATTTGACCTGTTCTGCAACCGTCAACTTGACCATTTTAAACGATGACTTCGCTTGACATTCAGTCTACCAAATTCAACGCTTTTTGACGATGTCAGGAATTAACATCGTCCTTGTAAATGTAGACAGCAACGAGATCGATCAAGACATGGATGATGATCAGCGGCCAGAGTGTCTCAAGTGCTAGGTACAAGTAACCGAATCCCGCCCCGATCAGTCCTGTCACGAGGATTGCGAACCACCCTTGATAACGATGCGCAATCCCGAACAAGATTGCCCCGATCCAGACGAAACTGACGTCAGAAAACGGTAAAAATAATCCGAGAGCATGAAAGAGAAATCCGCGATAAATCAACTCTTCCGTCACTCCTGCCATCAGCGCGACCATCTGAAACCCGGTCCGTTCCTCTTTCGTTCGCGGCAGAATCAGTCGCTCCGCCTCACTTTGATAAAGCGGCAACAAACGTTTGCGAAACGCCGGAACAGTCGCCGTCAAAAGTAAGACGAAGCAGAGAAGGACGATTAGTCCGATCGTCGCGTACCAGACCGGACCACTTGGGACAAAAAACGTCAAGCCGATTTCCGGCAACTGTGTGCCGCTGATCAGTGTTCCACCGACGAGCAACAAACATAAGATCCCGCTTGACTGGACCATCGAGGGGTAGAATTCCTTGCGAGGAACGATCGTCAAATCGACCGGACGGACCGCTGCGATGATCGAAAGGACGACGAGCAAACCGAGTAAAAACCCATTTACGAAGAGATACATGACTTCGACTCCTTTTTTGATTCCACACTCCCGTCACAGAAAGTGCTATTAGACCCTACTAAAATATGATACCATTCAGTGGAATCCTAAACAGAGGAGAGAACAATATGCGAAAAGTTTTTCGAATCAGCATCTTGTTCGTACTGTTCGCCCTCATCGTCAGTGGCTTCATCTACTGGCAAAATCGGGAACGTGTTCAAAATGAAATGTATCGTACGTATTATGGACAGCATGGCGTACCTGCCGAGAACATCGACATCTACGAACAAGCCGCGGCACGTTACGGCATCGACTGGAAGCTACTCGCCTCCATTCATCGCGTCGAGACGATCTTCTCGAACTCGTCAGCGATGCAATCGTCCGTTGGCGCCATCGGCCCGTTCCAATTCATGCCGAAAACATGGGTCGGTTGGGGATACAAAGGTGGCACGTCGCTCGGTGACATCGAGCATGACGGCATCGACGTGACGGATCCGGAAGCCATCGAGAAATATGGTGGTCTCGGAGTGGACGCGGACGGCGACGGGAAAGCTGACCCGACGAGTCTCGTCGACAGCGCCCACACGGCAGCGAAATACCTGAAACAACACGATGTCACGAAGACATCCGACCGAGACACGCTCGCGACAGCACTGTTTGAATACAATCGCAGTGAACAATATGTTTCTGACGTGCTCGCCCAATACGATCGTTACCAGCAACACGTCGAGGCGATCGATGCGAACGACCTCGACCTCAAGAAGAAGACACTCGCATTCTTCCTTCGCATCAGCTCACGTTTGACCAATTAAAAGGAGGCACCACCCATGACACCAGCCGATTCTTCCGAACTCTTGATTGAGGAATCGTCGATCCGCGTCCAGACGACGTTTGATCGAGACAAGACGAAACGCTACTTACGCAGCTATATCTTTGACGACATCGCAGAAGGAACGCACGTCGCCGCTTTAATCTACACACCACGGACGACGGACGCCTTTCTCTCCGGAACGACCACACAACGTGCGTACAATTTGATGAAGAAGTATGTCAGTGATCCCGTTAAACAATATGACATCATCAGTTTGATGCCGGACCTGCTCGTCAGCGAGGATCTGCCATTCGCTCAAGCGAGTTTCGATGAGACGAACTATGCGTTCGTCGCGAAGACACTTGCCGATGTCAAAGCGAAAAATGGCGTCGTCCTCTGTGGCTGGGGATCGCCTGGTCGACTGATGCACCATTTACCGGCTTACGAGGATCTATTCAATGAATATGCCGACATCTTGTACTGCTCTGGCATCACGAACAAAGGTGAACCGAACCATCTGCGCTTGACGATGGACGATAGCCCGATGATCACGTATAACGACATGAAACAAAAAGCGAAAAAGTTGCGTCGTAAATGACACAATGGACCCTTCCATAACGGATAGGGTCTTTTTTTGAAACATTTTCCATCAGCTTCGCGTATAATCTAGGTCTACATACTACATAGCAAGGAAGGTCATACGATGCCATTTTGGGATAAAGAGTTACAAGAAGAAACGATGATTTCAGTCAAAGAAACAGACATTCAACGAATCGAGCAAGCCGTCAACGGTTCACTCCCCGTCCGTTACCTCGAACAAATCCGGGAACAAAACGGTGGTGCCCCAGAAGCTATGGCCGTGATGGTCGAGTTCAAGAATACATGGTCGGACGAAGAAAGCGGATTGCACCTCCCACTCCGCTCCATGACGTCATTGACATTCGAACGGTATCTGGACGAATTGTCGGTCCTCAGGGAATGGGATGTCGAAGGAAACGTCATGATGTTCGCGGAAGGAGAAGGGAGCTATTTTTGGTACTTCCACTTCATGGAGGCTGCTGAGCCGACTGTCTGGTGCCTCGATATTTCGGATGAAACGACCTATTTTGTCGCGGCGACCTATGACGAGTGGTTAACGAAGCTGAGTACCGATGTTCCGGAAGTCGTCATGCCGGATGTCGTATTTCTGACGTTACCTGAAATCAAGGACATTCTCCGTGGAGATGACGAAAACGAAAAACTTCTCGCATACTCCCACTGGATGATTCTCGATGAAGAACAGGAAGAACTCATCGAAGCGTTCATGACACTGATCGAACGAAACGACCAGCCTGATTTCCTCGACTCTTATGCGTATTACCTCATGGAAGTCTTGACGAACAACCCGGAGTTGTTAGAACAGAAACGAGATGACGTCACGACCTTGATCCTCAGCAAAGGTGACGATCTCGATGCAGAAGACTTGCTATCTTGGATGGATGGAGAGATAGACGAAGAGTTCTGACCTCAACCAGAAAGCCAGTATTCCTCGTCCATATGGATGACGAATACTGGCTTTTTGCATGCATGTAAAATCTTTTAAGACAACATCAACTCAAGCAGGCAGTCGACAAGATCCTTCTCCAGTTCAAGTGCTTGCAACTGGTGCATCATGTTGACCGGATCGAGCTTTTGTGACAATAGACGATACAAACGATCCTTCAGGTCATAGCTGATTTCCGCTTGGTCGAGGAATGCATACAACCGATCCATCTTGTTCTCGTTCGTCGAGATCTCGACTTGAAGCGACAATGTGATCGTATCGGTCACTTCACCCAGTTCGACACGAAGGGACTGTGTCGCATGATCATAGACACCGGTGACACTCTCTCCGTCGCGCTGGACGTATCCTTCACGGACTCCACGTAAAATCAATGTGATCGACCGATTTTCCGGTAGCAAGTCACGATGTCCAGTCGGTGCAGCGATCGTCAGTTCACGCGCTTCCCAGTCGAGCGCGAATGTCGTCTCAACATTGACGCCGTCGCGGTGTGCGACCCCTGTGCTGTCGTCTTCAAACAACGTAAACCGGTTCGATGCTCCCGGGAAGACGACGACTTCGAGATCGTCCGGATTATGCAATGCATTCGAATGTTCGAGATGACGACCGAGTGGGACGATCGCACCGGCTTTCGCGAGTACGCCTTGGTCTTCGAGATAGCGGAACAGACGGATCTGTTTGCCGCCACGGTACCGGTGCCCATTGAAGAAATCGAACCATTCCCCTTCTGGCAACCATGCAATCGCAGCTGTCATGTGCAGTTTCCGATGCATCGGCGTGACCATCGGCGCAACGATCAATTCCGTTCCGAAGTAGAACTGATTCGGGACGTTGTAGGCTTGATCGTCTTCTGGATGCTCATAATACATCGGTGAGACGAGGGGCAAGCCGTCAAAGTGATTGCGGGCATTCATCGTGTAGATGTACGGCACGAGCTGATGCCGGAGTCGTAAATATTTCTTCATGACGTTCGCCGCATCGGTCGAATAGCGCCATGGTTCCTTCCCATTGAAGATGCTCATCGTACTATGCAGACGCATGATCGGACTGAAGACACCGTACTGGAGCCAACGTGTCGATAACTCGTCATCTTTTTCCCCGCGCTGGTGCCCCCCGATATCATGACTCCACCAGCCGTAACCGATGTTCGACGCTGTCGCCGTGAAATACGGCTGGAATTGGAGCGATGCCCACGAGATGATCGTATCGCCCGAGAAACCGACCGGATAACGATGACTTCCGGGTCCCGCGTAACGTGAGAAGATCAACGGTCGATTACCATCGCGGGCGATATCAAGCGCATGATAATGGTTGAGCATCCAGAGCGGATCGAGCCCCTTCATCTTCGAGTTCGCGCCCTGTTGCCAGTCGATCCACCAAAAGTCGACCCCATCTGCCTCATGCGGATGATGCAACTTCGTGAAGTAGTTCTCAATGAACGTCCGGTCCGAAAAATCAAACGGAATCCGAACATCCGATTCGGGATCAACACCCATTGCGACCGCCATCGCCTCGTATGCTTCCTCAAACCCACGCACCCCGTCCGCCGGGTGCAAGTTAAGCGTGACCATCCGGTCGTCGTCCTTCAACCATTGCAAGAAGCCGCGTGGATCCGGGAAGAGATCAAGGTTCCACGTATAACCCGTCCAACCGCTCCCGTATCGTTCCGGAATATCGGTGACGTGCCAGTCCATGTCGATGACACTGACCGAGAACGGAATATCTTCCGTCTTGAAGCGTGTCATCAAATCCTTGTATTCCTTCTCACTATAACGCCAGTAGCGACTCCACCAGTTACCGAGTACCTGACGCGGTAACATCGGTGTCGGTCCTGTCAGGTGGTAGAAGTCACGCAGTGCCTGTTTGTAGTCGTGACCGTATCCGAAATAATAGATGTCATGCGTACCGGAGCGTCGCGGTTCGACGAAGTGGTCTTCCGTCAGCACGAAGGCGTTCGAATCGTCGATCGCCGCGTATCCTTGCCGTGAGACAATTCCTTCTTCGAGAGGAATGACACCGTCCGCGTGGTCAAGCGTCCGTGCCGTTCCTTTTAATGTCCGGAGCGGTCCGCCGAACGTATAACGGCTGTAATAGGTACTGAAGTTCCCTAAGACATCGATATAAAGTGTGTTCGCAGCGAACGGTCCCTTCGTATAATGCAGATGGACGTGCTCGGTGATGATTTGCAATTCTTCCTCGTTTTCGACGATGCGATAAGCAGGTACCGGGAAATCACGATTGAAGACCGTTTGGGTCGGTCGATCCTCGAATTGTCCATCCGCCGCGTATTCGAGTCGGATCATCCGACTCGTCAAGACCGTGAAACGGTAGACATCTCCTTGGATGATAGCGTCTGGTCGTGCTTGTGGTTTCATGTCGCGCGTGTAGAAATGGGATTCATCAATTGTTCGCATACGAATTCGGGACTTCCGCCCCTTTCACTTCCTTCCAGGCTAAGTAGTGTGCAACCGATTACACATCTAGTGTATAAGAGTTCATGTTCCCACTTCAAGGAAGAATGAATCAAAAAAACGTCCCGCACCTGAAAATCGATGCGGGACGTTGCGTCATAATAAGGGTGAAATCAAGCGCGAAAGTGACTCGAAAATCCGGAAGCGGAGCGGACGTTTGACGTAATCATTCGATGATAACTGAATCGAGACGTCGAAATCAGCAATGAAGTCACGCTCGAGCTGTTCGGCACTTTCCGTATCGTACAGGAACGCCATTAGCTCATAGTTGAGGACAAAACTGCGAATGTCCATGTTTGCCGTTCCGACAGCCCCAATCTTGCCGTCGACGAGAAATAGTTTGGCATGGATGAAGTGACGGTTGTACGTGTAAATCTTGACCCCATCTTTCAGGAGTGGTCCAAAGTAGGAACGGGTGCCGTAGTAAGACGTAAAGCTATCGCCTTTCCCCGGTGTCAGGATGCGGACGTCAAGCCCGGCACGTGCAGCAAGTCGAAGTAACGTCATCGTCTCATTGTCCGGAATCAAATACGGTGTCGCGATCCAGATCGAGCGTTGCGCCGAGATGATGGCCGCAATCAAGGCATTGCGAATCGCGGGATCCTTTGAGGTCGGTCCGCTCGTGACGATTTGAATCGCTCCGTCGGACGCAACATCATGTTTCGGGAAGTACTGGTGGATTGTCTCTTCCCCCGCAAACGTCTCCCATGTGTCGTCCGATTCGATTTGGGCATAAATCCAGTCGTCGAGGAACGTCGCTTGTAATTCCTTAACGGCACGTCCTTCGAGCCGTAAGTGCGTATCGCGCCAAAACCCGAACTTCTTACTCTTGCTATCGTACTCATCACCGACGTTCAGTCCACCGGTGAAGCCAACCTTCCCATCAACGACGACGATTTTCCGGTGATTGCGGAAGTTCGCCGTGAAGATGAATAAGGGACTCGAGATTGGATCATAGGCTGCGATATGTGCCCCAGCGTCGCGTAACGGACGTAGGAAATTCTCACCAAGCATATAGCTTCCAAGTCCGTCATACATGAACCGCACTTCGACTCCCGCTTCGAGTCGCTCGACCAATGCTTCCCGGATTGCCTTGCCTGTCTCATCGTTTCGATAGATGTAGTACTGGATGTGGACGTGATGTTTCGCTTGACGAATTGCGTCAAGAATCGCCGGGAACGTCGCTTCCCCGTTCGTCAAAATCTCACTTGCTGTATGAACGTCCACCCCGCCCCCACCGAAGTTACGAATCGTGTTCGCAAGCTTCAAGTGATTCGTTGGCAATTCACTGACGGCAAGCGACCGGACTGGACGAATCGCTTGTTTCAGCAATTTCCGTTCGTCATGCGAACGACGATTCCGGCGGCGACGCCGTGGATTCCGACCGAACATCAACCAGATGATGACTCCGAGAATCGGTAAGAAAATTAGAACGAGGAACCAAGCGATCGTTGATTCCGCTGTCCGGTTCTCGATGAAGATGATCATGATGACGGCGAGCGGCACGACCGTCGCTGAAATCGTTAAGACATAAAATAAATAGCCGAGTTGATATAGTCCCCAAATGATGCCAC
Source organism: Exiguobacterium sp. s130 (assembly GCF_018619055.1). Taxonomy (NCBI): domain Bacteria; kingdom Bacillati; phylum Bacillota; class Bacilli; order Caryophanales; genus Exiguobacterium; species Exiguobacterium sp. s130. Next base: position 497,110 of record NZ_JACSNI010000003.1, on the reverse strand, counting down.
CGGCGACTAAAAATACGAGTGCGAATTGTAAAATCCGGTTACGCACAGACCTTCCTCCTTCAATTAACATACCTTCACTAGTATTCTTTCCCCATTCACTATGAAAATATAACAAAAAAGAGAAACCGCAGGTACGGTTTCCCAAAAGATTGACCTCTTATAGAAAGTTTTCTTCGTACATCTCGCGACCAGGGATTGGATCATTCAGTGACGCCCAGTCCGTTTCGTGTTCCTGGACGAGACACGCATCGAATAGCGCTTCGAGCTTCTCTTGCTCCAGTTCGATGCCGATCAAGACGAGTTCGGTCCGTCGGTCCTCATCTGATGCAAAACGACCAGCATATTCCATGTTCGACGCATATGCTGCCTGATGGAACAATAGTGCCATCTCAGGACGTGTCGCGAGGAACAAGAATCCTTTCGCCCGGACGACTTCTTGCGGCCAATCTTCGATCAAGGCAAGCAAACGCTCAGGATGGAATGGCATGTCGCGTTTGTAGACGAATGAACTGATCCCGTATTCTTCCGTTTCCGGAAGATGTTCTTCGGCATTCAACTCGCGGATCCAACCGGCACTTGCTGCTGCTTGTTCGAAGTCAAATAGATCAACGTCTAATATCTCTGTCGGATCGACTTGACCATACGTCGTCTCAATCAGACGAGCCACTGGATTCAATGCCTTTAGATAGCCGATGACGGTATGGCGTTCTTCCGGTGTCAGGCGATCGACTTTATTTAAGACAATGATGTCCGCAAACTCGACTTGGTCGACGAGTAGATCGACGACTTCGCGCACGTCTGTCTCATCGACTGCCTGTCTGCGCTCGATCAACGACTCACCGGATTCGAAGTCCTTCAGGAAACGGTACCCATCGATGACCGTGACCATCGCATTGATTTTCGTGACTTGTGATAAGTCGATGGCACTGTCCAAATCTTCATACGTGAAGGTCTGGGCGACCGGAATCGGTTCCGAGATACCACTCGATTCGATGACGATCCCGTCAATATCGCCTTGATCGACGAGGCGTTTGACTTCAAGCAACAGATCATCCCGCAATGTGCAGCAAATGCAGCCGTTCGAAAGCGTGACGAACGACTCTTCAGTCCGCGAGAATCCGCCTTGCTCAATCAATGCCGCGTCAATGTTGACCTCACTCATGTCGTTGACGATGATCGCAAGACGGCGCCCTTCGCGATTATGTAGCAAATGGTTCAATAGTGTCGTTTTACCGGATCCTAAGTAACCGGATAAAACGGTGATCGATATCGGTTGCATCATCATTCACCCTCCAAAACGTAATCGTTACGTTTTATAGAGTAACCGACTTTTTATCTGACGTCAATCGTAATGATTTCGATTTATTTTGTTCCCTAAAAAAAAAGCCGATAAGCATCGACTCAAGGAGTAGACCGGGCTGACTCCAAAAAAATGACGCATCTTCTCACGCCCTTTCCTCAGGCGAGACACAAGCCAGTTTTCCTGCTTCCTTCAAGCAGGAAAACGGGTCTTGTTTGTCTCTGACAGCGCATAATGCGCTTTTTCCTGTAGGAGTGGTGTGTGACGCGTCATTCGTCATTCTTTGTAGATACTGGCTTTAGAGTCAGCTCCGTCAGATATTCCGAAGCACAAGAAAAGAAACTTTTTTCCGCTCGGAATTTCTTTTTAGGGAAATACAAGCAGGAGCGACCTTGCAACGAAATGTACCGGCGCGATGCTTGTCCCAGGAAAACGATTCGAGCGAAACGAAAAAGCGTAACCTTACTACTGACTTTGAATCGGTAAATCCCATGTCGAGCCAATCAAATCCGTGATCCGCTCCGCTGCCTCGTGTGAAAATCCGGCGATCGTGTAATGATTCGTATCTGCAATCACATGATACATTCCGTTCGGTAAACTGTCAGCGAACGCAGCGTGAGCCGCATTGATTTGTTCGGTCAATGCCGGGTTCAACCAACTTTCTGGCATACCACCCGCCCAGTTCGAAGCGGACAGGACGAGGACCGGCTGCGTCACGTCTTCGATCAACGAAAGAATCATCTGATTGTTCTCCTCGACCGTTCGCCATTCATCGAGCGTTCCCTGCCAATGCCCAGGTGCCGCAAAATGCTGCCACATCGGTAATTGATCGGCTTCCGGTAAGACACTGAACATCTTTTTGCCGAGACGATCAGGAATCATCCAGGCGATTGGTCGGACGTGACTAAGGAAATAGAGGAATCGATTCCACTCCTCTTGTGTTCGTTCGTACCAGTTCGGCAATGCCGCATCGACATCCGGGTGCGACGGATCAAGCAATACGATGCCGCGTGTCTCGTCTGCAAACAGGCGTCCACTTGCAAGCGAGATATAAGCTCCGAGCGAGTGACCGATGAAGACATAGGGTCCTTCGACTTGAAGTATCCGTAAAACATCTGCCAACTCATCCGCTTGATGTGTAAAGAGTCGTTTGTTTTTGCCACGACTCGACCGCCCATAACCGAGACGCGAATATTCAAAGACCTGCCCCCGTTTCAATAATTCAGTTCGGAGCCAACCCCACTGATGCCGATTCGACATCATCCCGTGATCGAGGACGAATGTGACGTCCCCACTTCCCGTCAACCGGGTATCAAATCGACCGGCTGATGTTTCGACGATATATTCCATACACTATCCCTACTTCCATTCATTCAAATAACGAAATCTCTAGTTCGTACCCAAGGATGTTCAAGTAATCAAATAACTGGGATCGATGATGATAGAGATGCACGGCTGCTTCGATCGCCCAGCCGTTCATCGAGTCGGTAACCCCCCAGTACGTCGGACGCGTCAAAAATCCGATTGTGACTTTTTCTTGATAGACCCGAAAGGCTTGATTGATTCGCTTTGATAACTGATTGCACATGACCGGTTCCGCATAAAATGCCTGCATCGCTTCTGCCGTTGCTCCTTCTGCGAGCATTAAATCGGCTTCAAGCAATACAGCAAGATGGACGGCGACTTCACCGACGGTCCGCTTCCCGGGGATCGGTTGCGCGTTCCAGTCCTTTGCTTCGATCTTCTCAAACAAGACTTTCGACGTCTTTACACCAACACTGACATGGCGAATGAGAGCACGTTCCCAGTCAGTCATGCGCGTTCCCCCAAGCAATTGCGCGGAGTTCGAGTTCCTTGACGAACGCATCCTTGCCGGCGATATAGGCTTCGATATCGAGCGGATATGTTGTCGCTAATTGTTCCTTTAATGCTCCGTAAGCAGCGGCTTCTTCTGGATGGGTACGTAAGTAATCCCGGAAGACGAGATGACGCATGATTTCTGGATTTCCCGCCGCATAGAGATGGATGTGATGCGTCCGTTCGTCGCCGCCTTTTCGGTAATAGCGGCGTCCCGGCATGCCGAATTCACCCTTCGCTTCGTAACCGAGTGCTTCCATCGGTTCATCAAACTGCTCGATTCCCTCGAGCGCATCGACAACAGGCAGGATATCGATGATCGGTTTTGCCGCGAGTCCTGGAACTGATGTACTTCCCATATGATGGATTTGCTTAAGACGTACTCCGAACACCTCCCGTAATCGGTCCGCTTCTCGCTCGTATTCACTCGCCCACTCTGATTGATACGGTAACACAATGACTTGTCGCATGATCGTCTCCCCCTCTCATCTCAGTATGCCAGTTTTTAGGGTAAAACAAAACGACCATCCGTTTTGGAGGTCGTTTTGCTACATATGATGTTAGAGAAGTGTTAGTCCTTTAGATAATCAAACAGTTTCGCAGGTCCACCGAGTCGGAGATCAGCGATGATATGCTGAGCATCGACGACCTTTCGAACAGGGAAGTCAGCGAGTGGTGCCATGACATGTTCAAACAATTGAAGCCGAGCCGGTCCACGATATGCTTCTTTAATCTCAAGATCCGTGATTTGACTGCGTGTCAGTTCAGAGATGATCAACTCGCCTTGATAACCGCGATGTTGTTTGAGCATGAACTGCGGCGCACCGACAATTGACTGTGCCTCTTCGACTGCCATCGGAACGTATTTGTATCCCATCGTCGCTTGTGCAACGCGGAGCGAATGATAGTCAAGCGTTCCAACGAGTACATCATTGTCGAGATACAATCGGGGTGAACCATACTTCTTCGGAAAAGCAGCTACTTCTCGACCAGATGCGATCGCCGGCTGATTGTTGACATACATCGATAGGTAGAACTCACCGATTTCCCCTTGATACCGAACCGGAATGACTTGCCCGCACTCAAGATAACTCCCAAGACCTGTGCTATCTGGCATATTGATGATCTCGAACTTGATCTGATTGCTCAGCACCTCAAGCGGTTCCGGAACGACTGCTTGTAACGCTTCGATGTCCGTCTCATAGATGATGTTCAAGTATTCCCGATTCCGAAAGAAGATATCGACTGCCGGAAAGACCGGCGCATTGATCGGCGTCGCGACGACATTTTTTACATCTTCTTGTCTCATCTGAATTCCTCCTTTACGCATTCAATAATGTTTCAAAGCGTGCGACACTTGTTTCAAAATCAGGAACTGTCTTCGCTGCTTGCGCTTCTTCTACGATTTCTTGAATGAGTGAGTTGAACGGTGTTGCGATATCGTACGTCTTGCCGTACATCGTGACGATCCCATTGATGAAACGAATTTCAGTCGGTTGTCCTTTTTGTAAATCCTGCAACATACTCGCTTCTAAGTCGCGTGATCCGTGCATCAATCGTGGTACAGTGATCAATTTTTCATCGATATCGTCTAATGTCGCATAGGCTGCCGGCTCAAACGTACTCATCATTGCGAATGTGATGCCGTGGGCGTGACCGACCTCAACAACTTCCTGCATTGTATGGATTGCTGCCCGTAACAAGACAGGATGATCGAGAACGTCGCCGTACGTACCGTTACACGCAGCGGATAAACCACTGAACGTACTATTGATGACGAGTTTTGACCATTTCGTTCCTGGTAGATTATCAGAGATTTCTGTCCCACCGATGTGATCAAGGATTTCCTTCAGTTGGACGATCCGATCCGTCTTCTTCCCGTCCAGTTCACCGATTTGCATCGCATACGTCTTGAAATGTTCGTAATCTGATGTCAAGCGTGACTCACCTGGTCCGACGTATGTCGCTCCGAACTCGACGGATCCCGCAATGATACGTTCGCTTGGAATCTGTTGTTGAATGAACTCTTCCGGTACACCGTTTTGCAAGGAGACGAGAATGCCGTCTTCCTTCAAGATCGTCCGCACTTTCGCGAGGACCGGTTCATTGTAGACCTGCTTCGTCAGCAATAATATGATATCGTACGTCTCTGTGATGTCATCCGGATGAATGGCATGAACAGCTTGCGTTAAATCCGGACCAATGACGTGTGCCCCTGTTGTGTTCAGCGCCTCGATATGTGCGCGGTTCGTATCAATCAAATCGACATCCGCATACTGTTGACTTAGATAAGCTCCCATGATGGTTCCAAGGGATCCTGCTCCGTAAATTCCGATTTTCATTTCTATCACCTCTGGAATATACGGTATACTAGTTTCATCATAAACGGAAATATATATAATTATATGTTTTGATAACCTATAGGTTATGTCAGGAGGATATCATGGAACTCTTACATTTAAATTATTTTCGTCACGTCGCTGAGGAATTGAACGTAACGCGTGCTGCCGAACGATTATTCATCAGCCAACCTGCCCTTAGTGCGACGATCAAGAAACTCGAGCGTGAATTGAACACGATATTATTTCATCGAAAAGGCAGAACGATCAGTTTGACTGAAAATGGTCGACTGTTACTTCAGTCTGTCGAAAAAATCGAACACGAGTTGACACGTGTTCAGGAACGAATGGTACGAAACGATGCATCAACGGAAACACCACTCAGTCTTGCCAGTTCACATGGTCGCTTCATCCAATTGATTCTACGGGAGTTTCTTCTTCCACAAACTGCTCCCTTGTTCAACTCGGACATCCTCTCGAACCGTGAAATCCTGAGCGGTCTCCTTCATCAAGAATTCCATTTCTCGATCAGCTTCATGGAACTCAAACATCCGCTCATTACGAGTGAACCGATCGTGGAAGAAGATATTGTCATCACGTATCCAGCTTCTTATTCAGAGAAAGAAGCAATTAAGATGCTCTATGCGGATGAAACCGAAACTGCCTTTTTGTTCCCGTCCCACAATAAGGACTACAACCGTTTCATCCAATTGAAGATGGCGGAACTGAATATCTATGCCGATACCACGCACTACATCGATGACGTCTCACTTCAGCTCGCCTTACGCCAGCAACGATATTACAGCTTTGTTCCTGTTTCCGTCTGTCGCGAGATGGGGCTTCCCTTCATTACGGACGATGTATTTACAGTAAAGTCACGACTCTACATGTCGCATGCGACGAATCAATTGACGGTCGAACAAGCAATCATGTACGAACGCATTAAACTGTTTCTACTTTCGCAACGCGCATATCTAATCAAATAAAAACGGATGCCTGCATATGCAGACATCCGTTTTTCATATTACTTCGTGATGAAGTAGCGTGATTGATCAAGATGATCATTCGCTGTATAGATGTTGAGTTTATATGAGCCGTTCGTCAATGCCTGACGCATCTTCAGAACGTAGTTCCCGTGCTGGTCCGCCACGTCTTGGGCGATCAATTGGTAACCAGACGCTGTTTTTTGGTAGAGGCGGACGATTTGTCGTTTTTCGACTTTACCTGTCAACGTCTTTTTGCCTGACCATTTTTTGACCGGATACGTGTTCTTAATCGTGAACGACGCCTTTTTCGTGATCTTGTTCGAGATGTCTGTCGACTTGACCGTGTACGTACCTGTCGTTAGACCATTTTTGACCGCGATTTTGAAGCCGCTTGCCGTCGTTTTCGCTTTCGCAATCTTCGTTGATCCTTTGTAGAGGGTGACGTCAAGACCTTCCGTTGCTTTACCGCGGAGGATAGTTGATCCGTAAACTGCTGATTTTTTATCGATTGCCGGTGTCGCAACGACACCTGTTCCGACCGTCACGTTCGTTTCTGTTTTCATGAAGCTGAGTTCTGAGACGATTGTCAACTTGTCACGCAATTTGAGCGGACGTGTCACGACTTCATATTGACCCGCTTCGTTTGCAGTTGCTGTTCCAAGGACTTTATTGCCGAGTTTGACCGTGACTTTTGCGCCCGGAACGGCTTGACCTGTGACGACTTTTGCACCTGGTTTAACTGCTTTTGCCGAGACCGTGAAGTCTTTCATCGGCACGTTCATGTTGAATTTGAGGAATGTACCTGTCTCACCTGGACGTGTTTCACCTGTGTTCGTGATTCCTTCATACCGCTTAACGTACGGTGCAGCTGCAGCCGCTGAATCAAAGCTGACCGTCATCGGTTTGCTTGCGACGAGTGACCAGTTGTCGTCCGCTTTATAGTCGACTGGTTGTTTTGCTTTGATGAAGTCTGAGATAACGTTACGTGTTTCATATGCTGATTTGTAGACGATATTTTGACCTTTCCCAAGACCTGGGAATGTCGCACTGCCTGCACGATAGTTGTTCGTCGCGACGAGGAATTCTTGGTCGTCTGTGATCGCTTTGCCTTGATACTTGATGTTTTGAACACGACTTGCATCTTTATTGGCGACACCACCGTTATAATCGAATTTCGCCGGTTTCGTGATATCGATTTCATATGTCAAGCCATCGAGAATATCGAAGTTGTAGCTCCGGAATTCTTTGTTCAACAACTCTGTCTGCTCACCACCAACTTGGTTGAATTGACCGGCAGACATCTCGAGCCAATCTTTGACGTCAGCACCTGTTACTTTGACGACTTCGAGTGTATTCGGATAAACATAGAGATCGGCAACGTTCTTCAGTGCGATCGGTCCCTTTTTGATCAATGTGTAATCGGATGCGTTGACTTGGTTACGACCACCTGTTTTGAATGGTGCACCTGCTGATAACAACGGGAGATCTTTATATTTCGCAAGATCCGCATTTTCTTTGAGTTGTTTCTCGACATACCATTTTTGAGCATTCGTCACGAACTGAACTGAATCATCATCTTGTGCAAGAGCGAAGTAGCTCTGGATATCATCATTGATCGTCCCGACTTCTTGACGAATATAAGCGAGTGTTCCTTCATGCGCTTTTTCGATCAACTTGACGGCGCCTGCATCTGCTGTCGTGTCTTTCGTCACGTCCGCTAGTTTCGCACCTGATGTATCAACGACCCATTTCCCGTCGACTTGCTTCAACTGAAGATCGATGACTCCTACGTTTTTCCCTTGTGTGTTTGCCATGACGACCGGCTTGCCATTGATCAAGCCGTTCGTTGCATCAACGTTTGGTAGTTTATTAAACGCCGAATCGGCTGCCGGGAATTTGCCGTGCTGGTGACCGGTCATCAAGACATCGATGTCTGCGACTTTCGTCAACGCGTAGCCAACGTTCTCATCACCATCTTTTTGATCCGTCGTATCCCCGATACCTGTATGTGCGAGTGCCACGACGACATCTGCGCCAGCATCTTTTAATTTCTTCGCTGTTGCTTTAGCAGTCGGGATGATATCTTCAGCCGTGACTTTCCCCGTCAGGTTCCCCGCATCCCATGCCATGATTTGTGGCGTGACGACTCCGAACACACCCACTTTGACTGTTTTCATGTCACCGTTCTGGTCCTTGACTTGACGTTCGATGATTTGATAGTCTTTTCCATCTTTGTTGTAGTCCGCGACGATTGGCTTTTTCGTGACTGCATCCAATACGTTCGAGTTGACGAACTTGATTGAACCGCTCGAAGCACTCATCGCTGACTTGAGGAAATCAAGACCGAAGTTGAATTCATGGTTTCCGAGTGTGACTGCATCATAACCGAGGTATTCCATCAATTCGTACATCGGATGTTTGCCTTTGTTTCCTTTGTCATACTGATTCTTGACGTAATCACCAAACGGCGTTCCTTGAAGAGTATCTCCGTTATCAAACAAGAAGCTGTTCGTCGCGCCCACTTCCGTTTGTTGCTGTTTGATGACTGTAGCCGCTTTGACGAGACCGATCGTCTCGTCCTGCGCATCCTTGAAATAATCGTAGTTCATTGAGTTCGTATGTAAATCCGTTGTTTCTAAGAAGCGTAACTTGACGACACTGTTGTCGGCAGCAAGTGTCTTGACTTGAACGACTGGTACGAGCATCGGTGCGATCAATGTCGATGCGATGACAAGTTTTGTAGCTTTTTTCATATGTATTTCCCCCCAGGAAGTTTTAACTGCTTCATTAATTTAGCATGGTTCGATTATAGCTAATAGTCCTTTCAAATAGGTCGGACATCCGTCTTATTTAACCTACTTAACCAATTCCAAATACTGGCTTTACATTGTTGATTTTACCTTTACAAATCAGGTTCAATAAAAAAAAACGATACATTTCAGGACATGAACCTGAAAACGTATCGTTTATAATTGATGTAGAACGTAATTGTTCATTCTCAACTCCTACCGGAAAAAAAAGCACGTTTTTCGCTTTCGTCAGGGTCAGGTGAGACCCGGTAGACGAAACGTAGTTTAGGATACCGCGGCTTACCTCCCGCTTGTGGAAAGCGAGAATGACAATAACGTTCGTCGTCTCCATTCATGGCACATCTCCTAGTGGAAGAGCTTCATCACTCCACGTCTCTTAAACCGTTTTGTCGGGCTTCCGCCGGACGACATAACCAAGAATTCCACCAAGTAACGCAAGTCCTGTTGCGAAAAGCACCGTCCATCCTGCCGTCTGTTGAGCGAACTCGAATAAGACGTCACTCCGCCACTTCATCGCGAACTGAACATATGAAGCTTGACTGACGATGAAGCTGATGACACCGATCGCGATCGCAAAAATGAATGGGTCGATGATCGACTTGAAACTCCGGATACTACAGACGAAGTAAATCACAAATGTCACGAGTAACAACACCCAATACGCACTCTCACTTGAGATGTTTGGTGCCGTCGTTCCGGCCGATTCAGCATCAATTGCTTGGATCGTCTGTCGTGCGACACCGTAATCAACAGGATCAAGCTTCAATTGTGTTGCTGATAAATCAGGACGTTCTCCACCGACTAACGTCAGCAATTGTTCCGTCACCCGATTCGTATCAATCCCATCGACAACTTTCTGAATCGAGTCATTGAGCTGTTCCGTTGAAGTCTCCCCGTTTAGCATCGAAACCGGGATTTCCGCATTCGCTCCAAGGACGTCTGCTTGATACACGACTTGTCCACCATGAATCCAGTCATACATCCCTCCACTTCCGGCGTTCAGACTCGCAACGGTCAATGCCGTTCGTAGTGAGGAATCACCGTCATACTCCGCTTCGTCCTGCACCGTAAAGACAAGTTGGAGCGTACTCGCGAACATCAAAATCAGCAAGCTGGCACGTCCGGCAGCTGTCAGACCGGATAACTTTTGCGGGAAAAACGCCATCCAACCAATCAGACTGACGACGAGAAGCGGTAAGATCCCGCTCATCGCATAGCCGTCTTGTAACGCAAGGAATGGGACACTGTTTCCGCGTCCGGCAAGAACAAACCAGATGATGCCGACCGTTAAAAAGAAACTGACCGATCGAATCGTCCACCCAAGCCGACTTGCCTTAATCCGTAACACTAAAAATAACAGGACGATCAATCCGATACCAAAAACAGAATAAAGCAACGTGCCGTAAGAGACATCGAACGTCAATGGCGCGAGGACTTGTTTTAAGTCAATCCCAAACAACGATAAGACGTCGCCGGCAGAACTTGCATCCAGCACCTGATTGATGATCCCTTCTCGGACTGCGCTCGGCATCGTGATCGACAGCCCACCGACGAACAAAAGCATCAACGAAACAGTGATGTCTGTCTCTTCCCATGTGATATCCGCCTGTTGCATCTGCTTCACGAGATCCTGATAGTCTGAGGATGAGGTGATTTGTGAAGTCAAAAATGCCATCACACCGTAGATGACACCGAAAAAGATGAGACCGATGAGGACGCCATACAGAACGTCCCAGACGGAAAACCGTCGTTGTTTCCTTTCTTGCCTTGACTCCATCCCATTTCCTCCTTTTATGTCTGATGTTTGAATATTCCTGCTACAACGAAACCAAAAACATCAAATTCATTCAACAGCCATTATATCCCACTTTTTCTCTGACTGTCTCCATCGATTTCCAAAACAAAAACCGACTTCTCAGAGTGAGAAGCCGGTTGAACGATCTTTTGCCATAGTATTTTTTTCTCTATTAGATGCCTTCGTATGCTTGTTCCATGATCGTCCGTAATTCAGCGACAAGCGGCATCTTTGGATTCGCTGTCGTACATTGATCTTCGAAAGCATCGACTGCCATCTTATCGAGTTTTGCCTCAAAGTCTGCTTTTTGAATACCTTGCGCCTTGAATGACATCTTGATGTTGAGACGTTGTCCAAGATCGGCAACTGCTTGAATAAGTGATTCGACCCCTTGTTCTGTCGTTGCTGCCGGAAGACCGAGGTAACGTGCGATGTCGGCATACCGTTCATCGGCGACGAATGATTCGTATTTTGGGAATGCTGCCAGTTTCGTTGGGCGTGACGCATTATAACGAATGACGTGTGGCATCAGGATCGCGTTCGTCCGTCCGTGTGGTGTGTGGAATTCCCCACCGATTTTGTGCGCGATCGAGTGGTTGATTCCGAGGAAGGCGTTCGCGAAAGCCATCCCTGCCATCGTTGACGCATTGTGCACTTTTTCCCGAGCTTCTGCGTCAGATCCGTTCTCGTACGCTCGTGGCAAGTAGTCAAAGATCATCTTGATTGCTTTGAGTGCCAGTCCATCCGTGTAGTCGTTCGCAAGAACCGATACGTATGCTTCTGTTGCATGAGTCAAGACGTCCATTCCGGTATCAGCAGTAATCGAAGCCGGGACGGTCATGACAAATTCCGGATCAACGATCGCGACGTCGGGTGTCAAGGCATAGTCAGCAATCGGGTATTTGACGTTTTTCTCTTTATCCGTGATGACGGTGAACGGTGTCACTTCTGAACCCGTACCCGATGTCGTCGGAATCGCGACGAACTTCGCTTGACGACCGAGTGTCGGGAATTTGTAGGCACGCTTACGGATATCCAGGAATTTTTGACGCAAGTTTGAGAACGTTTCGTTCGGCTGTTCATAGAAGAGCCACATTCCTTTTGCAGCATCCATCGCTGACCCACCACCAAGAGCGATGATCAAGTCGGGTTTGAAGTCACGCATGGCTTGGGCACCTGTCTGAACAGTCGTCACCGATGGATCTGGTTCGACTTGGTCGAAGATTCGGTAACTGACGGACTGTGGCAAGTTTTGAATCACTTTATCGGCATAACCGAACTGTACCATCGTTGGATCGGTGACAATCATGACGCGTGAGACGTCAGTCATTGACCGGAGGTACTGAACGGAGTTCTTTTCGAAGTAGATTTTTTCTGGTACCTTGAACCATTGCATGTTCACGCGTCGTCTCGCCACCTTTTTGACGTTGAGTAAATGTTTCGCAGTCACGTTTTCAGAAACAGAGTTTTTCCCATATGAGCCGCAACCGAGTGTCAGTGATGGTGTCAACTCGTTATAAAGATCACCGATTCCGCCATGAGCAGATGGACTGTTGACGAGGATCCGGCAGGCTTTCATGCGGAGTCCGAATGCTGTCATCAAATCATCGTTCGTCGTATGAATGACGGCGGTATGACCGAGACCCCCGATTTCAAGCATCTGTTCAGCAATCGTAAACGCTTCTTCGGTGGATGCGACACGGTAAGCACCGAGGACGGGACTGAGTTTTTCATGAGACAGTGGTTCTGCTGCTCCAACGTGCTCGAGTTCCGCGACGAGCATGACCGTCGTTTCCGGAACATCGATCCCAGCTTGTTCTGCTATCCATGTCGCAGGTTTCCCGACGATGTCCGCGTTGACGGCACATGTATCAGTTTTAATGACGAGTGATTCGAGGCGTTGTTTTTCTTCCGGTGTACAGAAGTAACAACCGAGTGCTTCCATTTCTGCACGGACCGTTGCATATATTTCTTGGTCAACGATGACGGCTTGCTCAGACGCACAAATCATCCCGTTATCAAACGTTTTTGAGAGAACGAGATCGCTGACTGCCCGTTTGACTTTTGCAGATTGTTCAATGTAGCAAGGAACGTTCCCTGGTCCAACACCGAGTGCCGGCTTACCTGTTGAATATGCTGATTTGACCATTCCTGCTCCACCTGTCGCAAGGACCATGGCGATGTTTTCGTGGTTCATCAAGACTTTCGTTGCTTCAAGTGATGGTTCTTCGACCCATTGAATGCAGTCTTTCGGTGCCCCTGCTTTGATGGCTGCGTCGCGGAGTGTTTTCGCCGCTTCGACGGAACACCGTTGTGCCGACGGGTGGAACGCGAAGACGATCGGGTTGCGGGTCTTGATCGCAATCAATGCTTTGAACATCGTCGTCGATGTCGGGTTCGTGACTGGTGTGACACCACAGACGACACCGACCGGTTCAGCGATATACGTGATGCCGTTTTGTACATCTTCTTCCAGAATCCCGACCGTTTTTTCATGACGTAGACTGTTGTAGATGTATTCTGTCGCAAATATATTTTTAATCATCTTATCTTCAAAGACACCCCGACCTGTCTCTTCTGTTGCGAGACGAGCGAGTTCGACGTGCCGTTCAAGTCCGGCAAGTGCCATATCACGGACGATCGTATCGATTTTTTCTTGATCGAATGTCAATAACTCCTGTAATGCACGTTGTCCTTTTTCAACGATTTGTCCAATTGCTTGTTCGACCGGCGTTGCCGTCGATTTTGTTTTTTCTTTCACAGCCATGAGTGGTTTCCTCCCTGTCGTGGAACGAATCTGAGTTTGATTTGCCAACCATTATGTCAGGAATGCCAAGCTGTTTTTCAATAGTTTGTGCTTTCCTTCACAAATCAATCATAACTCCTTTTTCCTGTTTTGTGCATGACCATCCTGTGAATTCCCTCACATCCTTGGTAACGTTTACATCTATTGCGGATTCTCCTTTTTCATCGTTTTGCTTCATGTACATGGATGTGTGCGATTTGTCACACCTTGCGTTTTCCTGACTTGATAGCCGTTTCATCATCTTGTATTCTGATATGGGGTACATATTAAGAGCTACCACTAAAGGAGGACACTTCAATGTCAGTTGTACAGGAAATGCTAGCCTTCAACGAGCGATTCGTCGCCGAAAAACAGTATGAGCAGTTCGTCTCGGATAAGTTCCCGGATAAAAAGGTCGTCATCCTGACATGTATGGATGCCCGCCTAACAGAACTTCTTCCACACGCACTCGGCCTAAAAAACGGGGATGCGAAGATCATCAAAAATGCCGGTGCTATCCTATCGCACCCATTCGGTTCCGTCATGCGCTCGATTCTCGTCGCGTTGTATGCCCTTGGCGCTGAAGAAGTCGTTGTCATCGGTCACCACGATTGCGGCATGAGCACGATTGATCCTAAACACATGATCAGCGAAATGAAGGATCGAGGTATCGACCAACAGATTCTTCACACGCTTGAAGTATCAGGTGTTGATTTGAACCAATGGTTACGTGGCTTTACGTCAGTTCAGGAGAGTGTCGCCCACTCCGTCAGCCTCGTGAAGAACCACCCATTACTGCCACCTGGTACGAATGTCCATGGACTCGTCATCGACCCAGGGACCGGTAAACTCGACGTCGTCGATTGCTGATTGCTCTCTTATAGAAGAAACTCAAATAGATTCGGGATATTCTACTCCGTCTTAAATTAAAGATGATGTGCCATTTTCTCGTAATGGAGAAGGATGGCACATTTTTTTGTGTAAGCCATTTTCAGTGATCTATATGCTTTTCCCTTCATGCTTCCAGGTATTAAAAAATAAGACTTTTATACAAAGCTAGAAAGCCTATCGTGAAGTCATTTAATACGAGGTCAGACTTTTATCCTTGACAGTGTTTCAACATGGCTGTAAGATACTTTAGTATAGTGCAGTGATAACAAAAGAAAGTGTGGTTTTACCGAATGATTAACGCCGTATTGTTTGCCGTCTTTTTACTATTCATCTTAGCGATCTTCCGCGTCCACATCGTGCTCGCGATGGTCATCAGTGCGTTCGCCGGCGGTCTCGTCGGCGGTCTTGATTTAACGAAAACAACCGAAGCGTTCGCGGGTGGTCTTGGTGACGGAGCCGAAATCGCTCTTAGCTACGCAATGCTTGGTGCGTTTGCCGTCGCCCTCTCGAAAACGGGCTTACCGGATGCTCTCGCTCACGCATTGATCGCACGTTCACGAGGTAACGCAAGTGCCGCATCAGTCAAGAAGTTAAAAGGATTCATCTTGTTCGCGATTCTGTTACTCGCGATCAGTTCACAAAATGCTCTACCGATTCACATCGCCTTCATTCCGATCATCATTCCGCCGCTTCTTGGTCTTTTTTCTCAGTTGAAGATGGACCGACGTCGAATTGCGATCATCATGACATTCGGTCTCGTCACACCGTACATGTTCTTACCGATTGGATTCGGAGACATCTATCTGAATCAGATTTTACTGAAAAACCTGAAAGCTAATGGTCTTGATACGACGGGAGTTTCTGTCATCGAAGCAATGGCGATTCCAGCACTCGGAATGGTCGTCGGTCTCTTGATCGGTCTGTATACGTACCGGAAAGAGCGGACGTATGAAATTCGTGATATCGCCCCGGACGACTATGAAATCCCGGTCATTACGAAATCGAAACTTGTTCTAAGTGGTATCGTCGTCATCGCGACACTGATCGTTCAACTGCAGACGGAATCAATGATTCTTGCTGCATCGACGGGACTTATCCTCTTCTTGTTGCTTCGTCTCGTTCGATTCAGTGAAGCAGATGACGTCATCACGCGTGGTATGCGGATGATGTCATTCATCGGTTTTGTCATGATCTCAGCGAACGGATTCTCGAATGTCTTGCGTAAGACGGGTGATATCGAACCGCTCGTTGAGAACTCAAAAGCATTGATGGGCGACTCCCAACTTGTTGCCGCGTTCGTCATGCTCTTGATCGGTCTTATCGTCACGATGGGCATTGGATCAAGTTTCTCAACTGTTCCAATCATCGCTGCGATCTTCGTTCCACTTTGCATCCAGTATGGCTTCAGCTTAGAAGCGACGGTTGCGATCATCGGGACAGCAGGTGCTCTTGGTGACGCTGGTAGCCCCGCGTCAGACTCGACGCTTGGACCTACGAGTGGTTTGAATGCCGATGGTCAGCACGATCACATGCGAGAAACCGTCATTCCGACGTTCTTGCACTACAATATTCCGTTGCTCATCTTCGGTACGATTGCTGCGGTCGTGTTATAAAAACAAGACGGATTCGCTATCATGGTGGATCCGTCTTTTTAATTGTCTCCGTTTTTTTCCTTTTCATTTGATCTTCGGTTCTCTAAAATAAAGGAATGTACTGATTACAAAGGAGTTGTCTTACGTGTTATCTCAAATCGTCAACCAGATTTTACTTTCACTTGCCGATCTCGGATATTTCGGTATCGCCCTCGGGTTGATGATTGAAATCATACCGAGCGAAATCGTTCTCTCATACGGCGGATTCATGATTTCTCAAGGAACGATTAGCTGGCCACTCGCTGTCGTCGCCGCCGTCATTGGCGGATTGTTGTCGCAATTGTTCTTATATTGGTTTGCTCGCTATGGCGGTCGTCCATTGATCTTGAAGTACGGAAAGTATGTCCTGATCTCTGAACATCATCTGGATTTAGCTGAACGCTGGTTCTTGAAATACGGTCAAGGTGTCATCTTCGGAGCTCGCTTCATTCCTGTCGTCCGCCATGCCATCTCGATTCCAGCTGGTCTTGCGAAAATGGATCAAACGAAGTTTTCGCTCTACACGATTCTTGCCATCATTCCATGGTCAATCTTGTTCCTCTATCTTGGAGAAACACTCGGAACGAACTGGCGCTCGATCAAGGAAGTCGCTGCACCATATACGAATGGTGTTTTGATTGCTGCCGTCGCCTTAATTATCGTCTATTTCTTCTATAAACGCCGTCAACGGTCGGTTTAACTCATTAAGCAGTCTGTCTGTCGACGGACTGCTTTTTACAACAGACAGGAGGTCGTGCCATGCTCACATACCCGCTCGCCCATTTCCCGCTACGTCGTTTGATCGCATCCTATCGTTCTGGAAGCCCGGTCGCAACTGGCATCACTGTCGACGGACATATTTTAATCGTTGAAGAATCGATTGATGAATTTCGTGAAACACAGATCCTCTCCATTCATCAACTGAAGGATGACTGGCGAAAGACGACGATCGTCGAAAGAAACGACATCGACTTTTCCCTCGTTGATCGTTTTCCAGACGGACGGCTGTTACTCGTCGCTTCTCGTTGTGATGATGATATCGACGGCACATGGTTGCCAAACGCCTTTATCTACGATCCTCAAGGTCAGTTACTGAATAGCTTTTGTTTAGACGACGGGATTCAAAATATGCAAATCGACGAACAAGGTTGGATTTGGGTCAGTTATTTTGATGAAGGTGTCTATGCCGATGCCGTCACGAGTTCAAATGGTGCTTTCGGTCTGGTCGCTTTTGACGATACAGGTGAAGTGCAGTATAAGAATCGGCAATATCCGATTGATGATTGTTATGCTCTGAATGTCTGTTCATCAACAGAAGTCTGGTTCTTCTACTACTCCGATTATCGTTTCGTCCGTATTAATCAAGAGGACGATCTCGTTTGTGAGGCTCCTACGATCGCCTTTTCTCAGTTCGCTCGGTACAATGACCATCTACTTGCCGCATACTCTGATGACATACAATTACTTGAACGAAATGGAACACGTTTTAAGGGCATTCGTTCGATTCGTTTCATGACCGAACAAGGAAATTCCCTGTCAGGCGATCTTACAATGCGTGATGATTTGATCGTCTTAGCAACTGCTGAGCATCTGTATGTCGGGAGATTAGGTCAACAACTTGACACTCTATTAATGGGCGAATGAAAGCTGTTACATATTTGTTTCATGAATATCTGATTATTGAAAACTCTATTTCAAATTTTCAAAAAGACTAGCCGTGCCCTATCTGAGGATAGTATACTCAGCCTTATAGTTCTTACGACAAGTTGTCTGAACATTATGACGTCACAGATTTTTTTGGGGGAAACGATGAGTTCGAATTTGAAACGAGATTTAACAGCACGACAGGTACAAATGATTGCGCTCGGAGGAACGATTGGTGTTGGTCTCTTCCTCGGGGCGTCAAGTACGATCGCTTGGACAGGACCATCAGTCTTACTTGCGTACATGCTAGCCGGAGTTTTTATCTTTTTCATCATGCGGGCACTCGGCGAGATGGTCTACACCCATCCGCACAGTGGATCGTACGCAAAGTTCGCAAACGATTATATCCATCCAGCTGCTGGTTTTTTAACAGCAAGCAGCAACATCTTCAACTGGGTCGTCGTCGGGATGAGTGAAGTCATCGCCGTTGGAACGTACTTACGCTTCTGGTGGCCTGAACTACCAACATGGATTCCAGGGGTCGTCGTCATCATTCTCTTGACGCTCGCAAACCTTGCTTCCGTCAAAATGTTCGGTGAACTCGAGTTTTGGTTCGCTTCGATCAAGATACTGACGATTCTTCTGATGATCGTCGCTGGATTCGGCATTATTTTCTTTGGACTAGGGAATGGCGGAAATCCAGTCGGTCTTTCGAATCTTTGGGCAAACGGCGGCTTTTTCACAAACGGTTTCACCGGCTTCTTCTTTGCCCTCTCGATCGTCTTCGCCTCTTACATCGGTGTCGAGTTGATTGGAGTCACGGCTGGGGAAACAAAAGATCCAGAGAAAAACATCACGAAGGCGATCAATGGTGTCGTCTGGCGGATTTTGATTTTCTACGTTGGAGCGATTTTCATCATCGTCACGGTGTATCCATGGAACGAATTATCCGATCTTGGAAGTCCATTCGTTGCGACATTCGCCAAGGTCGGTGTGACGATTGCTGCTGGCATCATTAACTTCGTCGTCATCACGGCCGCTTTATCCGGTTGTAACTCAGGAATCTTCAGCGCCAGTCGGATGATCTATGCATTAGCGGAAAAAGGGCAGATGCCGTCTTTCTTCTTAAAGATCAATAAACGTGGGATTCCACTCTATACAGTTCTAGCCATTTCAATCGGGATTTTCTTTGGTGTCATCCTCGATATCATTCTCCCGCACGTTCTCGGAAAGGATACGAACATCTTCGTTTATGTCTACAGCGCTTCGGTACTACCAGGGATGGTGCCATGGTTCGCGATATTAATCAGTCATATCCGTTACCGAAAAATCGAAAGTGAACGGACAGCCTCGCATCCGTTCAAAATGCCAGGTGCGCCGGTGACGAACTATCTATCGATCTTCGCGCTGATCACAGTACTCGTCGGCATGCTGTTTAATGACGAGACACGCGTCTCAATCTTAATCGGAATCGCCTTTTTGATTTTAAGTACGATCTACTACATCGTAAAAGTACCGAAAATCGAAAAATAAAACTGTTGTACTCCTCTCATGACACAATGAGAGGAGTTTTTTTCATACACTGTATTTTTATTTTGACCTCACATATTATTCATGGTATTCGTGATTTCCCGAACGTCTAAAAACAAACAATTTAACGACAGAAAGGAGAGATGAAATATGAACGGATTCAATCGTTTCCTGCTCGTCCTAATCGGTATTCTCAGTTTAATCAGCGTCGTCAGCATCTGAACAGTCGTCGATTTCCCGGCACCGTTCGGTCCAAGAAAGGCGAAGATTTCCCCTGCTTGCACGTCAAAGGAAATCCCTTTGACGACATCCTTTCCAACGTACGTCTTCGTCAAGTTCTCGACATGAATCATCTTCATTCCTTCTTTCCATGAATTCAAAGTCATGCCCAAGATTTCCCTATTTTTTCTGTTCGAAAAATCAAAAAAGACACCTGAATCGATGCCTCGATTCAATCTCTAACGATTACGCTACAATCTGGTATACACCATATACGGCACCTGCAGACAAGGCGAGCGTTACGACTACCGACACCAGCATCATCTTAAACTCAATTCCTTTTAAGCGAACGGCTCGCGCTAACGCGAGACTAAACGATAGTACCGCGCCACTCGTAAATACAAGCGCTCCTGCGAACAATAACGTAGGATTATTAATCCAAACATCTCCGATGACGAACCATGTGTAAGTGACACAGGCAAAAAGAGCGGTCATGATGAGCCATTGTTTCGATGTTCTCTTTTTCAACATATCGGTTTCCTCCTGGTTTGCTTCTACATACTTGTTCGACTTTTCCCATCAGATTCCTGTCATTAAAAAATCGTGCCTCCTGCTATCAGGAGGCACGATCCACTTATGACGCCACTTGCCATTTCTCTTTTAATTGCTCCATCTCTTCCTGTCCTTCGTACGACTGCATCCAGAGGTTAAAGACATCGACGACGTCCGCTTCTGACTCCCGGACGAGGTAGCTTTTCTCCGCCGGAATCCACTTTTCTTGAATTCTTGGTGCCGCGAGTCGTTGATCGAGTGCTTCATAATGAATCGCCTCGACCGTATCAGTGATCATGACATCAACTTCACCTGAGGCAACCGCATGCGGGATGTCGAGGTTTTGCTCATACATGACGATGTTCGCCTTCGTAAACGTCTTGCGGACGAATTGTTCATTCGTTCCGCCTGGATTTAGACCAATCGTCACGTCCGGTCGATTGATCTGTTCAATCGAAACGAGGCGTCCGGCATCTTCTTTACGGACGAGCGGTGTCTTTTGGAATGACAGGTAACTTGACGTGAAGTCGCCAATGATCTCGCGCTCGATGTTTTTCGTCACTCCCCCGACGACCATATCGAATTTCCCGCTAGCGAGATCAGCAGACAGCGTCGGCCATGTCGTCGGGACGAACTCCACATCGATGCCGGTCGTCTTCGCGAAAGAACGGATCACTTCGATATCGAATCCTTCGTACTCGTTCGTCTTCCGGTTCAAGTAGGTGAATGGTTTATAATCGCCGGTCGTTCCGACGACGATTTTTTTCGTCGCAAAGACGTTCTTTGCTTGTACACGTCGTGGTTGCTCCGTTTGCCAAAGTGTTAGTAAGCTGGCAAACAAGACGCCACCTCCGACGACGATCCATCCCCATTTACTCATGTGCTCCCGCTCCTTTCGCTCCGACCGTCTCCCGCGTCGAGACGATGTTCCATTTTTCCTTCAATTGTTGCACCTGCTCTTGTCCTTCCGCACTTTCAATCCAGACCCGGAAGACGTCTCCGAGCTGCTTTTGGTCCGGTTTCATCAAATACGCCATCTCGGCTGCTTCCCATGCTTCAGTGAGTTTGGGAACCGCAAGATTCAGTTCTGTTGCGTAATGCAACGCTTCGATGTCGTCTGTTACCATGACGTCGACTTGACCGCTTTGGACGGCTTTTGGAATGTCCAAGTTGTTCTCAAAGACGGTCACATTCGCCTTCGGGAAATGCTTCTTCACGAACGCCTCGTTCGTCCCACCCGGATTGACACCGATTTTGACGGATGAATCATTGATTGCATCAAGCGAATTCAAGCGTTTGACATCTTCCTTCTTTACGAGCGGTGCTTTTTGAAAGGAGAAATACGACGACGTAAAGTCTCCGACGACCTCGCGCTCGACTTTCTTCGTGATCCCACCGACTGCGATATCGAACTTGCCTGACTTCGTATCCTCCGATAACGTCGGCCATGACGTCTTGACGAATGTCACATCAAGATTTGCTGCTTTGGCGAACGCTTGGATGACATCAATATCAAAGCCTTGATAACGATTCCGTTCCTCGTTCCGGTATGTAAAGGGCTTATAATCCCCCGTCGTCCCGACGACCAGTTTGTGGTCTTCGAAGATGTCATGTGCTTCAGCATCCGTCTGTTGATTCCAGATCATCCAAGCGGCAACGCCTGTCAGGACAAGTCCAGCTAATAGCCATGGTTTCTTTCTCATCGTATCTCTCCTTTCTGTTTCGTCGTTGCCCATTCTCCGAATATTGCTACAATTTAACCTAAACGATTTTCGGTGTGGGTAATAGTCATTATCCTACCACACATACACGTGATTTCAAGATAATTTGACGATTTTATGCGTAAAAGTGTTAAAAAGATGTTTTGATGACGGTTACAGTTCCATAAGTCGTCTCTCTTTACAGAATCCCCTCGTCTTTTCCATACTGAAACAGAATCATCAAATCGTGGAATGGAGGAATGGAACATGAGTCAGATTTTCATCATTGGTGCAAATGGTAAAGTAGGTCGTCACGCTGCTCGCTTACTGCAGGATTCGGAGCACGATGTCAAAGTAGGATTACGTTCCAAGGACCAATTCAGTGATTTTGAGAAACTCGGTCATACCCCGGTCCACCTTGATCTTGAAGACGATGTCGCGACAATCACGGAAGCATTACAAGGATCAGATGTCGTTATCTTTACGGCAGGGTCCGGAGGTCATACAGGAGCGGACAAAACGATGCTGATTGATTTTGACGGTGCCGTCAAATCGATTGAAGCAGCGGAAGCAATCCATGCGAAACAGTTCATCATGGTCAGTGCCTTGAACGCCGATTCGCCGGAAACATGGTCTGACAGCATGAGGCCGTATTACATCGCAAAACGCTACGCGGATCGTGTCCTGAAGGAATCATCACTCAACTATACGATTCTTCGTCCGGGCGGACTGTCGGATGAAGCCGGAACAGGAAACGTCACGACGGATCCGTCCGAGCAAGCGACTAAAAAAATTCCACGCGAGGATGTCGCCCGTGTTATTTTAGCTGCGATCGGTCATGATAAAGCCTCGAAGCAAGTCGTCACACTACTCGAAGGTGACACACCAATCAACGAGTTGTTCTAATACAAAAGCTCACGTCTCGGAAATTGAGACGTGAGCTTTTTTTGAAACTATACTTTTTCTCAAGCCATGGCTTGCTGCCTAACGCCCTCTCTTTTCCAGACTGTAATGAGACACGTCACCAAGAAACTACCAACAAAAAGTAAGGATAGATGAAGGACTTGCGTCCCGACTGATCCATCCATGAATAATAATCGACCGAAACCAGAGACGGCATTTGGAACAGGCAGGAACGTTCCGAGCGATTGATAAAATGGTGCCAGCATCTTCGCTGGAACAATGTTCCCTGCGGTCATTAACTGGAACGGGATCAATGCGACATTAATGAGTGGCGCCACCGGTCCGAATATCGCAAAGTTCATCTGCGTGACGGCGATACAGGTCGCAACAACGAGGAGCTCGAACGCCCATAGTTTGATGAATGGTGTATCGATGTCTGTCAGTAGATGCGCCATCGAGACGAGGAGCAATGGTACGACAAGTAAGACGATGCCGTGCAATAGTTGTCGACTCCAGAAAAGATCCCATTTTGTGTGACGACTCTTTAAAATCGTACTGACGAGATTGAATTGTATCCCCATCGTCATCATCGCGATGTAAATGACAAAACCGAGAACGAGCGGAAGCATTGATAAAGCAAAATCCGAGACGGCATGTTCCGTAACGATTGACGTCGTGAACGTCGGCTCACCATTCAACTGTTTGCTGATCGTTTCCGTTGCTCTCTCGAGGATTGCATTTGCGAATTCCGCATTCGTCTGACTGACGTGTGCCGTTAGTTGATGCGTTGCATCATCTTTTTGTAAGACGAGATCGACTTCATTCGCATCAAGTGCTTGCAACCCTTTTGTTTCTGTTGCAACCGTCTGAACCGTGAACGGTGCTTGTTGCAACGACTGGATGAACGGATCATTCGCTTCTGCGACGACCCCAACATTTAATTGATCAAGACGTTCTGTCGGTCCTTGGTAACCCGTCATCCAGACAACGAGGAACAAGAGCGGTACGACGATCGCGAAGACGAGTCCGACTTTCGTTTGTGTCATTGACCAGACATCTTTCCATGCTTTCATGTTTCTATCTCCTTTTTATATGCATTACTTATAATATCACGTGCAACTATATGTCCGAAGGAAAACCATTCACGTCACATTCCGGTGAATGGTCTCAAGTGTTTCTTTTAATTGCTCGATTTGCTCTCGCGATAGTCCACGGAACGCTTCGAGTTGTAGCTGATCGAGCTCTGGCCCGAGGCGATCGACGATGTCGCGTCCTTCTCGTGTCATCAAGAGCAGAACCGCTCGTCGGTCCCGAGGATCCGGCGTCCGAACGATTAGTTCTTTTTTACCGAGCTTATCGAGAATCTTACCGATCGTCGTTTGATCACGTTCTGTCACGAGTGCCAGCTGCTTTTGCGAAACACCATCTTGTTTAGCGAGTTCGCTCAGGACAGAAAACTGCTCTGGTGTCAGACCGAACGCTTCCATCCGTTTAGCAGCAGCACGTTTGAACGCATAATAACTACGGGATAATTGCATTCCAAGCGACCATTCCGATTCTTTCATCCCATCATCTCCATATAGTTGCACTACTTATTATTTATTCACTATACCTGAAGGAGAATGAGCTCGTCAACGGTCTCATTTTGCCTGTCGTTGACGAATCCTATCGATATGCGCTTGTTGGGTGGCACGATCGACTTGTGAATGAACACCGAGTTTTCCTGCAATCGTATCGACTTGACTCGGTGTCAACGGCTTTTCTGTCGCGAGTTGCTCGATCGTCTTACGTAAGACGTTTCGTTTCAAGACACGGACATGCGCTGAATCGACCGTGATTTTTTTGAGTTCGCAGCGTTCGCTGAAAACGATCAAGGAGTGAAAGAGTGCAGGATCCGTTCCTTCCAAGAAGCGTTGCATGCTTTTGAGATGCCCTTCATTTTGTTTGATTGGATTATAAAACCGTTGTTTGAAGCGATTCTGGAACTGCTGCGTCCACTGACGGTCCTGCTCGCGTCCAAAAATCCAGCCGCTGTAGTTTTTCGATTCGAGTACATAGATGCCACTTTCATGAATGAACGTCACATCGATTTCTGTCGTACCTTCACCGCGTGCACGTGGTAAGTATGTATTAAAGACATACGTGCCGTATCCGGACACTTGATCGAGTTGACGTGTCGTCAAGTACTCGCCCCATTTTCCTTTATCACGAACAATCCGTAAAAACGGCTCGCATGTCAGTCGGTAATACCGGCTATTGTGATATGAACTTCGTTTGACGAAGAAGAACAAACAGAACGTTCCGAAGAAGAACAGCACCATGAGCAGTCCAACTTGAATCAAGAATGGCAAAAATGTCACTAACACATTGTCCACTAAATTAATCCCCCTTCCATATTAACCTTTATTTTCCACTATATCAGCATAATCAATTTCCACCTCATTTTCCACTATTTGTTATGATTCATCTCCTATGGTACGGTGGAACAAAGGAAGGTGTTCCCTATGGATTCTGTCATCATGTTCGCATCATTAATTGCTTTATTCTTTATCTGGATGTCCTTATCACAAAAAGCGGACGAAGCGAAACGCCGTCAACAAACGATTCTAAAGAAATTACAACGCATCGAGGAACACCTCGGTTTAAATGAGGTGTCTTTAGAAGAGGCAGCCTTACAAGTCGAACTGGTTCAGTTGCTTCATGAAGGAAAGACGGTTGAAGCTGTCAAACGCGTTCGAGAGACGCTCGGATTGTCTTTGCTCGAAGCAAAACAATACGTCGATCAACTAAAAAGCGAGCACGGAATATGATCAAAAAGACCATCTGACAGCGAAGTTCAGATGGTCTTTTCCAACTATGTATTCATTTATGTGCATCAAGTATCAACGAAGGAAATTTCATCTGTTCTGCATTTCGGGGATCGTATCGTTTCGAGCGGAAAATGATGCCGTCATCTCCGTTCCAATCTGCTTGATGAAACGATCCGTTCTGATCGAAATATTCTAGAAGGCACACTTGAAATCCAGCTTCTTTAAATACTTGCTGTAACGTTTCATATGTATAGACGATTTTATGACTCGCCGCCGGATGGTCAGCAGGACCGGGGCCACCGACTTGAACGATTGCTTGGTATGCCTCATCTCGAAAATTACCGTCCGGCACTGCACAACGGACGTATCCCCCTGGCGCAAGATATGTATAACAATGACGTGCCGCGTCAATCCCTTCTTCAAACGTTAAATGCTCCCAGACGTGTTCGGCAAGAATTGCTTGCAACGTGTCGTTCGAACACAACCGTTCCCAATCGGACCGATTGAGCAGATTCAACTCATCTTCCTGTGTATGATACCAGCCGGGATTGTTGTGGTACGGTCCGGCTCCAATAACGATACGTTCTTTCATACGAGATCCTCCTTCTTATTTCACCATTCTATTAATTCTCATTTCACACATTTATCCCTGCTTGCGACAAAAAACAGACGACGGAGAATCCGTCGTCTGTTGCTGTTAATCTCGTGCTGCAAGGCGATACAAGAGATCAAGTAATTCAATATAGAGCCAGATGATCGTCACGATCAATCCGAATGCCGCGACCCATTCCATCGATTTCGGCGCACCGGCACGGACTTGTTGTGAGATGAAATCGAAGTCCATCACAAGTGACAAGGACGCAACGATGACGATGACGAACTGTACACCGATCGCAAGCGGCGAGCTACCTGTCATGAATGGCAGATCGATACTAAACAAGGACAGAATCAAGTTGACCGCGTACAAGACGAAGATCGAGAGAATCGCTGCTGTTACCGCAGAACGGAAACGTTGCGTCACTTTAATCATGCCAGTCGAGTAGACGAACCACATCGCAAATGCAACGACGAATGTCGCAACGACTGCCTTCCCGACGATTCCTGGATACATGCTTTCGAACATGAGCGATAACGCTCCGACTGCCACCCCTTCAACGATCGCATAGACCGGTGAAAGAACCGGTGCCGTCGCCGGTTTGAATGTGATGACCAAGGCAAGAATTAGACCGATGACTAGTCCACCAATCAAGGCTGGGAACAACAACCCTTGGTTTTCTGCGAGGAAGAACCAACTTCCTCCAGCTGCTGCCGTGACGAGAGCGAGCAGTAAGAAAATCTTACTCATCGTCCCACTTTTCGTCATCGGTCGTTCTCCGACACGTGCTGTATCGAACCCTCGACGCAATGCCGGGTTAACTTTAAAACGTGAAGCCATTGCATTCACTCCTTTTTATGATTCTGCTTTGTATTACGAAAGCTTCCCGAAAAAGTTTCAAAATAACCATTGATCGAGTGCTTTTAATTGCAACATGACGACCGGGATCGAGGCTTTGGCATCGATGCGGTGTGATTTCGCTTGCCCAATCAAACCGGACGTCACGAAGTCCGACCCTTCGAGAGCTTCCCCGATCGGACCAAATGCATCACTATCGACTTGACGGTGTCGGTAATGGATGAACCGATCCGTCGTTCCTTCTCTGACTTTACAACCGTCCTCGACGTCCGGGCGATTCAGTCCGTATTCGGCATAATGCCAGACGGTCGTCGTATCCCACGGCGAACCGATATGGAGAATTTGACCGTCCGCTTCAATAAAGCGTTCAATCGGTGAGCCAGGACCGAAACCGTTTTCCAGTGTATGATTGGCAACGAATGTCGCCGCATCCTTCCCCCATGCGGTCACCGACCACATCGGATGCTCGCTTCGGACTACACCTGGATACGTTCGAAAGACTTCCGGTACACGACCGATACCACGTGTGACCGTTTTTGCCGGGTCATATGCCGGCATCTCCCGACGGATCGTTTCCCACCATTCTTCAGGTACAGCCGGTTGGCTCCAGTTCTTCGGATCTGAATTATCCGTACTTTGCGCCGGCATCATGATCAATCCTTCCGTCGTGACGACCTCCTGCAAGGCTTCGATCAATGCTTGTACCCCACCAGGAATCCAGCCAATTTGTTTGAGTGACGTATGGACGAACAGTTTCATACCGGACGTCACACCTAATTCGCGTAACGCTTCTTTGATTTGTGATTTCGTGACCATGTTTCGTGTTTCCATCGTTCTGATCTCCTTACTCGACGACTAATGCTATCGTCGACCCCGTTTTTCCTTGCTTGACCTCGATTTTCGCATCAACACGTGACTTCAGCTCCTGCACATGACTGATGATTCCGACCATACGGCCGCTCGCTTGAATTGAAAGCAACGTCTCGATCGCTTGTTCAAGCGATTCCGGATCAAGTGTTCCAAATCCTTCATCGATAAACATCGTTTCAAGCGACACTCCTCCACTTGCTTCTTGCACGACTTCCGATAGTCCAAGCGCAAGTGCAAGGGACGCCTTGAAGCTTTCACCACCGGACAACGTCTTGACGTGACGTGTTTGCGACGTGTAAGCGTCAAAGACATTTAAATCAAGTCCGTATTTTTTGAGTCCTTTTCCTGCCTCCGTTTTTCGCTCGAGCTGAAAACGACCCGATGTCATCTCATGCAGATGTCGGTTTGCGGCGAACAATATTTCATCGAAGTAAGCCGTCTGAACGTACGTTTCGAACGTCATTCGTTGTGCGTTCTCGCCGACACCAACGCGAGCGAGTTCGCCGATGACTCCGTATCTCGCATCCTCGTCCTCAATCTGGCGTTGCAAGCTTTCCCACGCCGTTATCAACTGATCGATATGTACCCTTTCCTTCTCGAGCCCGACACGTCGATCGGTCCGTTCCGTCAGTTCGAGCGACGCCGTCTTCAAGTCCATCCGCAACAGTTCAAGATCCGGGCGCACTTGACCTTCCGTCTTCAAGCGAGCTTGTTCCTGTTTCAGCTTCAATTCCTGCCGCTCTAGGCGGTCTTGTTCCAGCCGTTCATGGAGGAGACGAATGTCTTCTCGTGACCGTCTCGCATCGCGGAAGGCTTCAATCGTCGGAAACGCTTCTTCTGCCAAGACTGCGTGTAATTCGTTTTCGCGTTTCGTTAATCGGTCGCTTTGTTCAGCAGATGCCTCAGTCAATTGACGGAATCGACCTTGGTGTTCCGCCAAGTCACGATCGAGCTGTTCCTTTTCACGTAACTGGCGCTGTTTATCTTGCTCGAACTGCTCGATGCGTGTTTCTGCCTGTTGTTGTTCTTCACGAAGTGCTGATAACGATTTTACGAATTTTCCAGATTGACTCAGGCGACCAGTCAAGTGTGCCAATTCCGATTCGATGACAGTTTGGTCTTTTACCACCCTATCAATCTTCAACTGTAGTTGCTCTAGCGATTGTTCGAGTTGTTGAAGACATGTTTCAAGACGTTCTTTTTCCGTCTGTGCTGACGCTAATCGGACTTCCGTCTGTTCGACTTCCCGAAGCTGTGCTAAAACTTCCGCATGAGTTGACTCGTTTTCACTCGTTTTTTGAATCTCGATCGTCAGTTGTTGCAGACGCTCTGCAACCGTCCGGTACGAGGCTTGTAACTCTTGATGCGCTTGTTGTGCTTCTAAGAACCGTTGTTGTGCTACATCGACCGATAGTTCCTGTGCGACGGCGACAGCATGTTGCGGATGCGACGTACTGCCACAGACAGGACAAGCCAGCCCGTCCGTCAATCCCTTGGCAAGTTCAGCAGCCAGTTGTTCCCGTTCACTTTTACGAGCTACTTCATACGCACGCGCTGCCGCCTCTTTTTGATCCCGGACGCTTGTACCGCGGACGATCAACTGTTGTCGCTCTGCTTCCAACCTGTCATACTCTGCGAACTTCGTCGCCAACTGTTGCAGGGTGAAGCGTCGTTCTTGCGCCTGTAAGCGTTCTGCTCCGACGTTCTGCAATGGTCGTAGCTGTTCCTGAACGGTCTTTCGCTCCGTCCGCGTTTGTTCAAGTTGTTTCCTGAACGGTTCCGGATCAAGTTGCTTTAAGCGTTCTGTCAGTTGTTGCTGTTGTTGCCGTAAGAGGGTCTCCGCTTCCAACCGTTCGCATTCTTCTTGAATTTTCTCAAGACGACGACTCAGTTGTTCAATCTGCGGTTCTTCCGCCAGTATTCGATTTACTTTGTCTTGAACGGTGCCTTGCCGCTCTGTCAAGCGCGTGACGTGCTGTTCGGTTTCTTGCTGTTGCCGTTTAAGTCGTGTTAGCTGTTCTTGATCTTGTTGCCATTGATCAAAAAATGGTGCGACGATTTGAGCACGTTCGGCAGCCGTTGCTTCTTCTTGCATCCGCTTCATGTCTGATGATCGTTCAAGCAACAACTGCTCCGTCCGTTGAAGTTGCTCTTGCTCTTGGAAAGCTGCTTCGAGTTGTTCGCCCTGTTGCAACCGTGTCGTTTTGCTCTCGACGATCGTACGTGTTTGTTGCTCCGCTTCATGAGCCGCTGTCAACCACTCATCCCGTTCCGTCGTCAACGCTTCCATTCGTAACCGGATGTCCGCTTCCGTTAATTCACTCCAGTTTGCTTGCAGGGGTAACTCCTCAAGCTTGGCCCATTGTTTCGTCTTCGTTTCCTTGATGCGTGCCGCAAGATCGAGCGCTTGTCGGTGCAAGCGTTGTTGGAACTCACCATAATGTTCCGTCTTGAACAGTTGTTTGAGAATCTGCAATTTATCTTTTGACTCTGCCATCAACAGTTCCCGGAACTTATTTTGCGGCAACAGGAGAATTTGTGAAAACTGTTTATGGTCGAGCTGGATCAATTCTTGAACGCGCTGCTTGATTTCCGGAATCTTGATGGCAAGTGGTTTCCACGCCACGCCGTCGAACCGAGCGAACTCTGCTTCATGCGAATAGCCGGTTTTATTGACCGGATGCGGTTGACTCGGTTGCCGGATGATGCGATACCGTTCCCCTTTGAGCGTAAACTCCAGTTCGACTTCCGTCTTTTGTTCAGGTACGGCAAAATGACTTCGCAACTCACTCATTTCCCGCTCACCACCGGACGTCTCACCATACAGGGCGAACGTCAATGCATCAAAAATCGTCGTTTTCCCAGCCCCTGTATTCCCGGAAATGACGAACATCGTCCGTCCAGCAAGTGCCGTGAAATCAATCGTCTCTTCACCAGCAAACGGACCAAAGGCGCGTAATGTCAGTCGTTCTGGGCGCATGTCGCTTCCTCCTTCAAGACGGCTCGCATCGCTTCCGTCGGCTTCTTCTCACGAACTGCTTCATAAAATTCACTGAACAGATCCGCAACAGAAGCATCCTTGACCTGCTCACGCGATGCTTTGACCGCCCGCGTACTCTCGCGGACGAATCCGATTCGCTCGAGGTGCAGGATGTTCGGATAGATTTTTTTCAGCTTGCCCATCGGATCCATCAAGGCTTCGCCGTCCGTCAGGTTGATTTTTAAATAATCATCCGTGACTTGCGTCGCAACGAACGCAGGATCCGTCAATTCATCGAGACTACCAGTCAGTTCTCGCAAATCACGTTTTGGTGCAAGCGGTTCGAATCGACGATCGAACGTACCAGTATCGTTCAACGTCAACACATCGACGCCTTTGACGTGATGTGCTTCTGAAAACGAATATTTCAAGAGCGATCCGCTGTATCGGACCGTCTCGGATTGAATTGCAAGCGGGTTGTGCAAATGACCGAGTGCTGTATAGGTAAACGGTGCAAACTGGCTCGCACTAACTTGCCCTGCCGTTCCGACGGATAATTGCCGCTCCGAATCTGTCTCGAGTCCACCGATGACAAAGGCATGACCGACGAGAACACTCGGTCCGTCTGGGACACATCCGGCAAGGATCGTCCGCATTGCGTCATCATGCGTCTTAATCGTTTCATCATTGTGCACATACCGGACGGTCGCAGGATCGGCAAATGGCACCGGGTAAAATGATACTCCCTTGATCGCGACCGGCTTGATGACCGGCGTCAATTTTCCAACAAGGTGTAGACCCGCCCGTTGGAGTAACGTCGTTCCGAAACTTAACCGTTCGGCTGAATCATGATTTCCGCTGATCGCAATGACCGGTATGTCCCGGTCAAGAATCAGAGCAGCGAGCGTCTCATCGAGTAGTTCAACGGCTTCTGTCGGCGGGACGGCACGGTCGTATAAGTCACCCGCAATGACGATTGCATCCGGTTGTTCGCGATCGACGAGTGTCAAAAACTCGCTCAGGACCGCCCGTTGGTTCCCGAGCATCGACTCGCCATGAACGATTTTACCGAGATGCCAATCGGCAGTATGTATCCATTTCATCTTCATCACACTCACTTTTTAAATATAGTAGCTTAAGTGTAGCATGCGAGCGTTCGTTCTGCGACGAACATCCGTTTGGAACACAAAAAGCAGGAGGCGAATGCCTCCTGCTTTTTGCGCTTTCACAACGAGCGTATTACTTCGTCCGTTGCTTTCTAAAACGTTGGACGGAACGAATCACAGAAACTGATCCGCCGATGATCGCACCGACACCGACGACGATGCCTGTCTTAAATTTTTTGCCCGTTGGTCCGGATGTATGCGTTGCTTGATTGTGTTCAAAAAGTTGTTGGAGGGGCGACGACGTCTCGACTTCGAGAATCTTCGATGCATCCTGATGCAAATCTTCTCTACGTTCGACACTACAAGGTGACAGATAGAATGGGTTCAAGTTCGTCCGGTACCGGTCCGGATTCCAGTTGGCTTGCTGGACAACCGCCTGTGTTTCTTCCGTCTGTGCTTGATCCTTCATCGGATCGAATTCTTGTTTCATCTGAATCACTCCTC
The DNA here is from genome assembly GCF_018619055.1 of Exiguobacterium sp. s130. Lineage (NCBI taxonomy): Bacteria > Bacillati > Bacillota > Bacilli > Caryophanales > Exiguobacterium > Exiguobacterium sp. s130. The sequence continues at coordinate 464,445 of NZ_JACSNI010000003.1, read as the reverse complement.
TTCACGTTCAAAACCTGTAGACCGATTTATGTCTGAAGTCTTATTTACCTGTTTTTTAAACATTTAAAACATATATTTTTAAAATTAGTTTTACTGTTTTATGAACGTTTATCCGAAATAGGCGTGATACAGTCGTTTTGCTTTAACGAGATCCGCCTCGCCATGAATCAAGACACGACCATCTCGAAAGGCGACCATTCGATGCTCATCCGTCGTAAACGCCAGCAAGTATGGATTATGGGCGGAAATCGACGCAACCGGCTGGAGGCGTTGTTTTAATTGTTCGAGATCCCGCTGCCCGTCTCCCCGGATTTGAACGGCATCGCGACCGCACAGTGCCGTGAAACGCACCGTTTGATTCGATAAATAAGGATAAGACGGCTCGATGCCGCACGAGGGGCACTCTGTTTGCTTCAGTGACTGGACGTTGATTTGTTGGAATGTATTCGACCACACGTCAAAGGCAAGCAGACGTGTCCGCAACGCGTCCGTCTTCCCGCTCAACCACTTCAACGCTTCCGTCACTTGTAGAGAGGCGACCATCTGAACAGCTGGACCGATGATTCCCGCCGTATCACACGTCTCCTGATCACGTGGTAATTGATCGAGCAGACAATGCAGACATGGCGTCTCTCCCGGGCGAACAGTGAAAGTAATCCCGTAACTGCCGATGCAGCCACCGTAAATCCACGGAATCGAGCGCAACAATGCCATATCGTTCATCAGTAAACGAATATCGAAATGATCCGTCGCATCGATGATGAGATCAATATCATCGAGAAGCCACGTCAGCGCTGCCCGGTCGACATCTAATACATGTGCTTCGATCATCACCTTCGAATTAATCGCTTCAAGTCGCGCTTTTGCAGCAATCGCCTTCGGTATGCTGTGCCGTGCATCATCCTCCGTATAGAGTTGTTGCCGTTGTAGATTACTCCACTCGACATAATCACGGTCGACGATTCGGACGACGCCGACACCAGCGCGAACGAGTTGTTCTGCCGATGCTGTTCCGAGTGCCCCCATCCCGATGATCAGTACCTTTGCTGTTGCGAAGCGTGCTTGTCCTGCTTCTCCAATCGGTCGAAATCGAGTTTGACGTGAATAACGTGTCATCGAATCAATCCACTCGTTGGACTACTCGCGACTGCATACTGTTTCTTCTCGATTCTTCCCGCTTCGTAGCCGAAGCGCCCTGCTTCGACAGCTAGTCGCATCGCGTGCGCCATCTTGACCGGATCTTGGGCATGGGCGACAGCGGAGTTCAATAAGACACCATCCGCTCCCAGTTCCATTGCATAGGCGACGTCAGTTGGAGAACCGATGCCAGCGTCGACGATGACAGGCACCGACGTCTGCTCGATGATGAACTTTAGGTGGAGCGGATTGAGGATGCCTTGCCCGGAACCGATCGGTGACGCAGCCGGCATGATGGCATGACAGCCGAGTTCCTCGAGTCGTCGTGCAAGGACGACGTCGTCCGATGTATACGGTAAGACGATGAACCCATCTTTGAGTAACTCTTCAGAAGCCCGTAACGTCTCGATTGGGTCAGGTAGTAATGTCTTATCGCACCCAATCACTTCAACCTTGACCATGTCACACATACCGGATGCCCGCGCAAGCTTTGCTAGCCGGACCGCTTCTTCCGCTGTCTTCGCACCAGCCGTGTTCGGTAGTAAATCGTACTTCGTTAAATCAAGCGACTCCAAGAAATTCGATTGTTGTTTGTCGAAGAGATCGAGCCGCCGGACAGCGAACGTCAAGATTTGTGAAGCGGACGCATCGATGGCCTCCTGCTGTACCGTAGCATCCGTATATTTCCCCGTTCCAAGTAATAACCGTGATTCGAATGTCTTTTCTCCAATTTTCAACATCTTTATCCTCCTCCTACGAAATGAACGATTTCGAATGTGTCATTGTTCCGAACGACCGTTTGATCGTAAGCTCCGCGGTCGATGATCTGTCGGTTCTGTTCGACGATGACGAGTTTTTCCCCTAAGCCAAGTTGCGTGAGCATATCCTCAATCGTTTCAATCTGTTCAATGGTGTGGTCGTTGCCGTTAATCGTAATGTTCATCGGACTTCCTCCTTTAGAGTCAACTGTAATGTGTTTGCCAAGACTTCCGTTGTCGCCGGTGCGAGTAATATGCCATGCCGATGATGCCCCGTCGCTATAAAGATCCGCCGGGATGAATCAGCGACTCCGATATATGGCAAGCCGGACTCTGTTTGTGGTCGTACGCCTGACCAGACTTCTTCGATGACAGCATCACGGATCGATGGATAGAGACGCTCTGCTGCTTGAAGCAGTGACGTGACTCCTGCGACACTAACACCGATCGTCTCGTCGTGCGGTAGTTCGGTCGCACCGATCAATATCCGTCCGTCCGCTTTCGGTACGAGGTAGACGGCGTCATCAAACAGGATCGAGCGTAATGGCTGACCTGCGAGACGGACCGCCAGACACTCCCCTTTGACCCCATATGTCGCAATCGAAATGCCAGCTGTATCGAGCAAGGCTTGGGACCCGCGTCCGGCAGCAACCGTCACCGTTCGTCCCGTCCACGTTCCCATGTTCGACTCAACCCTAATGAAATCATTACTCTCCTCGATTCGCGTGACGTCCACCTGTTCTTCGATTGGTACCCCACGATTTCGTAAGGCATGCATCAATGCAGTCGTCAGTCGTCGCGGATCGATTTGACCGACCGATGGAAATAAGTATTCTTGTCCATTTCGTTTCAATAAAAATGGTTGTTTCCGGTAGCCACAATCGATCCCGGTCTCGTTCTCAAGGCGACGTGCGAGCAACGGATACAGACGGCGACTTCGAGCGGCAAGCGTATGCAATTCTTCTCTCAGCTCGATGTCCGTCGCAAGCATCCCGGCAGCCGCCCGACTCGTCCCTTGTCCGCATGTTCCGCGATCAAGGACAAGAACGGATTCGTTCTGACAAGCGAGACTGTAAGCAAGCGTCAAACCGATGACTCCACCGCCGATGATGATGTGATCTGTCATACCCGTACCCCCTGATAACGCTGAATGGCAGCATGCGGGTCCGCTTGACCGAGAATACCGGATAAGACGGCGATTCCGCTTGCACCGGTCGCTGCGATTTCAGGAATGCGATCAGGAGTGATCCCGCCGATTGCGATGACTGGTTTCGTCGTGAAGGTGACAACTTGCTTCAAGGCGTCGATCCCTCGCGGTGGCACGTTTGGTTTCGACGCTGTCGGATAAATATGACCGTACAGCAGTCGGTCGGCTCCTTCCGCTTCTGCTGCAAGTGCTTCTGCCAGAGAGTGGACGGATTTCCCGATGATGAGATCCGGAAAGTGTCGCCGAACATCGCGGACACATAAGGATCGTCGCGTCAACTGCACACCGATACCAGCGACATGGGCGACGTCGACCCGGTCATGAACGGTTAATTGATTAGGCGAATACCCTTTCGCAAGGAGCGCGTCAATCAGTTCTAGCAATTCTGCTGCCGACAAATTCGGTTCTCGAAGATGAAGCTGATCCGTATATGGTTGAAGCGATTGAAAGGTTTCCACTCCATCGCGTGGATTGATGGATCCCGTCGAAATCAGATGTAAACGCATCATGTTCTTCCTTTCCATACGAAAAAGGACCACTCCCGACGTTGAAGGGAGTGGTCCGAAAATGCGCTAAAGCGCTAAGGATATCTAAGGTTTCGAGCCACTTCCCTCCGCTAGTACGAACTAGATCAGGTTCAAAGGGTCCGGATACTTCCGTCTCAGTCTGCTGGGAGACTCCCCTAGTGTCTTTTCGTGTTTAATTGGCTTGCCCCATTAGTCTAGCATGAGTTGCTTTACTTCGCTAGTCCTAGTTGAGCGCTTCCACTTGCTGAATAAGCTCCGATTTCGTCGGTCGCTGTTGCTTCTGGCTGTCGGCATAGGTCTGCTTCAGCTTTAAGATCCGCATCACTTTAGCATCGAGCATCGCAGGCGTCAGCGTTTTGTCTTTAACGGCTTGCATCACTTCGGTGTGGACCTTCGGATAGGCACCTGCTTCCGAAAACATCGCCATATCAGCTCCATTGACAAGTGCCTGGCGTGCCGCTTCCGCGAGACCATATCGTTTCGTGATCGCCCCCATGACAAGGTCATCCGTGATGATGACACCCTTGAATCCGAGTTGTTGACGCAAGAGGTCAGTCAAGATCGGCTTCGAGAGCGAAGATGGATTTTGGTCGTCATACGCGGGATAGAGAATATGGGCGACCATCACCATCTCGGCGCCCTCTTGAATCGCTTCTTGGAACGGTAACAGTTCCGTTCGCTTCAGTTCTTCCTTTGATGCTGTCACTTTCGGCAAACCGACATGGGAATCGACACTCGTATTGCCGTGACCGGGAAAATGTTTGACGACCGGAATCGTTCCCGTCTCTTGCATCCCGTGCATCAGGGCCGTACCGAGAGTCGCAACGGTCTTCGGATCAGCACTTAACGCACGGTCGCCGATGATTGGATTGTTCGGATTGCTATTGACGTCAAGGACCGGTGCGAAGTCCATGTTGAACCCATAAAATCGTGACAGGTGACCGAGCGTACGTCCGACATCTTCCATTTTTGCAGCATCTGCACCTTGCGCCATCCGTTGACTCGTCGGGAGACGTAATCGTTGATCCGGTACCCGGCTGACCCGTCCGCCCTCTTCATCAACCCCGACGAAAACATACGGTTTTTGGTTCGTTTCTTGAATGGCACGCGTGAACGTCAAGAGTTGATCTTCTGACGTAATATTCCCACCAAGCAGTAAGACCCCACCGATCGCATGCGTCTGCAACAATTTCCGGTCAGCTGCTGAAAGTTCCGTTCCGGCAACTCCGATATAGAGCAATTGATCGATCTTTTCTGACGTCGACATCGCTTCAAGTTGCTGCTTTAATCGTGCTTGTTGTTGTTCTTCCTTTGTCGGCTCAGGCTTTGATTTCTTCGCCTCCGTCGGTTGCTTCGTTGCTGGTTGTGATGGTTTCGTTGGTTCCGTCGTCTCCTGCGCACACCCTGCAAGCAACAGGCAACCGATCAGTGCTACTTTCTTCACAAAGGATCCTCGCTCCGGACACCATTGATGGAATAATAGACGGAAATCTCAGCGTTCAAGGATTGCGAAACCGAACAATATTTATCTTTTGATAACGAGATGGCGCGACGGACCTTATCTTCCGGGAGATCACCTTCAAGCCGGTAATGAATCGAGATCGACGTAAAACGCCGCGGATGATCCTCTGCCCGTTCCCCTTCGATATCCATTTCGAAATGAGTGATCGTCAAGCGCATCTTCTCTAAAATCGAGACGATGTCGATTCCAGTACAGCCGGCAACGGCATGTAGCAGCAGTTCAGTCGGTCGTGGTGCTTGATTTTCGCCACCGTTCTCCGGTGCTGCATCCATCGCAAGATGATGCCCTGATTCCGTCTGTCCACTAAACCCCATCTGTTTGTTCCATGTCACTGTCGCTTGCATCGTTTCCACTCCTTTGTCAGTAGTCTTCTTCTGTAGTATACGCAAAAAACAGCAAGCCTGGAAATTCACACGCTATTTCGAATAATGGTTCTTTTCCCGAATTCTCGCTTTGCGATACCCGACGAAATCGTTTCATGCTATCCTGTTACTCATAGTTTCGCGCGCAAGCGCCAGAATTGAGGAATCATCCATGTCACCTACTACTCGTTTAAGTCGACGCGATTGGCTGTTGATCGCCACGTTGTCGCTCCTGACGTTCGTTCTCGGAACAAGCGAATTCGTCATCGTCGGGATCCTCGCTGAAATCTCCTCAGCTCTTAATATCACGATCGCAACAGCCGGTACGCTCGTCTCGGCCTTTGCCATCTCCTTTGCGATTGGTACACCGATTGTCATGTCGCTGATCGGTCACTTGGAACGGCGTCGCCTGATTCTACGTCTGTTACTCGTTTGGGTCTTACTGAACCTTGCCAGTAGTTTTGCTCCAAGTTACGAAGTATTGCTCGCCACCCGCATCCTGACAGCCATCCTGACCGGTGTCTTGATCTCGCTCGCAATGGTCGTCGCAAGCGATGGCGTACCTGTCGCGAAGCGCGGTGTCGCCGTTTCGTTCATTTTCGGTGGTTTTACACTCGCGAACGTCCTTGGTGTTCCGATCGGTACGTTCATCGGTCAACACGCTGGCTTCGCAGCCACGTTTTGGCTGACGACAGTCATGGGAATGATTGCGTTCCTCGCTGTGTGGAAGATCGTTCCCGTCCAGCAATCGACGGGCTCCGGTTCAATCAAGGAGCAGCTTGGATTGCTCGCTAATCCACGGATCCTGATCGCCTTCTTCATTCCGTCGTTCGGCTTCGGAGCAACTTACGTCGTCTACACGTACCTCGTGCCGATCCTGCAAACGGAACTCGGCATCGCGAAGACATGGATTAGTCCGATCCTGCTCGCTTACGGTGTCGTCTCGATCTTCAGTAACATCCTTGCCGGCAAGATTGCAAGTAAAAATCCGATGGGTCGCTTACGGTTCGTCTTCGTCGTACAAGCAATCGTCCTTGCTGCATTATACTTCACGACAGTATCCCTTCCGCTTGGTCTGTTCAACATCGCCTTGATGTCGTTGATGTCGATTCTACTAACGACTTCGACACAGATCTACTTGATCGACCTTGCTGAAAAGTTCAATCCGGAAGCAAAAGGACTCGCCGCTTCCTTGATGCCGGTTGCGAGTAACGTCGGGATTGCTTTTGGTTCGGCACTCGGTGGCATCGTCTATGCGAACGGTCCGATGATGAACACGGCACTCGTCGGTGGACTGGTTGCGCTCGTTGCTGCTTTATTAACTGCAATCAGTCATCGCCTCGATCAACGGTCATGAAACCGTTACCTTATCCTTTTTTGTAACAGGTCGATGACGGTTCGATGACGTTATGATGATAGTCCCTATCTTACTGATGATTTTTCAGTATGATGGGGACTATGTTGTAGTAGAGGAGTGTCTGAAAGTGAAAGCATTACACATCATCGGTCTTGGTCTATTGACGATCATCCGACTTTGGCTCGGAATTCAGTGGTTCATCGCCGGGATCGGTAAGTACATTAATGGCTTTGATGCACGGTCGTTTCTTGAAGGAGCACTCGCGAAGTCAACTGGCGAAGACGCACTCGTCAGTTCGTGGTACGCGACGTGGATCGAGCAACTTGCCTTACCAAACGTCGGGCTGATCAACGTCTTGATTCCGTTCGCGGAACTCATTGTCGGGATCTTGTTGATTCTCAGTCTGTTGACGGTTCCTGCACTGGTCGTCGGAAGCATCATGAATCTCAATTACTTACTTGCTGGAACGATTGCGTTAAACCCGTTGTTCTTAGCAACCTCAATCGTCTTACTTGCTGCAGGACGCTACGCGTATCAAATCGGTATTGATCACTGGATCATGCGCTGGTATCGTTCGTCGCAACAACCACATCCCCTCGACCGGATTCCGGTCTAACGAAAAAACTCTCCCAAACGCGGGAGAGTTATTTTTTTTGTTGCTCGAGAATCGTCTGCTGTGTCGGAATCCCGCCGACTGGGACTGTCCGCTCGAGGAACAGATAAGGTTTGCCATCGACTTCAAAGCGACGGTCACCGAGATAACGCGCTGAACGTCCATCCGTTGCAAGCTTTTGTTCGATGGCTGCGACATGTTCGTCGAGTGAATAAAACCGATCGTCAAACGTCAGCGTGATGTTTTTCTTACGGTACCCCAGTAAGAAGCTGTAGTAGAACCAATACAGAGCACCTGCGAAGATGACAAAAATCAAGAATTGCATGTGAGTTCCCCCCTTGTATAGTCTTTATACGTTGGAAGAAAACGGGAGGTTTCAAGTGATTGAATGAAATTTCTATAACTTACTTCAATCGCATATCACTTAGTGATAACTTAATCTTTGGATTTTTATTCGTAATGTTTCCTTCATATTCAATATTTGCTGATGTCGGATTGAAAACCAATACTCTGTAATCATCATTTTTTAGCTGATAAGAAAAATAAATGCGTCCATTTTCCAAAATAGAGACCGGGAATCCACCTCCATCCGGGAATTTTTTACGATCAGGAAGTGGAACTTGATGTACTGTATATTTTTCCGACTCCATATCGAACGTATTCCAGCTTAACTGTGTCTCATCATTTTCATTTATCGTCACGATTAATTTGCCTTCATTTAAAATTCGAGTGTTAAAATCTTCTCCTTCCAGTTGTTTTAATCGTTTCGTCTTTTTTCCGTCTGTCATAAGCAGACGCTGCTGTTCAGTATCGGGGTTATTCTTAGGAAAATATGTTTGAGAAAAAAATAGTTGTCCTTTATAGAACGACTCAATGTATTCATTCTTCTTTAATTTGATTGGTAGTTGTTGTTTGCGTACGCGATTATTTTTTAAGTCAATGACATAAATAAAGCTTCTTATGGTCTGCTCATCCATCGAATAGCGCTCCACATAAAGTAGATCTTCTGTTCGTTGAAAGGGTGAGTAGGCGTACTTTTTATTATTAACTTCTGAGGGAGTGCTCAATTGTTTTGTAGTCAATTTTTTAGTTTTAAGATCCCAGTATTGCAACTCCCAACTACCGTCTTCTCGACCTTTTAATCCGTAAGTTACGGAATCTTGCATGAGAGTATACGTTTCCTCTTGCATGAACTGTTTAAATGACCGTGGTGCTTCATCATTTATATAAACACGGTCGAGATACATATTATTTAGATAAGATGATTTTGATTCAGAGACTTGTCCATCTTTAATCGAGACTGAGAAGTCTGTTGGTTGACGCACTACATCGATTAAGTTGATTTGTAGATTTTGAAGAGTGCTTTGCTTCGGGCTACCGCTCTTTGTTTCAACTACTAATTCAGGTTTTTCTAAATTTAAGACGTATCCTACATAAAAAGCTAGTGATACGACACTGATTAGTATAAAACCAATGAAATATTTATATGACCGCATATTATCCCCCTTAGACCGAGATTTTCCATTTCAGAAGTCGCAAACTTCTCCAACAAGCATAAATCATGTAGACAAAGACAAATCCGATGAATAAAGCGTCTTTTTCTGAACTTAGTAATAAATGTGTTTGATCCAAAAAATAAATACAGACGAACGCATACGATACAAAAATTGTCGTTTCAATCGCGACTCGAATCAATCCTTTTACTTTTCGATGTGACCGCTCCAACAAAACGAGCAAAAAGATTAAGCAGACAATCATTGTAGAAATAAGGATGATAAAAATCATATTAGTTAAATTCGTCGTATAAAATTCTTCCAATGAACTACTGAATATATTCGTATTAGAACTTTTTTGATACTCCGCTTGGATTGACCAATCAAATAAATAAGATCCAGCCTTAAGAAAACACCATTGCAAACCAATAAAGCTAATCATGACCAGAAATACAGCAGTTAATTTTGAAAAGAAAATGCTATATCTTCGCCCTGGAAGCATTAATAGTCGATAGATGTATTTTGTTTCCCCAAGCCAATCACGATACCAAATTTGAAATGCGTAAATCACAACGAATACAATTCCTATCAAAGTCATAAATACGAAAAAAGATGTCGTATCTGCATAATCTAGCTTTCCGATTTGTTGAAGTGCCTCTGATAATGTTGCACGATTATTTTCCATGAAATTCTTGATATTTTGCTCATGAAGCATCACTTGCGCCACGACCGACACCAGCTCAATTGCTACCATTGCAAGCACGACGATCACATAAAGCTTAAAACTCCGCTTAATCTCTTCATTCGTCAATTGTATGTATTGTTTCATCGCTGATAGACCTCCCGCATCCGGTCCTGAACCGACTTCCCGTACAGTTCTCGCATCTCTTCTGTCTCATGTTCATCGATGATTCGACCATCCTGTAAGAAGACGACCCGGTCGATCAAATGCTCGATTTCCTGAATTTCGTGTGTCGTCATCAGGATACCGCGCCCTTCCATGAAGTGGCTCGAGAATAATCCTGCAATCTGTTCTTTCGTAAACAAATCAATTCCTGCGAACGGTTCGTCGAGTAATAAGTACGGACGATCGAGAGCAAATCCAAGAATTAAGCTGACCTTCGCCTGGTTTCCTTTTGATAAATCGGTAATCTTATCTGTTGAAAGTAGCTGGAAAATTCGCATCAATTCATTCGCAGTCTCCTGGTTCCAATCGGAATAATAATCCGCCATATATGTCAGCGCATCACCGACCGTCATGTAGCCGGGCATCGTCTGAATATCTGGAACGAAGGCGATCTTATTTCGGTTGATCTCGCCATCGACGAGAACCGTTCCTGCGTTGACTGGAACAAGACCTGCGATTGCCTTCAGGATCGTCGATTTCCCCTCACCGTTCAAACCGATCAGACATGTCAATTGATCCATCGGAACCGAGAACGAAACGCCTTGAAGGACTGGTTTTTTTCCGTACTTCTTTTGTAAGCCATGAACTTCAAGCATCGATCTTCCTCCGTTCCGTTTCCTGATAGACGGTCTCAACTTTCGAGACGACCTCATCAAGTGGAATTTGAATCGCCTTGACGGCATCGATGAATTCAGAGACTGCTTCTTCAAGCATCTCAGCACGTACTTTTTGGACGACTTGTGGATCGCGTGTAATCTTACTCGGGACATTCCGTTCTGTCGTAATCAATTGCTGCTCCTCCATCTCTTTATATGCTTTTTGTGCGGTATTCGGATTGATTCCGAGCTGTGCGGCGATTTCGCGGCGGGACGGGATCTCTTGCCCGCTTTGCAATTCCTCGGTCGCGATTCGTTGTTTGAACCAACGGACGACCTGCAGGTACACCGGGCTTCTTTGGTCGAACTTCATCGGTAGACCTCCCTTTCCTGTGTAATGTATTAAAACATTAATACACTTCTCTTCTGTATCATACTCACCATACAGTTTGTCTGTCAAGCTGGTTTGTCTTCTTCATCATGAAAAAGTCACCATCCGATTCTTGGACGGTGACTACGGTCAACTCATTAATAGGGATTTGGATCTTCCTGAGGTGTATCGGGAATCTCGGTTGGTTCTGGGAACGTATCCGGTTCCGGTTGACGGACAGGATCTTCCTGTGGTGTGTCTGGCACCTCGCTCGGTGGTGCTTGCGGAACTTCGTCCGGTTGATGATCCGGTTCACGTTCAGGCACTTCATTCGGATTTTTCTTCATCATGTTTTCCCCCTTAAGACGTGATGTAATCGCCGCCGTTGATATGAATCGTCTGACCCGTGATGTAACTCGAATCACGAGAAGCCAAATAGACATAAGCCGGTGCATTTTCTGACGGTTGTCCCCGACGCTTCATTAATGTGTCTTCCCCATGCGACTCGACTTTCTCCTTCGAGAACGTCGCTGGAATGAGAGGCGTCCAAATCGGTCCCGGTGCGACAGCATTAACGCGGATTCCTTTCTCGATCAAGCTTGAAGCAAGCGAGCGTGTCAATGTCGTAATAGCGCCTTTCGTCGCCGAGTAGTCGATCAGCGACGGTGCTCCGCGATACGCTGTCACCGATGAGGTATTGATGATTGCATCTTCTTTATGCAAATGTGGAAGCGCAGCCTGAATCAAGTAGAACATCGAAAAAACATTCGTCTCGAATGTTTCCTTCAATTGATCTGGTGTGATCGCAAGGAAATCATCTTGCGGGAATTGTTTTCCGGCATTGTTAACGAGAATGTTCAATTGACCGAATTCTGCAATGACGGTATCGATGATCGCTTGCGCATTTTCCGGTTGACTGACATCTTTCGCGATTTTTAAGGCTTTGACCCCGTAGCCTTCAATCAACGATTTCGTCTTTTCTGCGTCTTTCCCCTCATTTAAGTATACGATTGCGACGTTTGCCCCTTCTTTTGCATAAGCGACAGCAACGGCTCGACCGATTCCACTGTCTCCACCTGTGATCAGTGCAACCTTTCCCGTCAGTTTTCCTGAACCGACATAATCCGGATCATCGTAGATCGGTTCCGGTTTCATGGCGTACTCGACACCGGGTTGTTGTTCCTGCGTCTGCCCTCGTGCTTCTTGATGCATCGCTTCGAACTGCTCTTCTCTCATGAACGATCAGCTCCCTTATCATTGTGGAATGAACTACCTGATTAACCATTCCCTTGCGATACATCTATAAACGTTTTTCTGAAAAAGTCAGATGTCATTCGTCAATAGCGTTGGAAATACATTGGTTTGAAGCATTTTTGATAATTCGCTTGGATACAATGTATATTGATCCAGTTTATCGAACGGAACGAACCGGTACGTCAATTCTTCACCTTCAGGACCGTAAAAGTCTTCCGTTGAAAGTGGTAGTGGTTCTCGACATGTTACTTCATAAAACATCCCCAGTTCATGAAACTGATGGTCTGCGTAATTAAAGAAATTTTCATGCAGGAAACGGAAGACCGGTGGCTCGATTGACTGTCCTAATTCTTCTAATAATTCACGTTCAATCGCTTTGGCACCACTTTCACCAAATTGTACCCGTCCTCCCGGTAATGACCAAAAATCATCTTCTCCTTGCCGATGAATCAAGAGATGTTCATCTTGAATCAACAGCGCCACTGCGCGAATGTTAAGCTTTTTTTGATTTACTGCAAACGTCAAATCCATCTCATTACCTACTCTCTTTTTATTAGACTCCCATACTTTCTCATCATTTCCCACGATTGCGTTTTGTCATCAAATTCATCTCGTTGTAACACGGATTCATCTTGATTTTAAGGGATTCTGAGATTGAATATGTATTCAATATTACAACATTTGTTATTATAATATATTTAAGCAATCGAATTGAAATACAAACGTCTGACTTTTCAATGCTATACTCTCGTTAGTCAAATGACGACAGCATCATCTACTTCAATTCACCACACTTTACACCACACACATTCTATATACATGTCATTTCCGACAAGATTTCGATTTACATCAAGGAGGAACATTCATGAAAAGAACAATCACGACACTTGCAATGAGCGCGCTCGTTGTTTCAGGTTTTGCAGCTACGGGTACAGATAAGGTTGACGCAGCTACGAAATCTACGTACAAAGTAAAAATCAAAGCAGACGGACTTCGCGTTCGTACTGGCCCATCTCTTAAATACCGGATCGTCGACGGCGTCAATTCGGGACAGACTTTCAAATACTTGGGGCATCGCGGAAACTGGACAAAAATTCTTCATAAAGGACATAAGCGTTACGTCTACTCAGGTTATGTGAAAAAATATCGCGTTTCTGGTCATACAGCGAAGAAAGCCTCATTCTCGACTTCATCAAATGGCTTCTCGCGTCCGACAAGCGGTCCAGTAACACAAGGTTATGGAAAAACGAGCGGCATCTTCGGCTACACATTCCATAACGGCGTCGACTTTGGTGCACCAATCGGAACGCCCGTTCGTGCAGCAGCGGCAGGTAAAGTTGTCACATCGTCTTACCAAGGAGCATATGGAAACCATGTCATGGTCAAACATAAAGTGCACGGTATTTCGTACACAACGGTCTACGCTCACTTAAGCAAACGCTCTGTCTTCGTCGGTCAAACGATCCCGAAAGGCGCAACGATCGGTGCAGTCGGCAGTACAGGAAACTCGACAGGTGCTCATCTTCACTTCGAAATCCATCGCGGTAACTATGTCTATAGCGGTACTTCTGCAGCAAACAGCGTCAATCCACTCGCCTTTTTATAAGCATTTAAGGTACCTCAACCGGGGTACCTTTCTTATTTTTAATGGACATTTCATCATATCCAATTCCATCCAATCTTGTCAAAGGAATTTATGGATAAATGGAAAACAAACAAAATTAATGTCTTTAAATATAATTTATTGAAATAATATCGAAATGTGAATGTAACATTTAAACATTTTCGTAAATGTTATACTCATCTATGAAATTTACATAACGGTTTAGTCACACAAATTACATATTCAGGAGGAATGAATCATGCATGGTTTTTGGAAAGGTGTTTCAGCGACAGCCATCGCTGTGGCAAGTTTTGCTTCGTTTGCCATCCCACGTGCGGATGCAGCAACGACGTTCTATAAGGTGAAAGTCATGGAGGACGGTTTGCGTGCTCGAACGGGTCCTTCGACATCATACGGTACGATCACGAGCTTTGAAAAAGGTGATACATATAAGTATCTCGGACGGACAGGCAACTGGACGAAAATTCTGTACGGTTCAAAAAAAGTCTATGTTTCTTCTACATATGTTAAAAAATATTCAGTAACACGTATCTATAAGATTAAAGTCAATGTCGACAACCTTCGTGTTCGTAGCAGCAGTTCGACGAGCAGTACAGTCGTCGGAAGTGTCGATAAGGGCGAAACGTTCCGCTACCTCGGTCGTACAGGCGATTGGATCAAGTTCTTATACGGTGGAGATAAACGATTCGTCCATGCGGACTATGTCTCGAAATACGCTGTCTTGACACTGACGAATAGCAGTGGCGCATCAAAAGCCTCGACGTCGACGTCAAAAAGCTTCGCGACGCCAACGAGCGGTCCGATCACGCAAGGTTATGGACCTTCTAGTGGTGCTTATGGTTACACATTCCATAACGGTATCGATTATGGTGCAGCAAAAGGTACTCCGGTCTATGCGACAGCTAGCGGTAAGGTCATTACGTCTCAGCTCAAAGGCGCGTACGGCAACTATGTCATGGTTTCACATACGATCAACGGATCGCCGTTCATCAGTCTGTATGCACATATGAACAGCCGCTCGGTCTCGGTCGGTCAAACCGTCACGCAAGGTCAAAAGATCGGAACAGTTGGCGAGACAGGTAACGCTTTCGGAACACATTTACATTTTGAACTCCATAAAGGATCGTACGTCTACAGCGCAACTTCTGCTGGTAGCAGTGTCAATCCACTCGATTATCTGTAAAATGACAATAACCCTCGCCGTCTCGGCAAGGGTTATTTTTTCTTATTGTTTTCGCTTTGCTTGATACGCTTTTGAATAGCGATCGGCAGCGATGATCGCATCAGCGACTTCGTCCGCCGTGACGTTGAATCCGCTGTGGATCGTCTCACCTTCAGCGGTCGCTGCCTCTCCGACTTTGACGATGTCTTCACGCGACGCATCTTTTAGCTTGACGTCTTCGAGCGTCACCGGTAACCCAAGATCCGTGTAGAGCGCGATATAGCGCTCGATTTCTTCTTGTGGATGTTCTTCGAGCGCCAACTGGACAAGTGTACCAAAGGCGACCTTTTCTCCATGCGTCAAGTGATGAATCTCACCATCCAGCGCTGTGAACCCGTTATGGATCGCATGCGCTGCAGCTAGCCCACCACTCTCGAAACCGAGTCCACTTAAGAGCGTATTCGCCTCGACGACGGCTTCGAGTGCCGGTGTGACGACCTGCGCTTGAACGGATTCATACGCCAGACGCCCATGCTCGAACAAGACTTCCTCACACCGTTTGGCAATCGCTTGTGCCGCAATCGTCGGTCGTCCTCCCGCCATCGTCTGTCCACCAAAAGCGACGACACTCCGGACTTCGACCCACGTCGCGAGAGCATCTGCGATTCCGGACGCGAAGAAACGCGCTGGCGCTTGGGCAATCAGTTTCGTATCGACGAGAACAAGATCGGGATTCTTCTTATAGAAACGATAGCTTTCGAAAATCCCTTCGTCGGAATAGATGACGGACAGAGCACTCGTCGGTGCATCGGTCGAAGCAAGGGTCGGTACGATGACGACGGACACGTTCAACTCATCCGAGACGGCTTTTGCTGTGTCGAGCGTCTTTCCACCCCCAACTCCCATGACGAAACGAACATCCGCTGCTTTTGCTTGCTCAGCGATTCGTTTTACTTCATGCCGTGAGGCTTCACCACTAAAGTCTGCCTTCTCGATGCTGACGTTTTCGCCGGACAGCGACTGCTCGACACGTTCCTTGACGATTTTCCAAACGACATCGTCCGCGATGACGAGCGCTTTTTCACCGAACGGGCTCACATATGTACCGAGCCGGTCAATGACATCCTTTCCTTGGACATACTTCGAGGGACTAATGAAGACACGTTCTGACATGTTTCAACATCCTTTCTGTAAGGGACACGATGGTCAATGATATACAGTAGAGGAATTGCCTTTTCTGCTGACGTTTAAACCCCATCGAGTCGATTCATCTTGACAATACAGGTACTTTTTCAAGTGCTTGAGCGATGAGAAGTCGATCTTCTCTTAATCGCTCATCAGGATCAGGACCAAACCACTCGAGACTAGCCGTCAAATGATCGAGGTGCTCCGTTAAGTCTTCAAAGAACCGTTGATAATCAACGATGCCTTCGAATAATGGAACCATTCCTTCCCGTGATCCGCTTGCCGCATAGACATTTGCTGGTTCAAAGACTGAAAATTGTTCAACATTCGCCACTGTTTTTAAATGAAGATGATCCACATACGATGCAAGTCTGAAGTATGCTTCGACGGGATCTGCCTTTGATTCGATGACGTGTAAGACGTCAAAGTTGATCCGACATGCCGGGTGGTTGATCGCTTGTAATAAACGAACCGTTGCCTCTACAGTATCTGTTGCAGTGTTCGGATGAAATTCAAGTAATAATCGCTGTCCTGCAGGATCAAGGACACGGCAAATCCCCTTTAATCGATAAACGAGTTGATCCCATTTGGCATCGGATAAGGTATGGCTCGCCTCATTACCCGCAAAGATGCGGATACGCTGCGTTCCGATTCGTGTCGCTAATTGCGAGAGTCGTTTTGTCTCCACAAGTAGTTCTGACATCGGTGCGTTTAAATTTAAATAATGACTCAACATACTGACATTTAGATGGGATGACTTCATCCGATCGACTTCTTCCGTTCTTAAATGTTCAGCATGAACGCCCCAGATATCAATGGCGTCAAAGTGTTCTTCTGAAGCAAAATCGATCAAATCATTAAATGAACGCAGATGATGCCGATAGCTGATCGTACAGAGTGCGAGTTTCATGTTCAATCCCCTCCTGTCGTTGATATGCATGGAACGTGTCGACGAGTTGTCGTTTAATGGCACTCTCTCGTGCCCATTGTTCTTCGATCATTCGTTCGATCTCTAAATACACTTCCGGTTGACGCGTTATAGCAAATTTGACAGCCCGATGCTGGATGACAGAGTATTGATTGACTAATGTTTCAACCTCATCCGTCCATTTTTCAAAATCAGATGTCTGCAAGTCGCGTCCAATTGCTTCATATAAATAAGCAAAGGCATGCTCATAGGCATATTTTCGAATGGCAATGACAGGTAACTGCTTTAAGGCATTCGGTAGTCCCTCAGGTTGTTCACGATAGTGATGCACAACACGTTTGACCGCCTCAGTCAATGGATGATGTACGTTTAGACAACTCATGAAATACGCACTTACCGTCGTCGCATTCGGTATTCGAACATCCGTATTTCGAAACGCAAACCCACCAGCGACAGCAGGATGGCGTACCGCTTCCAGAATACGCTCGCGTGCAACATCACCTTCATACCGAAAATCAGGATCAAGCATGTGCCATATTTCCGGATCTTCTGTCGCCTCTAACATGACGTAGTGGGGAAACACATCATGGTGAAATTTATTTTCGCGCTCAGGTAGACTAGCTAAATCCAACATGACGATCACTGACTCGTCCTTATTTTTCTGTTCGATCCGTTGAATCAGCTGAGCGATATTTTCTTCTTTTGACTGTTTGTGATCGTACCATTCTTCGACTGGGACTCCGTAAAGACGTTCATACCAAACAAGCATCTCCTGATGGTTAATTGTTTCATCATGATGTGAGAGGACATAATCGGCTGACAAGGAAAACGACGAATCCCATACGCCAAAGTAATAGGGACGATGGTCAGCGGCCGATTGTTTGATTGTCTCGCAGACACAACTGACGAGACAGTGTACTTTAATCATGTATGACCTCCTGTAAAACAGACATTAACTCTTCTACTCGCATTTTGGGGAGTGCTGACATGTGCTCATCTGGAATCACTAACCCGTGTTCCAATTCAAGGTGAAGCAACAGATGAATCAAACGCATCGAATCCAGTCCTAGATCATCTCGTAGAGAGTCTGTTGTCGAGACAGCGACAGATGATGACCATTCGAGCTGTTCGCTCAGTATATCTTCGAATTGCGCAAGCGTTAAACTGGACATACTTGTTCCCCCAATCGTTTTCTACTAACTTTCCCATTCGCAGACAGTTCGATTTGCTCAACGAGTTGCCACTCCGTCGGTCGTTGATGTGGTGCGAGATGCTTCATGCAATGTTGTTTCAGTTCTTCCTCTGATGCCGTCGTCACGAGTTGAGCGCAGACGCGCTCTCCTTGAAACGAATCCATTCGTTTAAAGACGACGACAGCCTCGACGGTCGGAAGCTGATACAAGACATATTCGACTTCCCCGGGATAGACGGATAAGCCAGACACATTGATCATCTCATCGAGTCGGCTAAGAAAGTGCAGCCCGTCTTCAAAGTACATTAAATCCTTCGTACCAATCCGTACGCCTTGTTGCGAAACGACTAATTCTGCTGGCTTTCCCTTCGTTCCAGTTTCAATCTCAAGATGCTCTAGTGGAAATCCGATTGCTTGCGGACTCGGCGGATTCGGATGAAGTGCGATACAGCCGATTTCTGAACAGCCATATTGTTGAAGCAAATGATGTGTCTTCCGTTCAATCGAACGGAACCACTTTTCTGGTAATGTCATCCCGGAAATCATCACTGCGTGAACTGATTCCGCGAACAAACTCATCGCATACGCCAGTCCCGGTGCCGTATAGATGATAGCGTCCGGATGCAAACGATGGATTGCTAGCACATGACGTGGCGAGAAGTCTTGTAGGATGACTGGTGTTGCTCCGCGTCTTAAAGTCGCGAACACTCCACAAAGTAATCCGAATGAGTGCGTCGTCGGACAAGCAACGATCGTCGCTTTCGTCGTCAGCGGAAAACTGTTCGTATAGGCATTCAGTTCCGTCTCGATCGACTCCCATGTCCGGTGAATGATTTTGGGTTGTCCCGTCGTACCGGAACTGAATTGAATCAATCCACCCGCACGTTTTTCCGCTTCCGGAAGCGGAATGATGGTCTCTTGATAAATCAAATAGCCACATCCGGCTTGTATCGCTAATCGTTTAGCACCGGAAACAGGCGTTTCTGGATGAATAGGAAGGATTGTTCCATTCATTCGTCGCATCGCAAGACAGAGGGCTAACCACGCTTTGGTATCTGACGTACAGATGGCTACGGTCTTCCCTTCCGTTATGAACGATTGCTTCACCAGTTCATGTATCGTCAATTCTTCTTCTGTCACCCATTCTTTCTCAATCCATAGCATGATCGTCTTCCTCTCTTCGTTGAACGAGTGAATTTTTTACATCGATTTGATTCGTCAAACCAAACCGTGGTGCCAGCAAGGCTTCTGCTGTTACTCTTTGTTCGTACCATCCGATTCGTTCTAGTCGGTCTCGATCAATCTGCAATCCCTCGATCGTCTGGTGAATCCAATCAAAGAACGTCTCTTCACTCAAGTTCTCCGTCTGTTCCAGTTGATACGCTAGTTCCGTCAAATGGTAGACGAATAATGTATCGTAAAGCAGCTCGCGTAAGGCAAGCGGGTGTGACATTTCGTAATACGTGTTGAGCCGTGCATCAAAATCAGGATGTAGCATCTTAAAATTGGGTACATCCGATGGATCGTCGAGTAACTCGGTGACGAATTCGACGCTATCATGAAAATCGCGGAGAATGATCCGTTCCGGCCATCCGTCCTGTAAGACGAGTAACGTATTTTGGGCGTGAGCTTCCACACCAATCCCTTTCTCTGTCATGAGTCGGATGACCGGTTCGAGATAGACGACGAAGAATTGACGGAGCCACCGTTCATGACCATATCGTTCCAACCACGGTCCTAAAAAATGTCGTCCATTCCCCTCGATTTGAGCAAGTGCTGTCAAAGGAATGACCTGTTCCCCCGTGTGAACATACGTCAAGACGTTTTCTCGAAAGACACAACCGACCCGACCTGCAAGTGGACCGCTCGAGCTGACGCATGAAGCAAATTCAGATAACAGCGTCACTGGCAATTCACTCGCCTGTTTTTTCAACCAATCCGATACTGTAGGAGCTGCCACGACATTCGGCACGGAAAAAGTCCGAACGGCTGACGTTTGCTTCAAGTCGAGCGGCAATTTGATATGCGGTAGTTCGGGATGACCTGGACAAAAAACGGTTCGAATCGACTGCGTCGCTTGTACGAAGACACCACCTTCTCCCAAGTCGACACCTCCGACTTGTGCCACCTCCTGCTTGATACGTAACCATTGCCATGGGTGGACAGGAAGAATCTGATAATCGGTTTGATTGAGTTCTTCCAGTTTGACTAAAAACATATGTAGAAGCGGTTCTCCAAGAATCAGTGGAATAGGTAGGATTCCATTCCCTTGAACGAGCGTAGAAGGTAAGGCAATCCAATGTAACTGGAAGCGATTGCCCGCTTCAGGTCCATATGCCTCGTGATCAGCTCGCGAAAAACCAATCCTTGATTTATAACAAGGATGATAGGGATGCCCTTCGATGATGGTCTGCTCCAACTCTTCATAATCCAAGCCTGCTCGGTGGATTGGTAGACGATGTCGCTGCGACAAGTCATCGAAATCATGTGTACGTCGTAACTCTTCCTGAAAGTCGTCCAGGATTGGCAATTGTGTCAAAAGATACTCAAACCAATCGTTGACGCCAGATGACTTCGATGAGCGTAACGTCGCGATGTCGAGCCGAATCCGGTCGAACGGACCGCGTTTTCCTTCGACTGCGACTTCACTATCTTTTATGTGGAATGTAAAACGATGCTTCATTCCGACAATCATTTCAGTAAAAGGAAGAATCCGCTCGAATAACAGACTCTCAAGAAGTTGTTTGCAGATGCGTGTTTTGCTGTCGTAAAGCATAGTTGTCCTCCCGTAACGGATTATCCAACTCGACGAAACAAACTCGTTCTCCCTCGATTTCGAGTTCATCGAGTCCTTGTAGACGCGTTAGTAAATTCGCCTTGTATGGAAGTGTCGGCGATTCTAACAACATCAAAAGCCAAGCTCTGCTTCGCCCTTCTAGATTTTCAACTCGTACCTGACACCATTCATGCAGTAACGCGATAGCAACTTCTTCGTTCAATAATGTGTCTGCTGCCAATCGGTCGATGACACTCGCTAGATGGTTCCAAATCATGTAGTACGTTAAACGCTCAGCAATGACTTCTTCTGGGTAGAACAACGTCGTATGCTTCAATTCCGGTTCCAGCAGGATGAAGGAATCTCGATTCGTGTCTGCTAAGTAATAGCCTTGATTATCCCGGACGTGATATCGAACCGGCCATCCGTCTTCGAATGTGATGAGACTATTTTGTTGATGTGCCTCGAGACCGATTCCTTGTTCCTCATACAGTGTAACGATCGCTCCTAACGTCAACTCTAAGTACTGTTTCCACCACCGAGTGACGTGTTCCGGTTCGATTAATCCTGACTGCCGAATGAGCCGCAGCAGGAGAGATTCCGAATTCGGTAATGCCGGTTGGACGAGTGCCGCAACATTTACCGCGTGGGGTGCAGGGTCTCGCAGGATGACTTCGAATCCGGACTCTTCTTTAGTCCGGATCGCTAAATACGCAGGATCGTGAATGAGGTCAAACGTATCAGGAAGAGACAGATGACAAAACAATCGATACATCAAATAACCGGCCTCTAATTCGTGCCGCTTGTTGACGCGTCTTGAGTTCGTCACTTGGACAGGTATGGATAACTTCAACATATGACTTCGGTCGAGTGCTTCGACGGTCCGTATCGACGAAGTCGCGTTATAGAGTGGTCCAGTTGCGCCATGATAACGGAGAATACTTTGCTCGATCCATTGCTTGACTGTCGGCTGACGTAACAAATACTCGGCTTGAAGCGGATGAATTGGAATGACTCGCTCTTGCGCCGTCGCTTGGACTGAGTTCCCCAGTTGATTTTTCATCAGCTGACTAATCGTCTCGTTGCTACCTGAACGTTCTTCGAGCAATGTCTCATGTACTGTGAAATAGTGAAGTTGAAACGGCTGACGGAATTCAGGCGCATACGCTTTTTGTTGCCATTCGGTCATACCGACTCTACTTTTCGGGGTCGGATGGAACCAATGACCACACCACAAGCGTTGTTCATAATCGATGAACGTCTGTTGCTCTTGTGCGTTCAGTTGTTCCTCCAAAATCAATTGCACAGTCCGGTGACTGTCAAGAACGCGAAAGAGTAAGTCCGTTTGATCCGGATGTTGATCTTGAAGCTTGATGCAACAGGTGATGATACAAGACATGGCTGAAACTTCCCGCCATCCGTTCTTTGTCTCTTCACGGATCATTCCAATCTCGTGGCGTCCGATGATGGAACGACGTTTGATTTCAATGAGATATGGTTTCATCCAATAAAAAAAGGATGTCTCGGATGCATCAAACGGTCTCTCGTTGACCCATTCGCCCGAGTTCACTTCTCTGATGTAGCTGTTCATGAACGATTGAAGCGTCACCTCGGTCGCTAATCGCTCGATTTGTTCTTCGCATGTTCGCACGCTCTGTTCCTCCCCTTATTGAAAATCATTCTCATTCTATATCAATAGAAAAACGGGTCTCCCCGTTTTTGATGGTGCGTATACGCACTTATTTTAAGTAAAACGTTTTCAAGTTCCTTCAATCCGTTTTCACAATCGATTAAATGCCAGAAATCACATATCGTCGTGAGATTTAACATAAATCAAACAAACGATCCTCCCTAACATTCGTACGACAAAGTGACGACTTTTTAAGTTCATTTATCAGCCTTCTCTGCCTCATTGTGAACTCCATCTGTAATGATAATCATTATCAATGACGAATGACATGGATTTTCTTTTCATTCTTCATGGACAAACAAAACAGTTACTATCGCTGATATATGTATGCAATTGACGTAACATATGCATCCTCCCAAGTGGTCCCCACGGATCCCAGTCTACACTGTCTGGGTGAAATATACGCCCCGTCCTAACGGCACGAAGCGTTTTCCACTCCTTCGTTCCTCGAATTCGTTCCACATCTGCAGGTTGACTCCACAGTATGAACAGACCATCCGGATCTAACTGCTGTAATGTTTCTAGGCTGATCGTCATGTAGACGGTTTGCGGAAGTTCTTCCACTGCTCGTAGACCGATTTCATTGAACAGAAAATCCAACATCGTATGCCCTGTTCGTCCGTATAGTCTGATTTCTGAGTCTCTGATCCAGATGACTGCCCATGTCACATTCCGATTGAATTCGATTTGCTTCTTCACAACTGATTCAAACGTCTCGACTTCGTTGATGATATCAGTCGCTCGCTCAAGCATATCGGTTGCCGTAGCAACAGCATACAAGTAATCCTTCCAGCAAGTTTGTTTCAAAATATCGATGACCGGACAAGAGGTCAACATAGGTGGTGATTCACCTCGTATCGGTGTCCGTAAAACGAGATCAAGATTTGATGTCTCAAACCATTCCGGTAAAATCGTTGCTGACGCGTCGTATAGTCGTGTACCTTCGATTTCACTTAAATAGTCTGGCACACCATTCGAACGATATTGTGTCGGAAAAGACGGTGCGATGACAGGTTGAATGCCTAGTGCCAATAAGTGATCTTGCAATAACGCTTGACTCCAGATTCCGACCCGTGGAATCAACCGTTTTCGGTACTGACTTGGTGATAGTCCCTCACGTTTTTTAAAGAGACGGCTGAAATAAAATTCATCATTGATTGATACACGTTCTGCGATCTCAGCAATCGTCCAATCTGAATGTGCAATCATCCACTCCTTCGCCCGTTGCATCCGCAATTGATGAATCAGTTCCTTTGGTGATTGATCGTAGTGCTTTTTGAATTGGCGGGAAAACGTCGGCAGTGACATGTTCAACTCACTTGCCAAATCACTGACTGTTCTTGAGTTCCCGAGTTCTTCTAACCACTGGGACGTCACTTCCTCAAACGTCTGCTCCTGACGACGTTCACTTAATTGCTCCAGCAGTTGATACAGATAGCGATGCTGTCTAAGAGAACCGGTCATTGTTTTTGGACACCCATACATTCGTTCTAAGCACTCCACTAGTTCATTCGTTGGTTGTCGGAAGATTGGAAATGGCGTCAGTTCAACCTCTAACTGATACAAGAGACAATGTCCCTCCTGAACGATGAATCGTTCACCTGATTTCTTGACGAAACAGGCTTCTCCCGCCTCTAGACGTTTTCTTTCCGTGTAGGTAATGCCAGCGCCTTGTATGACGACGATCAAACTCGGACGTAACGCCAATTGTCCTCCTGATTGTAACGCATGTTTTCTCACTCGAAATGTATGTAATGCTTCTGTCATTTTCAACTCACTCCTAAAAAACATTTGCTCTCTAATACTTTTCCGTATATCAACTATGAATGATTTTAATTGGATGAACATCACCTATCACTCTTTTCAATTGATAATGAATATCATTTTCGTTAAAACTATAGCATCTTGCTACCTGTTTTTGTCAACAACTGTTGCTAGAATACGTTTCATCGTTACAATAAAAAAATCCCTTCACCCAGTGTAATCTGAGTGAAAGGATTTGATTTAAGCTACACGCGACGACGATTGTGTCTGTGCTGTTTTCTTACCAACGATTGCCCCGATCACCCCACCAATGATGGCTGGAACGACCCATCCGAGACTGACGGAAGCAAACGGTAATACCGCGTCGAACACTTTCGTGACGGCTGAGACGTTAATCCCTGCTGTCTTTAATCCATCAAACAAGCTGACAACGAATGTCATCCACAGCGCCCCTTGATAAACGGCTGGTTTGCCTTTAAAGAGTGGGTGCAAGAACGTTAAGAAGATCAGACAGATCGCGAGTGGATAAAGCGTCATCAAGACTGGTTTTGAGACGGCAAGCAATTGATTCAGACCGATGTTCGCGACGAGTGCGCTGAAGACTGATAGACCAATCGTCCATTTGACGTACGAGATTTTTGGTACGAGTGCCGAGAAAAACGCGGCACACGCCGTGATCAAGCCGACACTTGTCGTCATACAGGCGACTGTAATCATCAGACCGAGTAAAATCGCACCGTATTCACCGAAATAATGATCCGACACAGCCGACAAGATCTCTGCTCCGTTCGCCAGTTGTCCGATTTCCGAGACACTCGAAGCACCCATGAAGGCAAGCGCCGAGTATGTGATTGCAAGCAAGGCTGCGGCAATCAACGAGGCTTTCGTACAAATCAGCAGCAACTGCCGCTTCGAAGTGACACCTTTTTCCTTGATCGCTGCGATGATGATGATACCGAAGACGAAGGCACCGAGCGCATCGAGTGTCATATATCCTTCTTGGAAACCGTTAAAGAAGGCATTCGTCTGATATGTCTTCAAAGGATTCTGAAAACTTCCGATTGGATGCAAGACGGCAACGACAATCAACAGACCGATGAACGTGATTTTAATCGGTGTCAGTACCTTCCCGACGACATCGACGATCTTTGTTGGGTTTAAGGACAATAGACAAGCAATCGTGTAAAACAAAATCGTGAAGATCAGTAACGGCAAATGGCTCGTCGATTCACTGAAGAACGGCTTGATTCCAATCTCATACGAGACCGTTCCGGCACGTGGAATCGCGAAGAATGGTCCAATCGCAAGATACAAGATGACCGAGAACCCGATTCCGAAAGCAGGATGAACACGTGACGCCATCGCTTGTAGATCGCGTTCCCCTGAAAACGCGAATGCGAGAATCGCAAGCAATGGTAGACCGACACCAGTGACAAGGAATCCGGCATTGGCAACCCAGACATGCTCCCCTGCGAGCTGTCCGAGCATCGGCGGAAAGATGAGATTTCCTGCCCCAAAGAACAAGGCGAAGAGCATCATGCCGATGACGATGATAAATGATGTTGGAACAGTTTTAGACATAATAAACCCCCACTGATGATTTCCGACTTCATCCGCTCCCTAAGCAGATGAAGTACTTCGTTCGAAAGGATAACATACGTTTAGGAGCTCGTGCTAGGAGTTTATCTGGAGAATATTCTGAAAATTACGCAGAAAGTTTGGCGGAACTACGGTCTACGGGTTTTGTTACTGCTGTGCGTCGAAGCATGAAACCGGATTCATAAGTTCATTTGACGTAGTAGGAAAATGATATTCTTTAGAGAAAGTAAATATATGGATAATTAAACAGGAGGTATTTTCATGAAATCGATTTATCTTCTTAGCGCCACCCTTTTACTTGCCAGTTGTTCTCCCGCTGCCGAAAAACCAAAGACGTATGACATTACGTTTACGCATGAGAAACAAAAGATTCAAATCGTTCCTTTGTATAAGGCGTATGACGATTACATTCAAGCGGTTTCGAAACATCCAGAGGACAATGAGGAACTATTTAAAAAATATGTATTGGGAGCTAAAAATAAGATCATCAAAAAAGAACAGCTTCAAGCTAATTTTGATTCTTCACTTCTAGAGCATCCATCTGAGAACATCGAAGACTTAAGACAGATGAATACATATCTAAAAAAGCATCATCAGCGCATCATGAAACAGATCAAGTCCAGTCTCCTGACTTCGATGAAACAACTTCCACGGGATGAGAAGCTCGTCGTCTTCGTCTCCCCGACGACACCAAATACTCACGATGGTGCCAAACGTTATGGTGGTGTCGCTCAAGGAAACAATTCGATGACTCTGTTCTTCTTGAAGGATTTTTCGGAAACATCATTACGCAATACGACAGCGCATGAGTACCATCATACTATTGCTCTCAATGAACCAAGCCGCACGACGGTGCTTGATCATATCATCTTTGAAGGGGAGGCAGAATTTTTTGCCCACAAGCTCTATCCAATGGAGTCATCGGAATCAATCATCCCATTGTTAAATCACACCTTAGAGCATGTGATTTCGGAGCTGAATTCGGAGCGATTGACGACGGATGATTTGATCCTTGGAAATTATAAAAAAGATATTCCAGCGTCCGTCCAATACAGACTCGGCTATATGATTGTCTCCGACTTCGTGAAACAACATCCCGAGGTCTCCTTGAAGGAGTAGTCACGGATGTCATCTGTGCAAATTCTTGAAAAAAGCAGTTACAAAGACATTTTAACGATTCGCTAAAAACAATAAAGCACGAGACAACGGGAGCAAACATCTCCTTCGACTCGTGCTTTATTGTTAACCTTCGTATTTTTTGACGATCGTCGCTACCCCTTGACCGCCCCCGACGCATAACGTCGCAAGACCATGCGTCTCACCCGTTCGCTCGAGTTCATGGATCAACGTAACGAGAATCCGCGCCCCACTCGCACCGATTGGATGACCGAGCGCGATTGCACCGCCGTTGCGGTTGAGCTTCTCATGCGGGAACTGTAGCTCCGCATCGACCGCGAGAGATTGTGCCGCGAATGCTTCGTTCGCTTCGATGACATCGATCTCCTCAAGCGTCAGTCTCGCTTTATCGAGTGCCTTTTGGACCGCTTGGACGGGACCGATTCCCATGATGCTCGGATCGACACCGGACGTTCCATTCGCGACGATCTCAACGAGTGGTGTCACGCCGAGTTCTTGTGCCTTTGACGCGGACATGATGACGAGTGCCGCAGCCCCGTCATTGATGCCAGATGCATTGCCTGCCGTGACCGTTCCGTCCTTCTTGAATGCCGGTCGCAAACGACTGAGTGTTTCGACAGATGTTCCGGCACGCGGAAACTCATCTTGCTCAAAACGGATCGGGTCGCCTTTTCGTTGTGGAATCAGAACCGGCGTGATTTCCGAGACGAACCGTTCTTCCGCCAACGCCGTCTGCGCTTTTTGCTGACTCGTCGCAGCGAACTGATCCTGCGCTTCGCGGGAAAGTTCGTAGGCGTCTGCCAAATTTTCTGCCGTGATTCCCATGTGATAGTCATTAAACGCACACTCAAGTCCATCCTGGATGATCGTATCGACGAGCGGTTGGTCCCCCATCTTCAGGCCAGACCGTGCGCCCGATAGGACATACGGCGCTTGGCTCATGTTCTCCATCCCACCGGCAACGATGACATCGGCTTCGCCCGACTTGATCGCCTGATACGCGAGATGGACGGCTGAGAGACCGGATCCGCAGACCTTGTTAACGGTCATCGCGGGACATGTCTCCGGTAATCCGGCAGCGAGTGCCGCTTGCCGTGCTGGATTTTGACCAAGTCCTGCTGAGAGGACGTTACCGAAAAAGACTTCTTCGACGTGATTCCCAGCGACACCTGCTTTTTCGAGTGCTGCGCGGATGACTGTCGCACCGAGTTCCGTTGCTTTGACGTCCTTCAAACTTCCATTGAAATTCCCGATCGCCGTTCGTGTCGCACTGACGATGACGACTGCTTCACTCATCTGCTCCATCTCCTTATTGAATCGTATATCCTCCATCGAGTACGTTCGCTTGTCCCGTGATGCCTTTTGCTTTGCGGCTCGCGAGGAACAATGCATAATCCGCGATTTCCTCGACGGCGAGCAACCGTTTTTGTGGAACGAGCGGATAGATGACTTCCTCGAGTACCTTCTCAAGCTCGACGTGACGGGTCTTCGCTAAGTCTTCCATCTGATTGCGGACGAGTGGTGTATCGACGTACCCCGGGCAAATCGCGTTGACGGTGATTCCGTGTTCCGCTCCTTCAAGGGCTGCGACCTTCGTTAGACCAAGCAACCCATGTTTCGCCGAGTTATACGCCGCCTTCCCAGCAAAGCCTATTAATCCATTGATCGATGCCATATTGAGAATGCGGCCATATCCTTGTTCCTTCATGATTGGAAAAGCATGTTTGATAGCGATGAACGGCGCCGTCAACATGATCTTGATCATCAATTCGAACTTCTCTGTCGGAAACTCTTCAATTGGTGAGACGTGTTGAAGACCCGCGTTATTGATCAAGACGTCAAGTCGACCAAACTGTTCGACCGTCTGCTTCAAGACGGCTTCGACCTGTGCTTCATCGGTGACGTTGAGCGTCATCCCGACCGCTTCATGACCAGCTCCGCGAATAGCTGCCGCAGCTTCCTCTGCTGCTTCCGCGCGGACGTCCGTTACGATGACCTTCGCTCCTGCCGCAGCGAAAGCCTTTGAGATTTCTAGACCAATTCCGCTTCCTGCACCTGTGACGAGTACGATATCTCCTTGAACCATCTGCTTCACTCCCCTACCGTCACGCGCTCGAGTTCCGGACTGACCGTGAATCGTGCTTCCGTGACTTGTTTGACATCTTCGACCGTTTGACCATTCAGCGTCTCGATCAAGACCATCCCGTCCGGCGTGAAATCAAAGACGGCCCGGTCCGTGATCAGACGATTGACGACGGCGCGTCCTGTCAACGGCAAGGTACACGCCTGTTTGACTTTCGATTCGCCGTGTTTGTTGACATGCTCCATGATGATGACGACGCGTTTCGCTCCATTGACGAGGTCCATCGCTCCGCCCATGCCTTTGACCATCTTGCCCGGAATCATCCAATTCGCGAGGTCACCGTTCTGATCGACTTCCATCCCGCCGAGGATTGCGAGGTCGATGTGCCCGCCGCGAATCATCGCGAACGATTCGGCACTGTCGAAGTAAGATGCTCCGGATTGTGCCGTGACCGTTTCTTTGCCGGCATTGATCTCGTCCGCATCAACTTCATGATCAAGTGGATAGGGGCCGATGCCAAGCAGTCCGTTTTCGGATTGCAGCATGACATGCACATCGTCCGGAATCGCATTGGCGATCAATGTCGGAATTCCGATTCCGAGGTTGACGTACATCCCATCTTCGACTTCCCGAAGTGCGCGTTCAATGATGATTTCTCGTGTCGTTTTCATATCCGTCTCCTCCTCAAGCTTCCCGGACAGTCCGGCGTTCAATGCGTTTTTCATAATCCGTTCCAACAACGATGCGCTGGACGTAGACAGCAGGTGTGTGGATCTCGTTCGGGTCGAGTTCACCGACTTCGACCAGTTCTTCGACTTCAACGATCGTTACTTTGCCGGCTGTCGCGACGATCGGGTTAAAGTTGCGTGACGTCTTCCGGAAGACGAGATTCCCGAGTCGATCTGCTTTCCATGCCTTGACGATTGCAAAATCGCCGACGATTCCTTCTTCGAGCAGATACGTTTTTCCGTCGAACTCCTTTTGTTCCTTTCCTTCAGCAATCGGTGTCCCGACGCCTGTTGGTGTATAGAAACCAGGAATACCAGCACCACCGGCACGGATACGTTCCGCTAGCGTACCTTGGGGAACGAGATCGACTTCGATCTCGCCACTGAGGTACTGTTGTTCAAACGTCTTATTTTCCCCGACATACGACGAAATCATCTTCTTGATTTGTCGCGTCTGCAAGAGGAGACCAAGTCCAAAATCATCGACACCACAGTTATTACTGACGACCGTCAAATCCTTGACGCCCTTCTCTTGCAACGCGGTAATGGATTTTTCCGGGATTCCGCAGAGTCCGAAGCCCCCTACGACTAGCGTCGCCCCGTCAAAGATGTCTGCTGTCGCTTCCGCGAATGATGCGTATACTTTCCCCTGTTTCATCTGATGATGCCCCCTTTAAAAATCCTTAGTACAAGCCAGTCAAGCTATACAATCCAATCATCAAGAAGACCGTCACTGTCTTGAGGATCGTAATCATGAAGATGTCCTTATACGACTGACGGTGCGTCAGTCCCGTGACCGCTAGCAACGTGATGACGGCACCGTTATGCGGTAACGTATCCATCCCACCGGACGCCATCGAGATGACGCGGTGCATGACTTCCGGTGGTACGCCACCCGATGTGATGGCTTGCGTATATTTATCCGACATCGCACTTAACGCAATCCCCATTCCACCCGATGCGGAACCGGTGACGCCGGCAAGCGTCGTCGTCGTGACGGCTCCGTTGACGAGCGGGTTCGTAAACGTCTCCGAGATTCCGCTTGAGACGGACTTAAATCCTGGGAGTGCCGCGATGACGCCACCGAAGCCATACTCAGCACCTGTATTCATGACCGCTAGGAGCGCACCACCGATACTGACGTTCAGACCAGCTTGGAAGTTCGTCTTGATCTTTCGGAAGTCATAGAGCATCGCTGCGAGAATTCCGATCAACAACGCCATTTGGACGGACCAGATCGCAAGAACAGCAGGTGTCTCGATCTTTCCGAATGCTTCTAGACCGATTGCTGAAAAATCGAATCCTTCCGGATACCATTTTGGAATCGAGAGTGTAAAGACTTTGTTCATTACGGCAACAAGGACGAGTGGGACAAAGGCAAGGACTTGGCGATAGACTGGTTGACGATCCGTCTCGAGCGTCATTTCTGGTTCGTTCTTTAACTCCATTTGCGGTGCGGCACTTGCCGCTGTCGCTTCGAATCCAGCGTACCCTTCACCCGCTTGATGCGCTTTTTTCTTGCGTGACTCGAGATACCACATGCCGACGACTAAGATGAACAAGCCACCGACTGAACCCATGATCGGCGCAGCATAGATATCTGTTTTGAAGAACGTCGTCGGAATGACGTTTTGAATCTGAGGCGTTCCTGGTAAGGCATCCATCGTGAACGTGAACGCACCAAGGGCAATCGTTCCCGGAATGAGTCGTTTCGGGATGTTTGCTTCGCGGAACAAGTTCGCAGCGAACGGATAGACAGCAAATACGACAACGAATAAGCTGACGCCGCTATATGTAAGAATGGCGCCAAGTAAGACGATGGCAAGGATAGCGCGCTTCGCACCAATCATACGAATGATTGTCTTTGCGATCGATTCCGCGATACCGGACATCTCAACGACTTTTCCGAAAATCGCTCCGAGGAGGAAGACCGGGAAGTATGCTTTGATGAAGCCGACCATCTTTTCCATGAAGATATTTGAGAAGAATGGTAACACCCAGTCCGGGTTCGTCAGTAAGACGGCGAACAAGGCACAGATTGGTGCAAATAGGATGACCGAAAAACCACGATAGGCAACGAACATCAATAAAGATAAGGCAAGAAGAATGATGACGAGTTCCATGAGTAAGATCTCCTTCAAATTTAGTAAGCGCTTTCACACCACTTCTTCATCATTTAACAATGCAGTGTCGAGGAGGTCAATCAAATTCCCTAAAACCATAAGTACAGCTTATAGAAATCATAAGTTCACATTATAGACACAATTGATGGAAAGGTTTTATTTTTTCGATAAACAGGAGTTAGTCCGTTTATGGCGTATATTTCTTAAGTAACGTACTTTTTCGAAAGGATGGATGATTCATGAAAAGCATCCTTTTTGACGTCTTACATAACGTGACGCTATTAATGGCTGGTTTTTATCTACTTGGAAAATTATCACCGCTTCCGATCACGCGAGAATCTCCACGTCTCACCCGCGTCCTGTATGGTCTTGCCCTGAGCATTATCTCCTTACTGCTCATGCAGATGACAATCGAAGCAGCCCCCGGCGTCATGATTGATTTGCGCCATGTTCCGGTCATTGTCGCCGCCTACTTTGGAGGCGTTATTCCAACAACGATCGTGACGGTCGCGATCATTGTTTATCGCTTTAGTCTGGGAACGAACTTGGCTGCATTCACTGCATTTGGTTTCATCGTCGCTATCGCCCTCGGAACGAGTCTGATTGTTCGTGAAATGCCTCCTTACGCAAAACGGACCTTTACACTCGTGACGCTCTATGCGACGGCTTTGCACGCCCTTGTCTTATGGATCGTCTTACCGAAACAAATCCTCTTACTCGAGGTCATGTCGGTCGTCATTCCCGCTTCTTTCGTTAGCAGTTGGCTCGCCCTTTTGATCATTCGTGATATCCGCCTGACGAAACAGTCGTTACGGGTGCTTCGGCAGAAAGCACAACTCGACTTTTTGACGGGATTGAATAATTCACGTGCTTTTAATGAATACTTCACGGATCTCAAACAACGATTGATCTTGAACAAACAGTCCATCGTGTTATTGACGATCGATATTGATCATTTTAAACGGATCAACGATACGTATGGACATGAAGCGGGTGACGAAGTGCTACGTCAGTTTGCTAGCCGACTGCGTGATGGCGTCGCAGAGAGCGGGTATTTATCTCGTAACGGCGGTGAAGAGTTCTCCGTCTTGTTTGAAGGCGTTCCGCTCGCTGAAGTGATTCCTTTAGCAGAGCAATTACGTGAACGTATCGCCTTCAGCCCATTTCGATTGACGACGACCGATCTGCCACTTACAGCATCATTTGGTTTAGCCGCTTTTGATGAGACGACATCTCAAATCGACCATCTCTTACCGGATGCGGATGCTGCGCTTTATCAAGCAAAACAACAAGGACGGAATCAAGTCGTCCTGTTTTCTCCTAATTCAGATTCTGCCGTCAGCTTCCAAGAATAACGATGGACGTCACCTCTGAAATCCGCTACCTTTAAAGTAGAGGCAGGTGATTGATATGAAGTTAACAAAAGGTCCTTATATCCTAATCGGTCTTCTCTTAGGACTCGTGTTCGGATTCATTGGTGACAACTTCTATTTGTATGTATCAGCAGGCATTTTCGTCGGAGCACTGCTTGAATTGTATGTCGCATACGAACAACGTAAAAAAAATAAAAAATCATGATGGAGGTACCAACATGACATTCAGTGATCTATTCCTTTCAACGCTCTCGTATATCGGTGTCGCGACCGTACTCCTTGCCATCGGTGTCGTCCTGTTCGAGGTGACGACGAAATCGAAGGAGCTCGAACTCATCCGTAACGGGAAGAAAGCGGCCGTCTACGCCTTCGGTGGACGTATTCTTGGTCTTGCCATCGTTCTCTATTCGAGTATTTCGAACTCCGTCAGCATTCTCGATATGGTCTTATGGGGTGCACTCGCAATCGTCTTACAAATCGTCTTGTTCTATCTCGCGGATTTACTAATCCCACGTTTAAGCATGACAAAAGAGATTGATGCGAACAACGAAGCAGTCGGCTTGCTGCTTCTCTTCTTATCGATTTCGATCGGTTTGATCATTGCAGGATCGCTTACATATTAAAACACATGAAAACAGCCCTGGATCCATTGATCTAGGGCTGTTTAGTTTATGATCAACTACTTATTTCGTATTACAAAGAAGGGATTTCTCATAGAGACATGTCTTATACATTACTACATTCTTATCAATTAGCGCTTAACATATTAGGACCAGACTGTGGTGATCTCTTTTTCAAACATGACGGCTTCGCCTTCTTGTGAACGCCCGACCTCATCTTTTATATGACATGCAGGTGTGACGACCTCATTCCAAACGCTCTTCAAGTAGTTTGCTTGATCGATGTTCATCGACTCCTTACCATGCATGTTGCTCGCAACATATTCGAGCGCCTCGATATAAGAAGTATAGTTCTTTGCTACTTTCCGTAAAGATTCTGATTCTGGATCATCCGACTTGAATTGGAAGGACTGTTCGATATCGTGCATCGTATCAATCTTTGCCCTCAATTCGCTCATTGTCGACTTCTTTGTGATGGAATCTCCCGTTGAATAAGGTGCAAAGCTAGCCATATATCGCATCGATCTTTCGATGTAGTCTTTTCGATTGACTGAATTGACGGTCTTAGCATCCATCAGCACTTCATGCTTTCGTTCTATATAGGGAGTTGTGCGAGGGATGTATCCTGATTTATATGAATAGATGCCTCCCCCGATCAGTATAATCGCTGTCGAATAAAAGTATAAATAGCGTTTTTTCAAAATATGCCTCCTTGATGTTACGGATTTTTCATACCTTATTTCGACTCTCGATCCACGATGAGCCATTTCGAAATTATTATATAGAGAGGATAGCTTGACAATACCAGGATTAAGATGAGGCCAAGAACAGGGCTTGGCGTATCTCCCCCATTTTTGATTGGAATGATTCGGCTAGTGATGTATGTGAATAACATATAGTAGACGAACCAGGAGAGGCAGATGATTCGTTCAAACGACTTATGTAGAGTGGATTTGAAAGTGATCTGTCTAATCAAAAAAGGAATACTGATTAAAGAGATCCATCCAATCATGATATTCAAAGTCCAAAACATACCTGAAGACATATTCGTAAGTCTCATGATTCGATTGATATTTAGCATGATTTGCAACGGAACGAATAAAGCGACGGCATACAAAAAGCTCGATATGTTGATGTTAAAAAACGTCTTCACTCAATGAATCTCCTCTCGAATCGCATTGGATATAATCCACATCTTATCAGAAAGCAGTTTAGGAAAAGAGGGTTTGAGAGTTGTTTTTCACTTTTGTTCAATGCGTGAAGTAAGATAGTTTTATTTTACATAATAGTCATGACTCTTACTTTGCACCTCTACTGAATGATGAGACCCAGCTCAGTCGTTACATAGACTAGAGTTCTTAGAGGTTCATGAGACGAAAATGATATATTATTAAAAACTTCAATTATAATTAAAACGGCTAAAGCCCGTTTAAATCTTGGACTCAAGCCGTTTAAATACTTCTTAGCTAATTACTACTTTTCTATTTTTCCAGCTCTTCTAGCTCTGTCCGCGAACGCGGGAACCCATTCGCTTGCCACTCGGCTCGATAGATCGAATCGAGTTTCGTCAATCCGACCTCATCCGGGTCCTTCGCAGCATCTGGACTCGGATCCTGATCGAGATGGGCTAAATATTCACGTAGTGCATCTGTTTGTGTGCCCTGTTCCCGCTTCCTTAACAAAAGTAGACTCGTTCCGGCAATGATGCCAGCTCCAAATAAATACCGTTTTTTCAAGCCCATACGGTTTCCTTCTTTCTTTTCTTAAACCAACCCACCACCGTCACGCAGGCGAGGATGCGCGATGCGTTTGACCTTTCCCTCTTCGACCGTCAGGACATGATCGGGTTGTCGCTCGAAGTAACCGGTCTCGAGTACACCCGACCAACTCTTCACTTCTTTTGCGAACACTCGGACGTCCGAGATGGCAGATACATCGACGTCAAGAATCACGTGACCTCCATCTGTAACGAAGGGACGATCGTCTTTCACGCGTAGTGTTGCTGATACATGCTTATCACGCAACCGTTGTCGTACATACGGTAAGGCAAACGGATCCAGTTCAACCGGTAACGGTCCGCTTAAATGATGGACGAACTTCGAGGAATCGGTCAGATAGAGCAATTCCCGACTCATCAGTGCGACAATTTTCTCGCGAAATAGTGCACCGCCACCACCTTTGATCGTTTGAAATCGTCCGTCAATCTGATCAATCCCATCGATCGTCACATCGATTTCCATTCCCTCTTCCAAGTCGATCAACGGAATGTGTAACTGTTCCGCGAGTCGGACCGTCGCAAGTGACGTCGCCACACCTTGAATCTGTAGTCCCGCCTGCACAAGTGGACCAAGCGCCTCGATGAACCGTTCCGTCGTCGAACCCGTCCCAAGACCCACTATCATCCCATCTTTCACGTAAGTTAGTGCTGCCTCAGCGACTAATTGTTTCTCCTGTTCATACATCCGCATCCCTCCCTACATTTCTGTTCCCGTTTCGATTCGTCTTCAATCGACGGAGAGAGAGGATTCCGTTAACGTCAGATACTGCTCAATCGCCTGGACGAGCGGTTGCTGAGCTTCGACCCAAAACGCGATAGATGTTGGATCGGCGTCGAGGTGACGTTTAACGATTTCATCGATCGTCGCTTGACCGGAATCGTGCATGATGGCATCAAAGACTGTCGAAAATTGACTCGGATCCGCTTGAACCGTCTGATACAGACTATTGCTAAGCAGATAACCGATCGCATACGGAATGTTGTAGAACGCAAGGTTCGGATTAAACAGATGACTGATGTACATCCATTTGTAGCGCGCTGGTTCAGGCAGCACTGGACCATAGGCTAAGCGCTCTTCCTCTTGTAAGAGTTCACTCAACCTTTCAGCATTGATCGTACCATGCTGACGTTCCGCATAAAAACGTTGCTCGAAACGAAACATTCCGGGAACGATGCTGGCATATTTCAGCCCCTCTCGAATCTTGACCTCTAGGAGAGCAAGTACTTCCTCGCGCTCCGTCGTCTCTTTGATCGCAGCATCGAGGACGAGATTCTCCATGAATGTTGAAGCCGTCTCCGCGATACTCGTTCCTTTGACTTGGTTTAAATACGGTTCATCTTGCAGAACATAATTATGATAGGCATGACCGAATTCATGAGCAAGTGTCGCGACGTCTGGATAACTGTCACGGTACGTCATGAAAATCCGGCTCTCTTTTGCAATCGGAAAGGCAGCGCAGAATCCGCCTTCCGCTTTTCCGGGACGATTCTCCGCATCGACCCATCCCTCGTTAAACACGTTTTCAGCAAAAGCACCGAGCTTTGGATTCAACTGTTTGAATTGTTTGCTTACGATTGCCTGTGCCGTCTCAAACGGAACATGCCGCGCGGAACGATACGTATTCGTCTCAAAATCATGCCATTCTCCCGTCACCTGCTCTGCCTGGGCAATCTTGCGGGCATAATATGCGTGAAAGAGGTCTCGGTGCTGATCGAGTGCTTCGATCATCGCTTGTAAGCTCGCTTCTGAGATCCGGTTCTGCTCAAGCAACTCTGTCAATGGTTGCTCCCAGTTCCGCATCTTGTAGGATTGCAATCTGAAGCCGGAGACCCGGTTCAAGATCGTCGCAAACAAATCAGCTTCTTTGGCACAAGCGGCGTCAACTGCAGTTGCTGCCGCTAGACGAGCCGAACGACCAGGCGCGAACATCGCTTCATGCAATCCTTGACCGATCGTGACTTGCTTCCCGTTCAAGTCGACCCGTAACGCCATAAAACGCTGATCGTAAAGTTGTCCCCAGCCTTGGAACCCGTCCACACCGAGATCCTGTAACAATTGTTCTTGAACCAGTGGTGCACGACGGGACTGAATGTCACGGCGTTCGTTTAAGAAAAAGGCGTACGGTGAATCCGTAACGAGCGCTTCCCACTCTTCTTGTGACAGTACTGCGATCTTTGTATCGAGTGCTGCCACTTCGCTGCGTACCATCGCTTGGACGACTTCGATCTCTTCAAGCAATGGATGGACTTCTACGCGCGTGACATCTTCAGCGTACAGACAATAAATGAAGTCGCTCCATTCTTCGACGTCGCGCGCGACTTGCTGATAACGCTCGACCTGTTCTGCCACATCAATCGGCCGATTCGACAATGCTGTTTGTATGGAAGCGATGCCTGCTTTGACGTCATCAATCGTATAGAGTGTTTCTAATTGCCATCGTGTGTGTTGCATGTGATTTCCCCCTTTTCGTGATCTTTCCGTTCTTTCATTCGGGAGGACACTCGACTTCTCCTGTATTTTCCATATAGATACAAAAAACTCCTTCAGTCATTGACTAAAGGAGGACATCATCACAACACGAAGAAGTAGACACATAGGAAATGCGCTAGACTACCGAGTAGTACGAAGATGTGGAAGATTTCATGGAATCCGAGATGTTTAAACGATAAGACACGCGGCTTGAGTCCATAGATGATGCCACCGATCGTATAGAAGATACCACCAAGGAATAATAGACCGATGCCGAGCGGTGATAAGACTTGCGCGAGTGGTGTGATCGCAAATACCATGATCCAGCCCATTCCGATGTAGAGCGTCGTCGATAACCAGCGTGGACTGTTGAACCAGACTAATTTGAAGGTAATTCCGGAAACAGCAATCAACATGACGATGCTAAACAAGACCCAACCCGTCGGACCATTCAGACTGACAAGACAAAACGGTGCGTAGGAACCGGCAATCAACAAATAAATCATCGAGTGATCCAATCGTCGCCAGATCGCAATCGCCCGATCGCTCGCAAGGACCATATGATACGTTGCCGAAACAGCATAGAGTGCCATCATGCTGACCCCAAAAATAATTGCTGCGACGATGGCAAGTGATGCTCCACGTTCTAACGATGCTTTAATGACGAGTGCGAGTAATCCGACAAAAGCAAAGACAGCCCCTCCCAGATGTGTTAATCCATTAATCGGTTCTCTCATATAAGCTTTCACTTTCGTTCCTCCTCTGATATGTAGTTTTGAATACTACATGGCGTTATATACATATTCTATCATATGATGAAGAAGTAGAAAGTCCTATTTTAACGATTTTGGAGGTTTTTTTATGACACGTTCTGACGACACGAGACATGATCGTCAATTACAGCTTGCAGATATTCCGAACATTGATCTTTATATGGATCAAGTCATCCAACTGTTTGAGCGGACATTCGAGGAAACGACGCGGAATACGGATGAAACAATCTTGACGAAGACGATGATCAACAATTATGCCAAAAAGAAATTATTTTTTCCGGTCACGAATAAAAAGTATACGAAGGAGCACTTGATTTTAATTAGCTTGATTTATCAGTTGAAAAGTTCGTTTTCGATCAATGATATCAAGACGATCCTAACGCCCTTGAACGAAGGCATCGAACAGAATCAACTCGATCTTGAAGACTTTTATCGCACTTACCTTGAACTGACAGAACGAAATACAGCCCGTTTCGTCACCGAACAAGATGCTCTTACCGCCTCGACGACCGATCCACTGGAACAGATTTTAGCGCTGGCTCATATGAGTAATCTGTACCGGCGTGCAGCGGAACAATTGATCGATACCCAACTAAAAAAATAAGATAACGCTTTCACTGCGTGATACACTATAAGAAAAAACAGAGGAGGAACAGTCATGGAGATGGCGACGACTTTCTTGCGACAACTGAATCATATCGGACCAGAATTCAGAACGTATCAGGACGGTATTCTCATCGAATTGGCATTCGACCGGACGATCGGAACGGAGCAGGTTTCCGCAAGTGTATTGCTTGAGACAGCAGATGACTTAAAAATACGCTTGCGTACACAAACCACCCAGGCATTATTGCTTGCTTCGAAGATTCATGCCTTTGACGCCCACACACCGAGCCGCATCGCCGAGATGATGTCGCTTCACGGCTATTTTAAATCGCATCGCTTGTCGCATCCCTTGAATGCCTACTCTACTGCCCTGTTCATCAGCCGTCTTACTCCACAGGACGCGGTACTTGAACGAACGGTACAATTATACACACGCCTCAAAAAACAACATCGGTTCATCGTGTCACCGCTATTGATCTCTTTCGTCTATTTTCACGCTACGACACGCGGTGAGTTAGACGAACTCGCCTCGCGTATCGAAACGGTCTATCAACGACTCAAACGACGGTTCGGACGCGCTCAACAGACGTATGTCGTCGCCTTGATATTCGCTTTATTGCCTGAAGACGATTGGGATCGCTATATCGCACAAGTGGAGTCATCCCGTAAGATACATCGTAAGCATCGTGTCCCGCTGTCATTCCACGGCATGCTTGCGTTACTCGGTGATCCCAATATTCATGCTTCGGCACTCCAACAGATGGCAGAGGCGTTACGCTCCGATTTACATTTTAAATACCGGAAAGACTTAGTCTATTTGACAGCAATCCGATTGTATTTAAGTCAACAAACGATCCTGCAACAGCTCTTCCCATCTTCGATTCTCCCACCGGACGGCACCGACGCGATTCCGTTCTTACTCTTCCCTGTTGATTTGACCGACACGTCCCATGCGACAGACGGCGGGATCGACGGAGGATTTGATGGTGGTGGTGACGGCGGTGGGGGTGGCGAGTAATCTTTTACTCCATCAAAAAAAGGCAATCGATATCCAGCATTTCTGCCGGACATCGATTGCCCTTTATTTTAGTCATTCTTAACCTTGTTGGTTCTCTTCATCGGATGGCTCGACATCGCCATCTTCATCAGAAGCGTGCGACAAATCGGGTGCCTCTTCACTTGAAGCTTCGTCATCTGGTCGTTCTGTTTTCTCAGCTTCTTGATCTTGATGCTTCGTTTCTTTTTCATCCTTCGATTTTTCCGGAACCTCCGTATTGTCTTGCGGGTCACGTCCGGCAATCTCATCCTTCGTCATCCGGTTTCCTGAAGTAATCGGGTCCGTCTCTTTATCATGTTGATCAGCCATTTGGCATCCCCCTTAAAATGTACTTGTTCCACATTTTAATGTATTCCCGACTGAAGAACGGTTAAACCTCAGCACGCCCTCGAACGATGTCCTCGATGAGTAATTGTTCAATCGGCTGAGGGTGATGGACCTCGTAGCCTTGCACATAAAGTTGCTCATCCAACACTTGAATCTGTTGCAATTGCGACGCGGTCTCGACTTCCTGAATCACGAGCGCGATGTTTAACGTCGACGTCAAGGAATGAACAGAGCGAATCATCGAACGCTCTAACTGATTTTGAACGAGTCGACGTGTAAAGATTGGATCGAGCTTGACTGCTTGGACCGGTAAACGCAATAACGAATTAAGTGACGCGTAGTGACTACCGAAATGATCGACCGTCAGACGGTAGCCTGCTTGACGCAGCTGCTCCAAACGTTTCATTGCAAAACGACGACGCGTCTGCAATACTTCCTCCCGGATTTCAAGAATGAGTCGTTCGCCCGGGAAATACGATTCTTCTGTCAGTCTAAGTAATTCTGAAAAGAGTTGATCCGACTCGAACTGGCTTGCCGATAGATTGACGGCGACGGAAATCTTACGTCCAAATGTCTCCTCCAAGCGCCGTTGATCCAGGATTGCCTGACGGATCGTAAATCGACCGATGTCTGGGAAAATCTCCATCTTCTCGGCAATCGGAATAAAATCCGTCGGACTGACGAACCCAAGCACAGGATGATTCCAGCGTAGAAGCGCTTCAACCGCGACGTAGCGTTCTTGTTTCGCATCAACGATCCATTGATAGTAGAGCTCGAATTGTCCCCGTTCTAGTGCATGCGAAAGCTCTGATTCAAGAACTGATGCAAATGGATGCTGTTCCGCCTTCCGATTTGGATTAACAAATGAGGTTCGCTGTTTCCCCTCGTGTTTGACTTGTTGCATCAAGGCTTCTGCTGCATAGATTTGTATCTGGCGACTTGCCATATCACCGGTCAGAAGACTGACGCCAGATGATGCCGTCACCTGAATCGGTTCGGCTGCAACACCAACGATCGGTTGCTCAATCGCTTCCGTGACGATGCGAGCGTAATCTTCCGCACATTGTTCGAATTCCTGTTCCTGTTCAAGTGCTGCTAAGACGACGAATTCATTCCCATCCATTCGACCGACGACATGATTCGGTAAAGGAACATATTTCAGCCGATTCGCGATTTCGCGTAGCACTTCGTTCCCTGCCCGGTATCCATGCGTCGCATTGATCGCATGGAAACGATCGAGGTTCAACACCATTAAGAAAGCAGGATGAATCGTCACACTTGAGATCAGTCGATTCATGTACCGTTCGTTATAGACATCTGTTAGCGCATCCTTGATGACATACGTTTCGACGTTGATCGATTTACTAATGATATCCGCATACCGCTCGACGAGCGCGATATCCTGCTCCTTGAAGTCGAATGGTTGATCATCAAAGGCACATAATGTCCCGATTTTTTCATTTTCCGCATTTTTGATCGCTACTCCCAAAAAGCTACCGTTCCCAAGAGCTTTCGTGACCGGATGATTGACGGTCAATGGATCGTTGAGCAATTCATTGATCGAGAGCTTCCCGTCCGTCTCATCGACGACCAGCTTACAGAGGACATGTTGGAAGACATGGGTCGAGCCTTCTTCGATCAACTGACGTTCTTGATTGATTGCCTTGACGACAAAGTTGCTATATGAATCATTTAATGCAAAAAACAACGTGTTGACGCCAATCCGTTCACTAAGTTTTTCAAGAATCTCTTCGACGAGCGGATGCAATGCTTCATAACGAATGTGTGAATTATTCACCGTGTCTTCCTCCTTTCTGAGTCTGTAGTCGGTCATGCGTCGAGCGGGAGTTGAATGATGAAGGTACTGCCCTCTCCTTCCGTTGATTGGACGGAGATAGCTCCACCATGATCAAGCACGATCATCCGACAAATCGCGAGTCCTAAGCCCGTTCCACCGATTTTACGTGTATCCGAGTTATCTGCTCGGTAAAACTTATCAAAGATGTAAGGAAGCGCTTTTTCTGGAATACCAAGCCCTTCATCTGAAATCTCAATTCGTAATTGATCTGACTGGTTTGATCCTTTGATCCGAATCTCGCCGCCTTCGGGCGAATATTTAATCGCGTTCATGATCAAGTTCGTAAACAGTTGTTTCATCTTCTCACTGCTGGCTGAAATCGTATAGGATCCCGGACTAAAATGGACACTGATGCGATGTGCGAGACTCGCAAGATCGAACATCGGCTTCATCTCGAACATCAATTGTTTTAAATCAAGTAATTCTTTTTGTGTTCCATGTGTCGAGTCTTCCCCTTTTTGAATTTCCAGGATGTCATTGATCAATTCCGCCAATCGAACGGTTTCCGAATGAATCGTCTGCAAATAGCGTTTCTGCCGCTTCGGATCGACTTCTCGTTTCATCAATAACTCCGTGAAGCCCATGATCGAAGAAAGCGGTGTCCGCAACTCGTGCGAAACGATCGAGACGAACTCTGCCTGCTTAAGATCGAGCTCCTTGTCTTTCGTCACGTCACGTAAGACAAGCATCATCCCCCATTCAACGTTCGCAATTGCAATCCGCTCAGCATAGGCACTGAGCAACAAGTTCCCCCGGAATGCCGATAACTCGATCGTTTCTCCCGGAATATCCCCGTTCATCAGTTGACCGATGTAATCATGAAGTGCTTCCGGCTGATCGACATGTTCAAACAGAGACGTCGCCCGTTCATACGCGTGACGGAACCCTTGCGCCTGATTGACGAGCTTTGGTGGAAACATATTCAATAAGGCCTGGTTCGCATAAATCTGCTCCCCACTACTCTCGATATATAGGACAGCTTCCCGAATCGAATCAAGTAGCTGATACGTCTTGATTTTTTCATGCTCCATTTGATGGAACAGGAGATGGCGTTCAAGCGTCATCCCAAGTTTTCGTGATAGATCAAGTAAATCCCCGACTTGTTCTAAATTGAACTGGGCGAAGGGATGGCGGATGTATAGCAGTCCGACGACTTGTCCGTTGCTTGGAGACTGTACGGGAATTGCTGACTCGAACTGGTCGCCGAGTGGCAATTGGACCGATTTACGCATGACGAATGCGCGACGCAAGACCGAATATTGATCGAGATCTTTTTCGATCAGCTC
The DNA here is from genome assembly GCF_018619055.1 of Exiguobacterium sp. s130. Lineage (NCBI taxonomy): Bacteria > Bacillati > Bacillota > Bacilli > Caryophanales > Exiguobacterium > Exiguobacterium sp. s130. The sequence continues at coordinate 420,204 of NZ_JACSNI010000003.1, read as the reverse complement.
CATATCGTCGATCCCTTGTGCGACGAAATGATTTAACTGCTCCCGCCGGTACAAAAGGATAGCTCCTTCTTCTACCTCAAGCAGTTGCAACAAGATCATCAAGACAGTCTCGCAGGCTGCTTCAACATTTTGTGTCGCCAACGCTTCCATGATTTCATTGCGTTGCTTCAATTTCACTTCGACTTTTCGTAAATCCTGTTGTAATCGATTGATTTCACGTTGATCGAGTGATGTGAGTCGTGCCTCAGTTGATTCCGGAACCGTTCCTTGGCGCAATCGGTAAGGACGATCCTTCGAGTGGTCGCGTAAAATTCGTTTCAACGTGTATCCTCCTTTCTGATTTCATTCATGCTTCAAATTATATCACGGTCCGTACCGTATCAACAGTCCAACACTACCTTCCTTACATGCTGGTTAGCACTAATGTACGAAATGATTCTTCAAAGGAACGGTCCGCATCGCGCGTCCGTTTTTTCGGTCCTTTCGTACGCCCGCCTGCTCGTCGGATTTGTTGTCCGACATGGCGAGTGTGGAGCAATAGATCGATATTGTCGTTCGTGAACTGGCGACCATTTTGATCGATTGCGAGTCCGCCTCGTGCTAAGATGAGTGCTGCCAAACCAAAATCCTGGGTCACAACGAGATCGCCACGTTTCATCCGATTGACGATCGCATAGTCGACGGCATCTGGTCCTTGTCCGACGGTAATCGTCGTCGCTCCTTCTCGGATCACCTGGTGTGCCGTATCACAAACTAAAAAGACGTCACGTCCCTGTCGGTGTCGAATGACGAGATCGACAACGGGACATCCGTCCGCATCTACGAAAATAGACATTTGAATCCTCCCTTATTGTTTCCACTATCAGTGTCACAAATCGAAAGATTTTTTGTCAAGTCGCGCTTCCCATTTGACCGTCTCTTCGTTCTTCAGGACAATAGAAAAGAGAGGATGTGTTGAAATGAACGCTGCGACGTTCCAATCTTTTTACCTGTTATTGAAAAAAACGAAACCACCGGTCGGTTTATTATCTGCCGCTGTTTCCGTCTCTGTCATCCAAGCGCTGGCTGCGCTCGCCATTCCTTGGTTCTTAAAGACGTTGATTGATGGTTTTACTGTCGATCGACTGACACCACAATTGATCAGTCTATTTGTAATCGTTTTCGTCGTTCAAGTCGTCGCGAACGCTTTATCGATCTATTGGTTACAGATCGTCGGTCAACGGATCGTCGCCAATTTACGAACGCTTCTATGGAAGCGTCTGTTAACGCTATCGATTCCGTTCTATGATGAGACAAAATCCGGTGAGCTCGTCTCACGACTTAATAGTGACGCAACGACACTCCAGCAATTGCTATCGGAACAACTCGTTCGTTTGCTGACGTCACTCGTCTCAATCATCGGAGCAATCACGATCCTATTCTTCCTCGATTGGCAAATGACGCTTGTCATGGTCATCGCTGTCCCCGTGACCTTGTTGATCATCATTCCGCTCGTCCGCAAACTACACAAGATTTCTCGTGAGACTCAGAAGGAACTTGCAGGATTATCCGGTTTTTTTGCCGAGATGCTCGGTGAGGTCCGACTCGTCAAATCACAAGCAACAGAAGACTATGAGCTGGGGCGAGGAAAAACTCGGATTGAGAACTTATACGGGTATGGTGTAAAGGAAGGACGAATTCAAGCCCTCTTGTTGCCGATCTTTAACGTCACTCTAACGACGATGTTGATCCTGATCATCGGTTTTGGTGCCTACCGCGTTTCGACGAACCAGATCACGGCGGGTGAACTCGTCGCCTTTTCGCTCTATTTGTTCCAAATCATGACTCCGCTCGTGACGATGACTGAATTCATCACGAAGTTACAGAAAGCACGCGGTGCGACAGAGCGAATCATCGAGCTTCTCGATGAATCACCAGAAGCAGCTGGAACGCTTGTAGCATCTCGTCCGTTTACGGACGTGACGGTCGAACACTTGTCATTTGGATACAATGAGACGTCGATCTTACAGAATGTCAGCTTTACGTTACCACGCGGCAAGACGACAGCGATCGTCGGTCCGAGCGGCTCTGGTAAAACGACATTATTTGCGTTACTTGAGCGATTTTATCAACCGACGTCAGGACAAATCCGACTCGGAGATCAACCCATTTCTGATTTGACGTTATCGTCTTGGCGACAGGCAATCGGATATGTCGCGCAGGATTCCCCCGTCTTATCAGGAACGATTCGTGACAATCTCGTCTACGGTCTGACAGATGACATCAGTGAAGACAAAATCCGTGCGGCTGCACGGATGGCGAATGCCGATACGTTTATCGAACGATTCCCGGAAGGTTATGCGACTGAGATTGGAGAACGGGGTGTCAAACTGTCCGGTGGTCAACGCCAACGAATTGCGATTGCACGTGCACTCCTCCGTGATCCGGAAATTCTGTTGCTTGACGAAGCGACATCCAGTCTCGACTCCGAGTCGGAACGTGTCGTTCAAGAAGCACTCGAGCGATTAATGGTCGGACGGACAACGTTTGTCATCGCCCATCGTCTCGCGACGGTCCGTCATGCCGATCAAATCATCGTTCTTGAAGATGGTCAGATTTCAGGTATCGGGACACATGATCGACTTGTCGTCGACAATCCATTGTATAATAAGCTCGTAACGCAACAATTCATCGGCACGGAACGTGCAAGGGGGAATCACGTATGAAGACAGTCGGTTTCATCGGATTAGGTGTCATGGGACAAGGCATGGTCCGCAATCTGCGTAAGGCAGGTTTTACAGTCAAAGGATACAATCGCACGAAAGAGAAAGGACTCGTCCTTGAAGCAGATGGTGTCGAAATCGTCGATACGATTCAAGATGTCGTCACGGATGTCGACGTCGTCATCTCGATCGTCGGTTATCCGCAAGACGTCAAGCAGATCTACTTCGAAGACGGCATACTCGATCATGCGACACCAGGAACGATTCTGATTGATATGACGACGTCTAGTCCGGCTCTTGCTGAACGAATCGCGCAGGAAGCGACAGCACGCGGTCTTCAGGCACTTGACGCACCTGTCACGGGCGGTGATCTCGGTGCGAAGAACGGAACACTCGCGATTCTCGTCGGTGGTGAAGAAGCGGCTTTCGCACAAGCGAAGCCATTATTCGAGGCGATGGGGAAATCGATTTCACTCTTCGGTGGTCCTGGTAAAGGACAATCGGCGAAGCTCGCGAACCAAATCGCAATCGCCGGATCGATGATTGGAACAGCGGAGATGTTGTTGTTCGTCACACGATCCGGAATCGATCCGACACAGTTCATCGAGACGATCAAATCTGGTTCTGCCGGTAGCTGGAGTCTTGAGAACTTGATTCCGCGCGTCATCACCGAAAACTACTCACCTGGTTTCTTCGTCAAACACTTCATCAAGGATATGCGCCTTGCCCTCGAACGCGGCGCTGAGATGGGTATCGCGACACCTGGTCTTGCACTCACGAAAGACTTATATGTACAACTTGCTGAGCTGGGTCACGCCGATTCCGGTACACAAGCGCTTTATCTATTGCTCGCTGAGCGTTCACGCGCTTCGGTGGAATAAGCAAAAGCCTGTACGCTACGTCTACTGACGTAATGTACAGGCTTTTTTACGTTCATCCCTTAACGGAACGGGTTGGTTTCAAGCGTTCATAGAAGTGTGCCATCGTCGTATCGAAGTATGGCGTCAAGAAGATGACACCGACTGTACTAAGTAGTGCGAGGATCCCCCAGCCGATGAAACTCAAGTAAAGTATGATCAGTTCACGCTTATGCCCTTTCATCATCCGGCGGCTTTCACCAAGTACTTGCCAAAACGATAATTCCGGTCGATCGACTAAAATATACGGAACGAGACGATATGCTAGGTAGAAGTATAGTGCCGGTAAGATCAAAAATGATCCAACATAGACCAATACCGTTACGATCGCATATGCGGCAATCGTCCGGAAAGCACGTCGAAACGAAGAGAATCCTTCGAACAGTGTTCCGATTCCTGCAGACTCTCCGCGGGTGAAGCGTAAGTAAGCAATCGTTCGACCAACTGTCACTGGAGCCAGGACGATCGTGACGACCATGTTCAGTGCGATGAATCGAACCATACTATCAATGTCATCTTGGTCAAATGACATCCGGCTTGCAGCGAGCGCAAAAATAAGGAAGTAGATGATCGAGATGCTTAATCCGACCAACCATTGTCCTTTTAACGTACCAAGAGCAGCTTGTTTCAATTGTTTAGGGTTCATGTCGTACTCCTTTATATCCACTATTTCCACTTTTGATTTTAGCCCAGTTCCTTTGAAAAACCTAGTTCTCCCACTCTGCTTTTCATCTGCTTGAAGCGAATCGTCGAAAAGTCGTCACGAGCGCATGAAAAAAATCCATTTCCCTCATCTCAACAGATCAGAAAAATGGATTGATTCACTCGATGATCATCCTAGGAGTCGTGTCAACGCCTCAACGTGTTCTTTTTGAATGGCACCGTCTTGTAAGACCGCCGATCCTACATGCAGCTCGGACGCCTTCGTTGCTTCAAGAAGTGCCTCTGCATTTTCAAGTGTGATGCCGGATCCTGGTAAGATGATCAAGTCCGGATAGTCTGCAATCAAACGTGCGATCGTCTCTTTACCTTCTAGTGCCGTCGCTTGACCACCTGACGTCAAGATCCGGTCGACTTCTGGAAAATCAGCGAGTACTTCTGCCGCTTCAAGAATATCACGACTACTGTCGATTGCTCGGTGGAACGTCAATGACAGTTCCCCTTTATGTTTGATGATGCGACCGAGGAAACCTTCGTCGACACGACCGTCTGCTGTCAATGAGCCGACGACGATCCCGGCTGCACCGAGTTCACGGATCAAGTCAATATCCGTGATGATTGTCTCCTCATCTGATTTCGAGTAGACGAACGATTTGCTATGTGGTCGCACGAGGACGTGAACCGGAATCTCGACCGTCGAGACGACTTGACGGATCAGTCCGTAGCTCGGCGTCAATCCCCCTTCGGATAATGCGGAAACGAGCTCGATCCGGTCCGCTCCGGCTTGTTCTGCTGCGACCGCTTCTTCTACGGTCGATGCAATGATTTCTAACATGATACATCCCTCCCGCATCAGTGTATCATGAGACGACCATCCAGTTCACGCGTTCGTTGAACAGTTTCATCTCCCATGATGGCGGATAGGAAGCTGGGCTGAGGACGATTTTCGCGCGCCGGAACTCTGCCACCTTATATTTTCGGTTTCCTTGGAACTCGTCATTGGCTAAGAAGGCGTAGACATCTTTTGTGCAACTAATGACCGCTTTTTGGATAAGTGACGATTCGATATCATCACTGACGAAGCCTCGCTCAATCTCAGCACCATCAAACGATAGGAAACAGGCATCAAAAGCATAGGCATCCAGTGCTTGCAATACCTCGACCCCGACCGTCTGTCCGTATGCATCGACTGTTCCGCCTAACAATCGAATTTCCCCAGTGAACGGTCCCGTCTTACGGCACTGCTCCAAATGACTGGCGACGATTAGTGAATTCGTGACAATCGTCGCGTTTCCCGTTAAATAAGGTAACAAATGCTCGACCGGTTCTCCCCGTCCGAGAAAGATACAGGAATAGTCACTGAGCCACCCTTTCGCATAGCGCGCTAAACGGCGGGACAGCTGATCCGTTCGCCGTGAGATCGGCGTCTCCCGTTTTCCTCCTTGATAGATAGCACCGCCATAGACACGCTTCAATTGACGTTCGCGTTCCAACTCCTCTAAGTAGCGTCGTACCGTTTCTCCCGAGACATCGAGACGTTCGATCAAATCCTTCGTCATGACTTTCCCTTCCTCTTCCAGCCATTCCATGATGCGTGATTTCCGCTCTTCTCCTAACAACGACACGTGCGCTTCCCCCTTTACAGACCAGTTCTAGTTCTAGTGTAGCGAACGTCTGTAAAGATCTTGTAAATCCGATGTAAATAAACGTGTAGTTCCTATGAAATGTCGTTGAATTCGTCCGTTATCCGACTCTTTCATCAAACGAAAGACGCGCCTGTCTCTCAATGAGTGAGAGGCAGACGCGTCATTAGTCGTTCATTCAGACGATTTCTTTGCAAAGAGTGGAATCTTAGACTCTGTTCCTTGGCGAATCCGTTGGATGTTATCACGGTGCTTGAAGATGACGAACAACGCAAGAACCGTAAAGAACGTCGGAACGATCCAATCGTTCGTCAAGACGCCGATCGTGATCGACACGACAATCCCGACACTTGCTGCGACGATCGAACTGAGCGAGACCATCCGGCTCAGGCGAAGTGTCGTCAAAAAGGATACGAGCAGAAAGATGAAGAGAATCGGGCTCGTCACGAGCAACATCCCACCAGACGTCGCGACTGCCTTTCCGCCCTTGAACTTTGCGAAAATCGGATAGATATGACCGACGACAGCAGCTAATCCAGCAAACAGCGGATGCACATCCGCGCCCATTAAGATCGGAACAAGGCTCGCGACGGCTCCTTTTCCAAGATCACCGATCAAGACGATGATTCCTGCCTTTTTCCCCAAGACACGGAACGTATTCGTCGTTCCGAGATTCCCGCTACCTTGTTGACGAATATCGATTCCGTGTCCCCATTTCCCAACAAGTAATGCGAACGGAATCGAACCAAGCAGATAGCCAAGAACCAAAATCCCTATGATTTCAATCATAGTCAACCTCCAACCTCTTAGTGACCGACTTTCATATATTCCTCAAGAGTCTGTCCGTTATTTTTAATTTGTGTCGCGACATCGACTCCGACATAACGAATGTGCCATGGCTCATACGTATAACCCGTCCGTGACTGGAAACCACGGTCGTAACGAACGATGAAGCCGAACTTCGCTGCGTTATTCGCGATCCATTTTCCTTCTTTCGTATCACCAAGAGCGGCTGTTAATCCATTACCTACACTTGGTGACGAAATATCAAAAGTGAGACCTGTCTGGTGTTCACTGTGACCAGGGCGTGCTGAATATTGATTAGCAGCTGCCTTGCCGTCACGTGCGACATAATTATTATACAATACTTTTTGACGTGCGCCGGAACGGAATCCGCTGACAGCGTTCAATGTTACGCCTTCTTTTTTAGCAGCAGCGAACATCTTTTCCATCTGTTTCGCAGCTGGTGCTCGCATGTAGCTTTGTTCAAGTACACCCGAATAGGAGAAGCTGACGTTTGGAACGACGAGATCCGACGGCTTGTAGTCGATTGGCAAGCTATACTTCTTGTTGACGACGACGAGCATTCCAAGCGAAAGATCGGCTTTGGCATCTGCTGATTTATCGACGTCTGGCGTCTCATCTTCTGGTTTCGATGGTTTTTCCTGCTCTGGATCCTGAGACGAACTATCCGGTTTATCCGTCGATTCGTCCTTTTTGTCTTCTGTTTTGTTCTCTGCTGCAGGTGTATCATCTTTCTTTTCTGTTTCATCCTTCGTTGCCTCATCCGAAGATCCTTGGTCCTCTTGTGTCGTCTCATCGGATGATTTGTCTTCAGATGACTTGTCTTCAGATGACTTGTCTTCTTGTTTTGCATCTTCTGACGTATCGTCTTTCGTTGTTTCATCTGTTTTGTTTGTTTCTTCTTTGTTCGTGTCTTTTGCTGTGTCTTCTTTTTTCGTTTCGTCTTTTGATTGTGTTGTCTCATCTGATTTCTGTTCAGTTTTCGTCGTATCGTCCGCTTGTTGATCCCCAGGATTACATCCTGCAAGGAGAAGCGCTAACGTACTAACGGTTACGATTTTTTTCATGAGTAAGACCCCTCTTCTTTTTATGCTTCTCTATGTTACCGCTAATTGTTCCATCCGTCGAGCCTACTTCCAACAGATGGACTAAGACCCTACCTTACTTCAGCTTCTTTATTTTCGCAAATGATTCTGACTTTGTCATCGGTCGTTAGTACCAAGTGCTAAATTTTACTGTTCAGGGTGCAAATAAAAAAAGCGGAACCGATTCAATAAAATCGATCCCGCTATTGTTGTACATCTTCACGCTTCCGTTAAGAGTGCTGCGTCCGTCTCACTCATCTTCTCGTAGATATCGTGCCAGTTCGGGAACACCTTCGGCAAACGAATCGGTCGGAAGTTTTCCTTCTTGACGACGACATGTGTCGTCTTTGCCGATACCGCAAGTTTTCCGTCCGGGTGCTTGACGGTATAACCATAAATCGTCCGTAAGCCATCGTAATGATCAATCCAGACCGTGACGACCGCCGTATCACCGTACGTCAACGAGCGCTTATAATCGAGATTGACATTCGTAACCGGGGAGACATAACCCGCATCTTCCATCTCCTTGTAATTAAGACCCAAGGACTGGATTAACTCTGTCCGTGCCAGTTCCAGATAGACGAGATAGTTCGAATGATAGACGATGCCCATCATGTCCGTCTCGGCGTAGCGAACAGGTATTTCAATCGTGTGCATGTAGCTTCCCCCTTAAAAATCCTCTTTTTCAAGATAGGACCATTCTGAACCGGATAAGCTAACTTTGTCAATTAATCGCATCGATTGTTTCGCGATCGCCTGTTCGACAATCGTGATCGCCGCCCGTGCGTTTCCGTTCGGAACGACATCGATTTTCTCAGTAAGCGTCTGTCGCGCGTCCTCCGTCAGCTCATATCCGAATCGTGCCGCATATCCTTCAATGATTTGAATCAACTCGTCTGGCGAATAATTTGGGAAGTGGAACGACCGCTTGAAGCGCGACTTCAATCCCGGATTACTCGCGAGCAAGGCGTTCATTTGTTGCTCGTAACCTGCAAGAACAACAACGAGATTGTCTTGATGTTTCGTCATCTCATCCACAAGCGTATCGATGGCTTCCTTCCCGAAGTCATTTGCTCCACCGTTTAACGCATAGGCTTCATCAATGAATAAGACACCACCCAGCGCGTCTCGAATCGCGTCGCGTGTCTTTTGCGCGGTCTGTCCGACATATCCGGAGACGAGGTCAGCTCGGCTGACGACTTTCAAGTGTCCGCGTTTTAAATAGCCGCATTGTCGTAAGACATCGGCATAAAGCTGAGCGACAGTCGTCTTACCGGTACCACTATTGCCGCTAAAGACCGCATGCAGTTCGACCGGTAATACCTTATAACCGGCTTCACGACGGCGTTTTTGCATTGATAATAAGGCTTCGATCTGTTTCAATTCATCCTTTAGATCAGACAATCCGACGAGCGAAGCGATCCGTTCTTCCACCGTCGCGTCCGGTTCTTGCACCATCTCGAAATCTTCTTGTTCGAGTAAGGCAAAGTCTTCGTGACTGGCACTCTCTCCAAGGCTTGCTCCCTTCTTGAAGATCGCATCAAGCACGATATTGCGAACCGCCCGTCCGTTTCCGAAACTCGCGTCGACGCGCTCCCGCTCGAGCCGACCGAGCAACGCCCGCTCTGCTTGTTCCGTCAAGACGTAATCATTTGCCGTCGCAATCGAGCGTCCGATCGCGAGCAGCTCTTGATCCGTATAGTCTGCAAGCAGATAATGATTCGATTCCGGGAAACGGCTTCGTAGTCCGGGATTTGCCTTTAGGAAATCACGCATCTCTTCCGGATAACCAGCGAGGACGACTGCAAACCGTCCCGCATATTCCCCACTCGTCATCGCAGCGACGAGCGTATCGATCGCTGCCTGCCCATAGTCGTTCCCACTTTGTCCGGCACGCTTTAAGGCGTAGGCTTCATCGATGAAGAGTACACCTCCGACAGCTTCCCGGACCTTGCTCATGACTTGTTCTTCCGTTTGTCCGACGAAGGCACCGACGAGCGACGAACGATCCGTCTCGACGACTTCCGGGCGTTCGAGTAGTCCGAGTTCATGGTAGATCTTCGCCATCAAACGGGCAAGCGTCGTTTTCCCAGTTCCTGGGTTCCCCATGAAGATCATGTGTAGCGATGGTTGATCACTTGAACGATAGCCGTCTTCCGACCGTTTTTGTTGGTACTTCAAAAACCGATACATGTGGTGGACCCGTTGTTTAATGTCTTCGAGACCAATCATCGCGTCGAGTTCCTCGAGTGCTGATCGTTCAACTTGTTTGCTTTCGACGGGAAGTAAGGCAACGACACGCTTAAGATCCTGAATCGTCGTCGTTTTCAATTCCGTCATCTCACGGAATGCTTCTCGGGAATAGAAGCGTTCTTGTAAGCTGTCGACGAACGTCTGCGCCGTCTGCTCGAGCGTTGCACTCGAACGTAACAATGCCGTTCCAGCATCGAACAGTTCCGTCCAGCGTTCGGCATCTAGCCGACGAAGTCGTTCTGTCAGTTCGACGATTTGATCCGTCTCCTCGACGATTTGGCTCGCTTGGAGAATCAGTTCCTTTGTCGCAGATCGTTTCGCGTTCGCATTGTCCGTCTCACGGATCGTCGGGAACGTATGCGCGACGAGACGCTGATACGTACTTTGTAGTTGTTGCTCCGTTAATAACTGCTCAAGACGTGCTGGCAAGCGACCATGCTGACGGATTTCTTGCATCCAGCTCTCAGCTAAGGCGTCCAGTCGTCCTGTCATGATATAGCGATGCTCGACAAGTAACGCTAAGATACGGACGAGTGCTTCCGTTTCTCCAAGTAGCCGACTACTTTGGGCATAACGTAGCGCAAGCACCTCCTCAACTTTCGCGCCCTCTTCCCACGCCTTGATTTGATTGAACATCTCCTCTTTCGAGAATGCTTCCATGTTGAACCTCCTGCGTCTCGAAAAAACCGACTTTGTCCGCTACCGTTTCGTAGCGTCATCGCCGGTCGTTTCTTGTTTATTTTGCTTTTAACCATTCCTTATCGAACGTATCAATTGTCTCAAAACTCTTCATCTTGACAGAGTAGAACAATTTACCATTATTGCGTGATTCGGCACCGAGGACTTTCGAACGGTCAGATGCGACATAATACGTCGCTTGTTCCTGGTTGTTTTCTTTATCGAAGATCGATGGATACTGTTTGATCCATTCTTCAGGAACCGTGCTCGATGGTTCTTTTTTCACGTAAACGTCCGCAGCCATCCCTGCAATGTCTGCTTCTCCCTCGACTTGTCCAAAGTCTCCTTTTTTAATGAAGGCGAGAATCTGTTCATTGAATCCTCGAGAGAGGAATGGACGCGGCGCACTGACGCTTTTGCCTGCTTTCGTCTCATTGACTAACTTCCCTGTCGCATCATACTCACGGAACATTGTGCCGTTCCAGATCGCAAGCGATCCTTTTGACGGTCCGTCTACGACTTCTGTCCGAAAATGCCCTTTGTCGTCAAACACGACTTCATATGTCCGGGCTTCGAGCTCATCTTTTTTCGTTGCGAGTTTCTTCTCGACATATTGAATGCGTGTCATCGTATAAAACGGTTTGACCGTTGCGGCTTTTTCATCGCTAGCGGTCTGCGTCTTGTTCAAGAGATAAAAATTGTAGGCAAGGAGGATCGCCATTGCCACGATTGCTACTGCAATCCACGTGCTCGTTCGTTTCGTCATGCCATGTACACCTTCCTAGCTCAAGTCTCTATTCCCTATCATCGTATCGGTTTTAAAGGGGAAATACAAAGGGTTTGTCCAAGATTTCACGATTTCTGAGTAAATTCGTCAGACTTTTGAACAAATTAGAAAACGTTCAGGACGACAAAAAAAGGCGAACCGAATGAATTCGGTCCACCCTTGATTACGTTTACGCTTTCTTCGGCGTCAACGAGACGATCATCGACTCATCGACCAAGTAATAACTATGATGTGGCATTTCACGTAAATAGCCATCCTGAAACAACATCGCACAGTCGACTTGAAACGTTTTGCTATACGGTTTTAACGGAAGTTTTTTCACCCGGTCAAAATAGCGATCGACAGCAACCTGGACATGATCCATCTCATAGACGAGTTCCCGGTCTTTTGCTTCCATGATGGTGAATGTCTCACGCGACATGTAAAACACTTGTGTCGAGCGTGCTTTCAAATACGGCTCCAGCTGTTTCAGGTCGATCCGCTGATCATTATCTAGAAGCACTGTCCGATTCGTCCCTTTCGGTAGTTCAGATTCAAACGCATGCGTCGCTTGTTTGACTTCATCAAGCGTCACGTCACGCATCGGCAACGGTCGATCTTCCTTCGGTTGAAACCACTTCTTGAATCGATTCATCGAATTCCTCCTCTCGTCAAAAAAAGGTGGGGTTTCCCCCACCTTTGATTAGACAACTTATGCTTGTTGGAGACGCTCACGAAGGACCATTGGAAGGATCCCGCCGTGACGGTAGTAATCGATGTCGACTTCTGAGTCGAAACGAGCAATCGCTTCGAATTCAGTGACTTTTCCGTCTGCCGCTGTTGCCGTGACTTTAACGATGTCACGTGGACGAACAGACTCATCGATTGCGATACTGATCGCTTCTTCACCTGTTAGACCAAGTGTTTCAGCTGTTGTGCCTGCCACGTATTGAAGTGGAAGAACACCCATCATGACGAGGTTTGAACGGTGAATCCGCTCGAAGCTCTCCGCGATGACGGCTTTGACGCCAAGTAAGTTCGTTCCTTTTGCTGCCCAGTCACGTGAAGAACCCATACCGTAATCTTTACCAGCGAGGATGACGAGACCTGTACCATCTTCTTTGTACTTCATCGCAGCATCGTACATCGCCATCGTTTCGCCTGTTGGCCAGTACGTCGTGAAGCCACCTTCTGTACCTGGTGCGACTTGGTTACGGATGCGGATGTTCGCGAACGTTCCGCGCATCATGATTTCGTGGTTACCACGACGTGAACCGTATGAGTTGAAGTCTTTTGGTGCAACCCCTTTGTTGACGAGGTATTGACCGGCTGGCGTCGTTTTTGAGAATGAACCAGCTGGTGAGATGTGGTCCGTCGTGACCGAGTCAGCGAACTTACCGAAGACACGGAGTCCGTTGAGGGCTTCGACTTGACCCGCTTCCTTCGCGAGGTTCTCGAAGAACGGTGGGTTTTGGATGTACGTCGACTCACCATCGAAGTCGTACTGATCCCCTGTTGGCACGTCAAGGTTGTTCCAACGTTCGTTTCCTGTGAAGACTGAATCGTATTCTGCGCGGAAGCTTTCTGGTGTGACGACCGTGTTGATGATCGTTTGGATCTCATCACGTGAAGGCCAGATGTCAGCGAAGAAGACTTCTTGTCCGTCTTTGCCTGTCCCGAGTGACGCGTTCATGATATCGACGTCGACTGTTCCTGCAAGGGCATACGCGACGACGAGTGGCGGTGAAGCCAAGTAGTTCGCTTTGACGAGCGGGTGGACACGACCTTCGAAGTTACGGTTTCCTGAGAGGACAGACGAAACGAGCAAGTCTGAACCAAGGATCGCATCTTCGACAGCGCGGTCGAGTGGACCAGAGTTCCCGATACATGTCGTACAGCCGTAACCGACCGTGTTGAAGCCGAGTTCGTCAAGGTACGTTTGGAGTCCTGATTTCTCGAGGTAATCCGTAACGACCTTCGATCCTGGCGCAAGTGATGTCTTGACGTATTTCGGAACCGAAAGACCGAGTTCGATCGCTTTTTTCGCGACGAGTCCCGCACCGATCATGACGTAAGGATTTGAAGTGTTCGTACAACTCGTGATCGCAGCAATCGCCACATCACCAGTACGCATCTCAACCGCTTCGTCTTCGAACTGAACGACTGCGACTTTGTTCGCTTCTTCTTCTGCAAGACCAAATCCAGCGTTTCCTTGTGGAGCCGTCAACGCTTTTTTGAATGATGTATGGACATCCGTCAAATCAATCCGGTCTTGTGGACGTTTTGGTCCAGCAAGCGCAGGAACGATCGTCGAAAGATCGAGTTCGACCGTTTTCGTGAATGTTGGATCTTCGTTTTGTGGCGTGTAGAACAAACCGTTTGCTTTCGAGTAGTTCTCGACTTTTTCGATCAATGCTTCATCGCGACCTGTCAGACGAAGGTACGTCAATGTCTCTGTATCAACTGGGAAGAATCCACATGTCGCGCCGTATTCTGGAGCCATGTTCGCGATTGTTGCCCGGTCAGAAAGTGACATCAAGTGGAGTGATGGACCGAAGAACTCGACGAATTTACCAACGACGTTCTCTTGACGGAGCATTTCCGTTACACGGAGCGCGACGTCTGTTGCTGTCGTTCCTGGGTGCATCTCACCTGTGATGCGAACACCGATGACTTCAGGTACTGGGAAGAATGACGGCTGTCCGAGCATGCCCGCTTCCGCTTCAATCCCACCGACTCCCCAACCGAGGACGCCGAGACCGTTGATCATCGTCGTGTGTGAGTCTGTTCCGACGAGTGTGTCCGGATAGACATCAACTGTACCGTCTGCTGTTTCCTTTTCAAGGACGACAGATGCCAAGTACTCGAGGTTGACTTGGTGAACGATTCCTGTTGCTGGTGGTACGGCACGGTAGTTATCAAATGCTGACGTTGCCCAGCGAAGCAATTTGTAACGCTCTTCGTTACGCTCGAATTCAAGATCCATGTTTTCTGCAAGTGCTCCAGCAAAACCGTAGGCATCGACTTGAACCGAGTGGTCAACGACGAGGTCGACTGGTACTTCTGGGTTGATGACCGATGGGTCTCCACCGAGATCTTGCATCGCTTTACGAAGTGATGCGAGGTCAACGACCGTTGGAACACCTGTGAAGTCTTGAAGGATGACGCGTGACGGTTTGAACGGAACGTCGACATCATTCGAAACTTGAGCTGTTCCCCATTTCGCCAAGTTCTCGACGTGTTCACGTGTGATCGAACGACCATCTTGTTGACGAAGTACTGACTCGAGTAAGACACGAATCGAATATGGAAGGCGTTTGACTTCCGTCAATCCGAGTTCTTCCAATTTTTCAAGACTGTAGTACTGATAATTCTTACCGTTTGCTTCAAACGAACGGCGTGCGCCAAAGACATCTTGCGACACATCTGTTTGCTTCATGGTGATTCCCCCTTTAAGTGTTCACGACATCAAGCCCCTGATACCGCTTACTTGTACAGTTCTATCATAGTATAATATGGATTCCGTTACAATTTGAAAGAACAAAAGACTTTCGATAAGTTTTACTTATTGCCGATATTAAAAAATTATTCTGTTGTCCTGTTTTTTTCATATTTCCAGTCTCGCGTTTCCATTTAGAATGTTCAGGGTACTTAAAAAGTGTAGTACGATATCCGATTCTTGTGGAGGCGTTTATTATGGCGAAATATAAAAGCGATGCAACGCACGTTATTACGACAATCATTTTTAGTGATTTAGAAAAAGCAAAAACAGGCTTTGCGATGATTAAGGATCTCGAGGCAATCAAGGAAATCGAGATGGATCAGATGGTTCTCGCAAAACGTGACGAAGCAGAGGGCTTCTCTTTCATCGATGCCATCGACTTCACGCAACAGGACCAATCCTTTAAAGGCTCATTGATCGGCATGGCGATCGGTGTCGTCGGTGGTCCGTTTGGTATGCTCGTCGGTTCTGTCGCCGGCTACTTGATCGGTGCGAACCGGGATGAGAAAAACGAGCGAGATTCGTTTGATTTGTTTAACCGGACACTGAATCAGATCAATCCCAATCATTACGGTGTCATCTTGATCAGTGAAGTCAACGAAGATTCAGAAGCCGTCAATGCGATTGCCGCTGAACTCGGAGCGACGATTCGCCGGACAGGTGAGACATTGCCGGATGGTGCCGTCTAATCAAATCAAAGTTGTCATCTTTACGTTCTCGTTTTAAACGGGAGCGTTTTTTAATTCGTGAATCACCTGTTTTGCTGCCTCCTGCGTCGTGTCAGGATCGACTTTATATAAAGCATTTTGTTGCACGGATATGAGGATGTTTTTGTAGCTGATGATGATAAGATCAGACTGATTCGATAGCTTTTGATTAAGCCCTTTGTAGCCCTCACTTGATTGATACTGCATCACGTCATTGCCTATGTATCGATCTGTATAAGTAAAATGGATCGCTAACCGCGTATCTTGTTTTTGATTTTCAAAATAAAGTGTCTCTTGTGTCGACGGTGTGTCTATCGTTCCGTCAACGGTTAACCAACGTCTCTCCCCAAAACTCAACGATCGATCTACAGCCGTGAAATCTGAACCTATCGTACTTGCCTGCAACTGAAATTGATCCATCTTCAGGTGTTCATCCATATACTTGAACAGCTTTTCATACTGAACAGGATGTAAGATAGGATGTTTTGTCTTCTGATTCATATGAGTAGTAGTTTTGACTTCTACTTTTTTCTGTTCCGTCGTGACCGCCTCATCCGTACATCCTACACTTAAAAATACACTCGAAAATAGGATCGCCATGTTTCTCTTATAGCGCATACACTATCCTCCCCTTTTGAAAACACCCTGACATCACTTTGCCTTAAAGTTGTATAGCGGTTTAATGATCTCGACGACATCGACCGTTTCTTTCGTATTGCGAATGATTTCGTTCATCGGTTTATAGACGAACGGCGACTCGTCACGCGTCGACGCGACGACAGAACTTGACCAGACATCGGTCATCGTCTTTTCGAATGCATCGAGTTCAACTGTTTGGAACGCTTTAGATCGTGACATGATGCGTCCTGCTCCGTGTGGCGCGGAATAATTCCAATCCGGATTTCCTTTTCCGACGACGATCAAGGAGCCGTCACGCATGTTCATCGGAATGATTGCTCGCTCGCCGGCTTTCGCAGAGATGGCACCTTTCCTTAAAATCATCGCGTCAAGATCAATGTAGTTGTGGATCGTATCGAACTGATCTACTACCGTCCATCCCATCGCCTCGAAAATGACTTCGGTCATCGCTTGACGGTTTAATGCTGCGTATCGTTGGGCGATCTTAAGATCATGGAGGTAACGCTCCATCGTTTCTCCGGAAACAGATGCTAAATCTTTGTTAAACGTAGATCGTTTTTCCTTCAATTGCTGCAAGGTCGCCTGAATATCCGATTCGCGCCCCTGCTGCTTTAATTCCTCAATGATTTGACCCGCATCAAATTGGAAGCGTGCCGTCTCGGCTTCTGCCTGATAATGTTCAGCGATCGTCTTCCCAAGGTTGCGACTACCGGAATGAATCACGAGATAGCGCTGTCCTGCTGCATCCTGGTTCAGTTCGATGAAATGATTCCCTCCACCGAGCGTCCCGATCGACAACCGTGCCCGTGTCTCGTTGAACGGTGCAAGTACTTGATCAAACGGTACCTGTTCTGACAATGGATGGGCTTGCTGGCGTACCGACATGCCACTTGGAACGAGACGCTGAATCGTCGCGTCAAGTTTCGCATAATCGATTGGTTCTTGTTCAGCAAGTCGTGTACATAACATGCCGCAACCGATATCGACACCGACGAGATTCGGTACGACCTCGTCCGTCACATGCATCGTCGTTCCGATGACGGACCCTTTTCCAGCGTGACAATCCGGCATGATCCGAACGCGACTATCTGTCGCAAATTGTTCCTCCAACATGGCTGTTACTTGCTTAATCGTCAGTTCGTCGACGTTGTCCGTGAAAATCTTTGCTTCCCCATATGTGCCTTGAATCATTTTCATACGATCGTTCCTTTCTTTCCTGTCCATTTAATTATTCTACTGTTTCTTGCATGATTTCAATGAATTGTTTTGTCAGTGTCGTCGGTCCCGTCTCCGTCAACCAGACGAAGGCTGTCGTACTTGCTGCACCTGACAGGTATGTCTGATGCAGTCCTGCCGTGTCCAGTTCCCGCAACGTACTCTCCGGCAATACGGTCACAGCCTTCCCTTTCCGAACGAGTCCGATTAGTGTCAAGACGTCAGAACACGTCTCTTGCGATACGACACCGAGCCGTTGACTTAATGTCTGAAAGACACCAAGCCCTTCCTGACTTGGAATGATGAGATCCGCTGTCGGATGATCAGGGTGCCAGACTTGATGAAACGGTTCTTCCTCCATCCATTCAATCGAGACGCCTTGCGCATCAATCGGCAAACGGACCAACGCTGCATCAAGTGACCGCTCTTTTAACCGTTCGATGAGCGCACTCGATTCTCCTTGGTGAACTTGTAAGATAATACCAGGATGTCGTCGTTTCATCTGTTCGATCCAGTCAACAAGCCGACTGGCTGATAACGTGTTGACACCAATCCGCAAAATCCCTGTTCGTCCGGCTTCGATGTCGCTTAATTCCATTCGTGTCTCCTGCTCAAACTGTAGCAATGAAACCGCCCGTTCATATAAGCGGTTGCCGCTTGGTGTGATCCGGATTCCGCGCCCTGCCCGCTCGATTAGGCGAACGCTTAACTCTTCTTCCATTCGTCGGATTTGTTGCGTCAAGGCAGGTTGTGCCATCCGTAAGCGCTCCGCTGCCCGTGTGACGGATTGTTCCTCGACGACCGCACAAAAATAGCGATACTGGCGTAAATCCATATTCATCATCTCTTTCATATGTTTTCATGTATAAAGATATATGAATCATAACATCAATCATATGCTATGATGCAGGAATATCTGAAGTTTAAGAAAGGAGCTTTTTCATGAAACAAACGACTTCTACCTTACAGTGGATCGTCTTTTTACTCGCGAACACGATTGCTTTACCAATCGTCGTCGCCAGTCTGTTCGACCTCTCATCAGTCGAAACAGCTGCTCTTGTCCAACGGTCGTTCTTTGTAGGCGGGATTGCCTGTTTCCTACACGGAGCCTTCGGCCACCGGCTTCCGATCGTATCGGGACCTGCCGGATCATGGGTCAGCATCTTCGTCGTCATCGCCGCACTACCGGTCGATTCAAAAACGGCCTTTACGATCGCGATGGCAGCCGTCGTCATTGCCGGTATCGTCCTCATCATCCTTGGTTTGACAGGATGGACGAAGTACTTATTACCCGTCTTCACACCGCTCGTCAGCGGAACGTTTTTGCTCTTATTATGTATTCAATTGACAGGCGTCATGCTTGGTGCCGTCCTCGCCGTCGAGGCAACACGGCTCGCCGGGATCATTACGTTCTTACTTGTGCTCGGACTCAGCCAATTCGGACCGAGTCGCTTACGTCCGTTCGCCTTGATGATCGGGATCATCGTCGGTTGGCTTGTCAGCCGTCCGTCACTTCCTACGTCGTCTAGTTTGTTCGCACCACCGCAAGCGTTACCGTTCGGATGGCCACAGTTTGACGGCAGTGCATTCCTTGTCGCGATTCCGTTCGCGATCTTGCTTGTCGTCAATTTAATTGCCGCTTTAAGTGCCGTCGAAGCAACGCTTCAAAAACAAGGACGTCTGCATCAAGGGTTATCCATCGAAGGCGTCATTCATTTACTCGCCGCTACTTTCTCGACGCTTGTACCGGTGCCTTTACCCATTACGAGCGGGTTCATCGCGCAAACAGGAAGCCGGAAACGTCGTCCGTTCTTGATTGCCTCGCTCGTCATCGCACTGATTGGTTTCTTCCCAAGCTTGATCGGGATCATCGCGACCTTACCGCGGAGCGTTGCGAGTGCCGCGTTGCTTGCGACATTGCCGCACATGTTCCTGATTGCTTGGCAGTCTGCTGAAAGTAACATGGAGAACAGTCGCCGTCGCCATGCGTTTGCGATCAGTGCCGTCATCGGCATCAGTATCTTGTTACAATCAACCGTCATCGCTGAAGTCCTGCCTTTGACGCTTCGTCCGTTCCTCAGTAATGGATTACTCGTCGGAACGATGCTTGTGCTCGGTTTCGAGATCATCGAAAAAGTACGTTCTCGTCGCGCGAAACAAGCGGATCGATTGGCAAGCTAAATGGTATTGTACGACCGGACGATTTCATCGTTCTCGCTTTCCTGTAAGAGTCGAGGATGAACATCTCGTCTGTTTATTCATCTAAAAAAGTAGCCTTTTCGATGTGATTCGAAAAGGCTACTTTTTTATCATTTCATTCAATTAAAATCAAAAAGCTATTTTACTCAACGCACTTCCCGCCACCATTTCCGTGTCGTGCTCTCGGGTGTCACACTCTCCCCAATCATTGGTGTCAGAACCGGAATCTCATCGCGTTTTGCTTCCTTGAGCAACCGTTCGACCGGTTCGAACCACGCATGAAACGCGAGGATGAAGGCAGACCAGTGAATCGGCATCAGGACACGACCTTTGACATCACGATGAGCTTGAACCGTTTGTTCCGGTAACATATGCGAGTTGGACCACCGGACATCATACTGCCCACATTCCATCATCGTCAGATCAAACGGACCATATTGTTCACCAATTGCTTTGAAATGCGGACCATACCCACTATCGCCACTAAAGAAGACCTTTTGCGAGCCTTCGATGACCCATGATGCCCATAGCGTCGAAAATTGATCAAAACCATTTCGTCCTGAATAATGGCGCGATGGAGCCGCTGTCAATTTGACGTCACCGACTCGCGTCGATTCATGCCAGTCGAGTTCCTTGATCCGGTCCGCTGAGACGCCCCATCCACGGAGACGACTCCCGACCCCGAGTGGCACGATGAAGCGACCGACTCGATTTTTTAAGGCAAGGACGGATGGATAGTCCAGATGATCATAATGGTCGTGTGAATAGACGACGACATCAATCAACGGAAGGCGTTCAAGGTCAACTTTCTGTGTCGTTTGAAACCGTCCCCCTCCCAGTTTCGGGAATGGCGACGGTGCGCGACCGAGCATCGGATCAAAGAAAATCGTTTGTCCATCGAGTTCAAGTAAAAACGCCGAATGTCCAAACCATGTGACGCGTGGTGCTTCACTATCGTCTTGCCGTCGCTGATATGGAAGCGTCGGCAGCGCTTTGACAGGACGCAGATTTGGAATGTTTCGTCCGTAGTCCTTTAAAATACTTTTCATCGAGTCCCATTCCATTTTCAACTGGAAGTCCATCTCATTTTTGAATTTCCCGTCAACAAAGCGATCTGATCGTTCGAAACTCCGCCGCTCTGCACGGCTTGGTCGATTTCCGAACACTGGGTATCGGTTGATGAACCAGGCAGTCGCGAGACCAATGCCTGCCAAAGCTGTCACTATTTTTTTCATGTATTATCACCTCTTCGATGCTCTCAGTATAGCACCTCGATTCCTCACACATCTCGCTTTGCGACTCCGGACGCGAGAAAAAAGTGAAGATCACCAATATGGCGTCTTCACTTCTAGGTATTAGTCGAGATCGTCCGCTTTCCATTTCGCCCGGTCGCTCTTCTCACTTTCCTCACGGTGATTGGCTTCATAGGCGTTGTTTCCTGGATTTTCGACTTTATTATCATCGTGCCGATGATCGTGGTCATGGTTATGATGATGCTCATGGTCATGATGGTGATGGTGATCGTGGTCATGATCATGGTCGTGATCTCGATCCTTGACGAACAGTGCAAGACCGCCACGCTCGACTTCCGCGTAATGCCGTTCTGCCTCATCGTCCGAATGTCCGACACGTTTTAATGTCTCACGGAGCGGTGGTTCTTTAGAGAACGTTGATTTGACTTGATCAATCCAACTTGCACCCGATGCTTCGTCTGCCGCGTCATCTCGACCGACGACAGAAAAGTCCGAATCATGATGTCCTTGCTGTTTCAATTCTTCAATTTTTCGTTCCAGACTCGATTGATCCTGATAAATCCCAACAAACCGTTTCGCCATCACATGACACCTTCCTTTTTCATATGAATTCAAACTCGCTCTGTTTTTACCCTTGTTCGCTTGCCATCAAACGAGATTTCAGGAACGAAAAAACGGACCACTTCGAAAAGTAGTCCGTCAAAAACTTAGAGTTGTTGCGGTGAATCGACCAATGTGATCGTTCCTTCGTTTTTCTGAACGAATCGCTCGTAGACGAAATCATTCGCAAATAACAGAACGGCATTCTCCCAGCGGTCATAGACAAGAACCGTCCGTGAATCCGTCAATTTTTTGACAGCAGCGACTTCTGCTGGCTTGATCCACTTCGCGACCTGGAAGTTCGCGGCATCCTTCAAGATGTCAACGCCATACTCACCTTTGAGCCGGTGCTCGAAGACTTCGAATTGGAGTTGTCCGATCGCTCCGAGGATGATTTCGTTGTATTCCGTCTTGTAGACCTGGATCGCACCTTCTTGCGCAAGCTGTTCGACACCTTTTTGGAACTGTTTCGACTTCAAGGCGTTTTTCGTGTAGACCTTCAGGAAGAGTTCCGGTGCAAACGTTGGGAGTGCTTCATATTGTAACGATGGATCACCGTTCGTGATCGTATCACCGATTTGATAATTGCCTGAGTCATACAAACCAATGACATCTCCTGCGAACGCTTCGTTGACCGTTTCTCGCTCATCCGCCATGAATTGTGTCGATTGCGACAGCTTCATCTTCTTGCCTGTCCGTGTCAGGACGACGTCCATCCCACGATCGAACTTACCTGTACAGATCCGGACGAACGCAATCCGGTCGCGGTGGTTCGGGTTCATGTTCGCTTGAATCTTGAAGACGAAACCACTGAAGAAGTCTTGCGCCGGCTCGACTTTTCCTTTGTTCGACTCACGTGGTGTCGGTGAAGGAGACAAGTTCAAGTAATGTTCAAGAAGTGGTGTGACACCGAAATCGACGAGTGCTGATCCGAAGAAGACCGGAGTCAGTTCACCTTTTGCGATCAATTCTTCATCGTATTCGTTACCTGCGCCGTCGAGTAAGTCGACTTCATCCATCAACGTCTCGTACATTTCCGAGTTGATTGTCGTCGCGAGTTCTTCGTTCGCGAGACCTTCCTCGCCGAGTTCGATCGTCTTACGATCATTTTTGAAGCAGTGGAATTGTCCTTTGACGCGGTCGTAGACCCCTTCGAACTGTTGACCTGAACCAGCTGGCCATGTCACAGCAACCGACGGGATACCGAGGACTTCTTCGAGTTCTTCCATCAATTCGAGCGGATCACGCGCTTGACGGTCCATCTTGTTGATGAACGTAAAGATTGGAATACCGCGCATTCGACAGACTTGGAAAAGTTTCTTCGTTTGCGACTCGATCCCTTTCGCCGCATCGATGACCATGATTGCTGAGTCAACAGCCGTCAGGATGCGGTACGTATCTTCACCGAAGTCCGAGTGACCCGGTGTATCCATGATCGAGACGATCTTTTTGTTGTATTCGAATTGCATGACCGAAGACGTAACAGAGATTCCGCGTTGTTTTTCGATTTCCATCCAGTCCGATTTCGCGAATTTCGAGTTTTTCCGTGCCTTGACAGAACCTGCCTCACGGATCGCGCCTCCGTGCAGGAGGAATTTTTCAGTTAATGTCGTCTTACCCGCATCCGGGTGGGAAATGATGCCGAAAATCCGACGCTTTTCGACTTCCGTTTGTAGAATGTTTGTCATGTATGGTAGTTCCTTTCACCGATATATTCAAAAGTCCGATCAATCTTTTTCGCAACTAGTCTATCATACCGAATTTTCAAGGTCTCGTCCATTTCACTTCATTGACTCAATTTTCAGATTTAAAGTTGACAATTCATCACGATCTTCTTTACGATGACTAGGAAGTTCACTATTACAGAAGGAGGAGACGTACAATGGTATTCCATCAAGCCCGGACATCTGTCCACACTGTCTTTGTATCGGCTACAACTGTACGTCACCCAATCGTTTAATTTTTAATTAAGCAGGGTGTGCGTATGCGTATACGTGCATGCTGCCCTCTTATATTTGGACGGGTATGCCCATATTTGTGCGTATCCGTCTTTTCTATTGTCTAAAAACGGAATATAAGGGGTTTTTACTATGTTTAATGCACTCAAACAGCTTGATCGCAACATCTGGATCCGGTTCGTCGGGGAAACGATCACCGGGATCATGATGTTCATGATTGCACCATTTTTAGTTCTCTATTACGCGGATCGACTCGATTCTTACTTTTTAGTCGGCGTCATCATGGCGACTGGACCGATCATGTCACTCGTCGGCGCCGTTCTCGGTGGCCACTTCGCTGATAAATTCGGTCGAAAACCACTGATGGTTCTCTCGATCATCGGTGACGTCATCGCGCTAATCGGTTTCTCGTTCGCCGATTCATTCGGACCGCTGCTCGCTTTGAACGCGTTGCTCGGTTTATCGAGTTCACTGTTCCATCCGGCAGCAAGCGCGATGGTCGCTGACGTCACACCACCAGAACGCCTGAATGAATCGTTCGGTCTGCTTCGGATGGGACATAATGTCGGCGCAGCGTTCGGACCACTTCTCGGAAGTGCTGTCCTGTTCGTCGATCGTTCGCTCATCTTCTACTCCGCTGCCTTCGTCTTTTTCCTATATGGACTCGTTCTTTACTTCTTCATCGAAGAAACGAAACCGGAGTATATCGAAAAGACAGACGAAGTCAAAGTATCACCGCTCACTGTATTGCGGAAGGATCACGTCTTTTTAATCTTCATCGGTGCGGGTGTCTTCATTTCGATGGGGTTTGCCCTCGTCGAAAGTATGTTACCGGTCTTCTTGAAAGAAGCACTGCCAGGATTACCGACGAAACAAAATCCGTTTCCTTACTTGATGGCACTCAACGGAATCATGGTCGTCTTATTCCAGTTCCCGATTGCTGCTCGCTTGTCAGGGAAGGCATTCGGAAAAGTCATGTTGCTTGGTGCCTCGATCTTCGGAATCGGCATGATTTTCCTCGCATTCTTGCCGTCTTACCTGTTCTCACTCGGAACGAGTTATGTCGTGCTCGTGACAGTATTGCTTGCGATTTATGCGTTCTATACGCTCGGTGAGATGATCATGTCCCCTGTGCAGATGACATTCATTGCTTTAATCGCCCCGGAACATCTCCGCGGAACGTACAACGGTGCTGCGAGTCTTCAGTGGTTGATCGGTGGCGTCACCGCCCCACTGCTCGGATCCTTATTCCTTGACTCCGGAAAAGGTGATTTTGCGCTTGGATTCGTCGGACTGCTCTGCTGTGTATCAGGTGGGGTCTATCTCGCACTCGATCGTTCGATTCAACGCGCGAAACGCTTAACGAAATCAGCTTAAAAAAGCGATGTGTCATGCTCCGACTTTTGTCAGAGCGTGACACATCGCTTTTCTCGTTAAGATGGTAATTGATTTGCCGCTACGAACGGACCGAACAGGACCGGTAGCGGATCGAGTCGTTGCTGGATGTCTGCAATGAAGTTCGTCGATCCACTGACGAAGACGATCGGATCATTCGCTGTGATCATCGTCAGGAATTCCTGCATCTGCTGTTCCCATCCTTCTTGACGAATGTGGTGGACGATCATGCCTTTCGTTGTCAAGGAGAGGACATTTGCTAACATTCGTTCTGCCAGTTCTTCAGCTGAGACATGTAATAAGGTCGTTTTCCGACCGCTTAAGAGAGCATGCCTTGCTTCATCAATGACGGCTCCTAGATGATGTTCTTCTGCGATCAATAAGATATCTTGTTGCCGCCAATTTTCAGCACGGCGGTATTTACAAAAATGCCGACACGTATCGACAAGTTGATGATGGACGATGGACCATGCTTGAAGCAAAAGAGCATCTTCCTCAAGTGCATATTCAATCTGAACGGCTTTTAAAATTTCATGACTGATGATGTCCGGGTACGTCAGCAGAAACGATTTCGTCTGATTGATTTCGTTCAATAAAATCAATTTGAACAATTCACTCGATTCATGCTGATTGGTAATTTGGTTCAGTAATTGACTTAGGCGTAAAATCCGCAGAGCCCGAGTTCCTTCCTGAGCCCCCGCTTCTCGAAGCGCGCGCAATTCTTCTTCGTACGTCGCCTCGAGCGAGTCATAGAAGCGCGTCGCGATCCGCAATCCCTTTTGCTCCATCGATGGACCTAGCTGTTGCAAAAGGTGTAATGCCTGATCGAAATGCATAATTTAACCTACCTTTCACCATCCATTATGCGTGAATCCACTCTCAAAAACAATCTCTAAAATGCATCTTATTTTTTGCACATTGAAAGTTGTAAATGCTTGCGTCCCCCCCCTAGTATGTGTGTTAAGTAGGTGATGAAAATGCGCATGACACGTTATACGGATTACGCGATTCGGTCCCTGCTGTTCGCAGCAGCTCATCCCGATCGTTTAGTCCGAATCCAGGAAGTAGCGGATTGTTACGACATTTCTAAGAATCATTTGATGAAAGTAGTCTATCGTTTAGGACAGAGTGGTCTGATTGAATCTGTCCGTGGTCGTGGAGGTGGTTTTCGATTAGCGAGCCCTCCGGATGCAATTCATATCGGTGACGTCGTACAACTCTTTGAACCAACCGTTCATTTTCTCGATCCGCAAGAAGGTATTTATGAAGTTCCTTCGCTCGATCCGGCACGTGATGCTTTCGATGATGCCATTGCGGCGTTCCATCAAGTACTCAACAGTTATACAGTACACGATTTGCTACATCCGACAGCTAATACTCATCCCCAAATACTTGAAAAGATTCCGAACCGCGATTGAGCCGGTTCGGAATCTTTTTTTATTCCGTCCTCGCTCAATTGCGATTTCTCAAAACGCTCGTGGTATACTTATATAAGAAAGGAGGGGTACAGATGAACCCTCAAGAAGAACTCCATCTTTTATATCTTCGCTTAAAGGAAGAAGAACCCTCCGTTACACGCGGTGAGGCCTTATGGGCCATCTTTGAGGAAACAGCTAATGATTCACTCCGCTTCCTCTCCTTATGGACGTTTTCACAAAATCAATTTGATCTAGGACACTTCCGATCATTTCTCGTGTCCTTCACGCTCTTGATGGAATGGATCCGAAAAGACGAGATGACACTGACTCCAAAACAAGAACTTGATTTGTACTGGAACTATAAGTCCTATTTGATCTATATGGCAGAACAAGAAGACGTGACGGTATCGCTTCTCGAAGAAGATCTTGACCGATTCATCGATTTTTGTGACGCGCATGGATTCGCGCGCACACGCGACTATATTAGCTTCATGGTTTACAGCAAGCTCGGTGACGAGGAGCAAGCCGATCACTATTTATCGGAATGGGTCGACGCACCAAGCGACGAACTCAGTGATTGCCCATCCTGTGAAGCCTTCAGCCGGATGACATATGCAATCGAACGTGGATTCGAAGATCGCGCCTTACTTCTTTATGCGGCACTGCGACATGAACGCGGTTGTTCACGGATGCCAGATCAGGCTCATCCATACATCCTGCCATTATTCCTTAGTCGCAAAAAAGAACGTTTTGATTGGAGCGAACGCTTGATTGAAGAAGTCAAACGTGGTGAAACACTCTTTACCGGTGGCGATGAGCCCTATCATTTATATGCGAAGATGTATTACGACACAAACTATACCTGGTTGATGGAAGAGAAAAAACAATTGATTCCATTCTTAACCGATCGTGGATATCTCCAGTTCCTACTCGCTCACTATGCATTTGCCCATCGACAATCCCTTGGTGAGGAAGCGTCGTATCTCGCAGCGCTCTGGACGAACTTATATGAAATCGCTCAATCTCTTGATCGTCGGATCGAAGGTGTCTTCTACTTGAATCTCGTTGAGCGTGAACTGAAACGGATCACCCAGTTCGTTGCTTAAATCTCATTCGTAAAGGAAGTGTCTTCATGTTAGATCATGTCCAA
The DNA here is from genome assembly GCF_018619055.1 of Exiguobacterium sp. s130. Lineage (NCBI taxonomy): Bacteria > Bacillati > Bacillota > Bacilli > Caryophanales > Exiguobacterium > Exiguobacterium sp. s130. The sequence continues at coordinate 392,660 of NZ_JACSNI010000003.1, read as the reverse complement.
CTCGCTATGCCGAAAAATGAAGAAGATCGCGCCCGTGCATTTTATGCCGGGCTTTTACATATGAAGGAAGTCGATAAACCTGCTGGTGTTCAAAAAAGTGGTGGTGTTTGGTTCAAAGACCACGGTACAGCGCTTCACCTCGGCATCGAGGAGCCATTCTCTCCTGCCAAAAAAGCGCATCCCGGATTGACCGTCGCTACATTTGAAGAATTGAGTGATCGCTTGCAAGACGCCGGTTATCCCGTTGAGCATGATACACGACTTGCTCCGCGCCGTCGTTTCTTTACAACGGACCCATTCGGTAACCGATTGGAAATCATTTCCGCTCATCTTCCGACCTTAACGCCGAAGAAGCTGACAGATGGTTCTCATGTCCGTTTAGTCGCCCCCGCTTCGAGCCTCTCGACAGTCGAGCTGAAGATCATTGACGGTGCAATCGAGACACTCGAATCATTCGGATTACGCGTCTCAATCAGTCAACATGCGCGTGCTGTCAATCCGTTCGGCTCCAGTGATCCCGAGTTACGCGTTGCAGATCTCCACGCCGCGTTCGCTGATCCGAACGTCGATGCGATCCTTTGCGTTCGCGGTGGGTTCAGTACGAATGAACTCGTCGATTTACTCGATTATGAACTGATTCGGACGCATCCGAAGATTCTTTGTGGCTTCTCTGATATCACGGCGCTCAGTCACGCCATTTTGACGAATACAGGTTTAGTGACATACTCTGGACCAATGTTACGGGCTTTCCGTGATCGTGACGCCTATACGATTGATTATTTCAAACAAGTCTTATTCGCAACGGACCCGGTTACAATCAAGCCGTCGATTCATTGGCGGGATTCGGATCGCGGACATGTCATCACGTTACCGAACAAAGGACCGATACTCTTATCTCCGGGACAAGCGAGCGGTCGTCTGATCGGTGGAAATCTTTGCACCTTGAACCTCCTTCAAGGCACGTCGCACTTCCCTGATTTGCGGGATACCATCTTGTTCCTTGAAGACGATTACGAAGTCCACCCAGCGACGTTCGCCCGTGATTTCGCCTCTTTGATGGCGCAACCAGGCGCGGAGACAATTCGTGGGCTCGTCTTCGGACGGTTCCAACTCGCGACGAAGATGACGGAAGAACATCTGCGCTACTTGATTTCACTTTACCCATCACTAAAACAGATTCCGGTCCTTGCGAATGTCGATTTTGGACATACGAGTCCTTTGTTTACGTTCCCGATCGGTGGACAGGTTGACCTTCATGACGAGGTCATCCGACTTCATATTTCTTAAATATCAAAAGAAGGAGACGCGGCAATCCGCATCTCCTTCTTTTTTAATAGTCGAGCAATCTCGAAGCGTCGATTTGACGTTTCGACCCATCCGCGAACATCTCGAGTGTCGCAAAAATCTGGTCATTTGCCCATTCATAGTGAAGTAATGTGAAGTCTTCGAGTGTCGAGACCGTCTTGAACGTTTTCCCGACCGTAAACGCACGCTTCCGGCTCGCATCTTCTGCCGGAACGGTGACGAAGATGACTGTAATCTCCTCACCCTTTGTATCATAATAGAATTCAACGATCCGACCGTCCGCTGTTTCAGGTAAGACACCTTTACGGGGCTGTCCGGTCTCGTCCAATTGTACATATGGTTGCAGCATTTTTTCGCCTCACTTTCTCCGTCATTCATCATAGCACGTCCACCTGATTTATGCTAATCTATATTTGATGTGAAAGGGGGATGAGTCGCGCATGGAATGGTTCATGAACGGGATTCTGCTCTGGGGCTTTATCATGATTACACTCATGGCAATCGGCGGGTTTTTCATGTTCCGGAAGTTCCTCAAGAAGTTGCCGAAAGAAGACGGTAAATCGATGATGGACTGGGAAGATGAGTACATCGACAAGACACGACACCTTTGGACGGATGAGACGATGGAGTTATTGAACGCTCTCGTCATGCCGGTCCCATCGGCATTTCGTGATGTCGCACGCCGCAAGATTGCCGGGCGGATCGGACAGTTCGCACTCGAGGAACGGGCGACAGAGATGACATCTGAACTGGTCGTCAAAGGGTATATTTCTGCGACGCCGAAACGCGATCATAAATTCTTGAAAAAAGCTTTGACGGAGCACGCCATCGACTGGCGAGACTACGCATTATACTTCCAAAATTGAAGGATGCACGAAAAAACCGCCGAAGTCACCTTCAGCGGTTTTTTATTGGGGTAAATGTGCTACAGACACGGTGCCCGATTTCACCTTTTTGAATTTGAGATACATCGCGAAGCGCCACGGGGCAATCATACCGAAGGCGACGAGATAAAAGATCCCACCCGTCTCGAAGATGTCGATTTGCCCTCCGATAAAGAATTTCGCAATCGTCCGAATGAATAAGATGCCGAATAAGACGATGAAAAACGCTTTCGAACGTTGCAGATAAATCTGCCCTTCCGCTTCATAAAAATTGGATGTCTTGATCAAAAAGATACTGAAGATGGCTCCAATGAGCAACGCTTCTGCTACCTCCGTCCATGTCAGACGGGAAGCTGGGTATAAAAACTGTAGCATTCCCGTTGACATCGCAAACGGTGGGATCAAGATTTTTTTAGCGTTCGTCGGTTTTGCTGATGCCTTCACGCGAATAAAGCTGATCAGCAAACCCATGACGAGCGCTACCCCAGTTGATATCCAAATCATCCGATCACTTCCTTGATTAAAATCCTGTGAATCCGACGATGTCACTCATCCATGCCGCGAATTTACTGAGACCGTCAAAATACAGCATGACACCGAAGACCATCATCAAAGCTCCACCGAATTTCGTTAATTTCAGACTATACTGCACGAACAGACGCGAACGACCTACGAAAAATGCCATTAATAAGAAAGGAATCGAGAACCCAAGGACGTACGCGAGCATGTAGAACATACCTTGGCTCGGATTGGTCGCAGCTAATCCGATGACTCCTGCGAGAATCGGACCTGTACACGGTGTCCAACCAGCCGCAAAACCGATTCCGACGAGTACCGTTCCGACGTATCCCCCTTTTCGTTCCCCAAGATTCAGTTTCTTTTCACGCATCAAGAATGTCGGTTGCCATAACCCGACGAGAACGACACCGAACACGAAGATGACGAGTGCCCCGACCATCCGTAACGTATCCCGATATGTGATAAAGACATCTGCGAACAAGGATGTCGAGAGTCCGAGCACAGCGAAGACCATCGCAAATCCAACGAGGAAAGCTAACGTGTGAAACAGGGATCGCCTTTCCCGTACCCCTCGTTCCTTCAAATCTGTGACCGACACTCCTGTAATATAGGAGAGAAATACAGGATACAGCGGCAACGTACACGGAGAGACGAATGATAACAAACCGGCTCCGAACGCTAACCACAATGAGAGCTCCATATGAGCATCCCCTTTCTTTACTACTATAGAAGAAGTTCCTTCTCTATTTTGCCAAACTCCTCTGCATTTAGCACCTATTATCTCATAGAAAGTTGCAAAAGATTCGTGTCCGCCAAAATTACAAAAAAATTACATTTCGTCAATTTTACTGAAATCTCGTTGCACCCAGTAAATGGACTTGCTAGAATATGGATACGACACCAATGTAAGGGAGACCGCTATGACGACACAACAACTATTGACGTTAGCCATTGAAGCCAAACGTAGCGAATTATATCATCAAGCTGACCAGTCCAGCTTCACCTCCCCGCGTGTTTTGCAACTTAGCCATGAACTCGACGTCCTACTTTTAGAATATTCACGGACGGTCCAAAACTACACCATTCACGGTTCAAACGAACCGCTCTTATCCTAATGCACGATCTAGTCAGCATTCGAGTGCGAATGCTGACTTTTTTATGACTTCTTATTTCTGATGGAGGTGCTTTATGTCTGCTCTTACGTTCTTATCTAGTTCCCGTCCCTTTTATGTACCTGACGATCTTCCTCGATTATACGTAGATGAAGTCGAACCGCTTGAATATGTCTCCTTGAAGCAAGGACGATTCACGATGTCTTACCTTTATACGATTGATGGTGCTGATCAATGGGAGTTCATGATTTACTTAGAGCGTTATATTGAAGAAGGAGATGTCCTCGAATTACTCTACATTGAAAATCAAAATGACAGCATGCATGACCATCTACCGTCCGCTCCACTAGTAGAGCCGATTGACATCAATATTCAACAACGAACATACCAAACGATTCACGGCACGTTTCAGCTTTCCGCTAACGATTGGATGCAGGAATTGTACCATCGTTCCTATCTGACAGCGTTTGGTGTGACGACGATCGTCAAGTATTGATCTGCATATCACCTATTTCACTTTTTCATCACTAGACGATAAAAGGATGACATAGTTTCTATATTTAAGTCTTTTTCCTTTTAAATTGTTCGAATATTTCATCGAAAGTAAGTCAAAAGACCTATAAATGTCTATTTTTCATAATTAGTATGTCCTACCGATGACAAAAACCCTTCTTTTGCAATCTTCTTGTCATACAAGCTTAGTTTGTAACTCGAATGACATTGACCTGTAAACGCACAAGTCAGATTTGCCGTGTAAAGTAGGAACAGTAAACACAGCATATGTCAGGAGGACATCAATAATGAAAAAAGCAGTTTTCGCTGCCGGTCTTGCAGCAACAGCTCTATCAGTAGGATTTGCCCAAGAGACAGAGGCTGCCTCAGAAACGGTAACAGTAAATACACCAGTACTCAACGTACGCACAGCACCTACAACTGCATCAGCAGACGTAGGCAATGTATATAAAGGTCAAACATTAAATGTCGAAGGACGTTCTGGCGCATGGATCCAAACACACATTAACGGTCAAAAACGTTATGTCCATGGCGCGTATACGTCTGCAGCAGGCTCATTCGACTTTAAAAAAGCTACAGTTACTACGGCAGTATTAAATGTCCGCACACAACCAACGACAAGCTCGAAAGATGTCGGTAACCTCTACAAAGGTGAAAAAGTCAACGTAGAAGGTAAAGTCGGTGCATGGATCAAAACAACAATCGACGGTAAAACACGCTATGTACACAGTGCATATACAACACTCGGTAGCGTAGCGAAAGCACCAGCAGCTCAACCAGCTGCGAAGCCAGCGGCTCAACCGGCTGCGAAGCCAGCACCAAAAGCAGCAGCTCAACCAGCAACTGCAACAAAACAATCAACACCTGCAAAATCAGGTACAAAAGTGACGATGAACGTCAGTGCTTACACGAACGACCCATCTAACAATGGTAGCCAACTCTACAATGGTCGTGCGTTGACAGCAAGCGGTTATGACGTTACAAATACGATCACGTACAATGGTATGCGTATCGTAGCAGCTTCTTCGCAATATCCAATCGGTACACGTATGCACATCGAAGGCATTGGTGAAGCAATCGTACTCGACCGTGGTGGCGCAATCCAAGGTAACCGTCTTGATCTTCTCGTTGGTTCACAACAAGAAGCACTCAACTGGGGTCGCCAAAACGTCACAGTTACAGTCTACTAATCAAAATAAACAACCTGCCGGGCGAGATCGCCTGGCAGGCTTTTTTTATAGCTATTTTTTTAAGAGACCGTGACATGACCAGATTGCAGTTGATACATCTTCTTATACAGTCCATCTTGCGCGATCAATTCTTGATGGTTACCTTGCTCGATCACTTCCCCTTGATGCAATACAAGAATCAAATCAGCATCTTGAATCGTTGATAATCGGTGGGCAATGGCAATCGTCGTCCGACCCTCGCGCATCCGTTCGAGCGCCACTTGGACTTTTTCTTCCGTTTCCGTATCAATCGAACTTGTCGCTTCATCGAGAATCAGGATTTTCGGATCCCGTGCCATTGTGCGTGCGAAGGAAATCAACTGACGTTCTCCAGCGGAGAATGTCGCACCCCGCTCGGCGACGGGACTGTCATATTGCTGATCGAGTTGATTGATGAATCCGTCGGCTTGAACGAACTGCGCGGCCGCTTCAACACGATCAAAGGAAATCGAACTGTCGAACAATCGAATGTTATCCGCGACCGTACCCGTAAACAAAAATGAATCCTGCAGGACGAGTCCGACATGCTTCCGAAGTTCTTCCTCCGATAACTGCTCGAGCGGTTGACCATCGATCAAAATCCGACCCGATTGGTAAGCGTAAAATCGCATGAGGATGTTGATGATCGAACTTTTTCCGCTTCCCGTATGACCAACGAGGGCAATCGTCTGTCCTTTTTTCGCCTCGAATGAAATTCCTTTCAAAACATCTTTCTCTCCATCATAACTAAAGCGAACATCTTCAAAGACGATATGTCCTTCCGACACACGTGCATCCCCTTCGAGCTGTTTCGTTGGTTCCGGTTCATCCGTATCGAGCACCTTGAATACACGGTCTGCCGAGACGACAGCTTGTTGGAACTCAGACAATTGTTGCATGATTTGCTGAACCGGTTGGAAAATTCGCTCCATGTAGCTGATGAAGGCATAGACGACACCGACTTGGACCGTTTGTGAGAACGATAAGACACCGAAATACGTCACGAGTGTCGCAATCGAAATCGCCAGTAACAATTCGATGATGGGTCGTAGTAACCAGCTATCGAGCTTCAAGTTCTTATAACGTCCATTCTGGTGGGCGACGTTCGTCTCTTCGAATTCTGCCATTAGACGCTTTTCTTGGCGGAACTGCTGGATGATCGCCATCCCGTTGATCGATTCATTCAGTTGGGCATTGATTTTCGACAGTAAATCGCGGACTTCCGCGTAATACTTCGTCGAATACTTCCGGTAAATCCAAATGATGAAATAAAACAGTGGTAACAACAATAACGCAATCGTCGCGAGTCGCGGTTCTAACAGATAGAGGAAGATATATGTCCCAATCAACTGGACACCGCTTTGCACGAATGTCGATAAGACACCGATGTAAAGTTCTTTAATCGCTTCCGTATCGTTCGTGATCCGGGAGACGAGTACCCCAGCAGGCGTTCGATCAAAATAAGCGAGTCGTAAGTGCATGACGTGTCGGAATACATCGATACGCAAGCGTTGAATGACTTGTAAGGCAATCTTTTGGAACTCAAATGCTTGCAAGTAATCGACGATGATCCCTGTTGTATGCAATAACAAGTACGCCGTAAACAAAAGTGCAACTTCCTTTACCGGATACGTACCCGGTGCGACATATTCATCGATAAAAATCTTGACGAGATACGGTCCCCCGAGTTTTGCCGCTGTCGTAATGAACAGCAGGATGAAAGCGATGCTGACTTGCTTTTTGAACGGTTTGACGAAATCAAGCAATCGTTTCAGGACGGCTTTTTCATTGATATCATGATTCATTCAGAACGCCCTCCTTGTTCAACGAGTGATTCTAGTTGCTGGCGATCGTACGTCTCTTTATACCAACCGTCATGAGCGAGTAATTGCTCATGTGTTCCTCGCTCGATGATCCGACCGTCTTCAAGGACGATGATCTCATCGGTATGCGACACAGCCGATAATCGGTGGGCAACGATGATTTGCGCTTGATCGTGATCCGCCGTACGGAAGTGGTGGATGATCGCTTCTTCGGTTTTCGCATCGACCGCAGACAAGGCATCATCGAGTACTAAAATCGGACAATCCGCTAATAATGCTCGGGCAATCGAGATCCGTTGTTTTTGACCGCCAGATAACGTCACCCCACGCTCCCCGACCATCGTCGCGTACCCTTCCTTAAATCCAAGAATATCCTCATGGACTGCTGCAATACGTGCCGCTTCCATGATGTCTTCCATTGATGCATCCGGTTTTGCAAAGGCGATATTATCGGCAATCGACGCGGAGAATAAGAAATGATCCTGTGGAACGATCGCTACTTGACGACGGACGGTGTCACGCGTCAATTGTTTGATGTCTCGTCCACCAATCGTGATGGCGCCTTGTTTAACGTCATATTCACGCGATAACAAACGAACGAATGTCGATTTCCCGGCACCCGTCTTCCCGACGATTCCGAGCGATTTACCGGGCTTCAACGTCACATCGATCTCTTGAAGGACCGGTTGCGTGTCATAGATGAATCGTTTAATCCCGACATGAAGTTCTGATGATGAGACACTCGTTGCTGCTTCCTTCGCATCTTTAATTTCTGGTTCGATCGCAAGCATCCGTTCGATCCGGTCATAGGAAGCACGACCCCGTTCAACGATGTTGAACAACCAACCGAAGGCGAGCATTGGCCACGTCAATAAACCAAGATATGTAGTGAAGGAAACGATATCACCAATCCGGATTTCGCCTTGTCGTAACAAGTAGGCGCCATAGCCGACCGCAATGATATACGATAGACCGACTAATCCAAAAATCGTCGGATCAAACAGAGCATCAATTTTCGCCACACGACGATTCTTTTGAACGACGTCATCAGACAGATCGGTAAACGTCTGCACGTCGGATTCGACTTCCCCTGTTGCTTTTAAGACACGGACACCACTGATGCTCTCCGCGACCTTATCGTTCAAATCAGAGAACGCTTCTTGCGCGTCATGAAAACGGGAATGTAACATCTTACCGTAGCGTGACGTCAAATAGACCATCAGTGGCATTGGCAAAAGTGACACGAGTGTTAATTTCCAGCTGATCGTCGTGACCATCGTGATGATGACAAAGCTCCCCATCGTCACCGAGTCGACGAGCGTTAGAATGCCAGCCCCCGCTGTCATCGAAACAGCTTGTACATCGTTTGTCGCATGTGCCATCAAATCTCCGCTGCGATATTTCTTATAGAACGATTGATCCAAATCTGAAAAATGACCATACAGTTGACTGCGTAATAATCGCCCGAGGCGAATCGATGCACCGAAAATGTGAAAACGCCAAAAATAACGAATGAAATACGTCGCGACCCCGATGAGTAACAATGTACCAGCTAGACGAATCAAATCATTCTTCGTCAAGCTTCCTTCACTCAGACCATTGACTGTCGTTCCGATGACCTTTGGTGGAATAAGTTCTAACCCTGCCACAAAAATCAAACAGATGACCCCAAGACTATACGCTTTCCATTCTCGTCGGAAAAACCAACCGAGTTTCCTGAAGACTCCCATTCAAGTCTCCCCCCTTTTTTTAAATCCTATGATTATTTGAAATAGTCTCACATTTTAGATTAATTCTCTTTCTAAAAAATAGCAAATAAAAAGGAGACCATTTGGTCCCCTTTCGTACAGCTTATTTTTTAGGTGATTTCATTGAACCACTCATTGAACGCATCACTTGGTTGACTTTCTTTTGTGATGGCTTTTGACCCATTTGCATCATCAATGTCTTAATCATATCTTCGTTGATTGGTGGGTTTTGCTCCAAGTAGTTCATCATGTATCGACGAGCGATATAGAAACCAAGGGCGACACCTGCTACCAAGCAAAGAAGGGCAATTAAAATCCAAATCCATGTAGCCAAGTTGCTTCCTCCTCTAACTTAAAACGTCGCTTTTTACTATACTATAATTCCAATTGTTTGCATAGATGATAATAGATGAAAAACGAGTCCGACGTAAGATCGGACCCGTTTTTCCGGAAATGATTATCCGAGTTGCTTGACAGTCGCTAAAACGTTCTCAACAGACATGCCGTATTCTTTCAAGAGGAAGTCTCCAGGAGCAGATGCGCCGAAACGATCGATTCCGATGACTTGTCCTTCTGTACCTACATATTTGTACCAACCGAGTGAAGCCCCTGCTTCGATTGCTACACGTTTCGTGATGTGTTTTGGAAGAACCGATTCTTTGTACTCTGCTGATTGTGCTTCGAATACTTCCCATGATGGAAGTGAAACGACAGCTGCTGATTCACCAAGTTCTTTTTGTGCTTCGACAAGAAGGTGAACTTCTGAACCAGTACCGAGCAAGAGTGTATCAGCTTTCGTAACGTCACCAGCGATGACATAACCACCTTTTTCAGCACCTTCTGTCGTCGTACCTTCAAGTTCAGGAAGACCTTGACGTGTCAAGACGAGGAGTGTCGGTTTATCTTTTGCTTGAACTGCTGTTTTCCATGCTGCGATCGTCTCTTTTCCGTCTGCTGGACGGTAGATCGTGACGTTCGGCATTGCACGGAAGCTCATCAAGTGTTCGACTGGCTCGTGTGTTGGACCATCTTCACCGACAGCGATCGAGTCGTGCGTCAAGACGAAGATTGATGGAAGTCCCATTAATGCTGCTAAACGAACAGCTGGACGGAGGTAATCCGAGAAGACGAAGAATGTTGCACCGTAAGGGATGACGCCGCCGTGAAGTGCCATACCGTTGACAGCTGCTGCCATTGCGAATTCACGTACACCGAACCAGATATTACGACCGCTTGGGTCGATATCGAAGTCTGCTTCGCCTTTGAGCATCGTGTTGTTTGATCCTGCAAGGTCAGCTGAACCACCGAACAATGTCGGAACGTTCTTCGCGAGACCATTCAAGACTTCACCGCTTGTTTGACGCGTTGCTTTTTTCGACGACAAGTCGTATGTCGGAAGGTCTGCTTCCCAGTTGCTTGGCAATTCGTTTGCGATTGCGCGAACGAGTTCAGCATGCAATTCTGGGTGCGCTGCTTCGTATTGTTTCATCGTCTCGTTCCATGCGTCTTCTGCAGAAGCACCACGTTGGACGACCCGCTCGTCAAACAATGATTTGACTTCTTCAGGAACGTAGAACTCTTCGTGATCCCAAATGTAGCTTGCTTTCGTCAATTTGATTTCTGCTTCACCAAGTGGTGCACCGTGAGAAGCCGACTTCCCTGATTTGTTCGGTGAACCGAAACCGATGACTGTTTTGACTTCAATCAATGTCGGTTTTGTCGTCTCTGCTTGTGCCGCCGCGATTGCTTTCGAAATCGAATCGATATCCGTTCCGTCTTCTACACGAATGACTTGCCAGTTGTAAGCTTCGAAGCGTTTCTGGACGTTTTCAGAGAATGATTTATCGAGATCGCCATCAAGTGAAATATCGTTTGAATCATACAATACGACCAATTTACCAAGACCAAGGTGACCTGCGAGTGAAGCCGCTTCAGCTGAGACACCTTCCATTAAGTCTCCATCTCCACAAATTCCGTATGTGAAGTGATCAACGACGTTGAGATCGTCACGGTTGTATTTTGCTTCAAGATGACGTTCTGCCATCGCCATACCAACTGCCATCGCGATCCCTTGACCAAGTGGACCCGTTGTCGCATCTACACCAGCCGTGTGACGGTATTCCGGGTGACCTGGTGTTTTTGATCCCCATTGACGGAATGATTTAAGATCATCCATCGATAGATCATATCCCGATAGGTGGAGGAGTGAGTAGAGAAGCATCGAACCGTGTCCGGCTGAAAGTACAAAACGGTCGCGGTTGAACCATTCTGGATTTTTAGGGTTGTGGTTCATATGATCCGCCCAAAGCGAGAATGCCATCGGCGCTGCTCCCATTGGCATACCTGGGTGACCCGAGTTCGCCTTTTGTACGGCATCAATCGATAAGGTACGAATCGTATTAATTGCTAATTGTTCTACTGTCGTCATGTTCGTCAAAACAATCATCCTCTCTCTTTTTCACAAATTCCTACTCATTTTAGCATACTCTTAAATGTGATACAACTTTTCTAAATAGTATGTCACATTAAAATGAATGCGCTATCTATAGCCGTTCTATCGACTCATACAGGATGTCTGAATCGATGAATGTCCTCTATTAAGATGTATTGCTATCGTACAATGTTTCCTCACCTACTCACTCTAAACAAAAAAGATACTCGCTCTAAACAAAAAAGATACTCGCTCTAAACAAAAAAGAGGTCCGCTTGACGCGAGACCTCTTTCTTCTATAAAAGAAACGAACGATTATTGTTTATTCCGTTCTTCTTCTTGTGCTTGTTTCAATTTCTCAGGTGTTACGTCCGTTCCCTCTTCATCGACGATTTTCATACCCATGAGTTGGTTTTTGAACGATCCACGGAATGCTGCGAGATACGCTGCACGTAATTCTTTTTGCTCTGCCGTTTCCGCTTCCGATAACGGCTCAACTTTTGATTTATTCGCTAATGCATTGATTCGATCTAATTGTTCTTGTGATAACATGGAATCCCTCTTTCTTTATGACTCAAACTTGAGTTGTTCAATTGTATTCTTACTGTAAAAGAGCTTATAAAAAAAAGCAAGTTAACCGCGTCAGTCGACGGGTTACTTGCTTCTCATTCCGGGCTAGGTGTCAGTTCGCGGTATTCAAGATATCGACGATTGACCGTTGCTTTTGAAATATCATGCCCCATCCCCCGCAAGGTGATGGCGATATCAGAAAACGTCAATCCGAGTTCTCGAAGACGTACAATTTCTTCGATCGGTACGTCTTTTCGACTACGTCCTGCGTTCTCTCCTTGACGATTGAGATTTCGTTCCGGGCGAAAACCTTGTTCGACTGCTCGCCGCATGCCACGGGCGATTTTTGCATTATGCAGTTTCCGTTGGTATTCTTCCACGAGTGAGACGATCTCAAGGACCATCGCTTCTGCATCCGCAAGTTGATATTCTCCATCTGAATCAAGCGTCATCAAGCGGACCCCATGTTTTTTGAATGTATGCAAAATAGCGATTTTTGCATTCCCTCGACCAATCCGTGTATCATCTGTCACCAGGACCGCATCTACCGTATTGCGTGTCACATAATCAAGAACTGTTAGCATCCCTTCCCGATCAACATCATATCCACTCTCTTTTTCAGAGACGATGTCCACGACATCAAATCCCTTTTGAGAAGCAACCTTCGAAAGCTCCATCCGTTGGCGTTCAATCGAACTATCTTGTGCTTCTTTTTCGGTCGATACTCGACAATAAATCACGACCTTCATCGTACCTCACATCCCTGTTCGTTCTTTCACAACTTTTCCATTTTGTCATTGTTGTGCGATTGGTACAACGATTTTGCTTTTTGAGATGACATGTTTTGTCTCAACATCATTATTTTTGATCAACCAGTTGACGTATTCCTCATCTGACATCGAACCGTCATTGTAGACTTCAGCAATTTGTTCGACTGTAGCGTTCTCATCGACCGTAACGGAAGCCGTCATCAATTGCGCTACTTTTTCATCTGGGCGTGGTGTGAGTAAAAAGATCACGAAGGCAATACTTAATGCATAGAAGAGAATAGAAAAAGCATGAGTACGAATCGTATGAATCATCATGAATCCCTCCAAATATGAAATGAATGAGTTAGAATAAACGTTCGCGGAACAATTGTTCGCATAACTCATAATAAACACAGAACCTGTGTTCGGTCAACACAAAATGTCGAACAATTGTTTGTACGCTCATTTGTTCTATGTTATAGTGAATTTAGAAACATATATTCTTACATTTCAAAATTCAATCCAGAAAGAGGTGGCAATTCGTATGCGGAAAATGTCTAAGCGCCAACAAGAGATTCTCGACTACATCGTCTCTGAAGTGAAACTGAAGGGGTATCCACCATCAGTTCGTGAAATCGGAGAAGCAGTCGGACTCGCGTCTAGCTCGACGGTACACGGTCATTTGGATCGACTCGAGAAACGGGGAATGATTCGCCGTGACCCGACGAAACCACGTGCGATTGAGATATTGCTTGATAAGCCTGAAGAAATCACGGAAGCCATCGTTCATGTTCCCGTCATCGGGAAAGTCACAGCTGGTCTTCCGATTACAGCGATTGAAAACATCGAAGAACAATTCCCGCTTCCTGCACATTATGTAGGAAACGAAACGGTCTTCATGTTGACGATCGATGGGGAATCAATGATTAACGCAGGTATTCTTGACGGCGATCGTGTCATCGTACGCCAACAAAACACAGCAGAAAACGGAGAAATCGTCGTAGCTATGACCGAAGATAGCGAAGCGACGGTGAAACGGTTCTTCTTAGAAGATCAACAGGTACGTCTACAACCAGAAAATGACTCGATGGATCCGATGTATTTCGATAATGTCTCCATTCTTGGTAAGGTAATCGGCGTGTATCGGACGATTCATTGACGGAGGGACCAGTTACGACTGGTCTTTTTTCATGCCTTCAGGAAATGTACATGATACCGTCAATACCGTCGCACTGACGGGTTACGTTGCGTATTCGGTCGCAACGCAACAAACCGATTGGTTACCGACTGCCATCGGTATCGCTGTCGGTACGCTTTGGTTGTCACCTGACCTCGATTTAAAGTCAGAACCGTATTATCGCTTTGGACCATTTCGAGTCCTGTGGATGCCTTATGTGAAGATCATGCCCCACCGCTCGATCTGGTCACACGGATTGATCATTGGGGATGTCATTCGACTCCTTTATAGTGCTGCACTTGTGATTCCCTTATTATTTCTCAGCTTGTATTTTCAAGTCATCGCGTCAGAGACCATCGATTCCTGGTTCGCTTCCCTACCCGCTTTTGTCATTGGTATCATGGTGGCGAGTACAATTCATATCCTACTAGATTATTCCAGTAGTTGGTTTCGACCTAAAAAAAGAAAAAAGCGTCGTCGTTAACACCTCTTTTGCTTGCTTGCAGGCAAGACGAGGTGTTTTCATATCCAATTTTTCGTATCTTTAAACATTAAAATAAAAAATTTCCATTCCTATATTTCAATTATATGTATTGAAAACGTTATCAAATCGGAGTAATTTAAAGTAGAAAGACCATTATTTGCTTTAATCCAAAGGGAGGGTTTTTGCATGAATAACTTTGTACTAGAAATGATCGGTACGATGATCCTCATTCTGCTCGGGGATGGTGTCGTCGCCGGTGTCGTCTTGAGAAAGACGAAGTCCGAAAACAGCGGATGGATTGTCATCACGTTCGCTTGGGGTCTTGCTGTCATGACAGGAGCATTCGTCGCTGCTGAGAGTGGAGCGCACTTGAACCCTGCTTTAACAATTGCACTTGCTTTAAACTCTGATTTACCGTGGGCAGACGTTCCTGTCTATATTGCCGGACAACTTGTCGGAGCTTTCATCGGCGCCATTCTCGTTTGGCTTCATTACATGAAACATTTTGAAGCGACTGATGATCAAGCTGCAAAACTCGGTGTGTTCGCAACAGGTCCAGCGATTCGCCATACGCCGTCGAACTTGATTTCTGAAATCATCGGGACATTCGTTCTCGTCTTCGGTATCTTGGCGCTCGGTTTAACGACATTCGGTGACGGCTTAAAACCACTTATCGTCGGTTTACTCGTCGTCGTCATCGGTCTATCACTTGGTGGTACAACAGGATATGCCATCAACCCGGCCCGTGACCTTGGACCGCGTATCGCACATGCTATCTTACCGATTCCGAATAAAGGGTCATCTGACTGGGGCTACTCATGGATTCCAGTTGTTGGTCCAATCATCGGCGGAGCGCTTGCCGTGTTCATCTATCAATTGATCTACTAAGATCACGTTTCACAAACACATACCGCTCAAGGGGGATTTCGAAATGGAAAACAAGTATATCCTAGCACTCGACCAAGGTACGACAAGCTCACGTGCGATCATCTTCGATCACGACGGGAAAATCGTCAACTCGGCACAACGGGAATTCAAGCAATACTTCCCGCAACCAGGCTGGGTCGAGCACGATGCAAACGAAATCTGGGGTTCGATTCTTGCTGTTATGGCTGAAGCACTCGGAACAGCAGATATCAAACCTGAGCAAATCGCCGGAATCGGAATCACAAACCAACGTGAAACGACAGTGGTCTGGAACAAAGAAACAGGTAAACCGGTTTATCACGCGCTCGTTTGGCAATCACGTCAAACGTCTGGTATCTGTGACGACTTAAAAGAACAAGGTTTGAATCAGAAGTTCCGTGATAAAACAGGACTTTTGATTGATGCCTACTTCTCTGGTACGAAAGTCAAATGGATTCTCGACAATGTCGAAGGCGCACGTGAGCAAGCAGAGAACGGTGAATTACTCTTCGGTACGATCGATACGTGGCTCGTTTGGAAACTGTCTGGTGGAAAAACGCATATCACGGATTACACGAACGCTTCACGAACATTGATGTATAACATCTATGAGCAAAAATGGGATGAAGAGTTGCTCGATATCCTCGGTGTTCCTGCATCAATGTTGCCAGAAGTTCGTCAATCGAGTGAAGTCTACGATAAAACAGTACCGTATCACTTCTTCGGTTACGAAGTGCCAATCGCTGGGATCGCTGGTGACCAACAAGCTGCACTCTTCGGTCAAACATGCTTCGAAGCGGGTGAAGGAAAGAACACATACGGAACAGGTTGTTTCATGCTCATGAATACGGGTGAGAAAGCCGTTTCTTCTGACCACGGACTCCTGACGACAATTGCTTGGGGCGTTGATGGAAAAGTCGAATATGCGCTTGAGGGTTCTATCTTCGTCGCCGGTTCTGCGATCCAGTGGCTCCGTGATGGACTCCGTATGTTGAAACACGCGAAAGATTCAGAAGGCTATGCAACGAAAGTCGATTCAACAGACGGTGTTTACGTCGTTCCTGCTTTTGTCGGTCTTGGTGCACCGTATTGGGATTCAGATGTTCGTGGGGCGATCTTCGGATTAACACGCGGAACAGATAAAGAGCACTTCGTTCGGGCAACGCTTGAATCACTCGCTTATCAAACACGCGACGTGTTGACAGCGATGGAACAAGATTCTGGAATCGAACTGAAAACACTTCGTGTCGACGGTGGTGCTGTAGCCAATAACTTCTTGATGCAGTTCCAATCGGACATCCTCGGCGTTCCTGTCGATCGTCCAGAAATCAACGAAACGACTGCACTCGGTGCAGCATATCTTGCTGGATTAGCTGTTGGTTACTGGAAAGATAAAGCGGAAATCAAACAACAATGGAAGCTCGATCATCAGTTTAAACCAGAGATGAAAGAAGACGATCGTGAACAACGCTATGCTGGATGGCAAAAAGCAGTGGAAGCGACAATGGTCTTTAAACCATCGAAATAAGTTAATTAATAACCCGATCCCTTTTACAGAGGGACCGGGTTTTTGATATCTTATAGAAAATATAGCGTGAGGTGCCTCATGAATACCATTTATTCTGATCAACAGCTAAAAGAGCACATTTTGGCCGCACTAGAAGGCAACATCACACATGAAGAATTGGCAGATTGGTGTTACCGGTATATGATTGACGTCTACCATAATGATTACTATCATCTTGCAACTGACGGACGTGGAACTTATCCATTAAGTGAACAAGCGACTGAAGTAGCAAACGATATCGATGCACAATGGGATATGTATCTTGCTAACAGTTATACTCTAAATGAATTACAGACCATTGATTTAGCTACAATTCATTTGCCTAGAGAGTGGTTAGAAAAATGGCTCCAGTCGTTTTGATTCATGAGACTCTCTACCAAGTTTTAATATGAATAAAAGTAATTGAAATAAATCCCCCTCGCCTATTCGCGATGGGGGATTTATTACTTATTTGCCAAACTCATTTTTTAATCCGTCTTCAATCTCATCGACGGATTTCGACTGTCCACTTAAAACAGCTGCTAGAAAAGCACCTTCGACGAGTGGTGCGTCGATAAAACGTACCGTCCGTTCGCCACTGTATAATTCAAGTGCTAATTCCGTATTCATCGTCGCAGAACCGATATCCGTTAAGACGACTCCATCGTCGTCTAGTGTATTCAGTGTTTCTTCGATTCGTGTCGCGTCTGTTCCAATGCTACCATCTTCAAGACCGGCTGCTACTAAGACTGGCGTATCCGGTGCCATCTCTGCCAACAGTTCTTTCAGCCCAGCCGCGAGTTTTTCACTATGAGAAACGAGTACAAGATTAACCATGAAGCACCTCCGCGATTTCGCCGAGTAGCAAAGCACTCGATAAACTACCTGGGTCCTGGACGCCTTCCGTCGCTTCACCGAAGTAGGACGCGCGCCCTTTCGTTGCGATACGCGCTTTTGTATCAGCAAGTGCTTGATCGATTGCCGCTTTCAAGTCCCCTTCTTGCGAGAGCGCTTCTTGGAACGGTGTCCAGATATCGACCATCGTCTTTTGACCGAATTCTGACTTTCCGCGCGACTTGATCCCTTCCGTCGCTTCGCGGAAAGCGTCTGCAAGCTCTGCACCTTCGACTTCTGTTTTCCCTTTGAATGCACCGGCGAACTTAACGAATGCTGTCCCGTATAAAGGACCGGATGCCCCACCAATCGTTTTGATCAGCGTCATCCCGACTTCTTTGGATAAAGCTCCTAAATCCTCATATTCGCCGTGTTCTTCTAGCGTCTTCTGGACTGCTTGGAAGCCACGCGACATGTTAATTCCATGATCTCCATCACCAATTTCCCGGTCAAGGTCCGTCAATTCATCCTTATGCTGTTCGATCTGTTCCGCTGCTTTGAGGAGCGCGCTTTGCAACTGTTCCGTCGTCAACTTCATGTTTTTACACCCCGTTTATTTGAATTAGAATCCAATCGCTTTCGTTTCTGCATCGAGATATCCGAGCAGTTCATCATCCACTGGTAAGAGCGTGATTGAGAACCCGTGCATCTCAAGCGATGTCATATAGTTTCCAACGAATGAGCGGGCAATCTCGTAACCATGCGCCTCAAGTTCTTCCGCGACATATTTATACGTGATGTACAGTTCGGATTCTGGTGTTCCGCCCATCCCATTCACCATGACGGCGACTTTTTTGTCTGGTACTTCTTTCGTCAAACGATCGAGCAACTCTTTGACGATCGCATCAACGGAAGCGACTGCTTTTCGTTCAAGTCCTTTTTCACCGTGGATCCCGATTCCGATCTCCATCTCGTCATCATGCAACTCAAAGCCTGGCTTGCCGCTCTCCGGCATGTAACATGGTGAGAGTGCCATTCCGATCGAACGAACGCCCTTGATGACTTTTTCCGCAACTGCTTTGACTTCACTTAGTGATTTTCCTTCTGCCGCTGCAGCACCGGCAATCTTATGGACGAAGACAGTTCCCGCGACCCCACGACGATCCTCTTCCTTTTTGATCGCGATGTCATCATTGACGACGACCGTATCGACTTCGATATCCTCGAGTTCAGCAAGTTCCTTCGCCATATCGAAGTTCATGACGTCACCTGAATAGTTCTTGACGACGAGTAGGACACCTTTTCCACCATGCGCAGCCTTAATCCCTTCAAGCACCATGTCGGGTGTCGGTGAAGTGAACACTTCCCCACAAACAGCCGCAGCAAGCATACCGTCCCCGACGAATCCAGCGTGTGCCGGTTCGTGACCGCTTCCCCCACCAGAGACAAGACCGACTTTTCCGTCCAGTGGTACTTTCCGCGCAACGACGTTAACACCTTCGACTTTTTTATACAAATCAGGGTGAGCAAGTACGAGTCCGTCGACCATGTCTGAAACGAACCGGTTTGAATCTTTCATTAATTTGTGCATGAAAAACGCTCCTTTACCTAACTGATTTTGCCGTACCACTTACTCTTTACCACCAAATCAAGTCGAGTATGTCGAAAAAAATGATGAAAATATTGACCAGTTGGTGACGATATACCGCACGAATGCTATGCTCTTAAAAAAGAGGAGGAATCGAATGTCATCAGCCTTTCAAGCAGGTGTCCGCGCCTGTCTACCCACCGTCCTTGGCTATATCGGCATCGGCTTTTCCGCAGGGATCGTCGGTCGTGCCTCCGGCTTATCCCCTCTTGAAGTCGGATTCATGTCCGTCTTCATCTATGCCGGCGCCGCTCAATTCATCATCACGAGTCTCTTGCTGTTGAATAGTCCCGCCTCTGCCATCATTCTGACGACATTCATCGTCAATCTCAGGCATTTGTTAATGAGTCTGACGCTCGCTCCGCACGTCGAGACACGCCACCTTCGTGACCGACTCGGTACCGGGACGTTACTGACAGATGAATCGTTCGCTGTCGCAATGAATACTGCGCAAAAAGGGAAGATCTCACCGTCCTTCATGCATGGCTTAAATCTGACCGCGTATCTTAGCTGGATTATCGCAACCGTTCTCGGTGCACTTGTCGGTAGCTGGTTTCCTGATCCCGAGCGCTTCGGTCTCGACTTTGCTCTGACGGCGATGTTCATCGGTTTATTGTACTTACAATTTGAAGGAGAACGTACCCGTATTGCCGTGAATAGTTGCCTCTTATTGATCGTCTTACTTTTGCTTTACATCACCATGCGCTACTTTTCTGCGGAAGTCGCCGTTCTTTGCGCGACACTCGGTGGCGCTAGTATAGGAGTCGTGATCACACGATGGAAATCCGCCCAGAATTAATCGGTCTCTTTTTAGCTTGTGGACTCGTCACTTGGATTCCACGTATCTTACCGTTTCTCGTCCTTCATGGACTGACGTTACCGCGCCTTGTAACGGAATGGCTCTCCTTCATTCCGGTTTGCTTACTCGGTGCGTTATTTTTTCAAAATCTACTTATCGCGCAAGACGACGCGTTCCCAACGATTTCGACGCTTCATGTCTTCGCCGCCCTACCGACGATGGCAGTCGCGATTTTTAGTAAAAGTCTTTCTTGGACGGTCGTGACTGGTGTTGTTACGATGGCGTTTCTACGATTGTATCTGTAACTAATCTACTATTCCTTTTTTTATGTAGTACGATTTGATATCCATCTTATGCTATTTTTAAAATGGAAATAAATGAATAGTAAAGGAGGTTCTAATATGCCTAAAAAGTGGCCGTTATCCTTTCTGATTTTATTGTGCGCTAGTTTTCTACTTGTGAATCAAATAGACGTATCCTACATGTTAAAACAAGGACTTGTCATACTGTACGTTGTAATCTATTTTGGCGTGATGGTTGTTTCTCAGAAAAAGAAAGTCTGATATCACAAATATGCAAATCCATATATTTATTCTGAGAATGAAACAATCACAAAAAGTTTTTATTTTTACATTTTTGAGATATAATGTAATCAGTTATTCTTATCAAGCTAATACATAACAATATTGGAGGGACTATAGTGTATAACTATTTTGTATCTTTTACATTTAGAAGTGCTACAGATAGAGTTAACTTTGGATCTACCGTAGTAAAAACACCACGTAAAGTTGTAGACCACGATACTCTCACCTTGTTGAGAAGTAATCTCGCCTCACCTCAAGAACCTATTTCAGACTCACTAGTTATCTTAAGTTTTCAATTAATCGAAGAATGATACGATATAAAGGCGCTTACGAGCGTCTTTTTACTTTTTCATCTTCATCCATATACACACGTGATGTCGTTTCATTAATCATCGTTACGATTGGATAAAGTTTATTGCGTCGAACATTGAAATATCAAAGGTATTTCATATAAACAACCAACATCTTCTTTCGAAGTTTTATCGTCTCTTCATTGACATCAATCTCACGATTATTTCGAAATAGCACAATTGATTTAATGATTAGTGTAACAACGTTTAGATCGCTTAGTCTTTTTAGTCATCAAAAGACGTCTCTTTCGCATACCGCTTAGTCTAACGAAAGAGACGTAAATAGTTCGACACTCAACTTAGATTCATCCGTGGAAACTAATTACATATTTGAAGATATTTCAGCATATTCCGGAGTACGCTCAAACTCTTTTTTCGCAAACGGACATAACGGCAACAGTTTGACGTTTGCTTTTCGGGCCCAGTTGACGATCTCGGCAACGAGTTGTTCCCCGATCTGTTGGTTCCGGTGCGCGGGATCAACATACGTGTGATCAATGATCCACATGCCGTTGTTCGTATCGCTGTAAGTGATTTCTCCAATCACTTCACCTTCCTGATGGGCTTCGATTTTACGTTCCGCTCGTTTCAGCTCCATTTGCTTCCCTCCGTTCGTAAGATAAGGCGCCGCTTGGACAACCATCGACGACGCGCATGACGTCTTCCACCGGCGCCCCGTCCGCTTCAATCCAAGGACGCCGTTTGACATCAAAGACGGTCGGTAGACTTCGTACACAATGACCGGAATGAATGCAGACTTCCGAATCAAAATAGACCGTGATCTCTTTGCCTTCATATCCTTTTTTCATGATGTATCGTCTCCCTTTCTTTGTACTCTTGTATCTTTCCATATCCTTGACTCAATCCCTGTCGACGACATGAAAAAAGCACTTCCAGACAAAAGTCCAGAAGTGCTTGAGTTGGATTAGAACAAGACCATGTACTGATCGCGTTCCCATTCCGTGACTTGCGTCCGGAACATATCCCATTCGATTTCTTTCAATTCAACGAAGTGCTCTGCGATGTGATCGCCGAGAGCGTGCATGACGACGTCATCCGCTTTCAAGACTTCGAGTGCGTGGCTGAGTGTTGATGGAAGATCATCGATTCCGTTCGCAACGCGTTCCGGTTTGTCCATGACGTAGATGTTACGGTCGATTGGAGCCGGTGCTTTCAAGTTGTTCTTGATTCCGTCGAGACCTGAAGCGAGCAATGTCGCAAGCGCGAGGTACGGATTCGCTGCTGGATCGACTGAACGAACTTCGATACGAGTCGAGAGTCCACGTGCTGCAGGAACACGGACGAGTGGTGAACGGTTACGGGCTGACCATGCGACGTAGCAAGGCGCTTCGTAGCCAGGAACAAGACGTTTGTATGAGTTGACTGTCGGGTTACAAACCGCTGTGAAGGCACGTGCGTGTTTGAGGATACCTGCTGTGAAGGCACGTGCATCATCCGACAATTGCATTTCTTCGTTGCCTTCATCGAAGAAGACGTTCTCGTTGCCTTTGAAAAGCGACATGTTCGCGTGCATTCCTGATCCGTTGACTCCGAAGAGTGGTTTTGGCATGAATGTCGCGTGCAAGTTGTGCTTCGCCGCGATCGTCTTGACAACAAGTTTGAACGTTTGGATGTTATCCGCTGTCGTGATCGCATCCGCATATTTGAAGTCGATTTCGTGCTGACCTGGAGCGACTTCGTGGTGTGATGCTTCGATTTCAAAGCCCATGTTCTCGAGCTCGATGACGATTTCTTTACGGCAATTTTCACCAAGATCGACTGGTGCGAGGTCGAAGTATCCACCTTGGTCGTTCAATTCAAGTGTCGGACGACCTTTTTCATCTTTCTTGAAGAGGAAGAATTCTGGCTCTGGTCCAACGTTGAATGATGTGAAACCGAGTTCTTCCATCTCTTTAAGTACCCGTTTGAGCTGACCACGTGGGTCTCCTGCGAACGGCGAGCCATCCGGATTATGGATGTCACAGATTAAACGTGCAACTTTCCCTGTTCCATCCTCTGTCCATGGGAAGACGACCCATGTGTTTAAGTCTGGGAAGAGATACATATCTGATTCTTCGATCCGGACGAATCCTTCGATCGATGAACCATCGAACATCATTTTGTTATCAAGTGCTTTTTCCAATTGGCTTACTGGAATTTCAACGTTCTTGATCGTTCCGAGGATATCTGTGAACTGTAAGCGAATGAAGCGTACATCCTCAGCTTTAGCGATTTTCAAAATGTCTTCTCGTGTAATGTTGCGACGTGTCATGTGACAAATCCCCTCTCCGATTCGTTTTTATATGGTTACAGGTCCTTACTTGAAGAAACGCCCAAGCTCACCTTGGATGAGCGACGTCTTTCCATGTCGTCCTGCTTCCTTCAATTCATTTTTCAGGAGTTTATACAATTCGCCGTCAGATAGTTCCGGACGCGTCTCGACGACGCTCTCCGCAACGCGTTCGCGTTTGACGAGATCGTTTTCGAAAATCAATTTGATCCCTGCGATATTCAGTCCCTGATCCAGGTATTCCTTAATCGACAACAGGCGATCGACATCGTTGAACGAATAGAGGCGACGCTTCGTCTCTGTCCGCTCCGGCTTAATTAGTCCCTGTTCTTCGTAATATCGGATCTGGCGGGCAGATAACGCGGTCAACTCTTGAACGACTCCGATGGGAAATAGTGGCTTGGACTGGCGTGATGAGTCTGCCATGTGGTTCCTCCTTTTTCCTTACTCCATGAGAATAAACCTCTGTCAGGCAACTTGTCAAGCGATGTAAGAAAAGTTAACACAACTTTTTTAATCACTTTACTCGAAGTCGTTCAGAGGTCGTTTTCACGAGATATGCTAGTATTAAACGTTTTTTTCTGGAATTAATTGTTTTTCCATCAAGTGATTGACGGCTGAGATGATCGCGATCTTGACGTGGCTATACGTTAAACCACCTTGGACGTATGCAGTATAGGGTGCACGGATCGGACCATCCGCTGACAACTCGATCGATGAGCCTTGTACGAACGTTCCTGCTGCCATGATGACATCGTCCGCATATCCCGGCATATAATCCGGAATTGGTAACGCATGTGCATTGACGGGTGAAGCAGCTTGGATCGCCTGACAGAAAGCAATCATCGGCTCCGGCGCATGGAACGAGACCGATTGAATCAAATCCGTCCGTTCTGCCGTATGGTGCGGTGCCGTGTCAAAGCCGAACTGACCGAGCATGCTTGACGTGAACATCGCACCCATCAACGCTTGGCTAACCGTATGTGGTGCCATATAGAAACCTTGATACATATCCGGAAGTGCGGATAACGATGGACCGGCTTCGGCGCCAATCCCTGGCGTCGTCATCCGGAACGATGCCCGTTCGATCAAGTCCGTTCGACCGACGAGATAACCGCCAGTCTTCGCAAGACCACCACCTGGGTTCTTGATCAACGACCCTGCCATCAAGTCTGCCCCGACGTGCGTCGGTTCGATCGTCTCGACGAATTCACCGTAGCAGTTATCGACGAAGATCAGTACGTGCGGATGGACGGCTTTGATGGCGGCGATTGCTTCACCGATTTCATTAACCGGCAGACTGCGTCGCGTCGCGTACCCTTTTGAACGCTGTATCCCGACTACCTTCGTCTG
This sequence comes from Exiguobacterium sp. s130, assembly GCF_018619055.1. Classification (NCBI taxonomy): domain Bacteria; kingdom Bacillati; phylum Bacillota; class Bacilli; order Caryophanales; genus Exiguobacterium; species Exiguobacterium sp. s130. The sequence continues at coordinate 367,827 of NZ_JACSNI010000003.1, read as the reverse complement.
CGGTGTGATCCGTTCGAGAACGACCGGTACGTCGATCGTCTCGGCGTTTTTCATCTCGACGACATCATAGTGGACGCCCAATTCCTTTAATGAACCGCGTCCATCACCACGAATTCCGACGATCTCTTCGAGCGTATCGTATGGTTTTCCTGTGATATAGAGCAGTTCATCGCCCGGCAACAATAAACCGAACAACGCGATACCGATTGCGTGGGTGCCGCTGATGATTTGTGGACGACAAAGACCGGCTTCCGCACCGAAGACGTCGGCATAGATGCGTTCGAGCGTATCGCGTCCTTCATCGTTGTAGCCATAGCCTGTTGACGGCATGAAATGAAAATCACTGACCTTGTGACGCCGGAACGCATCGAGGACACGGAATTGATTATATTCCGCGACCTCTTGCGCCTTCTTGACGTACGGAGCGATCTGTTCCTCCGCCCGGTCAATGAGCGGACGAAGCGTTTCGTAATGGGTTAATTCTGAAAACATGTTTACACCTCGTATTGTTTCAATGTCGCGTATAGACGCGTATCTTTACGCAAGTAACCTTTAAGAATGACAGAACCATCTTCTTCAAACGATTCCTTCAAGTTCATCATGACTTCCTTTGCCGGATTGTAATGAGCAAAACCATCAACCGGGATGCGGATCTCGAGATACTCGAGGATCTCACTGATTGAACGTTCGATCTCTTCAATCAAACGCTCGATGTCCTGCGGATCAAGTGCAGAGATCAACAGTTTCCCGCCTGTAAACAAACGGTTCAGCTGGTCCTTCTTGTTGTAGACTTCGAGCTGCGGGATGTCACCGGCACCGAGTTCATCGAGAACATCGTTCGTCGTCTGCATCTGATTCAAATAATGCTCACTCGATGCATCGACGACATGGAGGATCAAGTCCGCTTCCAGCACTTCCTCGAGGGTCGAGCGGAACGCTGCGATCAACTTCGTCGGAAGATCTTGGATGAAACCGACCGTATCCGTCAGGAGGATTTGCCCACCTTCCGGCAAATCAACTTGACGTGTCAACGGATCGAGCGTCGCGAACAATTCATCCTTTTCGTATGTGTCGGCTTGAGTCAACCGGTTGAAGATCGTGGATTTGCCAGCATTCGTATAACCAACGAGTGCGATTTGGAACGTCTGGTTCTCTTTGCGACGTTCCCGGTAACGAGAACGGTGCGCGACGGATGTCTCGAGTTGTTTCGAAATCTCATCGACGCGGCGCCGGATATGACGACGATCCGTCTCGAGTTTCGATTCACCTGGTCCACGTGTTCCAATTCCGCCACCAAGACGTGACAGTTGTGTTCCCTGCCCGGCAAGACGTGGCAACAGATAACTCATCTGTGCCAGTTCGACCTGCAATTTCCCTTCGCGTGACTGGGCACGTCCAGCGAAGATATCGAGAATCAACTGCGTCCGGTCGATCAACTTGATCGCTTCCGGGTCTGATAAGGCAATCCGGATATTTTTCATTTGACCCGGCGTGACTTCAGCATTGAATATGATTAAATCAGGTTCAAGTTCGTCTGCTAACGCAACGAGTTCCTCAACCTTTCCTTTTCCGATGAACGTACGGCGGTCAATTGCTTGTCGTTTTTGATCCAAACGACCGACGACGACACCATGCGCAGTCGTTACGAGTGCTTCGAGCTCCGCGACCGATTCTTCATAGACATGATCCGGGACACCGGGGAGCTGGCAACCAACGACGATGACGCGTTCTGACATAATATCATTCCTTTCACGAGTAAAGACGTACTGCGCCCCTTATCATACCACAGCCACCGGTTCGTCTGAACTTTTTTGGACAGGAAACATCCGTTCGGTTTATGATGGAAGAAACACCATTAAGAAAGGGAGGAAAACGATGGCACGCGAACAGTCGTATACGCTTCCAGAATTCATTGAACGCTACCTATTTTATTTAACGACAAGCGGACGACAACTTTCGACCGTCCGGCGCTATCGGTACGATTTAATCGAAGTCCACCGCTACATGACGGATGTCGATCAACCACTTGAGACGATCGATGATTTCAAGGCGATTTCGATTGAGACGTGGAAGACGTTCATCAATGAGTACTTGATCGAAGAGAAACTCTACCAACAAGCGACGGTCGCCCGAATCGTCACCGTCATCAATCAAGTCAATTACCAAATTCGACAAACGAAGGCGAAGCTGATCGAATACGCACAACCGACACATGAATTGACGGCAAAACACGTCGCTTCCTTTAAGGAATACGAGCAACTCGTCCGAACGAATCAATCCGATCGCGGCTTGACGGAACATCAATTGAAAGCCCGTCCGTATTTGATCGATCGAAACGAACTCATTCTCCGCCTGTTTTATCGCTACGGTTTACGCGTCCATCACATCATCGGCTTAAAGATGCACGATCTCAACTTCGCCCAGCAAGAGATGACCGTCCACGATCGACTCGGCAACCGCTACCTGCTCCATCTCGAGCGGGAAGATCAAGATATCATGTTGCGTTACTTGAAGACGATTCCGGAGCCCGTCCGTCCTCGTTATCACAGTACCGACCCTTTTTTCGTCGCCTTCGACTTCGCCCGGATGACATTCCGCTGGGTTTACAGTAAGAATGCACCGAAGCAATTGTCGATCGTCATGATCACGAAGATGATGCGTCAGCTGAATGAACGGTCGGACAACAAGCGGGTCTTGACACCGTCGATGTTACGCAACAGCTTCATCCTAAAAACGTATCAGGACGAGATGACGAAGGAAGAACGCCTGCAGAAGACGTGTCTTTATAAGGATGTCTCGCTTCGACGTTATGAAGAGGCGGTCGAGGAACTGACACCATTACTGTAATGACACATTTACGCTGAAAGTGAAGTAGCTGTCATTTTTCACTTCACTTGCGAAGCGTCATTCTTCTTTCGTTATTCGTCTCGAATTTTTAATACGACCCACACCTGAATGAAACCTAAAAAAAGACGACCCCCCGGTCGTCTTTTTCATTAGCGAGAAACTTCTTGCGTCTCTTCTTGCTCATATAACGTCACGTTGCGCGCTGGTGCGAACGTCGAGATCGCGTGTTTGTAGATTAATTGCTGTTTGCCTTCTGACTCCAAAATGACCGTGAAGTTATCAAATGACTTGATCAGCCCCCGTAATTGATACCCGCTGATTAAGAAAACCGTCGTTGGGACTGCATCTTTCCGTAATTGATTTAAAAAGACGTCCTGAATGTTGTATGTCGCTTTCATGATTCCCCGTGCCCCCTCTTTTTATCTGTTTCTGTCTTCGGGCAACTCTTATTTAACCGCTTTCAGAAACTCTACAGTTCTATCATAGATAATTTTGAACGTTTCTTCAAATGAAAACTTTCCCATATCTACCCAAACGCCATCAAATTGATGACGGAACCAGGTCAATTGACGTTTGGCGAAGCGTCGTGTGTTCCGTTTTAGCATGTCAACAGCAGGATCGAGTGGTGCTCCGTCAAGAACAGGTAACATCTCTTTATAACCAATCGCTTGCAACGCCTTCGTCTGTCGATACCCGGCAGCGTCCAGACGCGCCACTTCCTCTAGAAGGCCACTGTCGACCATCATGTCTACCCGCTGATTAATCCGGTCATACAAACGATCCCGGTCTTTCATGTGTAAAACGAACAGCAAACTCTCGTAAAGTGCGGGTTGACTGCCAGTCGTTTGCGTCTGACCAGTCCGCGCGACCTCGATCGCCCGAACGACCCGCTGGATGTTATTCGGATGAATGGCTTCTGCGCGCACCGGATCGAGTTCTTTTAACTGATCATGTAGTGCAGTTGCTCCATGTGTCGCCGCATACGCTTCGAGTTCAGTCCGTAGGGCTGGATCTTCTGCCTGCTCAGTAAACTGGTAATCATATAAAATCGATCGGATGTAAAGCCCTGTTCCACCGACGATGATCGGTAACTTACCACGGCTTGCGATCTCATCAATCGTCGCTCGGGCAACCGTCTGAAAACGGGCTACACTCATCTCGTCGTCCGGTGTGACGAGATCTAGCAGATGATGCGGCACTCCTTCCATCTCTTCGGTCGTCACTTTTGCCGATCCGATGTCCATCCCTTGATAGACTTGAACCGAATCTCCGGATAAGACCTCTCCGTTTAGTCGTTTTGCGAGTTCAATGCCTGTCTTCGTTTTTCCGACTGCCGTCGGTCCGACGATGACAATAACTGGTTGTTTCTTCATTCTGCTTCACCCATTCTTTATCTTTTCATTTTTGATTCGAGTGTACCACAGCCACTTACTCGGATTAAAAAAATCCACAAAAAAACCGCCCTCCTTGGACGGTTCCACACTTACTTGTCTTATACGCGACGGATGAAATCGTCATAGATGGCACTAAAGATGCACCATCCACAAATGACGACGCCTGTCAGCATGATGCCCCAATCTGCCATGGTCGTTCCTCCTCTAGTCATCGTTATTCTCTCTTTTGACGGTTTGAATGGTTTGTAAACCCTTTCGAGCAGGTTTGACACCAATTCTTGGAATCAGTATGATAAAAGTACGATTGGTACGTAGCGCGGAGGCTGACCTGCATCGGCTTCCTATTAGAGGCACTGCCTCTCGATTCCATGTCTTGTGTTGGCACGAGGCGACATAGGAAGATTTCCTTCTTCCACAGAACAGGTCCGGCATCATGCCCGGGCCTGTTCTGTGTGCTAGTAGATTATTTCGAAAGGAGCTGGTTCTCGTGCGCATTCAAATCATTGGTGGGTCTGGTACTGGAAAAAGTACACTAGGTGCATTCATCGGACAATCGGAACGGATTGCGTGGATCGATACCGACCATTATCTCTGGAAAGATACGAAGTTCACTGAAAAACGTGACGTCTCCGAGCGATTTTCCATGTATGAAGCAGATATACTGACTTACCGTGATTACGTCGTCTCCGGTTCTGTCTTCGCCTGGTACCCGGATGGTTTCACCAATCGGGACTTGCTCGTCTTCCTGTCGCTCGACGAATCGCTCCGGATGGAACGGCTCATCGCACGCGAAGCAGCACGTTATCCTGACTTTTCAGGATCAAATGAGTTCCTCGACTGGTGCCGGACGTATCATACAGCGACGGACCCGAAGATGATCGGCACGTTCGCGGAACACCAACTGCAAATGGAACGGTCGGTTTCCCCCGTTCTAAGATTAGACGCTTCCATACCGACACAGCTTCAGTATCAAAAAATAATGGAAACATATGACAAATTGCCTCATAGATCATGACAAACGGGTCCCCTCTTCAGGTGGACCCGTTTGTCTTAATACATATCTTTTTGCGTGAAGTTCCAGAAGGCAACGATTAGTGCCGCGGCCGTCCAACAACCGAGGACAGCAAGCGAAAACGGAAGTGTCATCCCTTCGATCGGTGGCGCTTGACCATCGAGGTAGTTAATCAGTCCAAAGTTGACGTTGACGAGATACTTCGAACTCGTCCAGCTCGAACCGAGCGTCGTCAGTAACGTACCGGAAATCAAAACTGCCATCATGATCCCGATGCCTGTCGCCGTATTCTTGACGAGAACGGAGACCATCAAGGCAATCGTCCCGACGACCGCCGTGACGATCCAGGCTAGACCGACCGCCATCAACAGATACTCCCACATCGGTAACGTATGCACGAATTCAGTCGAGAACGTTCCGCTCGGTGAAGCTTGGAATCCGGTCAAGATCGGTGCGGTCCAGCCGTCATAACCGAGGACGATTCCGGATATCGCATAACAGACGACGACGGTCAATGCCATCAGCATCGATGTATAAAGTAACACCGTCAACCATTTCGCCATGAGGATCTTCCAACGCCGGACCGGTCGCGACAGCAACGTCTTGATCGTTCCGTCATTTTGTTCCCCGCTGACGATGTCCGCCATGATGACGATGATGAACAGCGGTAAAATCAACGTCAATCCTTGCGAGAAGAAAATCCGGATGAATGTCGGGGCTCCCGGATAATTCGGATTGATGTCGTTATCGAGATAGTATTGGTTTTGTTTTAGGTCGAATTCAAGGAACTGACGGAACTCATCTTGAATACTGCTAGAAGCAAGACGGTTCTGTGTATCGACGATATCTTGTTGAAGTTCAACCCGCCAATCGAGTGTTCCTTGCTTTTTGATCTGTTCTTGAATGTCTCGATACTGTGCGTACGTAAACATTGAGACGAGGACGATGAGGATGATCGCAACAACAGCAAACCGACGTTTCGAAGCGATTTTCGTCACTTCATTTCGGACGAGACCGATCATGTTCGGATTACGCAATGTGATCGCCTCCCGTTAACGTGATGAACAGATCTTCAAGCGTCTGGACTTTCCGTTCGATCGTCCAAACTTCAACACCTGCTTCAAGCAACTGCTTGTTGAGTGCCGGCGTCTTACTAGCATCCATCAAGGTATGGACCGTATTCGCATCGACGACTTCGGATACTTGGACTAAATCAGAAGCCGATAAAATCTCGTTCGCCTTGAAGGCATCGTCGACACGCCAATCAACACCAGGAGCAAGCGACTCGACCAGCTCCTTGACCGTTCCGACTTGGACGATTTTACCGTAACTCATGATCGCGACACGATCGGCGAGCATCTCGATTTCAGCGAGAATATGACTCGAGACGAGGACCGACAGTCCCGTTTCCTCGACGAGCCGGCGTATGAATTGACGCAAATCCCGAATCCCCATCGGATCGAGACCATTCGTCGGTTCGTCGAGAATCAAGACGCTTGGTCGTCCGAGTAGTGCTTGGGCGATACCGAGACGCTGACGCATCCCGAGTGAGTATGTCCGGACTTGATCGTCGACCCGCGCCGTCAAATCGACGAGATCGATGACTTCCTGAATCCTTGCCTCGTCGACATTCGGTAACATCCGGGCGAAGACTTGTAAATTTTCACGACCTGTCAAATATTTATACAACTCCGGGTTCTCAACGATCGAACCAATCCGCTCCATCGCTTGGACGAACTGTTTGCGGACGTCGAAGTCACAGACTGTGATTTTACCGGACGTCGGTTTAATCAGCCCGACGAGCATCCGGATCGTCGTCGTTTTCCCTGCCCCGTTCGGTCCAAGGAAGCCGAAGACCTCACCCGGTTGAATTTCAAACGAGATATTATCGATGATCGTCTTTTTTCCGATCACCTTTGTTACATCTTCTAATTTCACTGTTGGTTTCACGTCTCTCACCTCTTATTGTCTATTCTAGCGGAATAATGAATCATTTGACTTGTCAGAACACTTCATTTCCGCACATTCTTTCAACATTTGCTACAATCAGGATAGAACCTAGAAGGAGGAACGTTCATGAAGCGATTACGCTGGTCCCTGTTTTTAACCGTTTCACTCTTACTGACCGCGCTGTTTGGTTACGGTTTCGTCAACGCCTATAGTGATGTCGTCAATCCACCGAAGCGTGCCGTCCTCACACCAACGAAGGAAGAACCTGTCAAAAAAGGCGGAACGTACGTCGCGCTTGGTGATTCCTTGACGCGTGGTGTCGGAGCATCTAACGGAAATAGTTATGCTGCTCTTGTCGGACGTGACCTTGTCAAAGCGAACACGGTCGAGCGTTTTCAGAATCTTGCCGTCAGTGGTGCCCGGACGGAAAATTTATTAAAACAACTCAAACAAAAAGAAGTCCTACGCTCAGTCAGTCAAGCGAAAGTCATCTCGGTGACGATCGGCGGAAATGACTTGTTCAATCGTGGCGAAGGTGTCACGAATTTCGATGCAAAGAAAACGGCCGCGACGATTACGACGGCTCAAGACAACTTAAAAAAGACGTTCCGGATTCTGCGCGAACAAAATCCGGATGCTGTCATCTTCTACGTCGGACTTTATAATCCTTTCCGGGCAACGGAAAACGGTGAGGCGTTCGATGTGATCGTGCAAGACTGGAATGCTAAATCCCGGACGCTCGGGATTGAATATGACGTCGAAATCATCGACACATTCAATCTCGTTCGCGACGTCAAACGTGATTTATCAAGCGATCAGTTCCATCCGAACGACTCTACCTATGAAGAGATCGCAAAAGCCGCATTACTTGCTGTCAATAAACGTTTCTAAAACAAAAAGCCGCCATTTCGGCGGCTTTTTGTTCCGATTCATTTCAGGCGTTTGGCCAAGGCGATCAGTCCCCATTGAAGCGGCAAACGTGTCCAGAGCAACCATGATGGAAGGCGCTTCCCATTGACCGGCTTCGGATTGACGGCCATATTGACGTTTGCCGGTAAGACCGCGTACAAAAAGGCCGGAAGCGTCTTACGAACGAGATGTACTCCTTTTCCTGTCAACAGCATGAGACCATAAGCGATCTCGATCACACCCGTTACTTGGACGAAAAAGCGCTTAAACGGAATGAACGACGGCATGATGCTGACAAACCCTTTCTCGTTGCGGAAATGACCAACTCCCGCAAACAATAATCCTGCTCCATAGACTAGACGTAATAGCATGATCATTCACTCTCTCTTTCCACTTTACGGATTCATTCGAAACAGCTTCAGTGTATCGAACTGATCCGATTATCTCAACTTTTAGAAATTGTCGTCGAATTATGGGGAATGATGAGTCATTTCGGAATGTCTCCCGTAATCAGGTGACAAGTCGCTTCATTTGCTATGATGAAGTCAGAAATCATACAGGAAGGGATGACGACTTATGGCTGGAAAAACAAAAGGACTTTTACCTGGATTGACTGGAGGAATCATCGGTGCCGTTCTGACGGCAACGATCGCGTTTCCGATTTTACTCGATCAAGAGCAACAGGTCGCGGACACACCACTCTCAAACGGAATGCCAAAACAAGTCTCGACGACGTCGAATGATCCAGTGACGAATGCAGTCGCCACTGCTCAAAAATCCGTTGTAACGGTAACGAATTATCAAACCGGTAATGCGATGTCGCAAAAAGAAGCAGCTGCCGGGTCGGGATCTGGTGTCATTTATAAAAAAGAGAATGGAAAAGCATACATCATTACGAACCACCACGTCGTCGATGGCGCATCAAAACTTGATGTCACGCTTAACAACGGTAAAACACTGCAAGCCAAATTACTCGGTAGTGACGAAACGTATGACTTAGCCGTATTAGAAGTCGACGCAAACGACGTTCCAGGCGTCATCACACTCGGGAAATCGGCTGACTTAAAAGCCGGGCAGACTGTCCTTGCAATTGGCAATCCGCTTGGTGAATTCCAAAATTCCGTTACCCGCGGAATCGTCAGTTCAAATGACCGAACTGTACCGGTCGATACGAATAACGATGGACAAGACGACTTTAATACAACGGTCATCCAGACGGATGCCGCGATCAATCCTGGTAACTCAGGCGGTGCCTTGATCAATGAACAAGGACAACTCGTCGGTATCAACTCGATGAAAATTGCCGAGTCGGGTGTTGAAGGTGTCGGTTTCAGTATTCCAATCGATGATGCATTACCAATCCTTAAACAACTTGAGACGAACGGTAAAGTCGAACATCCGACACTCGGTGTTTCCTTACAAGATGTGGCGGCGTTCCCTGCTGGATATTTAATAGATCAAGTTAACTTACCAGACAGTCAAAAAACAGGTGTCGTCGTCATGTCAGTCGAACCGAACAGTCCAGCTGCTGCGGCTAAACTGAAAACAGGTGACGTGATCACGAAAATCAACGACTCCGAGATTAAAGGATTCGTCGATATCAAAACGGCACTCATCAAATCAGACGGTCCACTCTCACTGACAATCATCCGTGACGGAAAAACGATGACGGTCGAGACGAAAACAACGACGACCGACCAGCTGTAAACTTCAGCCTGACGTTTCGTCCGCCTTCCTTTTCGGGTATTGTTTTAGAACAATATCGAATTGGGAGGCTTTTTCTATGTATGACTTAATCGGCATCGGCATTGGTCCGATGAATTTAGGGTTGAGCGCACTGGCTCATCCGACAGATTTAAAAACGTTATTTTTTGACGAAAGCGAACAATTCTCATGGCATCCCGGCATGATGATTCAGGACTCGATGATGCAAACGAGCTTCATCTCCGATCTCGTCACACTTGCTGATCCGACGAGCGCATTTTCTTACCTTAATTACTTACGATCGATCCAACGTCTCCACACGTTTTACTTCTATGAAAAACTTCTGATTTCAAGACAAGGTTACAATGATTACTTACGCTGGGTGGCGACACAGCTTAATGATTTACGATTTTCAACCCGCGTCGTCGATGTGCAAGATACCGGTGATAGTTTTGAGGTCCTCGTCGAAGATGTCACAACCGGAAAACGGGAAACGTTCGAAGCACGGAACGTCGTCATCGGTACTGGCTCAAAGCCCGCGATTCCAGACACGTTTGACGAGCGTGTCATTCACAATACACAATATGTCATGAACAAGGCAGAACTGTTGCAGCGCAAAAAAATCAGTATCGTCGGCTCCGGTCAAAGTGCTGCCGAGATCTTCCTTGATCTTTTGACGACACCTGCTCCAGAGCGTCCTGAACTCGAATGGATTGCGCGTTCGACACTGTTTGAGACACTCGAGACCGGTAAACTCGGAGAAGAAATTTTTTCACCGAGCTATGTGATGTACTTCAATCAGCTCCCACTCAAAGTAAGACAAGAGTCGGTCAAGAAATTCGCCCGGTCTCAGAACGGCATCAGTCCAGAGACCCTGCAATCGATCTATGCCCACCTCTATGATTTGACGGAAGAAGAACAGCAACAAGTCGCGATTCGCGCGAATCTTGAAGTGAAAAAGATTACCTATGACGAACGGTTCACGATCGCGATGCAACATCAAGAGCTCGAAGATGAACGCTCGTCTAAAACAGATGCTGTCATCGCGGCAACCGGCTTTTCGCCATCCCTTCCAAGCTTCATTGATCGACTCGATATCGTGTTCGAAGCACCCAACGCTTGGAAAGTCGACGCGGACTATCAAATCGTGCGTTCCGTCGAGACGGCGCATCATCTTTACGCAACCGCTAATTTAGAGCTGTCACATGGTCCAGCTGCTGATAATCTCGGCATGTCTGTTTCGCGGAATCAGTTGATCTTGAACGCTGTCGCCGGTACGGAACTTTATCCGGTCGAACAACATGCGACGTTTACGACGTTTGATTAAGTCAGATGAGCATACAGTAAAACGGACGAGGTATGGTGCGCACCATACCTCGTCCGTTTTGTCTATTTCAATGCTTCACGTCACGGTTTTTTCGTTAGTTCTAGTGCAGCCAGTAACAATAATGTAGCTTGCACCCGTGTCACTCCTGATTTAGCCAGTAACAGATGAAAGGCAATCAACCAGTTGACCTCGTCTGAAAATCGATTCCGTGCCCGCTCCCGGTCGACGATCCGGGTCACGTAAATCCAGTCGACACGTTCCATTGTAGGCAGTAACGCAAGAATCGGCATTAAACGATCCCAAATAATGATTTCTCTTCGCTCTAACAGTTCCCGCCAAGCAACGATTCGTTCTTGTTGCGCTGACGCATCCGGATGCGCTGCTAAGATCTGCGCCGTAATGACACGTTCACTCGTCCGTTCCATATATTGCGCAAGCCACTCTTCAAACGTATCAACGCGTTCTAAAAACGTATCTGGTAGTGGGTGCTGTTCAAGCAAGGTCGATGTCACGACGTATTGTTTCGCGGCATTTAGATGATGTCGTGTCGCATGCAAGCGCTCCATGTAAGGGAACGCATCAATCACTTGTCGCCGGTTCAGCACTTCGTTGAGTGCAAAAAATGGGCGGACTCCTTTATCACGAATCAAGCGATGTTTAATCTTCTTTTCCGCGACGATGATTTCTTCGATGAGAACATCGGGATCCGTGCTATTCAATTGAACATGGGCGACAAGTAACGGTGTATAGCGGCTCCGAAGTGCTGAAAAACGCGACGTCTTATGTTTGATCGTCCGCATCAGCCGTTCGTAGACATTCTGTTCAAAAACGGTATCATGAATCGTGTAGGACAGCGCAAAAAAACGATGGAAATCATGTGACGATTCCTCCCGTAAGACGGGATAACTCTCATCATAGTTCTCACAGAATTGACCGTACATCCTTCCACCTCGCCTTCTTTTCTATAAATCGTTTTCCCTAAAATTGGTTTGTACAACCTTATTTTTAGACGAACAAAAAAAGGCGACAGAACATGTCCGTCGCCTCTCATTCTTTCAATTTGATTCAAACTCGTTGTCTCTCTAACAGACGGGAGAAGTAACCACCTTGATCCATTAGTTCATCATGCGAGCCTTCTTCGACGATGCCGTCCTTCGTGACGACGAAAATCTTATCGGCATTTCGAATCGTTGCTAAACGGTGGGCGATAACGAGCGTCGTCCGGTTCTCAGACAGCTCGGCAAGCGATTCTTGAATCAGTGCTTCCGTTTCTGTATCAAGGGCAGACGTCGCTTCATCAAGAATCAGAATCGGCGGGTTCTTCAGGAACATCCGCGCGATGGCGAGTCGTTGCTTTTGTCCACCCGACAATTTGAGTCCCCGTTCGCCGATTTGTGTCGCATACCCATCAGGTAGATCCGCGATCATCGGACCGAGATGGGCACGTTCTGCCGCTTGCACGATGTCTTCGTGCGTCGCATTCAAATCACCGTAGGCGATGTTTTCAGCGATCGTCCCTGAGAACAAAAAGACATCTTGCTGGACGATCCCGATTTGTTGTCGCAGAGACTCCTTCGTCATCTGCCGGATATCGATTCCGTCAATCGTGATTGCGCCATCTAGAACATCGTAAAAACGTGGAATCAACGAACAGATCGTCGTCTTCCCTGCCCCGGACGTTCCGACGAATGCGACCGTCTGACCCGGTACGACCGTCAGATTGATGTGTTCTAAGATTAGACGATCCGCTTCATATCCGAATGCGACATCCTTGAACGTGATGCCACCGTTCAAGCGATCAACAACGAGCGCATCTGGCGCATCAGGTAAAGATGCATCTTCATCAATCATCGAAAGGAACCGCTTAAAGCCAGCCATCCCTTTCGGATACATCTCAAGCAATGCCGTAATCTTATCGATTGGCTTCAATAAGATATTCATGTAGAGAATGAAGCCGACGAGTTCTCCTGCCGTTAAGGCTTCGAGATGTGTCAAGTACGCACCGACGACTAAGACGGCAAGTGTCATCAAACGAGTCGTCAAGTAGATGCCGGACAGGCTCTTACTCATGACCTTGTAGGCATTGATCTTCGACTGACGGAACGTCGCGTTGTCTTTTTCAAAACGCTCGATTTCGTAAGCTTCGTTCGTGAACGACTGGACGACACGGACACCGGAAACACTGTCCTCGACGCGTGAATTGACTTCCGCGATATTACCGTACATCCGGTCCCATGATTTATTCATCCGGACGTTCGCATAGCTGATCAGCCAGATCAGGAATGGTACGGCGATGATCGTCACGAGGGCAAGCGGCACATTGATCGTCAACATGATCGAGAATGCACCAAGCAAGGTCATGACGGCAATGAACGCATCTTCCGGACCATGATGGGCTAGTTCCCCGATATCAAACAAATCATTCGTGATCCGGCTCATGATATGCCCCGTCTTCGTATTGTCAAAGAAACGAAACGACTGTTTCTGGACATGACTAAACAACTGACGACGCATATCGGTCTCGATGTTAATCCCGAGCTTATGTCCGAAATAGTTGACGACGAATTGCATCAGCGTACTGATGACGTAGAGCGCTAATAATCCGACGCTGACGAGGATGATCCAGTTCATCTCACCGTTTGGCAACAAGGAGTCGATGAACCACTGGACTGCGAGTGGAAAAGCAAGTTCTAACACCCCGACGAATAAGGCAGATATGAAATCGAGCCAGAATAAACGTTTATGTGGGATATAATATTGATAAAAACGGTGTAACATGTGTAGCCTCCTTCCGAGTACTTCTAGTGTACTTGAACTTTTTTGAAAATACTCCTTCTACCTGTTCATTTTTTGAAAAACGGTATTACAGTTTTCCAGACAAAAATTATATTTTTAATTCAGGGGAATCAGCACTTTTTATGACAAAATGGTAACAACGATTTTTACCTATCTCTTGGAAGGAGCTATGTCACGTGAAAAAGACCGTTCTCGCCCTCACGACGCTCGCTTTGGTCGGTACCACAATTCCGGTTTCAGCCGCGTCAACGACACTGACTTTGACGGATAACGTCAACATTCGCACGGCTGCCTCGACTTCCGCGAAGGTCATCACGACGCTAAAAAAAGGTACGAAGCTGACAGCTGTCAAGAAAGTCAACAGCTGGTATGAAATCCGCTATCAGTCGAAACCAGCTTTTATTACTTCAGCATACGTCAAAGCAACGACGGAAAAGGCTCCGACAACTACGACCTACATAACGAACACCGATGCCGTCAACATCCGGCAAAAAGCAACGACGAGTTCGAAATCACTCGGAAAACTGGCAAAGAATACTGTCTTGACTGTTCAGAAACAATCAGGTGATTGGTACCAAATCACATATAAGAAACAAACGGCCTATGTCCATGCGACGTTAGTCAGCAAAAAGACGTCGAACGTCACGACAAATTCAAAACCACCCGCAACGACTCCCGTCAAAAAAGTCGTTAAAGCGGTTGATCGATCAAAAGTCTACACGGTTAATGCGAAGGAAGGCTTGAACGCACGGACTGCTGCAGCGACGAACGCAAAAATCTACAAGACATTACCGCATCAGACGGTGCTCGATGTCACAGGTGCGGTTGATTCGTGGTACCAAGTCAAGCTTGACGGAAAAGAAGCATATGTCGCTTCGACCTATGTCAAAGCTTCAACAAAAGCATCACCACCAACAACACCGACGACTCCTGGAGTCTCTTTGACGCCAGTTGATGCCTCGAAGACGTATCGCGTCAATGCCCCAACCGGTCTGAATGTCCGTACGTTGCCTTCGACGTCGTCTAAAGTTTTCACACAAGTCGGACACGGTTCGACAGTCAATGTCACGGGTGAAACGACAGGTAAAGATAGCGGCTGGTACCAGATCAAGATCGGAACGGGTCTCTACTATGTCGCGAAGAGTTACATCACGACGGGATCCGTCACGACGACGCCTCCGGTCACTCCGACGACACCACCTGTGACGACCGTTCCCGGTTCGACATTGATGGAACGTGCCATTTCGATTGGGCAACAATATCTCGGAACACCATACGTTTGGGGATCTAGTAATCCAGTCAACGGTGGCTTCGACTGCTCTGGCTTCATCAACTACACGTTGAATGCCGCTGGCTATTCTGTCGGACGGACGAACGTCAACGGTTACTGGAATGATGACCGGTATCTTGGGGCGAAGCTCTCGAAACTGCGTCAACCGGCACGCGGCGATATCATCTTCTTCGAAAACACGTATGCCGCTGGTCCAACGCATATCGGCATCATGTTGAACAACGATCAGTTCATCCATGCGAACACACCATCACTCGGCATCAGTCGTCTTTCAGAACGGTACTGGACACAAAAACTGTTAGGCTTTAAATCACTTTAAGACATTTTTCATCCATCCCTTGGGGTGGATGTTTTTTTGTCTTACCGCTTCTCTTTTGGATATACTGGATATGGAAAGGATGTGTCCGCATGTCTTACAAAACACTTTATGTCCGACTTCTCTTTCTTGCCTTATTGATTTTTGGTGGCTCGATGCTCTTGCATTATATCCAGACGGGAGACGTCTATATCGGTCACTTGATCGTTTCCGTCGCCGCATGCGTCTTATTGATTTTCAGAAGAACGACATCCTCACACGAACAGGCATGAAGCGCACTCGCTTCATGCCTGTTTTTTCGTCATTGAACATTAATCAATGCTTGTATCTCTCGCTCAAGATCGCCTTTGAGTCGTTCGCTTTGAAGATCATCCTTCAATCGTAAAACATCCTCCAGTCGTTCCTGACCAATCCCTCGTTGCATCGCCAGTACGAGAGTCTGTAACATCATCGCTTGGTCGAATCCACTCGCAGCAAGCCAGGCATCTTGCATCTCCCATATCTTATCGACGCTCTGCTGAAGCGTCTGATTCGGTAATTCGATGCCGTTCACAAGGAGATGGACTTCGAGTTGTCCGATGTAATGCTTCGCGTCATCGATCGCCACAGTGACGAGTTTTTCCCACGCCATCTGCATGCCGTTCGTATCATTTTCGAAAATCGCGATGAGTCCTTTCGTCAAATCAACTTCGATCCGTCCAACGGCAGTCGTTTCACTAAAGGCAAAAAACTGCTCCAATCGATCAAACTCTTGCCGTGATTGTTCGATTTCCCCTTCTAGATATAAAAACAATCCGAGGAAACGTTGAAACGAAATGACATGATAATAGACATCTTGCTCCCGCATATACTGAACCCCTTCACGCAATAAGGCGATCGCTTCTGTATAGTGATCATCGAACAAACTTGCTCGGAGCGCACGCAAGATTTGGAAATTTAAATAGGTTTTTGGCGCCAGTGGAATCTCGCGTGGTACATCCATTGCTTCGATCAGCTCATACGCTTCCTTTGTTCGTTTGAGATTGAATAAAAAATAGACTGTCGAGATCTGAACGAGCAACTGCTCATCTTGACGACCGAGCTGTTGAAAAATCCGCTCTGCTTTCTCATAATATATCAAACCAAGCTCCGGGTCAGACGCTCGGAGGGCATCGCCGTATTTATGATAGACCTGCCCTTGCCAATAGGAAGTCGTTTCCGGAACCAAGTAAGGTTCTAGAAGTTCCTGAATTTTTTCGTCTGAAAAATATGGGGTATGCCGCGAACGGATTGTTTCGATGAGTTCCCGCATCTGAACATCTCGCGGATCGAGCATTAATTCTTCGACTGTCACCTGTAATCGCCTAGCAATCGCCTGTAAGGCGGGAACAGACGGTGTCGCTTTCCCGTTTTCGACCATACTGAGCATTGACTTCGTGATGATGCCGGTCGCAACGTCCGTTTGCGTCATTTTCTTCTGTTTTCGGATCTGTTTGATACGTTCCCCTGACACACTGGTCACTCCTTTTATCACAAAAGTTAAATTATATTGAACTTTATCTTTACATTTTTCTTCCACTCCTTTATTCTACACTAAAGTTCAATATAATTTAACTCTGAAGGAGTGAACATGATGTCATTTAATTTAAAACGTGTCTTATTCGGAAAGTTTTGTTCGTTGTTCGCAGCTAGTCTATTCACGTTCGTCGCTGGACTGACCGTCTTACGGGAAACGTCATCTGGTCTTCAGTTCGCGCTCGTCCTGCTTGCAGGATCGGTGCCACGGATTTTGCTCTCACCGGTTGCTGGTGTCCTTGCTGATCGTTGGAACCGGAAACGAATCATCGTCATGACCGAAAGCTTAAGTGCACTCGTCTTGTTTGGACTTTTGCTCTATTCGTTACAAGCTCCGTTACATACTATTCATTACATCGTCGCGAGTGTGCTCTTGACGAGCCTGTCGACGTTCCTGTCCGTTACCTTATCAAGCTCGTTACCGCGACTCGTAGCAGAAGAGGAGTTACAACGCGGGAACGCGCTTTTCTCGACGATTCAATCGACCTCAACGATCACTGCACCACTCGTTGCGGGATTGCTTATCGCCACAGTCTCCATCACGCAATTCTTGATCTTACCGTTTCTCCTGTTTGCTTCTGCTGCCTGGTGGAACAGCCGTCTCCGCTTTCTTGCAGTGGATACCTCTCCTCTGGCTACTACTAATACTCCGTCTTTCGTCTCGGAGTTTAAAGAAGGCTACCGCTATCTGTTCCGTCAACCGGTATTGACGACACTCGTCCTGATGGCGATCGTCCTGAACTTCTTTTTTGTCGCTTTCGAAATCTTGTTACCAATCGTTTTGCTCGATCGACTGCAATTCACGCCATTTCGGTTTGGATTAGTCGAGTCCGCACTGGGTGCTGGTCTTCTTGTCGCTTCGTTGCTTCTTGCCTTACCTCGCTTTACCGTGAAACGTCCGTTACGGACGATATTCGAGTCGCTCTTTTTAATCGCCTCTTGTTATGCGCTTCCTGCACTTGCCCTACTCGGCTATGTTCCATCTGCTCTACTATTACCTTTTTTCATGATTCTATTGTTCATCGACGGCATGCTCGTCTTACGGATGAACATCCCACTACAGCTCATCGTTCAAAAACAGACCGATCCGGCTTACCTCGGACGTGTCATCGGTGTCCTGGAATCGGTCGCCATGGCGATGATGCCGATTGGTACCCTATTATTTGGTTTACTGAGTGATCATGTGTCTATCATCGTGCTACTTGCAGTCGGTACAGTCGGCTTGTTCGGTGCAGCGTTATTCGGATTCTTCCGATTGCGTAAAGACATCGTATCCGAACGCATTCCAGTAGTAGACGCAAAAAACACGTCCTCCCTCACTTCGTGAGAAAGGACGTGCGTATAAATCAGACTGTCGCTTTGACAGCGTCCATGATTAATTTTAATGATTGTTGTTTTGCTTGTTTGTCTGCGATCATCGAAGCAATCATCACTTCGTCCGTTCCATATGAATCGGCAAGCTCTTGTAATTGTTTCGCAACGGATTCCGGGTTACCGACGATCATCCGTTTCCGATTTTCAGCAATCCGGAACTGATCTTGGAACGTATACGGATACGCTGCTGCTTCTTCCGGTGTCGGCGTTCCTGTTGACGAGACCCCTTTTTCGAGTAAGAGCAGAGATAAATCAAGGCTTGACGCCAAACGTTCTGCTTCTTCCGTCGTTTCGGCACATGTCACGAAGATCGAAACGAGTGTTTGTGGTGTCTCATTAAACGACGTCGCCATGAAATTATGACGATAGTAATCCATTACTTCCTGACCACCCTGTCCATTGATGAAGTGAGCAAAGGCAAATCCGAATCCGCGTTGTGCGGCGTTCAAGGCACTACCACCACTTGATCCGAGCAACCAGCCTTCTGGTGTCGTATCGACTTCTGGTGTTGCGACGAGTCCCGCGAACCGATGTCCGGCAGGTGCCCCGTCTTTCAAGTAATCGACGAGATCATCGAGTTGTTCGCCGTAATCGGCTCCACCAAAACGTGGCGACGATCCTTCTTGCAACGCACGTGTCGCAAGCGGCATACCGCCCGGTGCCCGACCGAGTCCAAGGTCGATCCGGTTTGGTGCAAGCCCTTCAAGGACACGGAAGTTCTCCGCAACTTTGTAGGCACTGTAATGCGGCAACATGACGCCGCCTGAACCGAGGCGAATCTGTTTTGTCACGGCTGCCATATACGCGATCAAGACTTCCGGACTTGAACCGGCTAGTGTTTTTGCGAAGTGGTGCTCGGATACCCACAGGCGATGATAACCGAGTTCGTCCGCGATTTTCGCGAGCTCGACCGTTTCGTGTAAGGCATCAGATGGGGATTGTCCTTTAGAGACCGGGGATTGGTCTAAAATACTAAGTTTCATGTATGTCTCTCCTTTTTCTTTCGAATGCGTACCTACACTGTACGCCTCCTCGTTGTAGCGTGCAATGAAACTGCTTCTTTCCGTCATGGGGACGTTTTCATTTTGAAATTCAGGGAACAATCCTTACGTGAGCATAAAAATCTAACGAATGAGGTGGAGCTACATGTCAACGCATACTACGAATCAAGAAGCAGTCGAAACGATCAAGAAACTGATCGATAAAATCGAGACAGCGATGCTGACGACGATTGCAGCAGAAGGACTCGTATCGCGTCCGATGCAGACACAGGATATCGAATTTGATGGCGACCTCTGGTTCCTCACTTCAAAAGAAACGGACAAGTATCAAGAATTACTTAAGAATCCGAGTGTTAACGTCGCGTACGTCGACAAATCATACGTCTCGATCCGTGGGACAGCAGAACTCGTCGAAGACATCGAACGAAAAAAAGAGCTCTGGAGCCCACGTTACGAAGCATATCTTGGAACGACATACGAAGATCCGAAAGTCGTCTTGATCAAGGTCAACACGGAAGCTGCTGAGTACTGGGAAACAGGAAACACGACAAAGTCCGTCAAACAAGTCTTGAAGAAAGTCGTCGGCAAAGACGATGAGAACGAAATCAATAAAACAGTCGACTTATCTTGACGAGTTAAACCCGCGCAGCTTGCGTGGGTTTTTTCATGTGAAGATAGTCGTTTTTCTCAAAATGATGTAACATAATAAAATGAACTAATACGTAACTTAACTAAAAGGAGTACAATCATGGGAGAATTTTTTACGTTATTACGCCGGGGTAACCGGTCTGCGCTGACGGCAGGCATCGTCAACTCTATCATCGCCATCATCAAGGCAATTGCCTACGTCCTGACGGGAAATGTCGCGATGTTCGCCGAAATGATGCATACGCTCGGGGATGCTGCCAATCAATTTTTCGTCTTCATCGGTTCTGCCCTCAGTAAAAAAGCACCAACGAAACGGTTCCCGAATGGCTTTGGTCGTCTCGTCAATCTCGTCTTGTTAGGCGCCATCCTCTTTGTCGGCATCATGGCCTACGAAACGATTCATGAAGGGATTGCCCACATCATCGAACCGACAGAATCGACAGGCTTCTGGATCACGTTATCCGTTTTATTCGCAGGGGTCGTCTTAGAAAGTGGTGTGTTCTTTAAAGCGATGCAGGAAATCGCGCATGATGCGAAACTGGACTCAAAAGGACCACGCTTGATTCTTGACAGCTTCCGGTCACTCAAACAAGCAAAACCAGCGACACGCCTTGTGTTCCTTGAAGACTTAGTCGCAACGGCTGGCGGGATCGTCGCGATGATCGCCGTCATCATCTCGCATGTGACACCGTTTCATCAGGCAGAAGGAATTGCTTCGATCCTGATCGGGCTGATGATGTTTTACGTCGTCGGAAACGTCTTCCTGCAAAACGCAGCTGGTGCACTTGGTGAAGCCGATGAGACGATGGCAGCACGTCTCGGCGGACTGATCATGAAAGACCCAGACGTCAAGGACATTAGTAAACTGGAAGTTATTAAGGAAGGCGATCATTTCCACGTCGAAGTTGAAATCGAAGTTGATCCAACGTTGACGATCGCTCAAGCAGACGACATCAAGGACCGCCTTGAACTTCAGATTCGACTACAACAAGGCATCATTGATGTGACGATCGGCTTTGACGAAGACGATAAGATTCAACAGTATGTCATCGCTTCTGACGAGTCATGACTCCGTTTACGCAAGATGTTCTGACGATCATTCGCTCGATTCCTGCTGGTCAGGTCATGACGTACGGGCAAGTCGCCCGACTCGCTGGTCATCCGCGTAGCGCACGACAAGTGGCGCGGATTCTTCACAGCATGAGTAAGACGGAACGTCTACCGTGGCACCGCGTGCTTGCTGCTGGTGGAAAACTATCACTTGAAGGCGATGAACAGCGACTTGCGCTTGAAGCAGAAGGTGTCGAGTTCCTCACCGCCCGTCAACTTGATTTATCGCGTTATCAAGTAAGAAGCGAATAGATACAACAAGAGAGGGATGACCGGTTCGCAGACCAGTCATCCCTCTCTTTTTATCGTAATGAATCAAGCTTTTGACGTACTCGAAGCCGCAGCAATTTGTCGACGTACTTCTGCTTCAAGCTGTGGTTCCGGTGGTTGCCAGCCTTCTGGTTTCATGACCTTTTGGTCAGATTCTCGGAAGATTGGTTTTCCGTCCGGTCCAAGCTTCGCCATGTTGGCACGTTGAACGATCTCGAACAATGGAGCCGGATCAAGCCCGATCTCAACAAAGCTTCCCATGATGAAGTAGAGCGCGTCCGTCAAGGCATCCCCTTGTCCAACGAGTCGTTCGACATCTGTTTCAGGTTGTTTCATCTGGAGCGATTTTTCGACCGCTGTATCAAGCCCTGACTTGAAACGTTCGATTGCCTCGAGGAACTCTGCTTCACTCGTCGCCGTTTGATGCAAGAACTCAACGACCGCTTCTTCCGCCGTCCAGGTCGAGCGTTTAATCCCACGATCAACCGTCATTGGTGTTGGCGTCGTTGCACCAGGGTGTGAAAACACACGGTGGAATTCCTTTACGTCTTGATAATAGTTTGTCATACCGATCATCCCCTTTTACCGAATGTCTCCATTCTAACAGGTTCAGAACCGGAGTTCGACTCATTGATGAACGACGTCGAGTAATGCCATCCCGCGCGTGATTAATTCATCTCGCTGTTCGGACGTTGCTTTTAAGCGTTCGAGATCAGCGACAAGACGTGGTTGGTCGACTTCATCCGCCAACTCAAGTAATTCGAGGCGGAGTAACCAAGCGTCCGGTAACTGGACGAGTGTCTGGTCGATCAGTTGCGGCAACCGTTCCCGACCAGCACGTCCTTCGCGAATCTCACGAATAACTTCGAAGATTGGATCAGCCGCTGTCAACGGACGCTCGATTCGTTCGAACTCGATCGTTTCTGGAATCGGCTTCAGTGCTTCAACTTCCGTTCCCGGGAATGCTGACGTGATGTCACCGACGATCAATTCCATCCGGTCCATCGTCATCGTTTTCCCGTCGTTCGAGAGCGTTGCTGCTTCTAAAACGACGAGTGCCCGGTGACCATTGACGTTTTGAATTGCTGAGATGTCACCTGTGACATGAACATTTCCTTCCGCCCAGTCGAGACGTTCACCGACTTTGACTTGCATCAATACTTCGTTCAATTCCTTGCCGTGAAGGAGTGTAAAACCTTCCGGATGATCTGCAAGTCCTTGACCTGTCAACACTTCATCGTTTGCAGCCAACGCTGTCGGTCCAGTCAGTTTGACGATATGCAGCGAATCGTGAATCTCTTGCGTTTCAGGAACACCGACGAGTGAGAGACCGCTGTCGAAGACGAGCGTTGACAGATTGCCCGATTCAACGGCTTTCGTTAGTCCGTGGATGCCACCGCGAATGTAGGACATCGATTGAGCGAATTCTTCGAGTGCGTCGCGGAGTTGTTCAAACGATTCACAGACGAAGAGTTCTTTTTGCATGCTCGTCACGTCATGTTTCGTCGCAAGTGCTTTCTCAAGCGAGAATGGATGTTTAACGACCGCGTCCGTCAAACAATGGCGACTTTCACCGACTGATGATAGAAGACCTGCCCCGTAGATTTGCGGGTTGTCGATATCACCAATCAGACCGAATTCAACCGTCCACCAGAACAGACGTGAGATTTCGTTCGCTTCCGAAATCCCTTTGACGTGTGTCCGTGTCTCCGCAAGCTCAATTTCAGCTTGCTCGATATCGGCTGGCGTCGAGAATGGACTCTCTTTAACGATCGTCAATTTCTTGAGTGCCTTGAACACGTCATGCTCGGCTTTATGGTTAAAGGCATGTGCCCCTATCTCACCGAAGCGACGAACGAATTCCGCGTAGACAGGATTCATCAAGATCGGTGCATGCCCCGCTGCTTCGTGCAGAATATCCGGTGCTGGAGTGTAGAGAATGTTATCGACCTTCCGGATGTCGGTCGCAATCGGTAATAAACCATGTCCTTGGAAATCGAAGAAGGCGACGCCAGGAATGAGACCATCGACAGCGACTGTTCCCCAGCCTCCACGGCTTAGGTTCGCTGTCATCTCACGTACATCTGGAATCCGTTCCGGGCTGATGCCCGATGCAGCAAGCCCTTCGAGGTATGCTGGATGTGCTGTATCTTGTAACGTATTTAAATTCAGTCGCATGACGTATCTCCAAACGGCATGATCCGTTGGCGTGTAGTCTTCGTAGTGCTGTGGTGCGACATGTGGACGTAAGTGACTTGGAATGATTGGTGTAGACATATGAGTTCCCCCTTGAATGAATGTAAGATAACAAAAAAGCCCCTGCCGAACGTATCGTTCGACAGGGGCGACGAAAGCCGCGGTACCACCCTGATTACCCAGTCATCGACTGAGTCACTCATGATTGGGATAACGGTTTGCTCCGCTCGCTTACGCAAGAAGCTCAGAAACTGTAATTCAACACCATCTGTGTACACGTTCGCAGCGCCACGTGCTCTCTGAAACAGGGAGATGGTCTTTACTTCGGTTTCATCATCGCTTAATCTTTCGTTCTGTTATGCTGTTATGCTGTTATACTGTTATGCTTTTAGCAAGTAAAGTATCGTTAAGGAGGACTATACGCTTACTTTTTACTTTCGTCAATGGCTTTTTTACGTTTGAATCGATTAAATGTTTTATCACGGACTGATTTTTGTTCGATCGTCAGTGATGTGATATGGCGACGAAGCCCACCATTGAGCCGTTTTTCAAAGGATTCGAGTTCTTGTATCCACTCGTTCATCGAGACGACGATCGGTAAAATTTCCATGATGACTTCTTCCTCGAGTTCATCACGATCGAGAAAAGAGTGCTTGACGAAGGCAATGTTCTCTTTGACGAGATCCTCCATCGCGAGCGGTTCTTCCGTCAACAGGAGATCGTATGTCAGCAAGACTTTCTCTTGTCGCTGGGCGATATGCATCAAGTGATAGAACAGTTCACTTCGAAGATCGTCTGCAATCGAATCAAGTGCCTTCTCTCGTTCTCTAAAGCGCTCTGCCGTCGCGACGCCACGTTCGAGGCACGATTGCATATGTTTGAGGATCAGCAGGTTCCGTAGAAGCGAGGCATGCTTCTGACGCGTTCCTCTAATTTCTTCCTTGTGTAGGTTGAACAGGTTTTGTGTCTCAAGGAGCGAACGCCCCATCTTATCGATTGCTGCCCGATATGGGGTGACCTTGCCTTCAAAGGCAATTGCTCGCGTGACGACGAGTAGTTTCTCAAAGAGTTTCGTCGCTTTCTGGTAATAGACATTGCCGTAACGTGGCGGGAAAATCAACGCATTGATGCCGAGTGCACAACCAATCCCGAGCATGACGAGCAAGTAGCGGATCAAAACGACTTGCCAAAGTGGTTCGGTCGCAGTCGCGACACTTTCGAGAATGACGATGATCATCAAGACGACGTGTGGAATCGTCCGCCCGAAACCAAAAGCTAGCAAGATCGAAATTGCTGCCATGATGACGATCCCGATCGCAAGCGGATTCGCCGGGTTATCGCCTAAAATCCAAAGTGCGAGTAACGTCAAAAAGGCACCAATCAAGTTGGCCTCTGCTTCCTCGAGAAATTGTTTCCATGTCTGATAGACCGAAGGCAGGAGTGTCGTCGCTGCCGAGATCGCAGGCAGGATTGGGCTGAGGTTGAACAGATTACTGATCAACAGCGCCAAGATGACCGCGAGACCTGTCTTTATGGTCCGTGGTCCGATTTGTAAGGATTGTCCACCCATGTCCATCCCTCCTTCTTATTCAGTATGCCCTCTATTCTTCACCGTTAGCCGTCAAAATTCAACAAAAAATCCCCTCCGCTTAAAAACGGAGAGGATTTAGTTGAATTATGATGCTTTCGTACCTGTTCCTTCTGTCATTTCCGCTTTCGCGACCGATTGGTCAACAAGCGGTTTTTTGAGGAAGGATAGGATTGCCGCACCGACGAGTGAACCGATGAGGATCGCACCCGCGTAACCGACGATTGCCATGACCGTACCTGATGGACCATCAAGTAACGGGAAGACGAAGATACCGCCGTGTGGTGCAGGGAGCAAGACGCCGAAGACGATCGTCAACGCACCAGCAATCGCTGAACCGATGACGCTTGACGGAATGACGCGCAGTGGATCGGCTGCAGCGAATGGAATCGCACCTTCTGTGACGAACGATGCGCCCATTGCGTAAGCAGCAATTCCTGCTTCACGTTCTTGCGGCGTGAATTTCTTACGTGCGAACAATGTGGATGAGAAGGCAACGATGAGTGGTGGAACCATACCACCTGCCATGACAGCTGCCATGACTTCCGTGTTACCTGCTGTAAGAGCAGCTGTACCGAAAACGTATGCTGTTTTGTTGATTGGACCACCCATGTCGATTGCCATCATCGCTGCGACGAGCATACCGAGGAGGATTGCGTTTCCACCACTGAGTCCGTTCAATGAATCTGTGAGCCATGTCATGAACTTCGCAATCGGCTCATTGATGACGAGCAACATGATCATTCCTGTGATGAATGAACCAAACAGAGGATAGAGCAAGACTGGTTTGATTCCTTCAAGTGCTGCTGGAAGACCTTTGAATACTTTAACAAGCAAGAGTACGACGTACCCGGCAAGGAAACCGGCAATCAATCCGCCGAGGAAACCAGCGTTACCGTTGCTTGCAAGGAAACCAGCGATTAGACCAGGAGCAAGACCTGGTTTATCAGCGATCGACATCGCGATAAATCCAGCGAGGATCGGAATCAAGAGACCGAACGCGGCTTTCCCGATCGTCATCAATTGCGCAGCGAACTCATTGTACGATGGATCTTTTGGGTTAGCAGAGTTGATACCCCAGAAGAAGCTGATTGCGATCAAGAGACCACCTGCAACGACGAGTGGTAACATCGCGGATACCCCACTCATCAAATGTTTGTAGAATCCGCCACGAGCTGGTTTTGAGCTTTCGCTTGAACCGCTTGCTTTGTAGACAGGTGCATCCTGTTTGACGGCACGGTTGATCAATTCTTGTGGTTTCCGAATTCCTTGTGCAACTGGTACTTCAACGACGTGTTTACCGTTAAAACGATCCATCTCAACTGCTTTATCCGCTGCGACGATGATGGCTGTCGCATCGTTGATATCTTGTTGTGTCAAACCGTTCTTGACGCCTGTCGATCCGTTCGTCTCGACTTTGATACGGACACCCATCTCTTCCGCTTTTTGACGAAGGGCATCAGCTGCCATATACGTGTGTGCGATTCCTGTCGGACAAGCTGTGACGGCAAGGATATATGGTGCGTCTTGATCGACGTTGTCGCTTGAGACGTCAACTGGACCTTCTTCTTCGCGTTCCTTCGCTTCGATTGCTGCGATGACTTCGTCTTTCGTTTTAGCCGCAAGGATCGTATCGCGGAAGTTCATATCCATTAAATAAACGGATAGTTTCGAAAGTGTTTCAAGGTGTGCATTATCTGCGTTCTCACCCGCCGCAATCATGAAGAACAACCGACTTGGTTGACCGTCGAGTGCTTCGTAGTCAACGCCTGCCGAACGCCCGAAAGCGATTGCTGGTGTTTTGACCGCTGCTGTTTTTGCGTGTGGGATGGCAATACCTTCTCCTAAACCTGTCGTACTTTGCGCTTCCCGTGCGAGAATTGC
Source organism: Exiguobacterium sp. s130 (assembly GCF_018619055.1). Classification (NCBI taxonomy): domain Bacteria; kingdom Bacillati; phylum Bacillota; class Bacilli; order Caryophanales; genus Exiguobacterium; species Exiguobacterium sp. s130. The sequence goes on along the minus strand of NZ_JACSNI010000003.1, from coordinate 340,656 downwards.
TTCTTTATATGCCGAGCGATCGTTTAGTTTTCCTGCCCGATCGAGGACGTTGACGAGTTCATCGATGACAGCGGCTTTAGATGACGCTTGTAAATCAAGTTGAATCGTATCACGTGTCAAGAGATCAGTAATTTTCATGAGTAGTCACACTCCTTTTAGGATTGAATGAGTTCAACGACGTTGACGTCTTTGATGAGACGATCGATATCTTCTTTCGTACAAAGACCGAAGGAATAAGCAGACGCGCTGCCAGTCGTTACCGCATAGCGGAACGCTTCTTCTGGTGATTTGCCGAGCGCGTGGCTGGCGACGAATCCAGCGACGAGTGAATCTCCGGCACCGACGGAATTGACGAGCTTTCCTGCCGGTGTGTTTGCCGTGTAGGCACCTTGACGATTGACGAGCAGTGCTCCATCTCCTGCAAATGAGATGACGACATTCTCGGCACCACGCTCGACGAGCTGTTGCGCGTATGGAACGGCCATCTCCTTCGACGTAATCTCGACGTCGAAAATTTCACCGAGTTCATGGTGATTCGGCTTGATTAAAAATGGACCGAGCGGTAAGACTTCAAGCATCGCTTCCTTCGTCGTATCGACGGCGAAGCGGACGTTCCGTTCATTCAAGATCGTCGCGATATGACGATAGAGATCATGCGGTAGACTGCTTGGGATACTACCTGCGAAGACGACGATGTCACCGGCTTGCATCGTCTTGAATCGGGATAATAAATGCTCCAGCTCTTCCGGTTGAATCTTCGGTCCCGCTGCATTCAGCTCAGATTCTTGATCGGCACGAATCTTTACGTTGATCCGCGTCTCATCTTGAATCGGTGTGAAGTCCGTTAACACGCCTCGTTTCTCGAGTTCCGTCCGGATGAATTGTCCGGTACTTCCTCCAAGGAATCCGAGTGCTTGTGTTTCTACCTCATAGTTTTTTAGGACGAGAGAGACGTTGATTCCTTTCCCTCCGGCCACTTTTTCCGCCTGTTCGACACGATTGACTTGTCCTGCCTCAAATACCGGTAACGTGACATAATAGTCGATTGATGGGTTGAGTGTCAGTGTATAAATCATTTCGCGTTCACCACCTCTGTGTATTGACTGTATTTCGCTGCTTGCTCACTGGATGTCGTCGTGATGATCGTCGCCGCTTGCAAGGACGCCACCCGACTGAAGCTGATCGCATCCAGCTTCGTCTCATCGACGAGTACATACGATTGTTTTGCTAATTCGATCGCTGTCTTCTTTACGAGTGCCTCTTCCGGATCTGGTGTCGTGAAGCCTTGTGCCGGATGAACACCGTTCATCCCAAGGAACGCGACATCAAAATGGTAAATCAACATTCCTTCACGTGCGTTGTAACCGACGAGTGCCTGCGTTGAATGCTTGAGTTGCCCTCCGACGACGAACGTCGGGATACGGTGATAGAGTAACGTGTTCGCTAGAGGAAGACTGTTCGTTACGACCGTAATCGCCTTCTCTTCGAGATACGGAACGATGGCAAGCGTCGTTGTTCCGGCATCGAGATAGACATACATACCGTCTTCAATCAGGTCGGCAGCCGCTCGCGCGATCCGTTCCTTCTCTTCGACATGCTGGTCACTCTTCTCGAAGTAACTCAGTTCTTCAATTTGCAAATGGTTTGCTGTTGCTCCCCCGTGTACTCGACGCAGGTGACCTGCTGTCTCGAGTTGTGATAAATCCCGACGAATCGTGGATTCACTCGCACCGGTTTGTTCGACGATCTTTTGCATCTTGACGATTTCTTCTCGGGCTAAAAGCTCAAGGATGAGTTGATGGCGTTTTTTGGTTAACATAAGGTTTCCCTCCGCATCTTTAATATAAAGCGTTTACATATAAAAATCAATCAAAAACGGTCAAAATTTATATAAATTCTTTATAAAACGTTCAAAATACGACTTTTTTCGACATGAAATCGTTCTTATAGTTTCATTATACATCAAAAACGGTCATTTTATGACTGTTTTATTGTTTGAAATCAATCATTTTTTAAATTTTTGACGATTTTTACAAAATAAAAAACCACTTTCCAAAGTAATTTGGAAAGCGGTGAATGCAATTCAATCAATTCGGTCATCTTCGTTCACTGGACTTCATTTTGCAAACGACCGATTCCTTCAATCGATACTTCGACGACATCCCCTGTCTGAAGGTAGACCGGTGGTTTCATACCATGTCCGACACCAGCTGGAGTTCCTGTCGCGATGACATCTCCGGCTTCAAGCGTCATCCCACGTGACACTTCCACTAAAATCGTTACGACGTCACGCAACATTAAGGCGGTTGATCCTGACTGTCGGAGTTGCCCGTTCACACGTGTCTCGACGAGGACGTCACTTGGATCAAAGCTATCCGCTGAGACGATGACCGGTCCAAACGGACAGAACCCATCGAGTGATTTACCACGGAAGAACTGGACGTGTTCTTTTTGTAAATCCCGTGCCGTCACGTCATTGACAATACTGTAGCCAAACACATGAGCAAGCGCATTTCCTGGTGTCAGATCACGCCCCGTCTTGCCGATGATGATGGCGAGTTCTCCTTCATAATCCAGTTGCTTCGTCAAATCCGCATGCCGTTCGATTGGTTCGAACGGACCAACGATCGATGTCGGTGCTTTCGTGAACAAGACGAATTTCCCTGCTCCCGCCGTATCCATCTCCTTGATGTGATCGGCGTAGTTCTTGCCGACACATATGACGTTTCGTGCCGGTACATAAGGTGTGAGCTGTCGTACATCCCCTTTAAGTAGTGGCGCGATATCTAAATCAAGGTCAACTTCGAACTCACGTGAAATCACTTCAAACAATGAATTCGTATAGACTTGTGCCGTCACATTATATGTAGAGCCATCCCGTTCAACCCCGATACCTACTTTTCCTTCTTGCTCAAATCGAAACCATTTCATTCTAATTGCCCCCTTTGTTTTTAGTATAGCGAAACTGAAAACACGTCGCACTTATCCTCTCCAGCACATGTTCAATCCTCAAATCGTTTTACTATTATTTTTAGTGATAAAACATAATTCATACATGGTATTCAGTCATTCTTTGACTTTTAGTTCGTTTCAACAGTTGAAGATCATATAGATATCTTATAAATCATATCGGACGAGTAGTAGGTTTGAATGTTAAAACATCACACATCATTTATTCTTGTGATAAGAAGTTAAATTTTTCTATAGGAATATGATGAATATTTATAGGACACTTGTACTTTTCTAATACATTTTGGAGTAAAGGAAAAATTTCATCCAAATTATTTTTATGTTTGAAATTACCAATAACTTCAATATCCAAATTCCATCGACACTCTTCTTTATCCTCTAAAAAACCACCTGCCACGGTACATAATTCATCATATGTTTCTTGAGTAACTTTCTCAGGTGAAATAATGATTGCTTTTATAAAATTATCATATCCAAAGTCGTCTTCCGAGATTCCATCAATATTTTTTAAATAAGGAAAATCGTCAATTGTGCTAGGACGTTGATAATCAATCAGTATCATGCAATAAATAGGTGGTGTTAAATAACCAGTTCTCAAAAAATATGCTTCGACCGACCTTAAATTGATTATTCTATTCAGGTGGTAATTTTTCATTTAGTGAACCTCGTTTATTTATTAGAGTGAGTTGAATTAAAGTTTTTTAACGTTAGTTCAGATAACTTTCTTTAATAGTTTACACCTTATCACATCATACAACTATCGGATATATAGTACTTATATGACTCGTCAAGATAATAGAAAGGGGTAGCATTCCCATGTACCTAGGAATGCTACCCCTTTGATAAAATTCATTATGCAATCCGTTGCGCTAATCGATCAACAAGAGCCTGAGACTCTTCATTTAATCCAACAAGTTCGACTTTTTTGCCGAGTCGTTCATATTTCAAGACGACGTTCTCGATCGCTTCGATGGCTGAATCATCAAATAAGTGACACGCTGAGAAATCGAGCGTGATGATCGATGATAGATCAGCATCGAGCTGGAACTGTTCCGCAAATGCAGTCGTCGACGCAAAGAATAACGGTCCACGGATCGTATAACGGACTCGTTCTGTTTGTTCCTTGCGCTCGACTTGGATGCGAGAAATTTTTGACGCGAATAATAACGCTGCAAGCAAAATCCCGACAAGGACACCCATCGATAAGTCATGCGTCAATACGGTCACGAGCACGGTCGCGAGCATGACCGCAGAATCACTTTTCGGTGACGTCTTGAGCATCTTGAATGAGCCCCAGTCAAACGTCGCATACGAGACGAAGAACATGACACCGACAAGAGCTCCCATCGGAATCGTCATCAATAGATCGTTCATCGTAAACATCAATAGCATCAAAAACACACCTGCTGTCAACGTCGACAAGCGACCGCGTCCACCGGATGTGACATTGATGACTGATTGACCGATCATCGCACAACCCGGCATTCCGCCGAACATACCGGCGATAATGTTCGCAATCCCTTGTCCGCGCGATTCCATCGCTTTGTTCGACATCGTATCCGTCATTTCATCAACGATTCGTGCTGTCAGTAACGATTCGATCAAACCAACGAATGCGAGTGACAAAGCATATGGGAAGATGATTTGAAGCGTCTCGAGCGAGAACGGGACATCTGGCAAGAAGAAGCTTGGTAACGCCGCTTCGATTTGTCCCATATCCCCGATGACACGGGTATCAAGCGAAAAGACGACTGTTAATACCGTCATGATCGTGATCGCAACAAGTGGTGCCGGAATCGCTTTCGTGACCCGTGGAAATAACAAGATGATGGCGAGTGACGCGGCGACCATCGCATACATGATCCAGTTTTGCCCTTCGAACTGTGGCAATTGCGCCGAAAAAATCAGAATGGCGAGCGCATTGACGAATCCGACCATGACAGCTCGAGGAATGAATCGTAATAACTTGGCAATTCCTAAAAAGCCGAACGTGATTTGTAGAATTCCGGCAAGTATACCGGCAGCTAGCAGATAATCAACACCGTGATCTTTGACAAGCTGAACGACGACGAGTGCCATCGCGCCAGTCGCAGCCGAAATCATTCCAGGGCGACCACCAGCAATCGAGATGACAATTGCAATGATAACGGAAGCGTATAGCCCAACCATCGGGTTGACACCAGCGATCAGCGAAAACGCGATTGCTTCCGGGACGAGTGCTAAGGCAACGACGATTCCGGACAACAAATCCGCTTTTGGTTGCAAGAACCACTCTTTTTTCCATTGAGTAAACATATGATGATTGAGACCCCTTTTCTAACATGAATGATCTCAGTGTAATTGGATTAGTTCCAAAAAGCAACCTTTTTAGGAATTTTTGGTCCGAATGCGGGCAATCTCATCGACCATCGTTTTATAAGTCGCCATGATTTCCTGGCCCGCGAAGACCGGATCTTCATCCATCGTCTCGAGTGCCCGGCGCAGGAGATGGATTTTCGGTTTCTTACGTTCGAGCAATTCCTCATAGATGAAATCGAGAACTTCTTCATGTGCTTCCTTCGATTCTTCGGAAATCGAAGACAAGGTGATCAAACGCTTCATGTGTTCGCTCGTCTTTTCGAATAAATCCTTCCGAATGACGACTTCATCTTGTGGACGATCGAGCCAGACCGATAGGAATCGTGGCGGAATCAACTGTTCCTCCGTCCGACTAACGTCTTCGACGAGATGCGTCAACCGATTGAACACATAGCGGACGACCCGTTCCGGTTGAGTGTTCGGCTCAGATTGACGGAAGAAGTACATTGCATATTGCAACATCCCCGTATAAATGACTGCTAAATCTAGAAGGTACGGTTCCTTCGTCTGACCGAATAAATCACGTAATCGTTCGAACGTCCACTCGATCTCAAGAAGACGATTGTTTTCCATGAACGTCTTGAGTTCTTTTTCATTTGAAGCAATCGCCTCTTCGAACAATGTATATAGTTTATATTTTTGCATCAATTCCAAATAACAGTTTCCTTGTTGAATGAACGTCTCGTAATCCGAGACATCCCGTCCGACAAGAATTTCCTTACGCGCGATCCGCATTTTTTCAAAGACGGTATTAAAGACATCAATGAATAATTCGTTTTTAGAGGAGAAGTAATTATAGAACGTCCCTTTAGAAACGTTACTGTGTTCGAGAATATCCTGAATGGATGTCGATTGATAACCCTTTTCGACGAATAGTTGATAGGCAGCATCTAATAATTGTTTCTTTTTTGGATTCATGGTCTTGTCCTTTTCTGTTCATAATTGGTTCGACAACCACTTATTTTAGTGTATAAAGCAAATAATTTGAACTCATTCGACTTCTGCTGGTAAGATAGCCAAGTCAGTCATAGAATTCAAGTCTAACATTTTAGACTCGTAGTACAAAAGGAGCATAACGAAATGCAATCAAGCAAGCAATCATCACGACTTTATTTAATTTTAGCTGTCCTCATGGCAGGTGCGTTCGTTGCGGTCCTAAACTCGACGTTACTCAACATCGCCTTACCATCGATCATGAAATCGTTCGGTATTCAGGCAAGCACCGCCCAGTGGTTGACGACGGGATATATGCTCGTCAATGGAATCATGATTCCGACGTCAGCATTCCTCGTCCAAAAGTTCTCAACGCGCCAACTGTTCTTGACGGCGATGACATTGTTCTCACTCGGAACGATTATCGCCGGACAAGCACACATCTTCCCGCTTCTACTCGGTGCGCGCATGATGCAGGCGTCGGGTTCTGCGATCATGATGCCACTGTTAATGAACGTTCTCTTGACCGGTTTCCCAATTGAAAAGCGTGGGCAAGCGATGGGAATCTTCGGACTCGTCATCACCTTCGCTCCAGCAATCGGACCGACATTGTCCGGGTGGATTCTTGAACATTATGAGTGGCGGATGTTGTTCCATCTCGTCACACCGATCGCATTGCTCGTACTCTTCACGGGTGCTTTCTTATTGAAGAAAGAGACGGTTCAAAGTTCACTTAAGCTCGATTTGTTCTCACTCGTCCTTTCAAGCTTCGGCTTCGGTGGTTTGTTGTATGGATTTAGTTCCGCCGGTTCTGCCGGATGGGGATCTTGGACGGTCATCGGATCATTGATCATCGGTGTAATCAGTTTGACTTCCTTCATTATACGTCAATTCATGCTCGAAGAACCGATGCTTGAGTTCGGGATTTTCCGTTATCCGATGTTCGCTTTATCGCAAGGGATTTCAATGGTCTTGAACATGTCGATGTTCTCCGCGATGATCTTGATGCCGATCTACATCCAGACAATTCGTGGCATCTCACCATTTCACTCTGGTCTCTTGATGTTACCGGGTGCGATCGTCATGGCGATCATGTCACCAATCACAGGTCGTCTCTTCGACCGATTTGGTGCTCGCATCCTTGCCATCATCGGCTTATCACTGACGGTCTTGACGACGTTCTCATTCAGTCAGCTAGCTGCGGATACGTCATACGCGTTCCTCGTCATCATGTATACGTTACGTTTCCTTGGAATCTCGATGGTCATGATGCCGGTCATGACGAACGGATTGAATCATATTCCACAACATTTGACACCTCACGGTACGGCATTAAACAACACGTTGTCACAAGTATCGGGTGCGATTGGTTCAGGTCTGCTCGTGACGATCATGACATCGCGGACGAAACACCACGTTCCGGAACTCGCTTCACAACCTGAAGCTGCAAATCCGGAATGGTTGCAGATGCAGGCGATGATCGAAGGAATCAATGATACGTTCTTCATCGCGACGTTACTCGCACTTGCTGCTTTGATTTTATCGTTTTTCATCAAAAAACGACGGACAACGACACTCGCAGTCGTCGAATCCGTCGATCAAGAACAAAAATATGCATGATTTGATTCTCCCCTGTCTAAAAAGATGGGGGAGTTTTTGTCTAATCCAAACGTTTGTTTAAATGCTGTCGATCATACATTCGTTGATTCGTACTCCCCCGAAAGCTTGTCGTTCGGTCAAGTTTCGATAGGATGAACGGACCATCAATCAATCCATCTAGTCGGCGTAACAAGGGGTGCCATTCTCGGTGCTTAATGATCTCTTCCAACACATAGCCCGTATACAAGATCACTTCATAGTCTGGTCCGAGTCGTTCTAGTAGCCGATAGAGCGCTATTGCTTGTAACAACGGTTCCCCACCGGATAGCGTCAGGCGCCGGTGACCGGTTGCTTGAATCCGCGCGACCGTCTCGTCAATTGTCCAAGCTACGCCACCTGCAGGATCCCAGGAGGACGGATTATGACAGCCGGCACAGTGATGCGGACAACCGGCAAGAAATAACACCGTTCGTAAACCGGGACCATCGACGACGGAGTCAGGAAGAAGCGAGAGGACCCGTAACATCGTGTTTCACCCGATTCTGTTCTTCTGCCCGTTTCGCTTCATTCCAGCGGTCTAGAGTACCGACGAGATATCCGGTGATCCGTCGAATGCGTTCGATCGATCCACTCCCGCAAACCGGACATTGATCCTCGATCGTCTGCTCTGTTCGGCAATCAAGACAACGATCGACGGGATGATTGATTGATCCATAACCGATTCCAGCCTCCGCCATTAAACGAACGATGTCTTCGATTGCTTCCGGATTTCCAGCAAGCGCACCATCCGTCTCGACATAGGTGATATGACCGCCATTACATAATGCATGGAACGGGGCTTCGAGTTGAATCTTCTCACGGATCGTCACCGGCGCATCGACAGGAATGTGAAAGGAATTTGTATAATACGGTCGATCTGTCACTCCTTCGATCTCACCAAAGTCACTGACATCGCGACGTGTGAACTTACCGGATAATCCTTCGGCCGGAGTTGCGAGTAAACTAAAGTTCAACCCTGTCTGTTCGCCAAAATCGTCGACTACCGTCCGCATCGCTTGAATCAATGCAAGACCAATCCGGTGTGCCAGTTCGGAATACCCATGATGACTCCCCGTCAGGACGGTCAAACATTCCGCGAGACCGATGAAGCCGACCGCCAACGTCCCGTGCTTGAGGACCGGACCTACCTGATCCTTATTTCTTAGCGTCTCACCGTCTTTCCAGACGTGTTGATATAAAAATGGAAACTCGTCAGCCGTTCGACTTGCCTGGAACTCATACCGTGCGATGAGTTGCCGGCATGCAAGTCTTGTCGTATCTTGGACGACTTCGAACATTTGATCGACGGTTTGACTCTGGAGTGCCAAACGGACGAGATTGATGCTCGTGAAGGATAAATTACCACGACCTGTGACGGACGGTATGTCTCCACGATCCTCGAATACACGGGTTCGGCATCCCATATACGCGACTTCTGCTTTTCCTGGTTGCTCCTGGCGATTAAATGGCGCATCGAGAAACGCAAAATTCGGAAACAGTCGTTTTCCTGTCACGCGGGTAGCAAGCTGAAACAAATCGTAATTCGGGTCTGTCGGTGACAGGTTGACGCCTTGTTTGACTTTAAAGATCTGAATCGGAAAAATCGGTGTCTCACCCTTGCCCAGTCCACGCTCCGTCGCTGTTAGCAAGGCTCGCTGGAATAGCCGCCCTGCTTGCGTCGTATTCGTTCCGTAATTGACGGATAAAAACGGAACCTGTCCACCACCGCGCGAATGCATCGAATTCGTATTATGAATGAATGCTTCACATGCTTGAAACGTTTTTTCATACGTCTCCTGCCATGCATGTCGCTCCCGCTTACGCCGCTTCCAATGCGGAACGAGGTCATTTAGTTTCGTCCATTCCCGTTGATAGGTCTTTTCAACGAACGGCGCTAAATCATCATCAAAGGTTGCGAAGGCTTGTCCGCCATGCTGCATGTTTTGATTCGCCTGGACGATGATTGCCGCAAGGGCGAGGGCAGAACGAATGTCTTGCGCCGGACGGATCGAACCGTGCGTTGTCTGAAATCCGTTTGAGAGTAACTGACCGAGCGGAATTTGGGCACAAGTCGTCGTCCCAGTCACATAATAATCGGCGTCATGAATATACAAAATGTTGTCGTCAAGCGCCTGCAAGACATCCGCTTCGAGATGTCGTCGCATCATCTGCCGTGCTGCTTCCCCAGCAATCCGTTGTAACTTCGCAAGTGGTGTTTTGCCATCAATGTTTGCATTCTCTTGTTCGATCTCTTGCGGTGGTGTGAGTAACGCTTCTAAGCTCTCCATGATTCTTCTTCCTCCCATGTTTTTTTGTAATCACTATAGCGAGAGTTCAGAAACGTTCGCAATCCCTGCACAATTTACGATTTTTTCAACTGTTTCAGCCGTTTTGTCATCAATCTGTTCGGTTTATTGCGTAAAAGCCCGATTCTTCTACATTTTAGCCGATCTCCTGAATTGGACGAATCTCACACGAAAAACGACAAAAAAAGAAGAGGCATATTAGCTTGCCTCTCCTTCTCCTTATTCTGCTTCGAGTAACGCGTCCGTCGCACTTGGTAACTTGACCCGAAAAACCGTCCCTTCTCCCAAGATCGATTCGACTTCGATGTTGCCATCATGTGCTCGAACGATTTCCTTACAAATCGATAATCCAAGACCTGTTCCGCCGATTTTTCGGCTGTCTGAGTTATCGACACGATAGAACTTGCTGAATAGATGCGGCATCGAATGACTCGGAATCCCGATTCCGAAATCACGGACGCTGAGTTCAATCTGATTGTGCTGATGGGTCAGCGTCACAACGACATCCCCACCGTCCGGTGAGTATTTGACTGCATTATTCAATAGATTTCCAAGTAGCTGTTTCATACTGTTCGCATCTGCTTCGACCATAAAGTCCTGTTCGTCATTCAAATCGAGCTGCAGACTATGTTGTTCCGTCGCTGCTTGATAAAACTGAATTTGTTCCTTGACGATTTCTTTCAAATCAAAGATTTGTTTATCATACTCTTGCTTTCCTGACTCCATCCGCTGGACGTTCAAGAAGTCGCTGACAAGATTGGTCAGACGTTTTGATTCATCGTGAATCGTCTGCAAATACCTTTTGTTCCGCTCGGGATCCAAATCTCGTTTCAACATGAGCTCCGTAAAGCCATAAATCGAAGAGAGCGGTGTTCGAAGTTCATGCGAAACCGTCGAGACGAGTTCTGATTTGACCCGATCAACCTCTGTCTCAGCCGTGACGTCACGAAAGACGAGGATCGTTCCCTTCGACTGTTCTCCATGCGCGATCGCTTCGGCATAAACTTGAATGAAATATTCACCCTGGTCGATCGACAAAGAGAACATGCCCTCAGGGATCTCACCCGATAAAACTTCTTCAAAGTACGCTTCAAAAGCTTCTTTCTGGTCCATCTGCTCGAACATCGTCTCTGGTCGGACTTCAAGAAACGTCATCGAGTCATTGTCTTCCTCGACCTGTAACGACTGGAAGATATCAAATAATGCCTGATTCCCTAAGATCGTCTTTTCCTCATGTTTGATATAAAGAATCGCTTCCCGAACGGAATTCAGCAGTTGTGCTGTCTCTTTTCGTTCGTATTCCATCTGTTCGTAGAGTGACATTCGCATCAATGAGATCGCAATCTGTTTCGAGAACGATTCCAGTTCCGCCAAATCCTGTTGATTGAATGGTGCGTCAAACCGTGCTAGATAGAGACAGGCAATCAATTCTTCTTTTGCCGGATCCATGATCGGAATGACACCTTCATAGACGTGATACGGATATTTGATCAGATCGTCGTTCGCGACCTTTTTTGAGGAATGTGCCGTTTCCTTTGAAATCATGACTCGCTTTAGTAGTAACGACTCCGTCTTCAGACTCTCTTGTTGTTCTTCCGTCATTTCTTTTGGAACGACTTGCGCGATTTCATTATTCTTAATCAATAACAATGCCCCGAACTCTGTCTTCGTCAACCGGACGATCGTACTGATGACAGACGAGTAATCAAATAAACTCTCCTTTGACGCAAGCGTTTCGATTAATTCATTCCGATCTTGTAGATGCAACTCGTTTGTCCGGGTCACTTCCAAGGCACGCTCAAGCTCATTCTGTTTTTGCTTCAATACTTCCTGATTGTGTTCCATTTCTTGATTCTTTGCTGACAATTCCGCATGTTGTGATGAGATCGACCGTGCCATCTGGTAAAACGATGCCGTCAATTGACCGACTTCATTATGGCTGTCGACATCATGCTCGAGCGAAATCGACTTTCCTTCCGCAAGACGACGACTTTTGACATTCAATTCGCGGAGCTGTGACGTCACCCGATGAATCAATGGACGGACGATGAACAATAGACAAAATAAAAAAACCATCAAGTTCAAAAACCAGAACCATTGTGTCTTTTGTAACTGGTCGAGTACCTGTTCTTTCGTCCGACCGTCTGCATTGTCCACGTATAAATAACTGGCAACCGATGTGATGACACTTAGTGCAAAGACACTATAAAAAATTGCCATCAACTGTCTGCCTAACTTCTCAGTCATCCAGTGTTTCATGTTCATAAATCCTCCTAGCAGTATATTGCCCTTCGTTCAAGATGGTTTCCTCCTCATGTATTATCATCTAATGATTCCCGGAAACCTCTTTCTTGAACCCTTCACGATCGGGCAGGCGAGAGTCCAATCCCAGTCACGAGAGCAATCGCATCGATGACTTGCCCTTTCGTCAGATCATCCGTCTCGATCTGTTGACTGAACAGTGGATCGGATAATTGCCGTAATCGTTGTTCCGCTTGTTGACCGCCCCACGAGTTCGGACGCTCGAAGCGGCTAATTAGCCGGCGTTTGACAGTCGTCTCTTTCGCCATCAATGCGATATGACGGACGTCATGACCGTTCGCTCGTAACGTGCCGATGATTTCTTGAAAGTATGCCGGGTTCGTCAAGGTCATCGGCACGATGATACGCGCCTTTTCCGTATCGAGCTGCTCGAGGAGCTGTCGGTTAAACGTGCGCCACAACGGCTCATCTTGAAAATCGTCCTTGTTTTCCGGCAGTTGCGCCCGTAGAAAATAACCTGTCTCTTCCGGGTCAAAGATGTGTGATCCGCTCCAGCGCTTTTGTAACCCAGTTGCTGCCGTTGTTTTCCCGACGCCAAACGTACCGTTAATCCAAATGATCATCTTCTTCTCCTCCACCCTGTTTTCTGTTGTACTATACTGCTAAAACGGTCGACAAGTTTCAATCGACTACAAAAAACACTCCGTTGAAAAAAACAGAGTGTTTATCCATATAACCATGTGATTAAAAACGGTGCGATGACGCTGGCACAGACCGCCGTCAAGACCATCGTCAACAGACCGACCGCCCCTTCGCGCTGGTCAAGACTCATCGATTTCGTCGCACCCATGACGTGGGCAATCGATGCCAAGCCTACTCCACGGCTGACGAAGTGCCGAATCTTCAAGCCCGTCATTAATTTTGGTCCGACGATTGATCCTGTCAATCCGGTCAATAAAACGAAGGCAGCCGTCAGCGTCGTCGTCCCGCCAGCTTTTTGTGAGATCGCTAAAGCAACGGGTAACGTGACCGATTTCGGTAACAAGGCAAGGTTCGTCGTCCGCTCGAGATGAAGCAACAGACCGAGTAACAGATCTGAACTCATTGCAATACAGGTTCCAAGCAAAACACCAAGTCCGATTTCTGGTAGAAAACGCCGAACTTGATGCCGGACGCGGTAGAGCGGAATCGCAAATGCCGTGATTGCCGGACCAAGCATCTTCGATAGATATTGTCCACCTTGCATGTATTCTGCGTGTGAGACTCCAGAATAGACGAGAATTAAGATCAAAACTGCCGTTACCGTCAGGATTGGTAACGTCCAGACTCGAGGATGACGTTGATAGAGGAACATCGCTACGCTAAACAATAACATAGTCAGAATGATCCAAAACAGTGCCTCATTCATGTCGTGTCACCGCCTCTTTTCGGTGTGCTAAACGATCGACGATGTACGCTGATCCGACTAATGTCAGAAGGCTACTGACGACGACGATCAACACGATCTGTAAACCGGATGTCCGGAGAAATGCCGTATAATCCATGATTCCGGATAGTGCTGGAACAAAGAACAATGGCATGACGAACAGAAGAAATGTCCCGCCCCGTTCGACGGCCACAAGCGGAATCAGACGGCTTTTTAACGCTAGGTACAGTAGAATCAAGCCGATGATGTTACCGGGTAATGGTAATTGAAAGGTTTCGCTCACCCAGTCCCCACTGAGTGAAAAGCAAAAAATGAGTGCGATTTGAGCAATGATTTGAATAATACGCATAACGCGTGACAGCATGATAAAGGTCCCCTTGTTAACAGTTTCGGGTCTTATTATCCGCCTCTTTTCCTTAACAATCAATGAAATTTGGTTAATCAACCGAAGTAACCGTTCTCATGAAAAACCACACTTCTTTTGTATTAGAACAAACAAAAAATTACTCAATCGTGTATCAGTACAATAAATGATTCGAGACGAACGAAAAAGAGGCTGACTCCAAAAAAGAATGACGCGTCTTTTCACGCACTTTCCTCAGGCGAGACACAAGCCAGTTTTCCTGCTTTATACAAGCAGGAAAGCTGGTCTTGTTTGTCTCTGAAGCGCATAAATGCGCTTTTTCCTGTAGGAGTTGCGTATGACGCGTCATTCTTTGTAGAAACTAACTTTTGAGTCAGCTCCCTTTTCTATAATCTGAGACGACACCTGAATGGGATCGACTCCTCTTCTTGATCACATGACCCGTTTGAATAACTTCTCGAGTTCATACGTCGTCCATTCAATGATGACCGGACGTCCGTGTGGACACGTGAACGGCATCTCTGTCTTCGCTAAATCATCAATCAATCGACGCATCATCTCATCGTTCAACGGATGATTCGCCTTGATCGATTTCTTACATGCCATCATGATGGCGGCATCTTCCCGATACGTCTCAAGATCGATTTTCCGTTTCATCAATGCCTCATCGAGTAATTCTTGAATCGTCTCTTCCTGTCGATGGGACGGGAACCACGTCGGAACTTCTCGGACGATGAAGCTTTGTGGACCGAACGCTTCGAATTCAATGCCGACGTCTTTTAGTAACGGAAGGATTTCCTCCATTCGTTTCATGTCATCTGACGAGATTTCAAACGTATATGGTAAGAGCAATTGCTGCCGTTGCTCTGGTGGTCGACTGAACATGACTTTATACGTCTCGTATTTGATCCGTTCCTGAGCCGCATGTTGATCAATCATATACATCCCGTCTTCTCCGGCACAGACGATATAGGACGAATGAAGTTGTCCGATGACGTCGAGGTGTGGAAAGCGCGGACGCGCGTGAGATTCTTCCATCGGTTCGACAACGTCCTGCTTGACCGGTGCGATGGGCTCGAATAGATCATCCTCGTTACTAAACGGCAATGGTTTCTCTACAAAGGGTCGATCGTCCTCTTGCGGTTTTTTCGGAATCGGATAATTCCAGACTGCTCGCGATGACGTCTCCTCGACCGGTTCCGCGACGTAAGAAAAATCGAGTTTCTCTTGACTACTCGGATCCTTTTTCGGTTTCGGTGGCGTCACCTTCGGAATCAACGTCTCTCGGCTGAGCGTCATCTTGATTGTCTCTTGAATCAACTGACAGAGCTCCATCTCTTTTGAGAGACGAACTTCCCGTTTCGCCGGGTGGACGTTGACGTCAATCAGGAGTGGATCCATCGTCACCTCAATGACCGCAATCGGATACCGTCCAATCGGTAAGAGCGTATGGTAACCGTTCAAGACCGCTTGCGTCAGGGCGAAGTTTTTGACCGAACGTCCATTAAGAATCAACGTGATGTAATTCTTCGAGGCACGGGTCACTTCCGGTTTGACGAGATGACATGTCAGTTGATAATCGGCATTCGCTCCCTTAGCGACCAACGTCCCTTGGATCGTTTGATGACCGTAGACACTCGCCAGTGCTTGCCGGACGTCTCCCGATCCGTTCGTCTGAATCAGCGTCTTCCCTTCATGGGTAGCCCGAAGCTTGACGTCCGGATGGGCGAACGCCATTCGGTTCAACACGTCCGTGATTGCGGCAAGCTCCGTATGTGTAGTCTTCAAGTATTTCAAACGAGCCGGTGTATTGAAGAATAGATGTTCGACCGTCAATTCCGTTCCTCGGTTCGTGGCAGCTGGTGTCCGCTTTACGACCGTCCCGTACTCAAGCGTCACTTGAATTCCTTCTGCGTCCTCGCGTTTCGTCTTCAACGTCACTTTACTAACGGATGCGATCGAGGCAAGTGCCTCTCCGCGAAAACCAAGTGTCTTGATTCGGAACAAGTCATGCTCGTCCTTAATCTTACTCGTCGCATGACGAACGAAAGCCAGTTCGGCGTCATCCGGGTAAAACCCATGTCCGTTGTCGCGGATCGTCATCCGTTTCATTCCGGCTTCTTCGAGTTCGACATCGATTTGGGTCGCACCGGCATCAAGTGCATTCTCAACCAGTTCCTTGACGACCGATGCCGGTCGTTCGACGACTTCTCCCGCCGCGATTCGGTTCGCTAAACTATCGGATAATTCACGAATGATTCCCACTGCATTCTCCTCACTTTCTCGCTTCAGCTTGTAGACGGTATAGCGTATTCAGTGCCTCGAGTGGCGTCATATTAATTAAATCAAGACTAGCCATCGTCTCTCGCAGAGGATCCGCTTCTGAGAACAGACTGAGTTGATCAATCGGCTCCTCCTGAACAGGGGCTTTTACAGGTGCTGCGACCGGAACAGGCTCAGCCTGCTCGAACTCGGACAAGAGGACTTGCGCCCGCTCGATCAGACTATCTGGTAAATCAGCTAGACGCGCGACATGGATTCCGTAAGATTGATCGGCTTTTCCGTCGCGTACTTCATGCAAGAAGACGACGCGTCCCTCTTGTTCGACGGCGCGGACATGAACGTTCGCTAATCGATCAATCGATTCTTCGAGCACTGTCAATTCATGATAATGCGTCGAAAATAGCGTCTTTGCCCCGACGTGCCGGGCGATGTGTTCAACGATCGCTTGTGCGAGTGCCATCCCGTCGTACGTCGAGGTCCCGCGACCGATTTCATCTAGCAGGATCAACGACCGGTCCGTCGCGCGCGTCAACGCTTCTTGTGTCTCGACCATCTCGACCATGAATGTCGACTGTCCACTGACAAGGTCATCTGCCGCCCCGATCCGCGTGAAGATTTGATCGAAGATCGGCAGTTCCGCTTGAGCAGCTGGTACGAACGAGCCGATTTGATGCAATAAGGCAATCAAGGCGAACTGTCGCATATAGGTCGATTTACCGGACATGTTCGGTCCAGTGATCAACAGCATCTCGCGTCCTTCGTTTAAGGTGATCCCGTTCGCAACATATTCGCCGCGCGGTAAGACAGTCTCGATGACCGGGTGACGCCCTTGCTGAATATCAACCGTTCGTCCCGTCGTCGTGATTGGTCGGACATAGTCGTGTGTTTCGGCAATCTCAGCCAGTGCGACGAGGACGTCGAGTTCCGCAATCCGGCGACTGACGCGTTGTAAGCTTTCGATATGTCCTTTGACTTCATCGCGCACTCCACAGAAGAGATCGTACTCGAGCGTGACACTCTTCTCTTCCGCACCAAGGATCAACGCTTCTTTTTCCTTCAATTCCGGTGTGATATAACGCTCAGCATTAGCGAGTGTCTGCTTCCGTTCATACCGTCCTTCCGGTAACAGTTTGGCATTTGCACGCGAGACCTCGATGTAATAGCCGAAGACACGGTTGTAACCGATCTTCAACGTTTTGATGCCGGTTGCTGCTCGTTCATTTGCTTCAAGCGTCGCTAACCACGTCTTACCGTCTTTTGAAGCAACAAGTAACTCGTCGAGGTCTGGTGAATAACCGGACTTGATCATGCCGCCCTCTTTCGTTGAGATCGGTGGGGCTTCAACGAACGCACGATCGAGTAGATCGCTCAATTCGTCGTGTGGATCGAGTCCGAGACTAAGTTGACCGAGACGTTCGCTCATCATCTCTTCAAGTGCTGATTGAATACGGGGAATCAATCGCAACGTCGACTTCAATTGAACGAGATCACGCGCTGACGCTGTTCCGTAACCGACTTTTGCGACGAGTCGCTCAAGATCATAGACTTCCCGTAACGTATCTTTTAATTGCTGACGCTCGAAATAGTGCTGCAACAGTTCCTCGACAGCGTCGAGCCGTTCCGTGATGACGCGCTCCGATAACAACGGTTTTTCCAGCCAGCGTTTCAGCATCCGTCCACCCATCGCTGTACCTGTCACGTCAAGAAGACCAAGCAACGAACCCTTTTTGTCTCCTGTCCGTGCCGAGCGGACGAGCTCAAGATTCTTGACCGTATTCGGTTCGAGTTGCATGAAATCGCTCGCTTCGTAGACAATGGCCGGTTGCAGATGTGTCAACGCTCGTTTTTGTGTATCGTGCATGTAGGCATAGAGGACCGCAAAGGCTTCCGCTTGGGCTGTATCAATCGCGCGATCGCCATGTGGATGTGTCTCGCGTCGTGAACTGCGCGTCAGCGGGATCCGTAAGGACGCAAGTGCCGTCTCATGTTCCTCTGTCGTGACGATGATTTCCCGTGGCAAGATAATGCTTAATTCTTTGATTACACCATCGAGTGTCGCAACGCTTGTCAAGGCACTCTCACCCGTCGAGACATCTCCTCTGGCAATCCCAAAGCGACCGTCCTGTTCAACGACTGCAACTAAGTAACGATTTTCTTTTTCCGTTAAAGCGGACATCAACGTTCCCGGTGTGATGACTTGGATGACTTCGCGTTTGACAAGTCCTTTCGTCAACTTTGGATCCTCGACTTGATCACAAAGCGCCACTTTATACCCACGCTCGATCAACTGTTCGATGTAGCCGTTCGCTGCGTGATGGGGTACGCCACACATCGGAATCGGATGCTCCGCGTTTTTACCGTTTTTCGCCGTCAACGTCAACTCCAGTTCATGGGCGACCTTTTTGGCATCCTCAAAGAATAATTCATAAAAATCACCGAGCCGATAAAACAAGAAAGCGTCCGGATAGTCCGCCTTGATCGAGAAGTATTGTTTCATCATCGGTGTGTTGTGTACTGCTTCCATTCTTCCACCTCATTCGTCGAAAAAGCCGACGGATGTCCGTCGGCTTTTCGTTCATTTCGTGATTAGTAGCCGCAACCGCCGCTTTTGTTTTCTGCTTCCATGCCGCTACCTGTCTTACCTGCAAGAACATCTCCGTCCGTCGCTTCGATGATTTGATCCGTAATCCCGTTCGAGATCGTCACCGTGATGTATTGGAGAAGTCCGTTGACTTCTTCTTGCGTTTCTTGGAACTGTTGGACGACAGGCATCTCATCGAGCTCAGCAAACAATTTATCGAGCTTCGCTTCGACACGTGCGAGTGCTTCTGTTTTGCCGTAATGTTGGCAGTTGACTGCCTCTTTTTGAAGGAACTTGATTTGTTTCATCATCTTTTGGACTTTTTCATTCCCATTGATGTTGGCTTCTGCCGCTTTGAATCGTTCTACTTCCGGTGTCTCTGAAATCATTTTGGCGATTTCATTGGCTTTTTCGATGATTTGTTCATCTGTATACATCCACATTCGTCCCCTCTATCGTTAGCGAACACGTCGCTTCCCTTAGCATTTCTGAACGATTCCTCGTTCTATCGCATTCATTATACCGTTCTGACGATAGAGTGACAAGAATAGTTCCTTATTCAATCGAACGCCATAATAGATAGGCAGCGTGACTGCGAACAGGAGCGAATTCCTCTGCCAGTCGCGTCGCTTCTTCTACTGTCGGTCGATATCCAAGTAATCGTTCAAAAGCCCGTAATATCCCAATGTCCGATGCAGGGAAAAGATCCGGACGACCGTACCCGAACATCAGGACGTTTTGAACCGTCCATGGTCCGACACCTTTCAGTGCAATCAACGTCTCAGCGATTTCTGCGTCGGTCGCTGACGTCAATGCATCATAATCAATCGCTGCTGTTGCTACCCCGAGTAGATAATCGACTTTACGTCCTGATAGTTGCAGAGCGAGCAAGTCCTCGCGACGCGCTGCCGCTAGTTGGCGCGGTGTCGGCGGTAGGATGATTCCATCCTTGACCGTTCCGAATGTCCGAAAGACACGTTCCGTCAACGTATGCGCAAACGACAGATTGATTTGTTGATGGATGATCGAACGAATCAAGGCCGTGAACGGTGAATGATCAAGAACGAGCCGTTCGTCGCCGAACTGTTCGACGATCGCATGTAACGACGTCGTCTTGAGACGCTGCGCAGGATTCGGCTCACTGAGTCGAAAGCGCCGATTGAGTTGCGTCAGCACCGCTGTTTGCGGTCCTGAACCGTCAATCCGTAACGTATAACCGTCGATGGCTTCCATCATCGTGATGTATGCCTGATCGTTGACGAAGACCGGAACGACGAGTCGCCCATCCTGTTCGATTTGTAACGGGTCTTCCGTCAAACGAGATACGATTCCTTTAAAATCCAATGCTTCCGACAACGTCAGATCATATGTCCACCGGCTCATCCGACGAACACCTTGATCGCACCGAGAATCAAACCGATGATGAATCCACACAATGCCCCGTTGACCCGAATCCATTGCAAGTCACTGCCGACCTTATCCTCGATCATGTGAATCAGTGTCTCGGTATCGAACCGATTTAAGTTCTCGCGCACGAGTCCGCCGATTTTTTGGTGATTTTGTTCAACGAATCGCACGAGTTGCTCCTTCATCCACTGATCACTGCTATCCTTGAACGTCGGATGCTGTTCCCAGTCGTCTAAAGCGCGCGAAAGCATCGGCATCGCCCGTTCCGTCCAGAAAGCGTCTGACGTCAAATAGCGTTCGAGCTCGATCAGACCAGCGTCATAGGCACGTTCAATGACCGGAACGAAGTCAAACCGGTCGACCTCACTTGCCTTCCAAGCATCGATTTTCGCGAGACGCTCTTCATCAATCGACAACTGTGCCAGGTTACGACGCAGATGATCGAGAATCGCGAGTCGATTTGGATGATGGACGTGTCGCATATCTTGAATGACCGTCAACAAGACGCCTTGAATGACCAGACTGAGTTTTTCTTCCGAATAGACTTTTTGGACGGTTCGCGCCGTCACCCGCAAAAACGTATTCTTTTCTTGGTCAATCATTGCCGTATAAGCAAGGCGGCCGATCTGATCGCGAATGATCGGATCTTCGAGAAGACGTTGGCCGTAATCGAGTAACTGATCCATCAGCCACTCGTCGAGTCGACGTTCCTCATTCAACTCCATCGCCCGGACCGCCAGCCGTTTGGACGGATACGCTTTGATCGTCTCCGTCACCCGTGTATTCGCAAACTCAAGAATTGCCTCTTTCGGTAGTTTCCGAATCAAACCCATCAACAGCTCGGTGACGGTTGCTCGAAAGGCAGGTAAGACCAGAATCGAACGTAAAATTTTGATGACACGATCTGCAAGCGTCATATGTTGCAGCTTCGCAACGATACTTTCTTTGTTCAGTAAATCCGTCTCGAGCATATGAACAATCGATTCGATGACCCGTTCCCGATTTTTCGGCAATAGGTTCGTATGGGGAATCTTTAATCCAAGCGGGTGACGAAACAGCGCCGTGATCGCGAACCAGTCGGCAATCCCACCGACGAGTCCGGCTTCAAAACCACTCTGGAGCCAAAAGACCCACGCATTTTCTTTAAATGGCAATGAGACGACGAATCCGACCGCCATGAAAATCAACGAAACGGTTGCAAGCCGCCGTGTCGATGTTTTAGGTTGTTCAAATGATGACACATCGTTTCCTCCTTCAACTGAGTCACTTATCTACCTTACGAACGGGACAAGGATTAGGTTTCGACACGAAAGAGCCCCAGTCATCGACTGGGACTCCCTATGTACTTAAAACGTGTATTCACCAAAACGGTCGCCATCCCATGTCGCGGTTGCCGTTGAGACAAAATAGACCAGTCCGTTGCCGAATGTATTTTCCATTAATGAAACGAGTTGTTGACCATTCGTCTGTTCAACGAACGCTAATCGGACTTCTTCTTTCCCTTGATAAATCCGTTCGTAGACACTTAAACCGCGTGCATTGAGAAACGTACGCGCCGACTCGAATTGAATCGGACCGACTTCAGGTCGTCGTTCCTGAATGAACGACTGACATTTTTGTTCGAATGTCTCCATGGTTCTTCACTCCTTCTCTCTTTTTGTTCATGGATATCATGTTCCCGACTCTTCCTCATCATAATCCTCAAATGTGAAAAAAGCGACAGATGCGTCGCTTCTTTCATCAGTTTACGACGATTTCTCACAATCTGACTCCAAACTGTCGGGCAGCATGGATCGCAGACGTCGTCGCACCGATCGTTCCAGCACCCGGAAAGATGGTATCGCCGATTGCAAAGAAATGATCGACACCTGTTCGAAACGGTGCCGCGAATAGGAGACTCGTACTCGGACGTTGCGGATATCCACCGACTCCACCATCCGGGCGGAACGTATAGCGGACCCATGCACCTGGTCCACCCGGATGGCGTTCGATTGCCTGTTGACTAAAACCCGGAAACTGCTGTTCGAGAATGGCTTCGAAGATCGCCGACATCGTCTCGACTTGTCCGTCGTAACGTTTGCGGTTCGTCTTATCAAACGTACCAATCGGAACATGGCATGACATCGTCAGCGTCCGCTGACCAACTGGTG
Source organism: Exiguobacterium sp. s130 (assembly GCF_018619055.1). Lineage (NCBI taxonomy): Bacteria > Bacillati > Bacillota > Bacilli > Caryophanales > Exiguobacterium > Exiguobacterium sp. s130. The sequence continues at coordinate 317,978 of NZ_JACSNI010000003.1, read as the reverse complement.
CACGTAATCGATCATCCGGACGGGACAGCGAGATGAAGGCATGACCTGAAGGTAAGGACGTATCATGAACTTGCCGGAATGCTTCGTCAGACAAAATGAGCGCCTCTGGAATCGCCGCATAATACGTAAAGGTCGCCCATTGCTGTAATTTTTCCTGTCGTCGGTACGTTCGTCGTAATGTTCGTCGCATATCCATGCTGACGACTTCTCGGATGCCTTCAAGCGGAACCGCACAGATGACAGTATCAGCAAGCATCAAGCGTCCTCGGCGATCCTCGATCAAAAATCCATCTGATGTCTTTCGGATCGACGTGACTTTCCGTCCAAGGAGACAGGTTGCCCCGCTCGCCTCTGCTGTCTCTTTCAATTGCTCAGCCAGTCGGTACAAGCCGCCCGGAACATAATAGGCACCTTCATGATAAATCGATAAGGCGACGGCTCCTAGTAAAGCTGAGGCCTCCTGCCCAGTCTGCATGCTGTCGAGCAAGATCCCGTCGATCACTTGTGCGAACAACGTATCCGCTAGTTCATGTTTTCGTAACAGATGACCAATCGTCAGCGGAAAATACGGTAAAAGGACGACACTTTTCGCATGTCGGACTAACCGCCGGACGTCTGCTGGATCTTGAAGTGGTAATGCTGGAAGTTCTGCCATTAGCGGACGAATCACCTCGTAAATCTGCTCGATTTCTGCAAAGAAAGCCTGAATCGACGATGCCTGCTCTGGAAAATGTGATGTCAATTCGGTTAGAAACGCAGCACGATCCTGATAATAATGAATCGTCCGTCCTGCGATGCGAATCGTCATGACGACGTCGAGCGACTCGACCTGATGCGTCACTCCAAGATGATTAAGAACACGGGCATGAATACCACCGGGCTCAAACCCCATTCCGAGTGTCGCCCCTACTGGATACGTCAGGTCCCGGCGCGTGAACTTCCCGGCTGATCCCCCCCATTCACGGCTTCCTTCAAGGACGGTAACAGTATGTCCTTCTTGTGCGATCAGAGCCGCAGCCGTTAAACCTGCAATTCCTCCGCCGACGATGACGACGTGTTTCATGATGATTCCTCCTCCGTGACCCGATTTTCTTTAAATAGGAAATTGCGGATTTCGCGGAAGACCGGCTCCCGGCGATGAATCGTGAAGTGATCATATTTATACGATTTTGTCTGGATATTATCCGTGTAGTTCTCGAGTGCAAAGGAACTCTTTAACGAAATCAGATTGAAATCGCCTCCTTTGGCACCAAACGAATAGACGAGTACATCGCGCGGCCATGTCTCGAGCCGCTTGGTTAAATTGTTCATCGCTGGTGAGCCCTTCGCGAGATCACGAATGGCGGGACTGTTCGTATTCGTGCCAAGCGGTGCGAGCGTCAACCCGAGTTTTGCGTAATCGGAACCGGCGATCGGTGAGTCGAGCGTCACGACTTTTCGGACGTGATACGGCATCTCTTCTTGGACCGTATAGGCGACGACATCCACACCACCCATGCTGTGACCGACGAGCTGGATATCGGAAAAGGTCGCTTTTTGTTTCGCATCATACGCAGCAATCGCTGCATTCAACCACTTTTGTTGATCGGCAAGGCTCGCCTCGTCGTCTGCAAAGACGATTCGGACAAGCGGGTAGCCGGTCGGCGAGGGTGTGACGCTACAAGTCGCTTTTCCGGAACGAGTCACGTCACATCGACCACCATCATCGGCGACTTTTTTATTCGTGAAGTTTTGAATCATCGGCACGAACGTCCGCTCCGTCCCGAATAGCCCGTGGACGAGGAACGTCGGTACGATTTCACTCTTTCCTTGTGTGACGATCTGACGCGTTGGTGGCGGCGCACTCGACGTATCCTCCGCGAACACCCACCACGCGCCTCCCCCAACGATCAAACAGACGAGGAGCGAGATACTAATCGTCTTCAACTGTTGCCGGCGCAAACGGCGGACACGGTGAAAGACCCAGTAGAGCAATAATCCGACACCGATTAATAACACGATACCGGTAATGATCCAACCTGTCGGATTCGGTACATACGCAATCAACTGTAGCTGGTTGGCTTTCGTTCCGTATAATTTCCATGACACATCATGATAATTCGACCAGTCGATCTTTTCTCCGTTTTGGAGACCGATCACTTTCGGACCGTGGAGTTTGATCTCGATATCGGCTTGACGGATATACCGGTCGGCGAGTTTCTTGACCTGTCCCGTCGGTTGATAGCCTTTGATATTCAAACGATCGATACTGAGATCGATGTTCGTATCCAGTCGATACGTATCGAACCAAAATCCGTCCGATTTTTTCATGTCGAACTTCGTATCAGGTGGAATGAGAATCCCTCCGATACCTGTCTTCCATTCGTCCTTGATCGACGTCATGTCCTTGAAGTTCGCGAATGTCTTCTGCATCCGGATCCCTTCATAGTCATCCTTCGTCTTGAACGTTTTCGCCGCATAGCCGTTCTTTTCTGCCTGTTTGACATAACTATTCCAATTCGGATTTAGGTTCAGTAAACGCGCTACTGGGTGTTCCTTTGCGGCATATGTCGTTTTTAAGGTGACACTCTGATCGGTATGAATCGTCGCATCATATTGGATGCGAATACAACCCCCAAGGAGCAGCGTCAGCATCAAAAATGAGAGCAAAATCCCTTTCTTCTTCGTACTCATCAGGTCACATCCTTTCCTCATCTGTTATTCCCTATCTCGCAAAAGTAAAAACGGTCGACGTTGATTCTTTCGTCATGACGCACTTCAGGCAGCGGATCGCTGATCCGCTGCCTGAAAGTATGCGGACCTGGTTCGTCCGTGATCGATATCAACCGATCAAGTTTAATTCACGACCGACTTTTTCGAAAGCTGCAAGAGCCGTCGTTAAATCTTCACGCGTATGTTCCGCCGTCACGATCGTCCGGACACGTGCTTTTCCTTTTGCGACCGTCGGGAAGGCGATGCCTTGAGCGAAGACACCTTCTTGACGGAGGCGATCCGACAATTCATGGCAACGTGCTTCATCCCCGACGATGACCGGTGTGATCGGCGTCGTCGACGTGCCGATGTCGAATCCAAGATCCCGGAGTCCTTGTTTGAAGAATTCCGTGTTTTCCCACAGACGTTCGAAAAGTACCGTTTCTTCTTCCATGACGCGGAGTGCTTCCCGGTTCGCTTCGACGACCGCTGGTGGATGTGATGTCGAGAATAAGAACGGACGTCCTTTATGAATCAGATAATCTTTGACGTGCTGTTCACACGCGACGTATCCGCCAAGGACACCGATAGCTTTTGAGAGCGTACCAACTTGAAGAGCAACACGTCCGTCAAGACCGAAGTGATTGACCGTACCGCGTCCCGCTTTCCCAAGCACACCTGACGCATGAGCGTCATCGACCATGACGAGTGCGTCATAACGCTCGGCTAATTCAACGATTTCTGGAAGTGGTGCGATGTTTCCGTCCATCGAGAAGACACCGTCCGTGACGATAAGGCGCGTCCGCGCGTCTTGTGTTTCTTGTAAGGCCGCTTCAAGATCCGCCAAGTCGACGTGTTTATAGATCCGGCGTTTCGCTTTCGTCAGACGAATCCCGTCGATGATCGAAGCGTGGTTCAACTCATCCGAGATGACGACGTCTTCCGGACCGAGCAGTGCCGATAAGACACCGAGATTCGTTGCGAATCCCGACTGGAAGACGAGTGCTGCTTCCGTGTGCTTGAATGTCGCAAGTTCCCGTTCGAATGCTTGGTGCATCTCGAGTGTTCCGGCAATCGTCCGAACGGATCCTGTTCCAGCACCGAACGTGCGCGCTGCTTCCGCTGCTTGTTCAGCGAGACGTGGATGTGCGGCGAGTCCGAGGTAATTGTTCGACGACAGTTGAATGAGTTCCTTACCATTGATCGTCACGCGGTTATGTTGCGCGCTCTCAAGTGCTACGAGGTTGCGGAACGTGCCCGCCTGTTTCATCTCTTCTAGTTCTGTCCGTAAGTGTTCAAATCCCATTAATTCGTCCCCCTTGGTTGTAATACGACTTTCCCGCATTTCCCTTGACGCATCAATTCAAATCCTTCTTCGAACCGCTCTAGCGGTAACGTGTGTGTGATTAACGGTCGGACATCGACTTTTCCGCTCGATAAAAAAGCAGAAACCTGGCTCCATGTCTCATACATCTTCCGACCGGTGATGCCTTGAACCCGGACACCTTTGAAGACGACATGGTTCGTCAAATCGATTTCGACCGGTTTGACCGGCAGACTGAGGATGTTGACGTCTCCACCTGCTGTCACCATCTCGAAGGCTTGACGAATCGCAACCGGATGACCACTCATCTCACAGACGACATCAATTCCATCCCCGTCCGTCATGCGCTCGATCCGCTCCAAGACATCGTCATGACGTGAATCGATGACGACATCCGCCCCCATCGTCCGTGCGAGTTCAAGACGATATGGATTGACGTCGATTGCGACGACTTCCGCCGCACCGGCTGCTTTTGCGACCGAAACTGCCATCAGACCAATCGGACCACAACCGACGATTGCGACCGTTTTCGCGCTGACATCGCTCGCGAGTACCGTATGGACGGCATTGCCCATTGGCTCTTGAATCGAAGCGATCCCTGCTGGCATATCTTCCGGGTTGACCCAAAGGTTTTCTTCCGGCATGACAACGTATTCCGCAAAACAGCCTTGTGTATCGACACCGATGATCTTCGTGTTCTTACAGATGTGATATTGTCCACGAAGACATTGTTTACATTGATGACAGACGATATGCGTCTCCGCCGAGACACGATCACCGAGCTTCAAGCGTTTCGTGCCTTCTCCAAGCTCGACGACTTCGCCCGAGAACTCGTGACCGAAGACATACGGCGGATTGACACGCGAGGCTGCCCACGCATCCCACTCATAGATATGCACGTCCGTTCCACAGATCGATGTTGCCTCGACTCGAATCAAGACTTCCCCACGACTCGGTACGGGTACCGGTACTTCTTTCAGTGCCGCACCGAATCCGCGCTCTTCTTTGACGAGTGCACGCATCGTTTTCGTCGTTGCCGTCTCTTCTACCGTCGTTACTAATTTCGTCATCTTTCCCCGACTCCTTCGCGGAAGTTCGCGTTTATGTATATGTGGCGAACTTCCAAATGTTTAGCATCCCCAAAAAACCAAACACATCTTTCCTCTATCTTACATGAATTCTGCCGCTAGTTTACCGAATGTTTCTTCGTTTAGCTCAAGATCCGCATATGCGAGACCTGATTCTTGATAGCCGTCGATTTGTGACTGGTAATCAGGACGTGTTTCATCCTGATAAATCAATCCCATGACGAGTCCGTCGTGAGCATGAACGGTCTGTTTTGCAAGATCCAAGTTCGACGGATCGTATCCTTCGATGTCGGACAGCTTCGTCAAGTTCTGTTTGAACCAATCGTACGTATTGACCTTGTTGAACGTGACACACGGACTGAAGACGTTGATGAACGCAAACCCCTTATGTGCCGTCGCTTGCTCGATCAGTTGCGTCAAGCCCTTCAAATCGTTCGAGAAGCTTTGGGCAACGAACGTCGCACCAGCCGTCAAGGCGAGTTCAACCGGTGAAACACTCTTTTCGATCGACCCTTTTGGCGTCGATTTCGTCTTGAATCCAGGTGCAGAAGTAGGTGATGTCTGTCCTTTCGTCAAGCCGTAAATCTGATTGTCCATGACGATGTACGTCATGTCGACATTGCGCTTGAATGCATGAATCGTATGTCCCATGCCGATCGCAAATCCATCACCGTCGCCACCAGACGCGATGACTGTCAATTCGCGGTTCGCCATCTTAACACCTTGGGCGATCGGAAGGGATCGTCCATGAACGCCGTGGAAGCCGTACGTATTGATATAACCGGAAATCCGACCAGAACAGCCGATCCCGGAAATCAATGCCAACTCTTCTGGCTCGAGACCGACGTTCGCGACAGCACGCTGAATCGCTGCTTGAATCGAGAAGTCTCCACACCCTGGACACCAGTTTGGTTTGACATCATTTCTAAAATCCTTAAAGGTTGCCATGATATACCCCTCCTACGACCTGCTCGACGACCTCTGCTGGGTAGAACGGGTCGCCATTGAATTTCAGGATATGCTCGATCTTCGATGCATGTCCACAGTTCATCTGGATCAGCTTCGCCAGTTGTCCCGTTGCGTTGTACTCGACGACGATGACTCGTTTGGCCCGCTCTAAGTGCGGCGTGACGAGCTCACTTGGGAACGGATGGACTTGACGGATATGCAAGTGATCAACCTTGATTCCTTGTGCTTCGAGTCGTGGCATGATCTCTTCGATCGTTCCACGTGTCGAGTTGAAACCGACGAATAAGATATCCGGTTCTGCATGATGCTCCGTTACGAGAACGGCATCCTGTAAGCGGAACGTGTTCAGCTTACGAAGTCGCTTCGTCATTTGATCGACCCGGTTCTTCGTCGCTTCCGACGGACGCCCTTCCTCATTGTGCTCAACACCCGTTACGTGGTGAATTCCGTGCTTGACGCCTGGAATGACACGTGGGCTGATTCCATCTTCCGTCACTTCGTAGCGTTTGAAGTACGCTTTTCCTTCAAGTTCCGGTAAGTCTTCCTGGATCAACTTCCCGCGACGGATCTCAACGCGTGACATATCCGGTGGTTCAACCGATTGTTTTCCGAGCGACAGCATCAAATCCGTCAATAGAATGACAGGGCATTGATACTCCTCTGCGATATTGAATGCTTCTGCTGCATCGTAGAACGCTTCTTCGACCGTTGACGGTGCCAAAACGACCTTCGGAATCTCACCATGTGTACTATAGATCATCGCCATCAAGTCCGACTGTTCCTGTTTCGTTGGTAGACCTGTTGACGGACCACCCCGTTGTGTATCGACGATGACGAGCGGTGTTTCCGTCATCCCGGATAATCCGATCGCTTCCGCCATTAGTGACAATCCTGGACCAGCAGACGCCGTCAAAGCACGGACACCTGCGTAGTTGGCACCAATTGCCATCGTGACCGCTGCCAGTTCGTCTTCCGTCTGGACGACCGTTCCACCGAACTGCGGTAATTTCTTGATTAAGTATTCCATGATCTCAGATGATGGTGTGATCGGGTAAGCTGCCATCAGACGCGCTCCACCGGCAATCGCGCCAAGAGCAATTGCATCGTTTCCAATCATGAACATCCGTTGTTTTCCGTCAGCCGGTTCCAAGACGAACCGTTCGCCCTCTCCTGCAAGAGCTTCAAACGCTGCTGCTCCTTCACGAATCGCTGCTAAGTTCTTCTCGACCATATCTGGACCTTTTCGTCCGAAAATCTGTTCGACGACGGCTTGGAAACGCTCTGGTGCAATGCCGAGAATCGCACTCGATGCACCAATCGCGACCATGTTCTTCATCAAGGCCGTACCGAGATCAGCTGCGATCTCCGTAAATGGAATCGCATACAAGGAAGCGCGTGCTTCGTCCGGATTCGTCGGATTGAATTTCGCATCCGCGATGATGATGGCACCTTGACGCAATTCATGGAAGTTGACGTCGATCGTCTCTTGATCGAACGCGACCAAAATATCGAGATCATCGGAAATCGTCCGGACTTCCTGTGTTGCGACACGAATCTTATTATTCGTATGTCCTCCCTTGATACGTGACGAAAAGTGACGGTAGCCATACAGGTAATAGCCGAGTCGATTCAAGGCAATCGCAAAGATTTCGCCTGTTGATTCGATCCCTTCTCCCTGCTGACCGCCAACTTTCCATGATAACTGATTATACATCGACGTTCGCTCCTTCTCTGTCCCCTGAAATGATAGTTCTCTCTATCCTCCCTCATGATACCGATTTACCGGAAGTAGTACAATGCTCCCTCGGTGGAAAGGTGAGAAAAATTCGAAGACGCAGCAAAAAGACCATCTACTCCAGTCGAGTAAATGGTCTACTTGTAAATATAGGACCTATGTCCAATTCATCATCGTGGTTCGATGATGAGTTTGATGGCGGTTCTTTCTTCTCCATCAATTAAAATGTCTGTGAAGGCTGGGATACAAATCAAATCGATGCCAGAAGGCGCCACGAATCCGCGTGCGATGGCGACGGCTTTGACAGATTGATTGAGCGCTCCCGCACCAATGGCCTGAATCTCGACGGAACCTCTCTCTCGAATGACACCCGCGAGTGCACCTGCTACCGCGTTTGGATTCGACTTAGCTGATACTTTCAGGACGTCCATGCGTGTACCTCCCCATCCAGAAATGGCAATCAGTCGAAGAATACTGACTGATCCGTCAGATGAATCCGTTCAATCTTCGTTGCTTTTTTGGTTGTGTCATCGATATGAATCAAGACTCCATTAAGTTGTTCCCGTCCTTCGGCAACTTCAAACCGCGTTGGGAGCTGTGTCTTAAATTTTCGTAGGACATCTTCCTGACGCATCCCGAGCACACCGTTCAGCGGACCTGTCATCCCGACATCCGTGATATAAGCCGTTCCTCCGTCAAGAACACGCTCATCTGCTGTCTGGACGTGCGTATGTGTGCCAACGACAGCTTGTACACGACCATCGAGGTGATAACCCATCGCGATTTTTTCACTCGTTGCTTCCGCATGGACATCAACGAAGATCGCATCGACTTTTCCTTCGACTTCCGCAATCAGTTCATCAACGGTACGGAACGGGTCACCGAGAGGTGGTAAGAAGACCGTTCCTTGGACGTTGATGACGGCAATCTTTTTATTGCCTGCCTTGACGACCATCATCCCACGACCTGGTGTGCCTTCCGGATAGTTCGCAGGACGGATGATCCGGTCCGCGTCGTCAATCCAGTCAAAGATGTCACGGTTATCAAACGTATGGTTCCCCATCGTGATGCCGTGGAATCCGAGTTCGAGGAATTGATGATAGATCGACTTCGTGATGCCGCGTCCGTGTGCCGCGTTTTCGCCGTTGACGAGCATGACGTTCGGATTGTATTTCGCTTTCAAGCGTGCTGTGAATTGTTGCAGGATATGTCGACCGGGTGCACCGACGACGTCTCCGACGAATAAAATCTTCATTGCTGTTCCTCCGTTCATTAAAAAAAGTGGCGGTCGCCCGCCACTCCACTTATTTCGCGTATTCGACTGCTCGCGTTTCCCGAATGACCGTGACTTTGATGTGTCCCGGATAATCGAGTTCTTCTTCGATTTTTTTCCGGATGTCACTCGCCATCTTGTGAGCCAGTACATCATCGACGACGTCAGGTCGAACGATGATGCGGACTTCACGACCCGCTTGGATCGCAAATGATTTTTCGACACCGTCGAACGATTCCGAGATTTCCTCGAGGCGTTCGAGACGGCGGATATAACTTTCGAGTGTCTCTTGACGTGCACCTGGACGAGCAGCAGATAATGCATCCGCAGCTGCGACCAAGACGGAAATGACAGATGTCGCTTCCGTATCCCCGTGGTGGGACGCGATCGCGTTGATGACGGTTGGATGCTCTTTATACTTCGTACCGAGCTCGACTCCGATCTCAACGTGACTGCCTTCGACTTCGTGGTCGATCGCTTTCCCGATATCATGCAGAAGACCCGCACGCTTCGCAAGCGTGACATCTTCTCCAAGTTCAGCTGCCATCATACCTGCAAGGTGGGCAACCTCAAGTGAGTGATACAGGACGTTCTGTCCGTAACTCGTACGGTACTTCAAGCGACCGAGAATTTTGACAAGGTCCGGATGAATGCCGTGGATTCCGACATCATACGTCGCTTCTTCCCCGATTTCTCGAATCCGCTCGTCGACTTCACGACGGGATTTGTCGACCATCTCTTCAATACGGGCCGGGTGAATCCGACCATCCTGAACCAATTTCTCGAGCGCCATTTTAGCGACTTCGCGACGAATTGGGTCAAAACCAGACAAAATGACGGCTTCCGGCGTATCATCGATGATCAAGTCGATCCCAGTCAAGGTCTCGAGCGTACGGATGTTGCGGCCTTCCCGTCCGATGATCCGACCTTTCATCTCATCGTTCGGCAAGTTGACGACCGATACAGTCGTCTCTGCGATATGTTCAGCGGCGAACCGTTGAATCGCAAGTGACAAGATGTTACGTGCTTTCTTGTCGGCTTCTTCTTTTGCTTTTTGTTCGATTTCTTTTTGAAGAATGGCTGCGTCGTGTAAAGCAGCCTGTTTCGTCTCATCCATGATGATCGTTCTTGCCTCGTCTTGCGATAAATTCGCGACGCGGACAAGCTCTTGACGTCCCTGTTCATACAGGTCCTCTACTTTGCGCTCTAGTTCTTCAGCTTGATGCTTCCGTTTCGCGATCTCTGCATCACGTGTATTGATTTGATCTTCCTTACGGTCGATAGCGTCAACACGGCGATCGAGTGTCTCTTCTTTCTGGAGCAACCGGGCTTCTTGTTTCGCTAGCTCTTGGCGACGTTCACGCAATTCTTTTTCCACTTCGTTACGAAGTTTGAATGCTTCATCTTTCGCTTCGAGTACTGCTTCTTTTTTCGTTGCCTCAGCCGATTCACGCGCACGTTCAACGATTTTGTTCGCTTCCGTTTCTGCGCCTTGAATTTTCGCTTCTGCAATCGATTTCCGCAAGAAGTAGCCTACGATGAATGCGATCAGCAAAGTGAGGAGAAGTATGACAATCCAAGTCAGTGTACTCATGGGTTCACCTCCCCTTTGCAAGGTGTTTCTTAGTTCATTTCGGTATTTCATCGAAGCTGTCTAAAAAACGTACATCTATATTGTAAGGATAGCACTCGTTCATTGTCAACGAACGGACGGGAAAGAATTCCACTGTTTTCCTCTTTTACACTAAAAAAGAGAGGATTCGCATGCGAATCCTCTCTGAAACGGTTTATTCAGCAAATAGATCTTCTGGTTGTTCTGCTTCGAAATCAACCGGCTCTTCGCGATCGACGAGACCGTGGTGTTCACGAATCAAACGTTCGACCTCTGCTGCGACTTCCGGATGCTCGACCATGTATTGCTTCGCGTTCTCACGTCCTTGACCGAGACGCTCTGAGTTGTACGAGTACCATGCACCACTCTTTTGAACGATATCGAGGTCTGTTCCGATGTCGATCAACTCACCGACCTTCGAAATCCCTTGACCGTACATGATATCAACTTCCGCTTGTTTGAACGGAGGTGCGATCTTGTTTTTGACGACCTTAATCTTCGTTTTGTTACCGACGACGTCCGTACCGTTTTTCAACGCTTCCGCACGACGCACTTCTAAACGTACAGACGAGTAGAATTTAAGTGCGCGACCACCTGGAGTTGTTTCCGGGTTACCGAACATGACACCGATTTTTTCACGGATTTGGTTGATGAAGATGACGATCGTCTTCGATTTATTCGTTGCACCAGACAACTTACGAAGCGCTTGGCTCATTAAACGTGCTTGAAGACCGACGTGTGAGTCACCCATTTCGCCTTCGATCTCTGCTTTTGGTACGAGTGCCGCAACAGAGTCGACGACAAGAATATCGACCGCACCAGAACGAACGAGTGCTTCCGCGATTTCAAGTGCCTGTTCCCCAGTGTCCGGTTGTGACAAGAGGAGCTCATCGATGTTGACACCAAGTTTGTTGGCATATGCTGGATCAAGCGCGTGCTCCGCATCGATGAATGCTGCTTGTCCACCTTGTTTTTGAACTTCTGCGATTGCATGAAGCGCTACCGTCGTTTTACCTGACGATTCAGGTCCGTATACTTCGATGACCCGTCCACGTGGGTATCCACCTGCACCTAGGGCAATATCTAATGTAATCGATCCAGAAGAGATCACTGAAACCTTCTGATCCGCATTTTCTCCGAGTTTCATGATGGAACCTTTACCGAACTGTTTCTCTATCTGGCGTAACGCCATCTCAAGTGCTGCTTTACGATCACTCACGTAGCAGGCCTCCTTTTAATTATCTTACTGAGATTATTGTACTTCTTTTGAGACCGAATGACAAGCATTTTACGAACATTTATTCGCATACTTGCACATTGGCCAATTTTCTCACTCGGGTGCTTTTTCGAGATGTTTCAGTAGAAGGAAATAGGTATCCTTGACGGCGCGCAGTCGAATCATTCCTCGGTCGAACGATGGATATTGCCATTCGACGATGCGTGTTCCACGTGCGTCCGCAACAGCACAATAGACGGTTCCGACCACTTTTCCGCTGTTGCTCGTCGGACCTGCTTCCCCTGTCAACGCGACGGCGATATCGGATTGATACAGTTCCCGTACCCCTTCAGCCATCGCGATCGCGACCTCTTTACTGACAGCAGTATGCTCTCGTAACAAAACTTCCGGTACCGATAACACGGCTTGCTTCGCTGCATCATCATAGACGACGGCGCTCCCGCGCAACACTTGACTCGCACCGCTGACATCAACGAGACCACTCGCGACAGCTCCTCCCGTCAGTGATTCGGCGAGTGACAGTGTCAATCCTGCTTCTTGATACCGTTTCAGTACGACTTCCGGCAGACTCGTCTCGCCATATCCATAAAAGTACATGCCCACTTCAGCCAGTACGTGTTGTTCCAGTTCATCGAGCATACGGTCGGCTTCCTGTTGATCGAGTGCTTTAGCAGTCAGACGCAACCGGACTTCAGCGAGTTCCGCATAAGGGGCGACCGATGGATTGGTTGCTTCTTTGATTAACGTTTCCAGGCGATCGTTTAGAGCCGATTCTCCGATTCCGAAGAAACGTAGTGTTCGGGAACGGATTGTCTCTTGACCGAACAAATGACTGAAGTGATCTTTGAGGATTTGCTTCATCTCACGTGGCACACCGGGTAAAACGATATATTGATGGTGCTCCGTCTGCACCGACATACCGGGAGCAAGACCCGCATCATTGCGTAAAACCGTCGCGCCATCGATGACTAATGCTTGTTTCTGCTCGTTGTTCGTCATCTCCCGTTGACGTGTCTTCAAGAATCCTTCGATTCTTTCGTACGCTGCTTGATCGAGAATGAGATCACGTCCGAGAAGATCTGCGAGCACCTCTTTCGTTAAATCATCTTCCGTTGGTCCAAGACCCCCTGTGATGACGAGGAGATCTGCCCGTTGTTGCGCCTGACGGAACGTTTTCTGCATCCGCTCGCGGTTGTCACCGACGACTGTATGATAATGAACGTCAATTCCTGCACTGGCTAGCCATTCGGAAAGGTACTGTGCATTCGTGTTGGCGATTTCTCCAAGGAGAAGCTCACTTCCGACTGCGATGATTTCTGCTTTCATGTTGATTCCTCACCTTCTTGAAGTATAAGAAAAGACTGTTCGGTATGACGAACAGTCTAAATTGATCCAACTTACATGGATTTCGTAATTAACTTGATGTTTTTCGAGAAATACTCGACGCCTGAGTAGATCGTCAAGATAAGAGCAAGCCACATCGTGATATCTGCGAATGGAATGTTCCACATCGCAAAAACGATATCGTGCAATAAATACGCTGTAATCGATGTCAACTGGACCCAAGTCTTGGCTTTCCCAGAGTTTCCGGCAGCAAGAACGATGCCTTCGTCAGAAGCGACAAGACGCAGACCCGTGACTGCGAACTCACGGCAGAGAATGATGACGACGATCCAAGCCGCGACGAACTCAAGTTCCACGAGGTAGACGAGCGCAGCAGCGACTAACATCTTATCAGCAAGTGGATCCATGAATTTTCCAAAGTTCGTCACTAGTTTTTGTTTGCGGGCGATATACCCATCAAGCCAGTCCGTCAGTGAAGCAACAAGGAAGATGATGGCTGCAACGAAGTGTGAGACGGGAAGTTCAGCTCCTAGTACATCCCACTGTCCCCAGTTCGGATCAATCGCAAGTACGATGACGAACACGGGAATTAATAAAACGCGTAATACTGTCAATTGATTCGGTAAGTTCATGTAACGCCCTCCTCCTTCATTTCATATGTAGATGAATATGCCATCTAAAAGAAGGCACGCCGGTTTACGGCGTGGCTACTTTCTTCAGATAGATGTTTTGGACGAGAAGCGAACGGTTCAGTTTCAGTTCTTGGTCATTGACGACGATTTTATCAATCCCTTTAATCGAACCGATCCGGATCCGGATCAAGTCCGTCTTCGCGTCCTTCACGACGATCGGATTCGGATCCGACGCGTTGATGTGATCTGGCGCGAGTGCTTTTCCTTCAAGGGATGTATCACGCACACCAACGAATGGTGATGGAGAGGCATCTTTCTTGATTTGAATCGAGACACTCATCGTATCTTTCGTTGCGACTTCATAGGTGACATCTTGACCAGATGTCGACTTCGCAGCAAGCGCTTCTTTTTTAGGTTTTTCTTTTGTTTCTTCTTGTTTCGCCGGTTCTTCCTTCGGCTTTTCTTCCGTCTTCGCAGGCGCATCCGTTTCTTTACTCGGTGCGTCTCCTTGGTCGATCGTGACATCGTTTTGCTTCGGTGCAGACGTTTTTGCCTCTTCGTTACCGTCGAGGAACATCTGAAGTCCATAATACAAGGCAGCACCAATCGCAAAAATTAGCACGATGATGATGATGTTCGGAATCCAGCGCTTTGCAACGCTTTTCTTCGGTGCACTTGATTTCGAATACGTCGCGCGTCGTGATAATTCGACGACCGGTTGTGTCTCCGGTTCCGGAAGATCACGCTTATAGGTCGTGAAGACTTCGTCGACGTCAAGACCGAGTGCTTCCGCATATGTCTTGATGAAGGCCCGGGCGTAAAAAGCACCTGGTAATTGATCATAGTTGCCTTCTTCAATCGCGACGATGTAACGCTTTTGAATCTTCGTCGTCGTTTGAATTTGTTCGAGAGAGACGCCTAGCGCCTCTCGTTGTTCCTTTAAGTAGGTTCCGAGCTCGGTCATCGGTAACACACCTTCCATTTTTCATACTTATTCAAAGTTGAACCAATCATTTCCCCCATGGGAACGAGGCAGTTCAGTCACAATGATTTCTTCTGTCGTGTTGCGTAATTCAATGATGTAATCAAAATCATCCCACGTATATTCACTTGATTTGACGAAGGCATCCGGATGTTCGACGATTTTCGTTGCCGGTAGTCGCATGACTTCGCGTAAAATCTGCCAGTGCCGTTCATCGAAATTCCGTTGCGACACCAAGGCATCGATGATGTAGACATAATCCCCAGTCCGTTCGTCATCGAATAACGACGTTCGGACCGTCTGTTTGATCAGCGTCGAAGAAAGGAACAACCATTTCTTGTTCGCACTGACGCTTGCAGCGACGATCGATTCCGTCTTCCCGACTCGTGGCATACCGCGGACACCAATCAACAAGTGCCCATCCTGTTTGCATAGTTCTGCCATGAAATCGACGAGAATCCCTAAGTCTTCCCGAACGAAGCGGAACGTCTTTCGTTCATCACTGCTTTGATCGATATAACGACCGTGACGAATCGCGATCCGGTCGCGCAGTTTTGGTTTTCGTAGTTTGATGACCTCTATGGTTGACATCGTCTTGAGAATAGCAGCGAGTCGTGGAATTTGATCCGGTTGTTTCGTTTGGAGCAACATACCGCGTCGTTGATGATCGACACCATTGATCGTCACGATCGAAATATGTAACATTCCCATCAACGAAGCAATGTCCCCGAGTATACCGGGACGGTTGACCTTTAATTCATATTCGAGATACCATTGCTCGAACTCACTCACGCGCCCATCCTCCTCTATTGATACGATTATCCATTCCTCATGTTAAATGATTTTTTGAAAAATGAAAAGCATTCCTGAACTGAAATTCCAATGCTTACATCCACGCACCATCTATTTTAAGGATGGCTCCCGACACATAACTCGATTCTGGTTGCACCAAGTAACGGATTGCAGAAGCCACTTCCTCTACTTTTCCGAATCGTCCGGCAGGGATTTCAGCAATCGCTTCTGCCTTTTCATCCTCAGAAAAAATCGCGTTCATCGGCGTATCAATCCATCCTGGCGTAATCGCATTGATGCGTCCATGCATTGGTCCAAGTTCTTTACTGTATGCTTTGACGAAGCCCAGCTGTGCTGCCTTGCACGTCGAATAGGCAACCTCACCCGCGACACCTTGTTCCCCTAATACACTACTGATGACGACGATCGCAAGCTGCGACGTAAACGGTTTCGTCCGCGTCACCGTTTGGCTGATGCGCATCAACGCATCGACATGTAT
This sequence comes from Exiguobacterium sp. s130, assembly GCF_018619055.1. Taxonomy (NCBI): domain Bacteria; kingdom Bacillati; phylum Bacillota; class Bacilli; order Caryophanales; genus Exiguobacterium; species Exiguobacterium sp. s130. The sequence continues at coordinate 301,800 of NZ_JACSNI010000003.1, read as the reverse complement.
TCTCCAAAGTTCACTCATTGATGTTGCCGATTGATCGAGCAACAGACCGCTATAACTCGTTCCGGCACAATGGACGAAGGCATCGACGACAGGTAACGCCGTACAAAATGCTTGCAAGTCCTCATCATCCGCTAAATTCGCCGTCAGGATGTGGTGCTCTCCTTGCCACTCCTCTATCATCCGTTCCAAAACTGCTTGCTGTCGATACGTCTGAAGTACCAATTCATGTCCGGCGGCAGCAAGTTGTTTTGCTGCCGCAAGACCAATGGCGCCACTCGCACCTGTGATGAGGATTCGCATCATGCGTACGGTTTGACGATTGAGATCGCCCGGTTTTCAATGGCGAACAACTCGTCGAAACGGGCTTCGATCTCTTCTTTCGTAATCGAAGCAATCAATGTCGGAAGCGTGAACAGATTCGTACCGGCAAGTGCGTGACGCGAGAACTGGTTCGCAATGAATTCCGGTGAGTTCAAGGCACGAAGGAATTTCCCTTGCATCATGTTCCGCTTGCGCGTGACTTCATCTTCCGTGAAGTCAGGACGCGTTTGCAGAAGTGTCTCATACGCTTGGATAAACTTGTCTGGATCCTCTGTCTCCATGCCGAACGTCGCGAAGGCGAACTCTTCCTCACTCGAGTAATCAAAGCTGAACGTGTCGTCGATCAGACCGTCTTCATACAATTCCAAATACGTCGATGATGTTTGATCGAATAAGAGGTGCAATAATAATTCACTCGTTAACTCACGACGGACTTGTGCTTCGCCGCGGACAGATTCGTCCTTATAACCGATCAATACCTTCGGCGTCTTGACGTCGAGCTCAAGTTCAAGACGTGGACGATGCACACCGTGCGGTTCTTGACCATAATCCCGCTCGATCGCCGGGCGATCCGTATAGTCCTTCTTCGCCTGATTCGCCTTGATCAATGCCAGCGTCTCTTCCGGGTCGATGTTTCCGACAACGAACAATACCATGTTCGATGGATGATAGAACGTGTGATAGCACGTGTATAGGTCATCGGCTGTGATTTGATTGATTGATTCCGGTGTTCCTGCGATATCGATTCGGACCGGATGCGTCGCATACATTGATTCGATCAGACCGAAGAACAAGCGCCATCCCGGATTATCTTGATACATCTGGATTTCTTGCGTGATGATCCCCTTCTCTTTTTCAACGCTTTCCGGCGTGAAGTAGGGATCCTGTACGAAATCAATCAACGTCTCGAGGTTTTGTTCAATCAATGACGTCGCTGAGAATAAGTACGCTGTCCGTGAAAACGAGGTAAAGGCGTTCGCTGAGGCACCAAGACGACCGAACTCTTGGAAGACGTCCCCTTTTTCAGATTCAAACATTTTATGCTCGAGGAAATGGGCGATGCCGTCCGGTACCGTGATCCATTCCTCGCCTTTTTTGAATCGTTGATCAATCGAACCATAACGCGTCGTAAACGTCGCATACGTCTTTTCATAACCTTTTTTTTGCAACAGGTAGACAGACAACCCGTTATCGAGCTGCTCGTGGTATACCGTTTCGTCTGTATCGTGATAGGTCAGTTGTTCCATCATGCTTCACCTCGCAGTAGATATACGGCATCAAGGTCGATTGCCGCTGCTAATCGGACGACGTCTTCACGTGTCGCCGTCTCGATGATGTGGATCTCATCTTCAAGTGTCAGTCCACGCATCTTCGAACCATTCAACCAGCCAATCAATTGCCCCGGCTGATCAAGAATTTGACGGCGCGCATTGATCAACATCGCCTTCGTCTGTGTTAATTCTTCATCCGTGAACTGTCCCGCCTTCAAATCAACGAGTTGCTCTAGGATGATTTTCTCGGCACGTTCCGCTTCTTTTGTGTCAACCCCTGCATAGACGTAGAGTGCACTGTTTAATGCCGCATATCGTGAAGCCGCATAATAGGCGAGACTCTCTTTTTCACGGACATTCATGAACAGTTTTGAATGTGGAAAGCCACCAAACAGACCGTTGACGATTTGCATCCGGATTGAATCGGCAGACGTCGGATCGACCGCTACCCGGTAACCAAGGTGCAGCTTCCCTTGTTTGATCGGTTGCGTTTCGCTCGACCGTTTCACACCGTTGACCGGTTTTTGGGCAGGGATGTAATGGCTGACTTTTTCTGAGTGCGATGGCAAGAAGGACAACGCATCTTCCATTTCCTCCTTCGTCACCTGTCCGACGACGAAAACATCGATTCGATCGTCTTCGATCATCGAACGGTATGTATCACGCAAGGACGATGGAGTGATCCGTTCTAGTTCTTCGATTGTCCCAAGCGATGGTAACGAGACGGCTTCACCTGGTGCCATCAATTCAAGAAGACGCTGCTGTGCGTAGCGCATCTTATCGTCGTACAGCGAGCTGATTCGTAAGGCATGCAGTCGCTTTTCTTGTTTGACGAACTGTTCGCGGAAACCACTTTCCGTCAAGTCTGGATACAGCACCATTTGCTCTAGCAATTCAAGTGCTTCTTTTAATAACGACGGGTGATGGACGAGTTCTCCACGGACGACATCAAGTTGGAACGAGATGACATGCTCTTCACCGAACTTCGACGCGTCCGCATAAAGCCCGGCATCATATAATGTCTCAAGTGGCTCACGTAATGCTTTCATCGACGGATAAGCAGCTGTCGATTTTTCCATGATGTATGGTAAAATCGCGCGGCTAGTCAGTGTTTTCGCCTCTAGCGGTGCTGAAAACGTGACGAGGATCGTCGTCGTCTTGAATTTATCGGTCGGAACGAGGTGGAAGCTCGTTCCTTCCTTTTTCCATGTACTAAATGACTGACTCATTACTCTCCATCCTTTCGCTTGAACACATGCGCACTGCGAACGTATTCAATATCTGCTTTTTGGTTAACGGCATTCTCATAACGGGCTGCTGTAAAAAAGAAATCACTGAGCCGATTGATGAACGGTAACAAATGAGCCGCTTGGGGAACATCGATCATCGAACGTTCGACGCGACGGCAGACCGTCCGTGCCACATGCAATGTCGCGGCCGCTTCCGTTCCGCCTGGTAAGATGAACTTGTCGAGTGGTGGCGATAATTCCGTTAAACTATCAATCCAACTTTCTAAATCAACTGTTGCTTCCTGACTTAACCGTGATGGACGAGGTTCGACATACATCAAGTCACTGCCACAGTCGAACAACGCATGCTGGATGACCGTCAATTGTTCTCGTACTTCGATCGATGATGCTTTGGTCCGAGCAAGTCCGACGAAGCTATTCAATTCATCGAGTTCTCCCATCAAGCTGATCAATCGATCATTTTTTTTGACTCTCCCACCGACAAGGGATGTTTCTCCTTCATCGCCTGATTTCGTATAAATTTTCATGTTTTATTCACTCCTATAGCGAAAGGAAGCGACTCATAATGTTCGCTTCCTTTGTTTTTTTGGTAATCGGATTCGGAAAGTCGCTCCTTCTCCTAAGCGGCTGTCGACTTCGACCTCTCCACCATGAGCACGGACGACGTTCGCGACGATCGCAAGACCAATTCCTGTACCGGTCTTACCGCGCGTTCGTGCCTTGTCCGCCTTATAGAAACGATCAAAGACGAAAGGTAGATCTTCTTCCGGAATCCCGTCACCTGAATCGATGACGGATAATGTAATGTTTTCCCTATCTTCGTCAATCTTAATCTTGATTTCTCCGTTCTCCGTATAACGCAGGGCGTTTCCAAGAAGATTCGTCAAGACTTGTTCCATCTGATCCGGATCGGCATCAAATGTGATGTTCGGACCGGAAACCGAGAAAGTGACCTGCTTATCGCGTCCCATTTGTTTGAATTTCTTGATGACTCGCTGTGCAAACGAGACCGTTTCGATGGCTTCAATCCGTAACTCCTGATAACCGGCTTCCATCCGCGCGAGATCGAGTAGATCATTGACGAGACGGGACAAGCGTTGCGATTCATCATAGATGATTGATGCAAATTCTTTCGTCGCCTCGTCACTTTCCGTCATCCCGTCGACGATCGCTTCCGAATACCCTTGCAACATGACGAGTGGCGTCCGCAGTTCATGGCTGACATTCGCGACGAAGTCGGCCCGCATCTTCTCCAGTTGTTGTGCTTCCGTCATGTCGCGCAGGACAGCGACCGCTCCGATCTGCTCTTCTTGTTCGAGTAACGGACTGACGATGATGATGTAAAAGCGTCCTTCCCGTTCAAAAGAAACCGTCATCTCCGTCTCTTCCTTCATGACCGTCTGGAACAGTTCAATCAGTTCATCCGGTACGGGAGAACCTGCAAGAAATGCTTCAGCTGGTGGATTCGTCGCGAGTAGCTCACCTGATTTTGAGAACGTCAACACGCCGTCTGCCATACAGCGCAGAATCGAGGAGAGCAAATGCCGCTCCTTATCAAGATCCGTGACGTATTGATTGAGTTGGCTACTCATCTCGTTAAAGGCAAGCGCTAAGTCACCAATCTCATCACGTGAACGTTGCGTCAGGCTTTGATCGAATTTCCCTTCACCGGCCTCAACGACGGCTTGACGAATCGTCCGTAGTGGTGCGGTGATCCGTGTCGATAGGAAGAAAGCAAAGACGGTCGTCCCGATGATCGCTAACAAGACACAGAGCTGAATGATTTGACGTGCGCCTTCATTCGCTTGCTCGATATTCGTCAATTGTTCGATCAAGTAGATCGTTCCGTTGCCGCTATCCGTAATGAGCGGTGCTCGATACGCGAGTGCCGCCTTTCCATCGAAGGTCTCGTAATTACCGATTGCCGTCTCACCTTCTTCACCATCGATCGCTTTCCAGTTCTGACGTTCGAGCTCCTTGATGATCCGGTTCGCTTTCGCTTGTGAAATATTCGCTTCGACAGAATCGTCCTGGGTCTTCGCAATTAATGTCGCGCCATATATATCCGTGATTTCGACAGCAGTACTCGATCCTTCCTCGATACCGGAGTGCGCCTGAAAGACGGTCTCGACTTGTTGACCGAGCTTTGCAAGGTGCACCCGCTCCTGTTCGATATGAAAAGAGTTGAAAAATTCAAGTAACAAGATCGTCAAGGCGATCAAGACGACCGAGACAAGCAATAGGATCGTGCCCCATAGTTTGATGACTACACTTTGCAACCATTTCATCGTCCGGTCGGACTATTCTCGAACTTGTATCCGACACCCCAGACCGTCGTGATCATTTGAGCAGCATTCGGAGACAAACGATTCAGCTTTTCACGCAGACGTTTGACGTGTGTATCGACCGTCCGAAGATCCCCAAAAAATTCATAGTTCCAGACTTCCTTGAGTAGTTGTTCCCGTGAGAATACTTTGTCCGTTTGTTTTGCCAAGAAATACAGGAGTTCATATTCTTTTGGTGTTAAATTGACTTCTTGTGATTCAACCGTCACGCGGTGTGCGTCATTATCAATCGTCAAATGTGGGAAGACGATGACATCTTTTGTTTTCGCATCCGTATGGAGGAATTTCGTTGCACTCGCTCGGCGAAGGATTGCTTTGACACGCAAAACGACTTCACGTGGACTGAATGGTTTGACGATATAATCATCTGCCCCCATTTCAAACCCATGGACGCGATTCGTTTCTTCACCTTTTGCCGTCAGCATGACGACCGGCGTCGCTTTCGTTTTCCGTAGTTCTTCACAAACTTGCATCCCGTCCATCTTCGGCATCATCAAGTCGAGGAGAATGACATCGTATTCTGTCTCAAGCGCCATTTCAAGCGCCGCCTCTCCATTGTCTGCTTCCTCGATCGTGAAATTTTCCCGCTCCAGATACATCTTCAACAGGCGACGAATTCGTTCCTCATCGTCGACGACTAAAATACGTGCTTCTTCTGACATGCTGTCTCCTCCTATAAACTAAACTCTACTCCTCTATCCTACTACTCTTTTAGTATACTATGAAACGAAAAGAATGGCTTGCACTGGCTGATTTCTCCTAAACGATACTCTTTTGTCAGAGAAACATGAAAAAGCAGCGGACCGTTTCCGGATCCGCTGCTTTTCTTTTCCTTATGCGTACGAGTGTAATCCCGCTACGACAAGGTTGACGAAGACAAGGTTGAACATGATGACAGCAAAACCACCAACACATAACCATGCTGATTTTTTACCGATCCATCCACGCTGGATGCGCATGTGGAGATAGAACACGTAGAAGAGCATCGTGATCAGTGCCCAAACCTCTTTCGGGTCCCAACCCCAATAGCGGCTCCATGCCATTTGCGCCCAAATCATTGCGAAGATCAATCCGCCAAGGATGAAGATTGGAAGACCGATCGCAATCGCACGGTAACTAATCTCATCGGCTGTTTCTAGATCAATCTTCCGCGCGATTGGTTTCAGACTCTCTGCGACACGCTTACGGAGAACTACGAAACGTAGCAACACATATAAGACGACGCCACCAATGACTGACCATAAGACCGTATTGACCTTATTCGCATTCAAGAAGTTCGGCAATTCAATGACGGCACCTGAACCAGATAAGACTTTTCCGTTCTCAGGACCTGTCAGAACCGGCATCGTGTATTCATGTGTCATCTTCGCACCATTCTTCGCGACGTATTCGATCGTTGATGCAGAACCTGTTGCTTTGAACAAGAGGCCGACGAGGATGTAACCAACGACACAAACGAGTGAGAACATGACGATTTCAAGCCATGTCCGTGTTTTCGATTCTTTATTGAAATCCGTCGCGTGGACCAGATAGAGCAATCCGGTCGCAAAACTGACAGCGAGAATCCCCTCACCGAGCGCTGCCGTCGTAACGTGGATTTTGAGCCAGACACTTTGAAGTGCCGGAATCAAGGGTTGGACCTCATCCGGGAACATCGACGCATAAGCGATGACGAGCAAGGCAACCGGCATTGCAATCAAGCCAAGGACATTGTTTTTATAGATGGCATAGACGATCAAGAATCCAAGGACCATCATCATACCAAAGAATGTCGTGTATTCGTATAAATTTGAGACCGGAACGTGTCCAGCACCCGCCCAGCGCGTAAAGAAATACCCTAACTGAGCAAGAAAACCGATGATCGCGAGCGTATAGGCGATCTTACCAGAACGTGTCGGACCTTTTTTACCACTCGTCGCAACAGCGAAAAAACCTGTACTGACGAGGTAGACGATGAATGACGTTAGGAGCAGATTACTGCTCAACTGAAGCATATTCATTTAGCTTCCCCCTCTTCCCGCAACTTTTGTCGGTCCTCAAGTTCTGGTAGACCAACTTCCGTCAACGCGAGATTGGCTTCTTTTTGAAGCCCTAATGCGTTTTTGTTTGTAAATCCAGCAATCTGAATGCGACCGTTCTTCTCACGTAACCAGAGACGACGGTGCGGCCAGTACATCCCGATCAATAGACCTGCCATGAAGATGATGCCACCCGCAAAGAGGAACGGGAGCGTCAAGTCTTTCTTGATTCGGACACCTGAGATGTTTGAGAGCTCCGTACCGGCAAACGCCATCTTGTACTGGTTCTCATCCCCACCGACATTCAGCTTGATACCAATCAAGCTACGCTCCCCTTTTGGGTGCTCCGGTGATTTGATATTAAAGACGAACGCCGGATTGACAGGACGTCCAGAATTGGTCGTCGGCTGTCCATCCTTGACGACGAAATCAGGCAAGAAATCCTTCAATTCGACATCATAGCCGTTTTTCAACTTGTAGGTCTCTTTTGGTTCACGTAAATCGACCTTGATCGTATCCACGACTTTACCTGTCTTTTGGTTGACGATGCTAAACGACATCGTCTTAAATTCTGGATCTGCCGCGTATTGTTCTTGGAAGACTTGGAAATCATCGAATTCGAATGGACGGTTGACTGCTGTCTCACCTGATTTGACTTCTTCGAGTTTCGGTTTGAAATCACTTGTCTCTCCGACTTTTTTATAGAGCGTCATCTTCGTGTCGTAGTTTTTCGGCACGTTTCCACCCGCTGCTTCAAGCGATTTCTTGAATTTTTCATCCACCTTCTCAGGATCATAGAACTCGATGTTGAACGCTTCATTTTTCAAGTAATACTTGTTGTCCGTCGCTTCGATTGGTAATGTCTCTCCTTCACGAAGCCAGAGCAGTTCATCTTCATGCATACCCGGTACGACCCGAAGCATCGCTCCTCCAAAGAAGAGTACAAGACCGATATGGTTGATGTAAGGACCCCATCGTCCAAACCGTTGTTTTTCCGCTAAGAGCGCCCCATCTTGTCGACGGACTTTATAGCCCTTCTTCTCAAGTAACGGTGCGATCGCATCGATTTTTTTGACGTCTCCAGTCGCTTCAGCGCCAAATCGCTGACCATTCATGAAACGGTCCGACTGGATGACCGGTTGTTTCTTCAATGCTCGGTAGAGCGGGAAGAAGCGGTCAATCGACACGATGATGATCGATAAGAGTAACAGTGTGATTAATCCGATGTACCACCATGATTCAAACAGGTTGTGGAATCCTAACGTATAGTAGATATCCCCTGCCGTACCGTATTCTTTTTGATAAAATTCTTCCGGTGGTGTTGCCTGCGGAATATACATCTCTTGCGGGAAGATCGTACCGACCCCACTCGCGATGATGATCAGACCGATCAGCCATAACCCGACCTTGACGGACGAGAAGAACGTCCATGCCCGGTCGATCCAAGATGGATTTTTACGTTTCGAACGAAGTTCTGCTTCCTCGTAACGCATGTCCAGTTGTTTGAAATCTTCTTGCTCCTGCATCCTTAAATCCCCCTTCGATGCGTTACTCGTTCGCCTTCTTCACCATCTCTTCCAGCTTCGCTTGATCAATCTCACCTTCGTATTTCTCGACGACCTCACCTTTTTTGTTGATGATGAACGTCACAGGTAAGTTGTAGATCCCGTAAGCCTTCTCGACCGAATTATTCGTATCCATGAGGATCGGATAATCCGTTCCGCCGATATCCTTGATGAAGCTTGAGACTCGAACCGGTGTTTCTCCGACATTGACCGCTACGAAATTGACACCTTGATCCTGCATCATCTGATAGTTGTCATTGATCAAAGGCATCTCTTTCTTACATGGTTCGCAGAATGTACCCCAGAAATTGAGTAAAAGTCCTTTTCCTTTGTATTCATCCATTGAGTGCTGTTTCTCACCGTATAGATCGACGAGCGCGAAACCAGGAGCATCATCGCCTGCCATGACACGACCGTTTTTATCACGTGTCGCTTGATCGACGAATTGCATGATGACGACAGCACCGGCGAACAAGACCATCGTCATGATCATCAGACGCCAGAAAGAGCGTTTCTTCTTTTTTTGCTGGGCTGCTGCTAAGCGTTCTTCCGGATTTTGTTTCGTTTTTTTCATATTTTACCGCCTCCACCCATATTGTACTTGAAATCGCTTAAACGTTGATAAAATGTGAAATTCGTTAATCGTTTTGTCACAAAAAAAGAAAACTCAACCCGGAGGATGAGCTTCTCGCTTTACAAATTAACGTTTTTTTGTGTTCTTACGTCTTTTCGTAGGTGGAGCGGCTGGATCCGCTAGCTCACGCAATTGATTGACTTCTTTTTTTGAAAGTTCACGCCACTCGCCAGAAGTAAGACCTGCCAGTGTCAAGAAACCGAACTGTTCACGTTTCAACTTCAAGACTTCTGAACCGAGTGTCTCGACCATTTGACGGACTTGGCGGTTATGTCCCTCGTAGATGACCATCTCAAGGATTGCCGTGTTTTTCTTCTTATCGATGTCACGCATCTCGACGCGTGCTTTCCCTGTCTTAAAGCCATCCGGCAAGACGACGCCTTTTTCAAGACCTTTGACGTGGAAATATTCCGGTACGCCTTTGATTTTGACGATGTAGCGTTTCGGTACCTTATACTTCGGGTGAAGCAGAAGGTTCGAGAATTCACCGTCATTCGTCATCAAAAGAAGACCGCTTGTATTGTAGTCGAGTCGACCGACTGGGAAAACACGGTGTCCCGGTGGTACGAGATCAACGACCGTCTTACGTCCCTTATCGTCTTCAACCGTCGAGACGACACCTGTTGGTTTATACAGCATGTAATAAACGTGTTCTTCACGCTCAAGCTTCACGCCGTCGACTTCGACTTCAGCACGCGCTCCAACTTTCGTTCCGAGCTCCGTGATGACTTTCCCGTTAACCTTGACGCGGCCTGCTGTAATCAATTCCTCTGCTTTACGCCGTGAAGCGACACCTGCTTGTGCGATGATTTTTTGTAACCGTTCCATTAATTCACTCTCTCCTCTAATGAAGGATCATTCCGGAAGAAGAGATCTCCATCTGATTCGAACGTTTCTTCGAACTCGAGTGGTGGTAACTCCTCAATGCTATTCAGACCAAAGTGGTCCAGGAAATGATCCGTCGTCTTATACAATTTCGCGCGACCAACGCCTTTGGCACGTCCCGCTTCTTCAATCAAACCTTTTGCACTTAACGTATGGATGACGCGTTCCGTCTTGACGCCACGGACGACTTCGATATCAGCACGCGTGACGGGTTGTTTGTACGCGATGATGACGAGTGTCTCCATCGCTGCTCGAGACAAGGAGTCTTCTGCAAGTGATCCCGCATACGCCTGAATATACGGCGACATCTCTTTACGTGTCACCATCTTAAAGACGCCACCTGACTCCACGATTTGCAACACCCGTCGCTCTGCTTCGAACGTCGTCTGAAGAGCCAGTAACTGTTCGCGCGCCGCTGCTTCACTGATCTCTAGTGCTTGACTGAGACCACGTGGGTCGATACCGTCATCGCCGACGACGAATAACAAGCTTTCAATGATTTGTTCATACGCCAATCTGACTCTCCTCCTTCACCATGCTACGCAACAAAATGTCATCGGTCATTTGTTCACAATCAATGACCCGTTGCTTCACGAGTTCTAGGACGGCGAGGAAACTGACGACCAGTTCTTCGACCGTCGGCTGCTCCACAAAAAAGCCAAAGAATGTCGTACGCTCACGCGTCGCGACGTAACGGGCAACGGACTCCATCTGTTGCTCAAGCGACCGTTCTTCCCGTTTAACCGTCTTCGAGCGACGTACCTTCCAAGCTTCCCGTTGACGCATTTTTTCGTATGCACGCAATAAATCACTTAGGGATAACGTACCATTATACTCTTGTGCGTCCGTATCGAGATAACGCATCAAATCCTCTGGTTGTTTCGAGAACAGCTCAAGGCGCGCCTCTTCCTTTTCCTTGAGGACGAGTGCCGCTTCCTTATACGCTTTATACTCGATCAACTGTTGAATCAGACCTTCTCGTGTCGGTTCTTCCTCGAAATCGGGAATCTCATCGTATTCCGTCTGTTCAACCGGCAAGAGTTGTTTGCTTTTCAGTTGCAACAGCGTCGCTGCCATGACAAGATATTCACTAGCAACATCTAGTTCAAGATGTTGCATCGCACGGATATAGGACACATATTGATCCGTCACCATGGAAACGGATATATCATAAATATCGATTTCTAATTTACCAACCAAGTGTAACAGCAAGTCCAGCGGGCCTTCAAACGCATCCATCTTTACACTGTATGATTCCATGATTCTCCCTGCCCATCAACGTTTTTTGCGCCTTAGTATACCATACAACGGATAGGTTCGACTATGTTATATTCAAAGGAAGAGGTGATTCCATGAATCCAATCGAGCGATTCGTATTCGAATTCAACATCCGGCACGATTACTTCGAGTGCCATGAAATCTTAGAGGAAGTCTGGCAAGAAGGACAGCGCCAGGATGAGGCGCTCGTTGGTTTAATCCAACTGGCCGTCGCCCGCTATCACCATCGGCGCGGCAATGCGACCGGTGCACAGCGGACATATGTGAAAGCATTTGATAAGATCGAACGTCACCGAACTACGCTGATTGCGTCCGGAATCGACGTCTCTCGTTTGCTCGATCATCTTCATCAATTTACGGATCCGGTTTATCGACACATCCCGTTACCTGTCTTCCCGGATGTCATCCGGACCGTTGCGCTTGAAGCGACAGCACCTGATCTCGACTATGTGACGCATAAGCATCGCTTGCGTGATCGCACGGATGTCGTTCTTGCACGCCAAGAAGCGCTACAAAACCGAAGAGACCGGTCCATCTAAGCCATGGACCGGTCTTTTTATTGATTTTTCCATTTGTCGACGAGGCGTTGCGTCTCTTCGGTCGCACCAATGATATCCGTTCGAAGAAGTTTGGCTGCTTCATCGAGTAGGAGATACGACATCCGTTCTCCACGGAAAGACGGTGATAATGCGATATGTTTCAATTCAGCATGGCCATCCATTAATTGAAACCCGATGACACCGACGAAATCCTCATCTTGTTTGTACAAATACAAGCGTTGGTCTTCTTCCTGTTCATAGGCTTGAACCGTTTCAAGCAAATACTTCGGATCCTTCACTTCGCACGAAAAGGCGATCAGCCCCATCGCGGTCCGTTCATTCAACTTCTTATATTTTACTAGCATGTGATTCTACACCTTCCTAATTTCAACAACTCTCAGGAGCATGAACGACTGAGACTCATTCATTCTACACCTTCTCACACAGAATTACTGCATTTTTTTCATAATCCATGAAAAAGGCAGGAGACCGTCATGTGACGTCCCCTGCATCTGAATCATGCTTGTTCTTCCATCACTTGGATGAAAGCACGCATGTAATCTGGTAGATCAGGCGGGCGACGGCTCGAGACGATATGTCCGTCGACGACAATGCCTTCATCGTGCCAAATCGCACCTGCATTCGTCATGTCATCCTTGATTCCTGGCGTACTCGTGACATTAACACCTTTTAAGATGCCAGCAGAGATCAACACCCAACCAGCGTGGCAGATTTGACCAATTGGTTGTTTGTTCTGGTCAAAATGACGCACCATGTTCAAAACAGAGTCAAAGCGGCGTAACAGATCGGGTGACCAACCACCCGGAACAAGAATCGCATCGTATTCTGCTGGATTGATCTCATCGAACGTCTTATTCGATTTGATCGGAACACCGTACTTCCCGATATACGTCTCATCTGCCTTCTCACCGACGATGTCGACGATCGCGCCTTCTTCACGTAAGCGATGGACAGGATACCATAATTCTAAATCCTCGAAGTCATTGCTGACGACTTGGATGATTCGTTTTCCTTCTAAACGCATGACAAACACTCCTTTACAAGTTGAGTTCTCTTACTGATTGTACCCGCTTCTAAAAAAAGAAAAACTCCTCTTCAAACGTTTGAAGAGGAGCAAGAACTTATGCTTCGACGCGGATTTCTTTGATGCCAGCGCCTTGCTTCATTTTTTGTGCATGTTCGAGACCTGAAGTCACTTGTCCGAAGACTGTGTGTACACCGTCGAGGTGCGGTTGTGGCTCATGTACGATGAAGAACTGGCTTGATCCAGTGTTACGACCAGCGTGTGCCATCGAAAGTGAACCCGCTTTGTGTTTGTGTGGGTATGATGTAGACGTTTCGCAAGGGATCGTTTTTCCTGAACCGCCTGTACCGTTTCCGATTGGGCATCCGCCTTGTGAGACGAAGCCTGGGATGACACGGTGGAAGTTCAATCCATCGTAGAAGTTCGAGTTTGCAAGGTTTTCGAAGTTTTCAGTCGTGATCGGTGCTTCATCGTTGAACAATTCGAATTCGATTTTATTTCCATCTTCTAATAAGATATGACCAGTTTTTTGCATGTTTGACCAACCTTTCGTGCTTTTCAGCAGGAGATTCGTCACGATTCAAGATCGTGATTCCATGGTACAGTGTACCAAATTTCAAGACGTCGTGCAGACCTTTTTACTCGACGGCTGCCTCTAACACATCGAGCGTCACCGAATCCGTTGCTTCAACACGAATCCGCACCCCATTCGCCAGTGTTGCAACGGGATCCGTATGTCCGAAGTCCGCATCAAGAATGATCGGGAAATCATATCCTCGTGTCGCACGTAAAATGATGTCTTTGAGCGGGAAGTCCGGATCAAAATCGACTTTGCGCGGGAAGCGTCCGACGACGAGTGCCGCAATCTTATCATACGCACCCATGTGTCGCAATTGCGTGAAATACCGGTCAATCGTTTCCGGTGTCTCACTCTCGTCATCCTCAAGCATCAAGACGACACCATCAAACGTTGGCAAGTAAGGTGTTCCAGCAAGCAGTAAAAGTGTTCCCGTGTTCCCCGTCAAAATCGGTCCTTCTGCAATACCGGTCTTAACGATCGTGTATCCTGCGTTCACTTGATGTTCTCGTCTTCGGTCGTCCGCGACGTCCCAGCGTAAGATCTCGTCCGTCCATTCCTCCGATGCTTCGATTCGACCAATCGGCTCCGTCTGCATGAACGTACGTTTGAACGATTCTTCCGTATACGGATCTAGACCATCGAATTGACCGAACTGCGTCAGCAGTGCGGGTCCGACGAACGTCGTCAATCCTGTCTGCTGATAGATGCCCGCAAACAGTGCCGTGATATCGCTGTAACCTACGAAGATCTTCGGATTGTTTCGGATCAACTCATAATCAAGTTCGTCGAGCAACTGGTGTGAGTTAAACCCACCGATCGTCGAGATGATCGCCTTAATCGACGGATCTGCGAATGCCATATGTAAATCTTGCAGCCGTTCGCCGATCGTTCCTGCCGTATGACTATGAACAGCCGTTGCATTCGGCATCAAGACGACCTCGAACCCCATTTTTTCAAGTGTTGCGATCCCGCGGGCGAGACGACGCGGTACGTATGCTGCAACAGCTGACGCCGGCGAGACGATAGCAATCTTATTCCCTTTTTGTAAGCGTGGTGGTTTCATGAGAGTTCCCCCCCTTTTTTCATTACAAGTATTTCCAGTATAACAAATCGAAAGGGAACCGCGTACTTTCATTTTTTAATCCATTTTATAACGTTACGAACAACGAATTCCCGTCCTCCAGTAACTCACCTTTTTCCGACACATAGTCAATCTTGACCGTCATATGTTGAAGGATCTTTTGTTCACGTAATGACTTTGCCCACGCTGTAATCTGCGCTTTATCCTGTTCGTGTCGCTTGCGTGGAACATCCACTAAAAGCGTCGGAGCGACTTCTTTCCGTAAATAAGCCTTTGATTCAAAACGCGCGTCACCTAGCCGCTGTATTTCATCGCTGTCATAAAGTACGGTCACGCTCAATTGATGGTTCAGTTGTTCGAGAGTCGGCGACGGGATCCGTCGCTCTAACCGATCTTCCCAAAGTGACGCATGATACGAGTCAACGAGCCTCCCCGACTCCTCTTGTTGATAGACGAAAAACTCAGTATTCGTTTTTTCGTCTATCGCGCGTGCGGCATATTCAAATGGAAAATTTCCCATGTTGTCGTAAAGACTACCTGTCACCTTCGCTTCCGGAAGATGCTGTTCTAAGTAAGTTTTTGCTTTCCGCTGTATTTCAGTCTCTTTCGTTCCATCCGAGTTCATGTCCTGTGTAAAAGCGAACGTCATCAATAAGGCACCACCTCCGATGACTCCAACTAGACTGGCAATTCCGATCAACCAACGTTTCATGCACTCACCCCCAAAATTAATCATCCTATATTTTTACAATTTTGATTGTATCACAAAAAAAGAGTAGCGGACGAAGTCCACTACTCAAGTATTGCTGATTGGATTGCTTACTGGATGACAGCGTGAACGAGCGGACGTTCTGCCGGTTTCGTTTCACTGATGTGATACGCGTGATCCATTTTTTCGATCGCTTGGTCGAGCGTTTCTTTGTTTGAACGAAGCGTTGCGATGACATCGCCGACTTCGACACGATCGCCGACTTTCTTGTGTAACGTGACGCTTGCTGCGTGGTCGATCTCATCTGCTTTCGTCGCGCGTCCAGCACCGAGGATCATTGCCGCAACACCGACTTCGTCAGCGATGATTTCAGAAACGTAACCGGCTTTTGAAGCAACGAATGTTTTTTCGTATTTCGTTTCAAGTGCTTTTGTCATGTCGTCAACGAGTGACGCGTCGCCACCTTGCGCTGCGATGAACTTCTTGAAGACGTCAAGTGCTGCGCCGTTAGCGAGACGTGTTTCGAGATCCGCATACGCTTCGTCGAACGTCGGGTAGAACTCACCGAGGACTGCCATGTGTGATGCAATCGTCAAGGCGATGACTTTCAAGTCACGGACATCTTTCCCTTGAAGGACTTCAATCGCTTCCTTGACTTCGTTTGCGTTACCGATTTCAAAGCCGAGTGGCTGGTCCATGTCCGTAATGACAGCAACCGTCTTACGATTGACACTCTTACCAATCGAAACCATCTCTGTCGCGAGTGCTTTTGCATCTTCGAACGATTTCATGAAGGCACCAGAACCTGTCTTCACGTCAAGTACGATGCTGTCTGCTCCTGCTGCGATCTTTTTCGACATGATCGAACTTGCGATCAATGGAATCGAGTTGACCGTCGCTGTGACGTCACGTAATGCGTAGAGTTTTTTGTCTGCAGGCGTCAAGTTACCTGTTTGACCGATGATTGCCATCTTGATGTCGTTGACTTGTGAGACGAATGCTTCTTCTGAAAGTTCAACGTCAAAACCAGGGAACGCTTCGAGTTTGTCGATTGTTCCACCTGTGTGACCGAGTCCACGACCGCTCATCTTCGCAACCGGAATACCGATTGACGCAACGAGTGGTGCGACGATCAAACTGATCTTGTCACCGACGCCGCCAGTTGAGTGTTTGTCGACTTTTTTCCCGTGGATACGTGAAAGGTCGATCACGTCACCCGATTTGACCATCGCCATCGTCAAATCAGCGATTTCACGATCTGACATTCCTTGATAGAAAATCGCCATCGACATCGCTGACATTTGGTAATCTGGAATCTCACCATTCGTGAATCCTTCTACCATTGCTTGAATATCAGCTGTTGCGAGTTCGCCACCGTCTCGTTTTGTTGCAATCAAATCTACCATACGCATAATCTAGTTCCTCCTCAGGAGTGGTTTGTGAGTTTTAAAACAGTCGTTACATTTTTTTGATCGAACCGCGAACGAGTGATAGGAAGTGTGCCCGGACGCGTTCTGTCGTCTCGATGACTTCATCATGGTGTAACGGTTGATCGAGAATGCCTGCTGCCATGTTCGAGACACACGAAATCCCGAGGACACGCATATCTGAATGACGGGCAACGATGACTTCAGGGACCGTCGACATACCGACGACGTCGCCACCGAGCATCCGTGCCATCTTGACTTCTGCTGGCGTCTCATACGTTGGACCAGTGTTTCCGAAGTAGACACCTTGACGGACACGAATTCCGAGTTCATCCGCTGTTTCCTGTGCAAGACGAAGTAATTCCGCATCATACGGCTTCGACATATCCGGGAAACGTGGTCCCATCTCGTCGACGTTCTTCCCGATTAATGGGTTCGTACCGAAGAAGTTGATGTGATCCGTGATCAACATCAAATCACCTGGTTCGAACGCTTCGTTACAAGCACCCGCTGCGTTCGTAACGATCAATGTCTCAACACCGATCGCCTTCATGACACGAACCGGGAACGTGACCATATCCATCGAATATCCTTCGTAGAAGTGGAATCGCCCTTGCATCGCAACGACTTGTTTCCCTTCAAGAGTACCGAAGACGAGTTGCCCCGCGTGCCCTTCGACCGTTGATACCGGGAAGTTCGGGATTTCGTGGTATGGAATCGCGATTGGATTTTCAATCTCATCCGCGAGGACACCAAGTCCTGAACCGAGAATCAATCCGATTTCCGGTTTTACCTGCATCTTGCTTTCTAAAAACGAACGTGTTTCATTCCAGTTGACTGTCATCTGAATCGCTCCCTCGAATTATAGTTCTGTTAAAAAGCTTGTTCCATGTGCCGGCATCTTGACAGCGAAGTTTTCTGCGACCGTCGCCCCAAGATCAGCGAACGTCTCACGGATACCGAGCGGTTTTGCAACACTATTTTTATGATAGGCAAGCAACGGTACATATTCCCGCGTATGATCCGTTCCTGCGTGAACGGGATCGTTTCCGTGGTCAGCCGTGATGATTAAGAGATCGTCTTCGTTCAAGCGAGCAAACACTTCAGGTAGACGTGCATCGAACTCTTCGAGTGCTTGTCCGTAACCTTGCGGATCACGACGATGTCCGAACAACGCATCGAAATCGACGAGGTTCAAGAAGCAAAGTCCGTTGAAATCCCGATCGAGTTGTTTCACGAGCTGATCCATCCCGTCCATGTTCGATTTCGTACGGATTGCATCTGTGACGCCTTCTCCATCATAGATATCGGCAATCTTACCGAGCGAGATGACATCGAGTCCTGCCGTCTCGAGTTCGTTCATGACCGTCCGGTCGAATGGTTTGAGTGCATAGTCGTGACGGTTCGCTGTCCGGACCCACGCTCCTGCTTCACCAAGGAATGGACGCGCGATGATGCGACCAAGCATGTACGGGTCATCCCGCGTGATATCACGTGCGTATTCACAAATCCGGTACAGTTCCTCTAATGGCACGACTTCTTCGTGTGCTGCGATCTGAAGGACAGAGTCTGCCGACGTATAGACGATCAAGGCGCCTGTCTCGACATGTTCTTGTCCGAGTTCGTCGAGAATTTCCGTACCAGAAGCCGGTTTGTTCCCGATGATCTTCCGTCCTGAGAACTCTTCCAAGCGATGAATCAAATCATCCGGGAATTTTTCGAAAACACGGAATGGTGTATCGATCCGCAGTCCCATGATCTCCCAATGCCCTGTCATCGTATCTTTCCCTGCAGATACTTCTTGCATTTTTCCGTATGCCGCAAGCGGTGCTTCTTCAGCTGAGACACCTTCGATCGGTTCGATATGCGAGAGACCGAGTTTTGCCATGTTCGGCATGTTGAGTCCGTTGCGTTCACGCGCGATGTGACCGAGCGTATGCGAACCAAGATCTCCGAACTGTTCAGCGTCCGGTGCTTCTCCGATTCCTACGGAGTCCATGACGATCAAAAATACACGTTTAAATGATTGAGCCATTTGCTGTTCCTCCTATATACGAGCTGTAGTTGTGCGATTCCCGTTACGATTTTTCCCGGAAAGGGACTAGACAAAACGCATCATTTGTCTGAAGTCAGACCTTTAAAAGATAGAATCATCATGCCCGTGGATGATGTTTCTTATACACGTCGTGGAGTCGTGCTTTGTTGACGTGTGTATACATTTGTGTCGTCGACAAATCAGCGTGTCCTAGCATCTCTTGCACGACGCGTAGATCAGCACCATTTTCAAGAAGATGGGTCGCGAACGAATGACGCAAGACATGCGGCGTGATTTCTTTTTCGATACCGGCTTCCTTTGCCCGTCGTTTGATCATCTTCCAAAAACCTTGTCGTGACAAACGATCACCGCGACTGTTCAAGAAGACATCGTCCGTCTGTTGACCTCCGAGACTATTACGCGCGAGGTCAAGATATGTCCTGACGCTTTCAATCGACGTCGAACTCATCGGGATGATACGGGACTTGTTCCCTTTCCCGATACACGACAGATACCCTAGTTCGAGTTGCAAATCGTTCAACTTCAGTTGTAGCAGTTCGCTGACGCGCATCCCTGTTCCATAGAGAAGCTCAAGCATTGCTGCATCTCGTCGTGTAAGCGGATCGACACCGACGACCGAATCAAGCAAACGTTCGACGTCGGTTTGACTCCAGACGACGGGAAGCTTCTTCTCCGGTTTCGGTAAATCAAGATGACGGGACGGATCATGCGTCGTTAGTTTCTCTTCGACCAGATATTGATGGAACGAACGGATTGAGCTCGTCGCCCGGCGGACCGTCGATCGTGACTTGCGTGCTTCAAGCAATCGTTCAATGTGGTCGACGATATGATGTCGGTGAACCTGTTCAAACGAAGAAACTTCCGCTGTTTCGAGCGTCTGTAAGTATTGATTCAAATCATTTCGATACGCAGCTGCCGTATTCGCGGACATTTGCCGTTCAATCACTAAATAGTTGATAAATGCTTCCAGTTGTTCACGCACTGAACTCATCCTCTTCGTTTACGAAATCGCTTACTTCCCCATCATATCAAAGGTGTAAACCGTTGTGAAGAGGTCTGACCTATAAAAATTGAAAAAGAAAAACCATCCGAAATTTCCTCGGACGGTCAGACTGTTTGTGTTTGCGATTGTTCCAACGCTTCCCGAGCGTGACGCTCTTGGCAGACACGGCAGACGCCATGGAATGTCAGGCGGTGATCCTTGATTTTGAAGTGGAATCGGGACACGATTTCTTTCTCTACTTCTTCCAGCATATCGTCTAAAATCTCTTCGACGGATCCGCATTCGATACAGACGAGATGGTGATGCGAATGACTCGCACCTTCTTGTCGTAAATCAAACCGGGATACGCCATCTCCGAAGTTGACCTTATCGACGACTTCGAGCTCCGTCAATAATTCGAGCGTCCGGTAAACCGTCGCAAGTCCGATGTCGGAGTTCTTTTCTTTTACAAGGAGAAAGACATTTTCGGCACTGAGGTGATCCGACTCATGTTCGAGCAGGACACGCACAGTCGCTTCACGTTGGGGAGTCAGCTTATATCCTTTACCGCTTAGCTGTTTTTTGATGCGTTCTACACGACTTTCCATCATAGCGCCCCCTTTGTTCGAACTGATGCTATTATCATAGCTGATAATCAGTCTTTTTTCAAATTAAAATGATTATCAACTGAAAATCATTTAAATGAGAATCATTTTAAAGTACGGATCTGCCAATGCTGGATCGCCATGATCGTCTTCGCGTCGACAATCGTTCCGTTTGCAACAAGTTCGAGCGCTTGTTCAAGCTTCAATGTTTTGTTCTCAAGGAACTCATCTTCATCGAGCTGACGATCACCGGCAGTCAGACCAATCGCTTCATAGATATGTACACGTTCGCTACAGAAACCAGGCGCACCGTAGAAATCAAAGACATGTCGTAACTCTTTCGCGACGTAACCTGTTTCTTCCTTTAATTCACGTCCGGCACAATCGAGTGGATCTTCACCTTTTTCGAGTTTGCCCGCTGGTATCTCGATTGATAGACTCTCGAACGCCTTCCGATATTGTTCAACGACAATCAGATCCCCTTGTTCATCAAAAGCGATGATGGCGACGGCACCATTATGATAGACCAGTTCACGAACCGAGGTATTACCGTTCGGTAACGTGACGACATGTTTCTCGACATCAAAAACTTTTCCTTCATAGATCACTTCACGTTCAATCGTTTTTTCTTCCATCGGTAGTGTTCCCCTCTTCTATCCTAGTTTACGTTCTCTGTCATGATTAGTATGCCGTTTCCGACGTATTGCCGCAAGACTTCAAGCCGTCTTTTTCATAAGATATGATACACTAGAATGCAGAAGTTCCAAACTTACAGTTCATTTAAGAAAAGAGGGAATTGAACATGTCATTAGGATTAGGTACGATGACGATCTTAAAACGCGGACAGGAAGAAGCGGCAGCAATCCTGCGGACGGCACTCGACGCGGGTATCACCCATTTCGACACAGCGGATGTCTATGCAAACGGAGCCGTCGAATCGATTATCGGCCAAACCTTCGCGCAAGAGGATCGTAGTCGATTGTTTCTTGCCTCAAAAGGTGGCAATCGAATGAATGCGACCGGAACCGGTTGGACATGGGATCCGAGTTATGACTATCTAAAGCAAGCTTGTCTTGAAAGTTTGAATCGTCTTGAAACTCCTTATCTCGATCTGTATTACGTCCATGGCGGTACGATTGATGATGATATCGATGCGTCGATCCGCGCGATGGAAGACTTAAAAGCAGATGGGAAAATCAAGGAATATGGTCTCTCATCATTGCGACCGAATGTCATCGAATATTGGCTCGAGCACAGTAATTTCTCTTACTTGATGACGCCTTATTCGTTGCTCGATCGCCGCATCGAAGAGTTGTTGCCACGCTTAAAAGAGAAAAACATCCAAGTCGTTGCCCGTGGTCCACTGGCAAAAGGACTCTTGACACATGAAAGTGCTTCACGCCTGCAGTCGGTTGATCGGTTCGAACAATTCGATAAGGAAACGCTTGAGGCGAGTCTACAAAAACTTCAAGATTTCCCGCTTCCGGCGCTTGCATTGCAAGCCATCGATCAACAGGTCGATATCGTCCTTCCTGGCGCGTCAAGCGTGTCACAGCTTCAAGCAAACGTCCAAGCGATGAAAGAGTCGATCTCGCAAGCTCAAATCGACCAGGCACTTGCTACACTGCCGGTTCATCACTATACGGAACACCGTTGAGGTTTAACTCTTCATATCTCCGGGAAACTCCTTCTTTGTAACGTTCATACAGAGGAGGAGTTTTATTATGGCTCGTATTTTAATCGTATCAACAAGTGCAGATGACATGAATGGTCACAAAACAGGATTATGGTTCGAAGAGTTCGCAGCACCATACAACCTGTTTAAGGATGCAGGACATGACGTGACGGTCACTTCGATCAAAGGTGGCGACGTCCCGATCGATAAAGCATCGATTGTCAAAGAAATTTTGCCGAAATTCCAAGATGCACGCCGTGCGTTGCACGACACGAAAGCACTCTCAGAAGTCGATCCAGCATCATTTGATGCTGTTTACTTCCCAGGTGGTCACGGTGCGGTCGTCGACTTCCCGAATAACCCACAAGTGGCAGGTGCCATTGAAGCTGTCATCAAAAAAGATGGCGTCGTCGCATCGGTCTGTCACGGTCCAGCGGCCTTCGCACACGTCATAATCGATGGCAAACCTTTCGTATCAGGTCGTCAAATCAACGGCTTCACAGACGAAGAAGAAAAATCGACAGGTCTCGAAGATAAAGTACCATTCTTGCTTGAGACGACACTTCGTGGTGAAGGCGCTACTTTCCTGACATCAGATGCTGGTAAGGAATTCGCAGTCATCGACGGCAACGTCGTCACAGGACAAAACCCGGCTTCAAGTGAAGCGGTCGCGAAACTTGTCCTTGCGAAACTTGCGACACAAGCTTAATACGATACCTTTATACAAAATGGAGCAAACGACATAACGTCGTCTGCTCCATTTTTTTGGCGTGAATTACAATCGGTGAAGTGAATCCAATCGTTCGAGATCAGCTTCAGTCTCACGTTTTTTTTGTTCGAGTCGCTTTAACTCATCCTCGAGTTGTTGCTGTTGTGCCTGTAGCGCAGATCGTTCTTCCTCCGTATAGGAACGTGCTACTTCTTTTTCTTTGAGATACCACCATTTTTTGACCTTTTTAGGCGGCGGTCCGAGTTCAATCTGTTGCTCGTGTTGTTTGACCTCATCTATTTGTTCAGCATGCGCCAATTGAAGCTGCTTCAATTCCGCCTCATAAGTGGCTTGTCTCGCTTCAAGAATTGGTGTGAGGTACGCGAGGATATGCGCAGTAAAGTCTCGCTTGACGACCCGTCGTAACACATCTCGCCGAAGGGAAGCTTCCGAATGACCTGAGGCATTCTCCCAAACGATTGAATCCGCTCGTTCTAGAATCTCCTCTTCTTCTGCTTCTCCGAGCCAACGTAATTTCAGCAATAATGGTTCAAGGAGTGCCTCTTCTACATACGCCGTAAATTGCGAATACGAGATCGCTTCTCGTATCAGCGGTTCTTCATGTAAGCGAAATAATGCTTCCGCCTCTTCCTCAATCCAGTCTTCATAGTCATTAAAGTACATCGATTCTCTCCTTACTAAATCCTATTACAAAATAAAACTGGCTCGAATCCGCCATCTACATGACAGTCGAGCCAATATTGTTAGACGTTTGCTTCGTTCTTTTTGATTTCCGCGATTGCCCAGTCACACCAATCCAAGTAATTCAACATCATACGCAAGCCGTACTCACTCGTCAAGGTCTCCCCTAGTGTTGCACCGTTCTCGAGGTGGTCGTGACGCCAACTATGCATCATCTCGACGGCAAATTGATGGTGCCGCTTCGACTCTTCCAAATAAGCAACGGCTTCCTCTGGTGGGAGCAGATGCAAGAGCGACACCCGCATCAAGTTCTCATCCTTCATCTTCGGTTTGAATTCATTTGGTGTCCGTAACCATTCAACGAGCTCCGTACGCCCTTTATCGGTAATCGAATAGACTTTCTTGTCCGGCAAGTCTTCTTGGACGATATGAACACTCGTCACGAGCTCTGCCTCTTCCATTTTCAACAACTCTCGGTATATTTGAGTATGGTGTGCGGTCCAGAAGTGGATCATCTGTTTTTTAAAAGTCGCGCTTAAATCGTAACCGGTCGCTTCCCCTTGGGTCAGCAGCCCGAGTAGTGCAAATCGTAATGCCACTGGCTGTACCTTCTTTCCTTCTTTTGTATATATACTTAATTATCTCAAATATATCTTAATTTCGCTACTCTTGCGTCGAACGAATGTACGATTAAAAAAAGACCTACGAGCGAAATCACATTCGATCGTAGGTCTTCATGCGTTATTTCTTTCCCATTCTTTCTATTTACGTAATTGCTCGATTCCCTGTCGTACATGTCTCCAGTAAGAAGAAGGATGCGGAACGAATTGACGACGATCGAACCACTCGCCTGTCGTGTCCTGAATACGCTCGATGGACATGTCAGCGATTCGCTCAAACTGCTCGATCGAAAAAGCAATCAATCGCTTCACTTCTGTTTCCTGGAGGACGTATGCGTCTATCGCTTGATCACTTCGAGCAAGAAAGACATGGCATCGCTCACAGTCCCAGAGCGACGCATCCCGAAACTCCTCTTCCTGGATGCCAAGCGGCATCAATTGATCAAACGTACACGTCAAACCAATCTCTTCCTCGAGTTCCCGGACACCATCCTCGACTGTCTCATTCGCAAGCAAGTGACCCGCTGCCGTGATATCAAGCATTCCTGGAAAGTCCTTCTTTTGTTCAGACCGTTGCTGGAGCAGCACGACGTCCCGCTTTGGATCGTAAACAAAACAATGAAACGTTTCGTGCCACAAGCCGTTTGCGTGGACTTCTGATCGCGGACGAGGTCCGAGCAGGTTGCCCGCTCGATCCACAGTCATGATCATCTCTTGTTCACTCATCGTAACACCTTCGAAGCTTGATAGAATCGCTCCCCGACCGTATAGAGTTCAGCAATCAAAAAGACAATTGCGATCCAAATGATGGTGCTTGGGAACAGGATCATCGCTGTTAGGAATAAGAACCCTTCCGTTCGCTCGACCAGTCCCGGTTGATATTGAAACGACTTGTAGCCGTAATTTTCACTGACCGCTCCGATTGCAAGGAACATCGTCATCCCAATGACGAATGATGCGACGAGCAACAGAATAACGGCCTGCGTTTCCGGAAATCGGAGTGCAAGACCAATCAGCACTGACAGCTCGACGATCCGGTCGAGAACAAGGTCGAGAATCGTGCCGATTGGAGTCGTCTTTTCTTTTCGTGCCATCGTTCCATCGATGACATCAAGCATGCCCGAGATCCACAATAAGACAATCGCCGTTCCCATCATATCGTTATAGACGAAAAAGCCCGTCGCACCACCGATGATGCCGGAGATGATCGTCACCTGTGTCGCCGATAATCCAATTTTCTTAAATAAGGTCGCCCCTTGATCAAATAGGGGTTGAACGATTTTACGCGCACGCGTATCTAACATGTCACCCCTCCTTTCTAACGATATAGCCTTCTTTCTCATGAATCGTCTCGTCTGAAGAGAGCACGAGTCGTTCTCCGGATGCTCGTTCGACTTCGTAGAATCGAACACCGTATTGAATGAGTTCTTTCGTAATCGTAACACGTTCATCCGTCTCCTTCGTCGGTCTTGAGACCAAGTTGACTGCCGTCAACGGATGCCATGTTTCTTCAATTTGAATGCCTTCGCCAAAAAACGGGCTGGTCTGGCTCAGCGTAATCGGTGTACCATGATCGACGATTCGCCCCTGTTCTAAGACATAGACGATATCCGCCATCGCCATTGCCTCTTCCCGATCGTGTGTGACAAGGAGTGTCGTGACACCTTGTTCCTCGGTCAACTTCCGAATCAATGTCCGTAGTTCCCGTCGTCTCGGTACATCTAGACTCGAGAACGGTTCATCGAGCAACAAGAAGTCCGGTTGACTCGCCAGCGCACGAGCTAAACTCGCCCGCTGCTGTTCGCCCCCTGACAATTCGTGAACAGCACTTTTTCCTCTTCCCTCGAGTCCGACGCGATGTAACCAGGATTCGAGCTCGATCGGTGTTAATTGTTTGGCACCGAGACGGATGTTCTGTTCGACGTTCAAATGTGGGAACAACAGCGACCGTTGAAACATCATCGTCACACCTCGCTGATTCGGTGAAAGAACAGTCACATCTCGGTCACCGAACTGAATCACTCCACTCGTCACACGTTCGAGACCCGCAATCAGGCGGAGAAGCGTCGTTTTCCCACTACCACTCGGTCCGACTAAAGCCACACATTGTCCAGATGCGATATTTAAATCGATATCAGACAACACATGCTTCGTTCCAAATCGTTTATTGACTTGTTGTATCGTGACTTCCATTTAAACGCCTCCGTACGATTCGTATCCAACTAGAAAAAATAACGGCTTGTCCAGCATAAAAGAGAATGGGCACCCCGATCAACCAGAGTGTCGCTAGACGCGCCGCCCCTTGCGAATTACCAGAATACGCCGGGAATACTTCGAGTGATATCATGCGGACGATCCCACCACCAATCAACGCAACTAGTGCATACTGACTGATCGTGATCACCGTGACGAGTAGCGTCACGGATTGTAACGTCGACCGAAGCATCGGTCCCGTCAAATAGAACCAACGCTTGAACCGGTTCCCCTCAATCAAGACCATCTGTTCAAGCATCCGTTCTCCGAGCGCCTGAAATCCGTTCGTGTACAAGCGAACTGTATACGGCAAGGTCGGCAGAAGCAACACGAGCAGGACACCAAAAAATCGATCTGCCAAACCAAGACGGATCCATGTCAAATAGAGACCGAATGATAGCAATAACACGGGAACGAACAGCGGCAAACTAATCAAGAACTCTGCTATACGAATCCGTTTCCCCGTTTGAAAGGCAATCGCTTTTCCTGCCATGTACCCGAAGAGATGATTCAACAATACGACGGCACAAATCATCGCGACGGTCGTGCCGAGCGTCGCTTCTAGGCGCGGATTCCAATTCCACTCTCCTAGAATCAAACCAATTAAAGGAACGATGAACAGGATTACAACGAATACAGTCACACTGATTTTTTTTATCATTCGCTTCGCCCCCTACTGATCTTCGTTGCCAGTGGGCGTGTCAAACCAGTCATAAGCAATAGCAGGAGGAAGAGTCCTCCCGTCAAGACGACACTCATTGCAAAAGCGAGTGGTTGCTCCGATAAATCGCCTTGTGTATACAAATCGAATGCATAGACGCCAAGTAATTTTGGATAGGTCACGCCGAGCAGTGCTGGAATCTCATATGCGAACAGGATGAAGGCAAGCAAGATAAATGCTGCCTCAAGCATCGGAACGAGTAGGAAAACACCCCGCGCATGCCAGAATCGGCGCACTGGTGATAAACCGAGCATCATACCGAGTTCTTGATAACGCGAATCAAGGCGCCGGACCACCGGTAAGAGATAAAAAAACACGAACGGAATTTCTTTATACAGATACGTCAAGATGACATTAAAATAATTCCCTTCATGCGGTCCGATGACAGGCACATCACTCAAATAGAGAATCGCGAGGTATGCTGCTCCTAGATGAGGGATGAATAAAGGAATCGCAAGTAACGCAGCTAGTCTTGTTCTGCTCAAGAGCCTTGCGAGCACCACACCAATGATCAGCGCGAGCACCGTACTGACGATGGCCACGTAACTACTGACGGTTAGACTCTCTAAAAAGACCTCATCCGTCAGTAGCTCGCGGTAATCAGCAGATGTCGTCATCGAGATACTGACCCATAACCCGTATAAGACCATACCTGCCATCAAGAGTGCAGCAGGATACGCGTTACCGCGCCACACGAGACGGCCATTCCTTACGGATCATCTCGAAGACCGATGGATCTAGTTCCGTCCGGACTTTCCCTTCAAAGACACTCGGCTTCGGTGTCGACGGTGCGGCCGGTACATCAGCGAACTGCTTTTGTTCTGCCTGATCAAGTGTCGACAAATCGAGACTCGTTCCATCGCCCCAGTAAGTCGCATCATATTTTTTCAATTGTGCCTCTGGTGACAACAGCGTATTGATCGTAACGAGTGCACCTCTCGGGTTCGGTGCATTGAATGGTACGGAAAGGAAATGGGTCGATGCGATTGAGCCATCCTTCAAAACAATCGGACGCGTTTGTTTCGGAAACGTTCCTGACTTCACTTCTTGTTCTGCCCGTCGTTCGTTGAAGCCCATCGTGAAGTCGACGTCTCCCTTCGCGTATAACTGATCGAGTTGCGCAAGCGTCTTCGGATACGTCTTCCCCTTTTTCCAGAGGTACGGTTTGATTTCGTTCAGGTAAGCCCATGTCTTCTTGAAGTCTGCTTTTGGGTCTTTTAGGGTCGCGTTCGATTCGACACCATACATGACGTGACGGACGAAGGCGTTTCCTGTAAAATCCGTCACTTCTGGATACGTGAAGCGTCCTGGATTTTCCTTGACCCAAGACTTCAACGCTTGTAAGTCCTTTGGTGGCGACTTTACATCAGCTGCGTCATAGTGCAACGTATATTGGACTTTTCCCCATGCGGCTTCGAGCCCGTCTGTTTTCGTACCGCTATCTGAACTTTGGGCGGCAGCATCAACGTATTTCATGTTTGGAAGAACTTTTGTAATTTCCCCATAAAGTAACTCATCTTTTTTAGCATTCAAGAAGTTATCGCCATTAATCCAGACGACATCGATGACGCCTTTTTCCTTACCTGCCTTTTTCTCAGCACGTAATTTTTGAATAATGTCTGCCGTCTCGATCGGAACGCGTTCGAGTGTAATATTATGTTCCTTCTTCAGACGGGGCGTCACATATTCATCGATATAGGCGTTGATTCCGTCATCGCCCCCCCACATGTACATCCGAACCGTTGATTTTTCTGCTTCTTTCTCAATCGTCTGATAAGCGGTTCCTAAAACGGTTTTCGGTTCCGGTGTCGCATCCGGCGTCCCGCACCCGGCAAGCAAGGTACCTAAGGCAAGAAAGCTCATTACTTTTGTTTTCATTCGTTGTTCTCCTCCGTCATCACTTTTTGTCAAAACCTGATTTTCCTAACCATTCAATCAGCCGCGGCATGACGCCGTACCCTTTTGCGGAAAGCTCCATCCACCACGGCGCATTGACCTCTCGCTTTCGGCGACGCATCGCCCGAACGACGGTCAGTGCGAGTTGTTCTTTCGATAAGACGATCGAAGCCACGTTTTTTTCATATTTTCGGCTGATGTCAGCTCGAACAAAAAATTCCGTCGCAATCGGTCCTGGGTTGACCGTCATGACGTGGATGCCTTTTGGACGTAACTCCAGACGTAACGCATTCGAAAACTGCAACATAGCAGCTTTTGTCATGCAATAGATCGTCGACTTCGGTGTCGGCAACTTTCCTGCCTGACTCGCGATATTGACGATCATGCCGCCTTCTCGAAGTAACGGAAGGCACGCTTTCGTTAGACGAACAGGACTTAAGACATTGATTCGGTGCATCGATTCAATCGTTTCAATCGAGGTATCGTCTAGGAAGCTGAATTCCCCGAAACCTGCGTTATTAATCAAAATATCAATCCGTCCATAACGATTTGCGAGTGTTTT
The DNA here is from genome assembly GCF_018619055.1 of Exiguobacterium sp. s130. Lineage (NCBI taxonomy): Bacteria > Bacillati > Bacillota > Bacilli > Caryophanales > Exiguobacterium > Exiguobacterium sp. s130. The sequence goes on along the minus strand of NZ_JACSNI010000003.1, from coordinate 272,071 downwards.
CGCAAGCATTTCGGGCGCCTCTTCCAAATCGTAGACCAGGTAGTCTGCCTGGAGTTCAGACGCTAACGTTTGTAATCGATCCTCGCGTCGTGCGATTAAAATCAAGTTTGCCCCTTCTTTATGCAGAGTGCGCGCCAGTGCTTCCCCGAGTCCACTTGAAGCACCGGTGATGACGATCGTCCGGTTGATGAGTTGCATTAAACTTCCTCCATTTTCGAATAGTAGAGGATACCAGATCGTTTCTCAACCGTAATCGCACCACGTGCGACAAGCGTATCAAGACGTGCCTTCATTTCACTCATGACGAGTGGGAATGATTTTTTTAATCGATTCCCATACGTCACTTGTGCTAATTCAAATAATGTATGCTCTTCTGAAAAATACTTCAACAGTTGATCGCCGCGTGCCTTGCGTTGCATCAATCGTTCTTCGACGAGTACCGCAACATCTCGAATCGGAGCACCATGTCCAGTGTAGGCGATTCGAATCTGCTCACTTTGTAATTTTTCTAAAGAGTCAAGATACGCAAGAACGGGTCGTTTCACGAGCACGTCATCACCCGGTTGCGGTTGTTCAAGCAACGGGTTCGGTTCGACCCGGTCCAGCAAATGGTCCGCCGCGAACAATATACCATCGTCGCTTAAAATTCCGATTTGGTCACTCGCATGACCTGGCAGTTCGATGACGCGATATCGCCCAGAAGGTGTAATTGCGTCGCCTTCCTTTAATATGAAATCAAGTTGACCTTTTCCAAGCCATTTTAAGGCAGATTGATAGCTCGGTAACATCTCTTGAATCGCTGACGGAACACCAAATGAAGTCGCCAGTCGACGTAAGAACACGTCCCCATTGTTTAGGAACGTCTCGTCCTGTTCCAAATACGGGCGCAACCGCGCATGTCCATAGACAGGAATGCCTTTCTCTGAAAATCGATGTGCCATCCCAGCATGATCCGCATGGTGATGCGTCACGATGACACGATCTAAATCCTCAACCCTCAAATCGTGTCGCGCAAGCGTCTGTTGCATCATTTGCCACGCCTCGAGTGTATCGGGTCCACAATCAATGAGGATGTTTTCCCCTTCCGTTCGTAACACATAACAGTTCACGTCCCCTACAGGAAATGGTGTGGGAATCGGAATCGGGATGATTTCGTCTGATACAGTCATGCCTACACGCCTCTTTTCTCTCGTCCATTTTCTTTCATTATAGAGAGATTGAAGCTATAGCGCCAAACTTTGTGCGTCAGCGGATGATATTTGTTGTCTAGCTTACGCTAGAGTATAAGAAATGGATGCACAAAAAACCGACCTTTCCGCAGATTGAAAGGTCGGTCAAAAACTTATTTTAAGTTGAGGACTGTTAATTTGTCGCGTGTCATCGAAGCTAAGCTACGTCCGACACCTTGAACACCAAGACCCGATGATTTCACACCGATGAATGGGAAGTGGTCAGGACCACGTTCCGTACGTCCATTGATTTGAACAGAACCTGTTTCAAGCGCGTCCGCTACCGCAAACGCAGCATCGATGTTTTCCGTGAAGACACTTGCTTGAAGACCGTATTCTGATTCGTTCGAGTATGCGATCATTTCGTCGACCGTGTTAACACGAATAATTGGAAGAACTGGTCCGAACGGCTCTTCCCAAGCGACGCGCATATCACGTGTCACGTTGTCAAGAAGTGTTGGTTCGATCAAGTTTGCTGTACGTCCGCCACCTGTGACGAGCGTTGCGCCCTTGTCTGTTGCGTCCATAATCAAGCCTTCGACGAAGTCCGCTGATTTCGTATCGATGAGCGGTACGACGACACTTTCTTGTTCAGGTGAACCGACTGTCAATTTTGCAATTCGAGTCTTAAGTTCTTCAATAAGCGCATCCGCTTGGTGATCGAGAACGAAGACACGTTTGATTGCTGTACAACGTTGACCTGAGTAAGAGAATGCACCACTGATGATGTGATCTGCTGCAAGGGACAGGTTCGCATCCTCAAGAACGAGTGCTGGGTCTTTTCCGCCGAGTTCAAGGACAAGTGGAATCATTGCAGATTGACGTGATAAATGTTGTCCTGTTCCTGTACCACCTGTGAATGTGATCATGTTGATTCCCGGATGAGCTGTCAAGTAATCACCGATGACTGATCCACGACCTGTGACGATGTTGACGAGTCCAGCTGGAAGGCCGGCTGCGACGAGCGCCTCAACCATTAAGATACCGCTGATTGAACCTTGTGTTGCCGGTTTAAAGACGACGGCGTTCCCTGTCATGAGTGCAGGTGCGAGTTTCGCTGCTGCCAAGTTAACTGGGTAGTTGAACGGTGAGATGGCAAGCACGACACCGAGTGGCGCTTTTTTGATAATCGCGATTTTTTTCGCGCTACCGCCTGGGAACGAATCCCCTTGCATCATCTGACCGTCGAAACGGAGACCTTCTTCCGCAGTGTAGCGAATGATTTCAGCTGTCCGTTTGACTTCTTTGACGCCATCTGCACGCCCTTTACCGACTTCGCGCATGATGACTTCACCGATTTCGTCCGCACGTTTCTCGAGTTCCGTTGCCCAAGCGTGAAGCAGTTCAGCCCGTTTGTTCGCTGGTTGTTTTGCCCACTCTGCTTGTGCCGCTTTCGCTGAAGCGATGGCACGATCGACTTCTGGTTTTGTCATCGCTTGAACACGACCGACAAGATCCTCTTTATATGGTGAAGAGATTTCAATCGTCTCTTTTGATTCACTTTCATGCCATTTTCCATCTAGTAAAAACGTGTAGGTTGTTGCTGTAGTCATTCCACTCTACCTCCATTTATTTTTATCTCTCTCATTTCAGTGTGTGGCTGCATAGCTTATTGTAATCAATTGGTCTGACAAATGCCAAACTTTTTGCTTAACATATTATGAAAGCGATTACAACAATTTTTTTGTCGATTCAGAACTAGAATTTTTAACGTAGCATGCCGATAACTAGTCAGAAGTGAAGTGAAGGTAATGGAAAGGGGCACAACCATATGTACAATCAGCACGATATTTTATTAGAAGCCGGCACGAACGAACTCGAGATCGTCATCTTCCATTGTGGTCCGTATACGTTCGGTATCAACGTCATGAAGGTTCGGGAAATCATCGTTCCGCTCCCGATGACACCACTTCCGGGTACACCGGATGCTGTCAAAGGATTGATCGAACTCCGCGGCGAAGTCATGACGGTGATCGATTTGCCTACAGTCATCGGTGTTCCCCACGACGAAGCAACCGAGGATCGACTGATCATCTGTGAATTTAATGGAGAAAAGAGTGTCCTACGCGTTGATTCCGTGACGGAAATCCGCCGTATCTCATGGGAGCAGATCGATACACCAAACGAACTCGCTCGTGGCATCGAAGGGTTAACGAACGGTGTCGTTAAAACGGGAGACAAGATGATCATCCTGCTCGACTATGAAAAAATTGCCCTTGAGCTCTCACGCAAGGATATCTTCGCCCGCGAAGAAGGACGTCGCGTCCAGTCCCGTGACCGGTCCGATAAAATCATCTGGATTGCCGAAGACTCGGAAATGCTCCGGATGTTGATCATCGAAACACTCGAGGAAGCCGGTTACCACGGACTGAAGTGGTTCATCAATGGGAAAGACGCATTCGATGCTTTCGAACAAGGAAGTAACTGTGATCTCCTGATTACGGATATTGAAATGCCCAAGATGGATGGACTTCATTTAACGAAACGACTCCGTGAAGATGATCGTTATGCGGAATTGCCGATCATTGTCTTCTCTTCCTTGATTTCCGACGATTTACGCCATAAAGGTGAATCCGTTGGTGTCAATGCACAAATCACGAAACCAGAAATCGGTCGTTTGATCGAAACGGTCGATTCCTACGTCTTATAAGAAAAAAAGCCGACAGCATGTCGGCTTTTTTGATCTATTCGATTGCTCAACGCAGAGCGTCAAGATTTTTCCCAGTAAACACATCGAGCCAGACGACACGGAATTCCACCATGCATTGCTCAATCCGATCGACGATTTCTTGTGTTCCGGTCATTGAACCGGACTCTGCTTCTTTTTTCAAGCAGTTCGAAATCATCAGCTAAATCGTCAGCGGCAACGGAATAGGAAGCACCTTTTAGCAAGTGAGCGAGCTTTTCAGTTTTCTCAGCATCTTGTTTGGCGACGGCATCTTTTAGTTCAGGAAACTTTCGATCGAACTGCGCGATATACGTCTCTCCAATTTTTTGAAGGAACGCGTGATCCCCACCCGCGATCGATTGAAGTTCTTCGAGCTTCTTAGCATTAAAAAAAGGCATGTCTTCCCCTCCTCTGTTTTCATCTTATCACTAATCTTCTTAAAAAAAAATCGGAGAATCATTTACACGCCATCGTTTCTATTTCTATAATGAGACAGTGAAGAGCAGGAGGGATAGACAATATGTTGACGATTTATCGAAGCGATGTCACTGGGGCAGTCAACGAGATACAGGAGTTTACGAAAGGTTCCTGGATCCATCTTGTCAATCCGACCAAGGATGAAGCCGACCAAGTCATCGCTGCTACGAATATTCCAGAGGATTTCATTTATGACCCTTTGGACGTGGAAGAAAAACCACGTTTTGAAAAAGATGAAGAAGGTCTACTGATGATCGTCGACGTTCCCTACATCGAAGAAGAATCATCAGGACGCCGTTATAATACGATTCCGCTCGGTATCATCGTGACATCCCGTCATTTCATCACCGTTTGTTCGCAACAGCTCGATGTCCTGACGTTATTTTCGAGTGGTAAGTTGCGAGGATTCCGGACGAATTATCGATCGCGCTTCGTATTTCAGATACTCTATAAAGTCAGTTCCTCGTATCTCCGTTTCCTACGCCAAATCGATCGACGGATGGATGAACTCGAGGAAGAATTACAACGTTCGATGCGAAATCAAGAAATCTTTCAACTCATGAACCTTCAGAAATCATTGGTCTATTTCATGACATCCTTGAAATCGAACGATGGTGTCCTCGACCGAATCATCAAGACACCGAGTCTTGAGAAACACGAAGACGATGAAGACTTACTCGAAGATGTCTTCGTCGAACACCGGCAAGCAATGGAAATGGCACAAATCTATAAAGACATCATCAGTTCGACGATGGATACATTTGGTTCCGTTATCTCGAACAATGTCAACTTCGTCATGAAGTTCCTCGCCTCGATTACGATCGTCATCTCGATTCCGACGATGATATCTGGGATGTTCGGAATGAACGTCCATGTCCCTTGGGAAGGAGAAGTCATCGGTTTTTGGATTGTCTTCGGCATGATGATCTTCTTCTCTGGTCTTGCCGCATTCATCTTATGGCGGAGAAGGTTTTTCTAGTCCTAAAGTTTGTATGCGTCAAAAAAGACTCAGCGACGGTGCTTCCGTCGCTGAGTCTTTTCGTTTGTATTTTAATTGATTTCGACTGTCACGAGACAAAGATCATCCGCTTCATCGCTCTGATCCGGTTGAATCAACTGATGGATGTTCGGTCCTTGTTGTTCGATTAGGTTCTGGATGGCGAAGATTCCTTCATCAATGCCTTTACTATAGAGTTCCATGAATCCGTCCGTATACAGGTAAACACATCCGGGTGAGACGATGTCGATCGTCTTGCTCGTATACGTCGAGTCTTCGAACATACCAACAGGAAGTCCCGTATTCTCAAGCGGAATGATTTGATCGTTCATCCGCAACAAACCAGGTGGATGCCCCGCGTTCGCATAGCTGAGTTTCATTTCATCTAAGTCGATATAAAGGTAGACAGCCGTAAAATAGATTTCTGTCTCATCTCCCGGAAACAGTCGACTCATCTGTTGATTCAACTCTTCAAGCACTTGAGCCGGATCACCAATCCGGTGCACGAGTTCAAACAAGATTGAACTCATCCCCATCGTAATCAATGCAGAGGAGACACCGTGTCCCATGACGTCAAATAAGATGATGCCGTATTTATTCTGAGAGATGCGATACCAGGCATACATGTCTCCCGCTAGTTTCTTAGACGGGATATAGGTCGCCATGATGCGGATCTCATCGTCTTCGATATTGGCACTCAGCACACTCTGTTGCAGTTTTTGCGCCAAATCAAAGTCTTCCTGTAATACTTTTTCATATCGTTTTCGTGCATCGATTGCTTGTTTCAGACCAATCGCGTTACGAACTCGCGCGAGCAATTCCGTTTTACGGATCGGTTTCGTCGTATAATCGGATGCCCCTGCATTCAGTCCATCAACAATATCTTCTTCGTTAGATCGCCCGGAAACGATCAGAATCGGTAATTCATCAAGACCAAATCGTTTTCGAATCAAACGTGTCGCCTCGATTCCGCTGATCCCTGGCATCTCGACATCGAGGAGAACGACGTCCAACTGTTCGATGAATAACGGATCCTCCATCAATTCAATTGCTTCTTCTCCACTCATGGCTTTGACGACGTCATAGCCTTCATTTTCTAACAATCGCTCTAAGAGCAATAAATTCGTTAACTCATCATCTACGACCAAAATACTCATCCGCCGTCACCTCGTTCCGTTTAACATGTTTATCCGACATCAGTTTAGCACACAACCTACAATTTCGTTTAGACGGAAGCTGCGTTTTCCGTCATACTAGTAAGTGAACGAAAGGAGGAGTGGACTATGTGGTTATACGTCGTCTCCATTCTCATCATCGTATTCGTCTTGGTCGCCTCGATCATCGTCATTTCGAAAGGATATGGCTACAAGGGCAACAAGGATGATATCGAAATCGATTATGATGAAATCAACCGAAAACTTCGTCACGAAAATGATGATGATTCATCCAACAAATGAACCTCTTAGACCATCATAACACGATGGTCTTTTTTATATTCATTTCAAATACATGTTATTTTTAGATGTTTTTGATTCACTCACAAGGGTATATCCATATCATGGTTAAATATTATCTCAAGGGAGTGTTCATCATGGAACCGAAGCTTCAACATGATCCACACGCAGCACACGCAGAACATCCGAATCGCCAGTTCGATCAGGAAGAATCATCAGGTCGTCAAATCAATCTCGTCACTGGGATGTTGCTCGGTGCCCTTGTCGGCGGACTATTGACGCTACTTAGTTCTTCGTCCCGTCAAAACACGAAACAAAGCTTACGTGGTGCGAAGGATTCCGTCTCGACACTCGCGTCTTCCATCAAGGAAGATCCGTCGGGCAAAGCGTCACAAGTTATCAATCAGGTAAAGAGTGCTTCAAGTATCATCCAAGAAGTGGCGTCTGACGTTCAAAACGTTTATGACAAAGTGAACACAGAACTTGAAACAGTAAAGTCTGATGCTTCGACTGTGAAGGATACAGTCAACGAGACAAAAGGTGACCTGAGTTCTATCAGCAATAAAGTCGTCGAAGCGAAAGATGTCGCACTTGGCAAAGAAGAACCACCTGCTGAGCATGATGCTTCCAACAAACAAGCAAATGATTCTCAATCTTCTGAGGAAAAGCATAAAGGTGAAGGCATCTAATCACTCAATGCACTTCTTTCTCCCCGACATGTTCACCGTGTCGGGGATTTTAGCGTAGGAATTGAACAACGATCGCAACGCGTTCACGCATTCCAAATCGAAGGACTCCTGAAAGTGGCGTTTCAGCCGGAATCGCATCCGTCTGTAAACCAAGTTGTTTCGCCTCTTGTCGCGCACGGTACAGATGAAAGTCTGACGTGACGATCGAGACGCGACGAACGTCCTTTGGCAACAACGCTTTTGAAAATTGTAGATTTTCCGTCGTTGATGTCGAGTCGGCTTCAAGGATCAACCGCTCTTCAGCAATCCCAGATGCCACCATCCCGCGACGCATCGCCTCTGCTTCTGAAATATCTTCATCTGGACCTTGTCCACCACTCAAGATGAAGCGGACTTCTGAATGTTGTTTCCCATATGCCGCAGCTGCCTGAATCCGATTATGTAGGATTTGCGACGGTTTTTCTCCTTTGACACCCGCACCGAGGACGATGACATACGGTGACGTCCCATCAGCGAGTGGCCGTTCCCCTTTATTGACGAAAATACCGACACTGTACCAGAAGGCGACACAAGCAACGAGTCCCCCACCGACCACCCATTTGATGTTTCGTTTGTTAAACGTGCGTTTAATCATACCGTACGACCTCTCTACTAAAAAAATGGCTTACAGTAGGCAATACGAATGGTTCTCCAAAAAAGTTTCAGCATAACAGGTTCGGACTCCATGAAAAAAGGCTGACTCAAAAAAGAATGACGCGTCTTTTCACGCCCTTTCCTCAGGCGAGACACAAGCCAGTTTTCCTGCTTTTTCAAGCAGGAAAGCGGGTCTTATTTGTCTCTGTCAGCGCAAAGATGCGCTTTTCCCTGTAGGAGTTGCGTGAAACGCGTCATTCTTTTTGTTACAAGATAGGGGTGGCAGATCATTATTCTGCCACCCCTATCTTTGTAGAGACTGACTGTTGAGTCAGCCCCTTTCCTATTCACTGACTCGTCATCAATTTCCCCAAATTGATGTCACGTATTCCGGATGATCAATGAATGGATTCCGGTTTTTTTGCCACTTCTCGAAGATGACGTCGTTGCGACGCATTTCGAAGCTATCGACTGGATCAAGCTTATTCCATGCTTTTAGCGTCGACAATTTGCCGTGTAACGGGTTCGTTCCGTTACTGACGTTCTCAGAAGCCTCGAGATCGATTTCTCCGCCACCTTCATAACGAACTGCCATGTAGAAAATCATCCGCGCGATGTCACCTTTGACACGGTTCGGTGGTTCCCACGAATCACCATCGCGGTAGCAATCGCAACCACTGTATTTCGTACCGCCATTGTCGAAATCAAGATTGCCACGTGCACTGTTGACGACGACGTCTTCCGGACGCAAGTGATGCAAGTCAGTTCCTGGTCCTTTAGCTGTTCCAAAGTCACCGTGCGACTTTGCCCAGACGTGCTCCCGGTTCCATTGACCGACACTCCCACCGTTGTTACTTTTCGCAATCGATTTCCCCGTGTATAACTCGATGACGTTATTCGCATTATTTGGATCTTGATCCGTTTCTTTTAGTGCTGTCCATACCGTATCGTATGACACTTGTGTATGGTTGTCGATGATATCGTGCAGCGATGCCTTCAACGCTGCCCCTGTTTTCCCTGCTGCTGGTAGATAGTACGCATCGATCGTCGATTGAGATGTAACCATCTGCGGACCTGCAGAAACTTGTTTCGGATCGACTGTTTTTGCTGTGACCGGTGTAAAGACGATTGACCCGATCGCAAGTGTTGCGGCAAGCGCACCTGTGACCTTTGACTTCCAGTTCATGTGTGTTCCCCCTTAAATGGTATGTATGAAAACGGATGTTACACGCTCATTTTCACATCGAATCCATTCCTGGTGGAAGATGGACGATAGACCTGGTTTTTTGAGGATGAGCCACCGTTCAGAATATTCATCGAAAGGCAACGGTTAGATGGTCCTGATTTTTTTCGTCCAAGACGTCAATCCCATCGAAATAGTACTTCAGAAGAAATATTCTAGGGTCAAAAGTCACGAACAAAAGAGACTTACAAATAAGAATCCGGGACGATATTCCTCCTGTCTGAAGCTTTCCTATAATAAATAATGCAAGCGATTTCACAAATCATAAGGAGGTCTTTACGTGAAACAAAAAAGATGGATTTTAGCAACCGTCGCATCCGCTGCTTTTTTAGCGCCACTTGCGCAACCGATTGCAGTCGGCGCAACGGCAGACAACGGAACGATGATGCAGTATTTCGAATGGTATGTGCCAAATGACGGTAACCACTGGAACCGTCTCGGAAGTGACGCGACGAAACTCGATCAGCTCGGAATCACATCAGTCTGGATTCCGCCTGCCTACAAAGGGACTTCGCAAAATGATGTCGGATACGGCGCCTATGATTTGTACGATTTAGGTGAGTTCAACCAAAAAGGAACAGTCCGCACGAAATACGGCACAAAGGCCCAATTAAAAACAGCGATCGGACAATTGCATACCGCCGGAATCGATGTCTATGGCGATGTCGTCATGAACCATAAAGGTGGCGCCGATTTCACGGAAGCCGTCACGGCAGTCGAAGTCAATCCGGGTAACCGTAATCAAGAAGTCTCTGGCGATTATCAAATCCAGGCATGGACAGGCTTCAATTTTGCAGCGCGAAATAACCTCTACTCGAACTTCAAGTGGAAATGGTACCACTTCGACGGCACTGACTGGGATCAATCGCGTTCAAAAAGCGCCATCTACAAGTTCCGCGGTACTGGTAAAGCGTGGGATACGGATGTCTCAGGTGAAAATGGCAACTACGATTACTTGATGTATGCGGATCTCGACTTCGATCATCCAGAAGTCCAGCAAGAAATGAAGAACTGGGGTAAATGGTACGTCAACGAACTTGGTCTTGATGGGTTCCGTCTCGATGCCGTCAAGCATATCAAACACGGTTACTTAGCGGACTGGCTCGCGAACGTTCGTCAGACGACGGGCAAACCATTGTTTACAGTCGCAGAGTACTGGCAGAACGATCTCGGCACGTTGCAAAACTACTTAAGTCGGACGAATTATCAACAATCCGTCTTTGATGCACCGCTTCATTATAAGTTCGAACAGGCAAGTAAAGGCGGCGGGTACTATGACATGCGGACGATCTTTGACGGTACTCTCGTCAAGAGCAATCCAGCCCAAGCCGTCACACTCGTAGAGAACCATGATTCGCAACCTGGACAATCGCTTGAATCAACGGTTCAATCATGGTTCAAACCACTCGCCTACGCGATGATCTTGACACGTGAACAAGGCTATCCATCCGTCTTCTACGGTGATTACTATGGCACAAAAGGTACGTCGAATCGCGAAATTCCAGCACTCGCTTCGAAGATTGATCCGTTACTTAAAGCACGGAAGGACTTCGCATTCGGGAAACAAAATGATTACCTCGATAACCAAGACATCATCGGTTGGACACGTGAAGGTGTCTCAGACCGTGCGAAATCAGGTCTTGCAACAATCCTGTCAGACGGCCCTGGCGGTAGCAAATGGATGTACGTCGGGCTTCAGAACAAAGGAGAAGTCTGGACGGATATCACTGGTAACAACACAGCATCAGTCACGATCAACCAAGATGGCTACGGTCAATTCTTCGTCAATGGTGGTTCAGTCTCCGTCTATCGTCAACAATAAGCATTTAAAGGGGCTGACTCGGCTGACTCAAAAGTCAGTCTCTACAAAGATAAGGGTGGCAGAATGATGATCTGCCACCCTTATCTTTTAACAAAAAGAATGACGCGTTTCGCGCCACTCCTACAGGGAAAAGCGCATTATGCGCTGTCAGAGACAAACAAGACCCGCTTTCCTGCTTGAATGAAGCAGGAAAACTGGCTTGTGTCTCGCCTGAGGAAAGGGCGTGAAAAGACGCGTCATTCTTTTTTTGAGTCAGCCCCTTCTTCATCATTCAGCGAGACCGACACTCGATTTGATATGATCTTCTGTCTCGATTGCCTGTAAGAGGAAATGCGCCACATCTGCGCGATTGATCTGTTTCGCATCTTCCGGTACACCTGTATCTGCTTGACGATAAAGTCCCGTCAACGGACCGTTCAGTAAACGGAGTGGTCGAGCTACCGTATAGTTCAAATCCGCTTGTTGCAAAAGCGCGATCGCTTGGCGGTGATCCTTCAGTGGATTTTTCAGAATCCGCTGAGCGAGCATCCCTTGTACACCCGGTAATTCATCATCAACACCGGCAGACGCAACATAACCGATCCGGTCTACCCCCTGTTTTTTCATCGCTGTCACGATCCGGACGAGACTCCGTTCTAAAAAGCCACTGTATGCAAGACTTTCAGTGCCAAGAGCCGTCAGGACAGCCTCTTGCCCGGCAACAGCAGCCGTCACCGCTTCTTGATCGAGCACGTCACCCTTAACGACGTGTAACCGTTCGTCACGTAGTGTCAGTTTTTCCGGACTACGGACGAACGCTGTGACCTCATGCCCGTGATCAATCGCTTGCTTGACCAGTTCTTGCCCCGTTTGACCCGTCGCTCCAAAAATAATCAATTTCATACAAAACACCCTTTCTCTTTCAAGAACCACTGATTCCATCATACCCTCACCACTTGAAAATGAATCGTCTCACCCTGTCTTTATTTTCAGAAAATTGTTTTTATTTGTTAAGCGTGTATGCTAAAATCTTCCTAAGTACATATGGATATTTTTTCCTTAAAAACAGGAAGAAGGATCGCTTGTGTTACGGCAACGCTTTATCATGTCGCTCGGTGTCATTTTGATTGGTCTGTTCTTGTTTCAAACTACCGCGACGTATATTTACACGCATTACATCATGCCGGATCCTTTTAAAAAGCCTTCGATTGCAGAAACTGAAGCGAACGGCGAAATTAGTTTTAAAAACGGTCACTCACCTACTAACACAAAAGGCAAAATGCCTTTTGAACCGATCGATCCACGACCTGGTCCAAAAGAACTCTGGAAATCTTTTAAAGCGGATGTATCTAACTCTGACTCCCCCTTTCTTATCTGCAATACATCATTTTAATCAGCTTGTTTAGTTTCGTGGTCTGGAAACTCGTTCAGTCGCGCCGCGTGAAAAAACGGCGCAGGTCTACAGGAGAAGTAACGGATGACGTTACATTCGCTCAATCGATCTTTCATCCTGTTTCTTTAAGAAAATCGCCTTACCTGTATTCATCGTATTCGTTTTCACGTGTCCGTGATCTCGTCATCCGCTTTGAGCAACACTTACCGCGCAGTCAGCAACATCGTCCGAACGAAACGCTTGAAGACTGGTTACGTCGGATTGAAGTCGCTGTCGATTTTCAGTTATATCGGAATATTCGCTACGGTGATATGTCGGAAACGATCGTCTCGAATGATGAAATTCTACGCTTCGAACAACAACTAGCACGCTACTCAACCATTTAACCTTGGAGGGATTTCCTATGAAACTACAACAATTAAAAGATCAACTCAATTCGATCTATCTCGGTAAACCGGACGTCATCGATCTCTGTCTGACGGCACTCATCGCAGAAGGACATATTCTACTAGAAGACGTACCGGGAACAGGGAAAACGATGCTCGCCAAGTCGCTCGCTCAGAGCTTTGAGAGTGCCTTCTCGCGGATCCAGTTCACGGCGGATCTTCTCCCATCAGACGTCATCGGTTCGGACTTCTTCAACTTAAAGACGCAGGAGTTCGAAAATAAACGCGGTCCATTGTTCGCGAACGTCGTCTTGATCGATGAGATCAACCGTGCTGTTCCGCGGACACAATCCGCATTGCTTGAAGCGATGGAGGAACGTCAAGTCTCGATCGGTGGAACGACCTATCAGATGCCAGCCCCATTCTTTGTCATCGCGACGCAAAATCCGATCGAATCGGCAGGAACGTTCCCACTACCGGACGCCCAACTCGACCGGTTCATGGTCGCAATTGAAGTCGGTTATCCGGATTTTGAGAACGAACGGCGCTTATTGTCTGAAATTCTGACGAACGTCCGTCGGTCAGCTGTTGGCATCGCGTCAGGTGGCGACTTGATTTCCTGGCAGGAAGAGGCACGCCGCGTCCATGCATCGCAAGACGTGCTTGATTATCTATTACACATCGTTCAAGCGACACGAAACCATGAACTCATTGAAGTCGGTGTCAGTCCGCGTGGAGCGATTGCATTACTTCGCGCCTCGCAAAGCTACGCTTTCTTGAATCAACGCGACTTCATCATCCCGGAAGATATCAAATATCTTGCAAAACACGTCCTATCCCATCGCCTGACACTGACACTCGCAGGTGGAATCAAGACGACGAAAGCGGCTGTTTTGACGCATATTCTGGACGACGTGCCGGTTCCGGTCGAGATGGGGTGACGAATCATGCAGATTGAACGTTCCGTCCCGTTTTGGCTTGAACGCCGACTTTTTCCACTGTACGTCACGATGACGTTCATCTTCCTCTTCATTCCGCGTCTTTCCGTCCTCGGATTTCTGTTCGCAGCTTTGGCGACGATTCATTTCGTCGTCGGGCGAACAGAAAAGCAGTTACGACGGGACGTCGCCATCGAATGGAAACACTATGAATCATTGATGTTCAACCAGGAGAAGACGTCGCTCCATTTGCAAGTCTTCGGCGTCGAATCCTTGAGTCAGCTTGGGCTCGAAGCGACACTTCGTTTGCACACGGATGGCGGAGTCATCTTCCCGGAGATGGATCCACTACATCCGGCGACGTTTCATGCAGTGATTGACTCTGAAGACGCAGTGACGATCCCGATTCAGACGGTTCGCCGCGGACCAGCCGAGTTCGATGAGATCATCTTAACGATTCGCCTGCCTTGGAAGATGGGCGTCTATCTCTTTACGTTCGATACGTATCCGTCGTTTACAGTCTTGCCGTCCTTGACAGCGCAAGCGACGCCGCTTCTTTTACAACGTTTACGGATTGGCGACCGACCAGACCGCTACTCACCGCTCAAGAACAAACTGGTTCAGCTTGGTGCAAAACCTTATACGGCGGAACCGTCAAAAGAGATCGATTGGTATGCGACGGCGAAGACCGGTCGCTTGCAGGCAAAAGTATTCGAAACGAGCAATCAAGATACGTTTACGATTGCCTTGAACTTATCTGCCCCGAGCGGTTACGGACTCCACCAACAATTTGAGACGTTCATCGAACAATCGGCATTCCTGATCAGTGAATTAATCAAGGAGGGCTGTAAGATTGAACTGTTCTTGAATCGACTCGACGGAGCAAACCGGATGACACATCTCTCGTTACAAGAAGGACAACCGCAATTAAAACATGTCTTGATGACCCTTTCGACGGTCTCGACGCGTGATTCGTTCATCGCGACACAACAGTTCGAACGCTATGTACTGCGCCGGAAACATATGAACAGTCAGTTGATCCAAATTGGCAATGACCGGATCCTCGCCATCGGCTGAGGATCCAAAGAAAGGAGTTTTTCGCCTCATGGTGTTTATCGCCCGAAAATCAATTCAGCTTATCGTGGCATTTTTTGTCTTGATTGCGATCAGCGCCCTTCCGGCGCTTGTCGCGCAAATGAAATTCAACCCAGCAAGCTACTGGGAAGGTCTGAAGCAACAATTTGCTCAATTAACGAAACTTGATGAGATTACCTATTTCAACGTAACCGCTCAAAAGGAATTCTTGTTGCTTCCTACCATCAGTCCATTCATTAAAGAGACGTTGATCATCTTTACGACAGCTATGCTGGTCTCCGCTGTGTGTGCGATTTTTTATGCTTATTTGTTTTATCGGAGTGGTCGCAAAACACGCATGATGCTGAAACAAACGACTCGGACGCTTGAGATGGTTCCGGATCTGTTCTGGATCATTCTTTCGCAATTCCTTGTCCTCTATCTGTTTAAAACGACCGGGTATGACAAAATCGAAATTGCGGGATCCTATGCTGAGTACATTCGTTTTTTACCGATTCTTACGCTAACGTTGACAACACTATTCTTCTTCATCAAATGGTTAACGACGCAAGTACTCGAACAGGAAGCTGCTCCTTTCCTTGAACTCGCACGGGCTAAAGGCATTCGTCCTGCGGCTCTTTTCTGGAAACATTTGATTCCGACAATGATCTATCGGTTTTATCTGTTTTTCCGAGCGAACATCATTACGGTCTTATCGAGTCTCGTGATCATTGAATACACGTTCGAAGTGCAAGGTATGTTCCGGTTCGTCTTTTATAATGGACAAATGCCGATTTTGATGGTCATCTTGTTCTTAATCTATCTGCCGATTTTCATCATTGATTTGTTGGCAGAATGGCTTATTCCTAACGCCTGGAAAGGGGGGATTTGATGCGTCGTACTTTGATGCGAGATCCTGTCTTCTGGTTATGTTTATTTTTACTCACTGGTTTACTGCTCCTTAGTTTTGGAAATACGATCTTCCGTGATGGTCAAGTCGATCAAATCTCGAACCGGTATGCTGAAGACGGTACGTTCCTTGCGACGTCACCACTAAAACCGTCAAGTGATCAATGGCTCGGTACAGACCGCTCTGGCTATGACCTCTTTCAATTGATGATTGAAGGATTTAAATGGACAGCCGGTATTTGTATGATTGTTGCGCTCGGTCGAATGTTTCTTTCGCTAGTGATTGCGATTCCGCTAGCTTTTAGAAGTGCTCGCGTCAATCGATACTTAAAACTTATTCTTGATGGATTTTTAGTTTTACCGCTCTCTCTTGTCGCGTTGCTCATTTTGCTTCCATCACTTACGTTCTTTGATTCGACTGCTATCCCACCGTTGTTCGACCGTGTATCGTTCGAGTTGATCGTCTTGATTTTGCTTGGTCTCCCCTCTTTATCGCTTTATCTGATTGCTGAGACCCGTCAGTTACTTAGTCAAGAGTTCATGATTGTCGCCCAGACGCTTGGTGGCAGTCCGTGGCATCGGTTCAGACGCCACATTTGGCCACATCTTGTTCCAACGTTGACAATCGTTTTTATGCAACAGTTCATCCAAACGTTGATGTTACTCGTTCACTTATCACTTTTCAAAATTTTCTTCGCTGGAACGGTTAATTTATATGTAGGAACTGTCCCAACGATTTTTGAGTGGTCCTCGATGTTCGGTTATTACTATAACCAGTTTTCAGCGACGTCTTGGCTCAATCATATGTTCCTTGTTCCACTGATTGGGCTAGCATTAGTCGTCTTTTTCAGCAATCTATTCATGAGTCGACTCGAACGGGCTTTCCGCTTCCGCCAGCAACTAAAACCAATCAAGCTATCGGCATCTCGTGCTCAAGACGAAGCCGCCGCGACGTCGATGGTCGATCCCTTTACACTCGTTGCCCGGAACTCCCGTCACGATTCTGATTGACAATCCATTTTTTTCCTCTTACACTAGAAAAAAACATGAAATGAGGGCGTCCAATGTAAGTCATTCTGAATTCTCACTCCTAACTAAATACGTACGATATGGAGGTCCTTCAGAATGAACCGGTTTACGCTTTTATTGGTCAGTCAATGGATTGCGAATGCGGGAGATGCGCTCTATATCGTCTCCCTGATCGCGATGATCTATCAAACGACAGGGCAAGCGAGTCTCGCTGCCCTGTTTCCTGTTCTCGTCACAGCAGGCATGACAGGAAGCGGCTTCTTATTCGCCCAAGTCGCTCAACGTGTTCCCCATGCCTCGTTGTTGTTCGGCAGTCAACTCCTCAAGACGATTCTCTTAGGCATCATCTGGGGGCTTGATTTACCACTGCCACTTATCCTCGCACTCGTTGGATGTATCGCTTTCTTCGACGGATTTGCTCGTCCGATCGAAAGTGCCTTCATCCCTCGACTGTGTCAGGATGTCCAAAAGGCTAACAGTCTCGTACAAGGTACGAATCAAGTGATTCAGCTCATCATGTGGCCGCTCGGCGCCATTCTGGTCAGCTGGTTATCGCCGCTTTCCGTCTTGTCCGTCTCGGCCGGTCTGTTTTTAGGTGCGAGTCTCATCAGCTATCTGTTCTATCGAAGCGTTCGCTCTCTACCCGACCCTTCGATGGAAGGGGAAGACGTTTCCTTCCGGTCGAGTATTCGCTACACGCGAGCGCATCCATTCGCGAAAGCCAACACGTATCTCGTCGGAATCGATGCGTTCGTCAGTACGGCTTGGATTTCTGCTCTGTTTCTCGTCTATATCGATACACATTTCCAGCTATCGGAACGCTGGTGGGGCATTCTAAATGCCTTCTATCTGCTGAGCATGATCGCCGGTAGTTACATGATGTTACGTCGTCGTGGAACGCGTTCGTTGCTTTATCGCAGCATCGGCTTTTCGATTGTTGCGACCTTCTTGTTTGCTTTCGCTCCAATCGTCACACTTGCCGTGATCGCTTGTCTGATCCAAGGGTTTGCGAGTCAAGTCCGGGCGATTGAGCTGAATACGTTGTTGCAAAAGACGACACCACTCGAACGGTTACCGTATGTCTATAGCGTGCAACAAACCGTTTATGCACTCTGTTTCTGCCTCGGCAGTCTATTGTTCGGATGGCTTGCCGATGTGTTTGCGATCGAGCTTGTCTATGCGCTCGCAGGAGCCCTCTCTTTGTTGATGTGGCAACCGGCTCGCCAGCTATTGGCACATTCCTCTCAGGAGCATCGACACGTGTCGTAATAAATGACAGTCAAAAGAGGCTGACTCAAAAAAAAGAATGGCGCGTCTTTTCACGCCCTTTCCTCAGGCGAGACACAAGCCAGTTTTCCTGCTTCGTTGAAGTAGGAAAGCGGGTCTTGTTCGTCTCTGACAGCGCATAAATGCGCTTGTTCCTGTGAGTGGCGTGTGACGCGTCATTCTTTTTGTTACGAGATAAGGATGGCAGATTATCATTCTGCCATCCTTATCTTTGTAGAGGCTGACTTTTGAGTCAGCCCCTTTTTTTGATTCAGTTCTGACGCATTCGAGTCACACTATACAACAGAAGCAGCATAAGTGAGACGAGACCGAGCGCGGCATAGGTCATCTGAAGCGAGAAGACACGTTCGACGAAGACGAACAGCGTACCGGTTCCAAGCACAGCTAACCGTTCAATGACTGAGATCAGCGACGTAAACGTTGCACGTCCATTTGGCGGCGCAACTTCTTGGATGATAGTGGTCAAATAAGGCTCAGCCCAGCCATAGCACAAGTACAGCGTTCCGAGTAACCCGATACTGACGAGCGGAGAGGCAACCGACAATCCGGTAAAACACACGATATAGATCATCGCCCATCCGACCGGAGATCGGAACCGAGATAAGGACGCGCCGGTCGCCTGCATGATTTGAAATAACACGAAAACGAATCCGAAATGGACCATCGGTATCGTTTGATCCCGTAGATAAAGTTGCCAAAACTCATCGACGAAATCAATCGTCGCCCCGTATAACAAGACAAGACAAAGAATTCGGACGTAGACGCGTCGAAACGAAAAACTGTTTAGCAATGTCTTTAATGAACTCGTCTCTCCGTCTTGTTCTCGCGATGCTTCCTTTAAGAAAAACGTCAGCAGTACTGTTCCGAGCAATACCCACCAGGACACGTGATAGTGCCAAATCAAGTCTACCGATCGCACGGCGTAACTCCCGACGAGTGCCGCAAGTCCAGACGTCAATAAACCACCGATTGAAATCAGTCGCCAGACCGGCTCGAATCGCTCTTCTATCCTTTGCATTCGCAATGTTTCATAGACGTGGGCTTCAAGCGCTCCACTAAGTGCTGCGCCACCGATGCCGGCAAGGACCATCGCCAAGAGGAAGGCAGGTAATGAGTAGGCTTCAAGCAACACCGTAAACGATAACCACTCACATACGAAACCAGCCAGAATGAACGGCTTTCTGCCCCACCGATCGGATAACAAACCGAACGGGACCTCACCAATCAACATGACCCAAGCAAAGACGATTTCTGCGATGACGACGTCGGCAATGCTCATTCCCCGGTCTTCCCAGTAAAAGCGCTCAATCACATAAGCTGGAATGAACGAACTACTAGCTTCGATCAGGATCCAAAGCATGAGTGATCGTCGGACTTAACAAGGCCATCTGCTTCGCCGCATCTCCTCACTTCCTTTCTATTTGATAGTAGTTAATTCCCGTTTTGCAGATGAAACCAACAAAAAAACGCCCTTTGATTAAAAAATCAAAGAACGCTTTTGACATTAACAGTCATCTGCCGATTCCGTGACCGGTACGACGGACTGGACGATCGGTAGTTCGACGATGAACGCGGACCCGACACCTTCTGTTGATTCGACATGAATCATCCCTTCGTGCGAACGAACAATTTCCTGACAAATCGCAAGACCAAGACCGGTACCACCGATTTTTCGACTATCCGAATTATCGACTCGGTAAAACTTACTAAACAGTTGTGGTAACGCGTGACGCGGAATGCCGATTCCCTCATCTTCGATCTTCAGCTGTACACGATCTTCGACTTGACGCATCGTGATCGTGATTTGACCACCATCCGGTGAATACTTGATTGCATTATTGATCAGGTTCGTGAACAGCTGACGCATTTTTTGTTCGTCAGCATGAATCCGCCCCGTCGTCGTTTCTTCAAAATCAAGGACTAGCTCGTGATCTTTTGCCGAAGCCGTATGGAACTCGACCGTTTCCTGAATGACTTTCGTCAAATCAAGCGGTTTGAAGTCATATTGTTGCTGACTCGATTCCATGCGCTGGACATCGAGGAAGTCGTTGACGAGGTTCGTCAACCGTTCGGTTTCTGCATGAATCGTCTCGAGATACCGTTGACGTTTTGATTCCTGGACGTCGCGCGCGAGCATTAATTCCGTGTAGCCGTAAATCGAGGCAAGCGGTGTCCGTAACTCATGCGAGACAGTCGAGACGAATTCCGATTTCATCCGGTCGATTGCTGTCTCTGCCGTCACGTCACGTAAGACGAGCATCGTACCGCGGAAACAACCACCGTAATGAATTTCCTCTGCATACAGCGTGACGAATCGCTCTTCCTTGTTTAAGGACAACGCCAAGCTCTCCGTCGGAATTTCCTGACTGCAGACATGATCCATGTAGGTTAAGAACGCCTCATGTTGATCGACTTGCACTGCCAACTCTTCGATTTTGACGTCGAGCGTCATCAATCCTTCTTCCGCCACTTGATCGTGCGCCGGATGATGGAATAAAGCAAGCAATGGTTTATTGGCAAAAATCGTCTCTCCTTCGATATAAATGACCGCTTCCCGAATCGAATGGAGAAGTTTGGACGTCTTTTCCCGTTCTCGTTCGACTTCTTCAAAGACACGCATCCGGAGCAAGGAGAGTGCCAATTGACGGGAGAACGACCAGATTTCGTTCGTCTGCTCTTCCGTAAAGGCATCCCGGTAACGGACGAGATAAATGCTTGCAATCATTGTGTTCGTCGCTGGATCCATCACCGGTACGACGATTTCGTACATCGCGTACGGATATGGGAGCGGATGATGACTCGCGACTTGTTTCGTCGAGCGAACAGCACGCTTGTTTTGACGTGTGCGTTCGAGTAATGACGTCGAAGCATGTAATAACTGGTGCTCCTGAGCTGCCGTCATCCCGTAAGAGACGAGATCCGTATAGCGGTCTTGCTCTAGGAAGACGATTGCTCCGAGCTCCGCATCGGTAATCGTAATCAATTTTTCGATGATCGCCGGATACGCCGTCAACGTTTCGCGAGACGCAAGTGTCTCGGTCAACTCATTGCGATAACGCAAATGGGTCTCGTTACGTAACGTGATGTCGAGTGCTTCTTCGAGTTCTTCCTGTTGCGATTGAAGTTCTTCTTGCTGGGCAATTAATTCTTCCTGTTGACTTTGTAGTTCGTCGTTACTTGCGACGAGTTGATGTTTTTGCCCGGAAATGGAGGCTGCCATCTGGTTGAACGTCGTCGTCAACTCACCAATCTCATCTTGACGATTCGTGATGACGATCGGTGTCGCATCCTCACCTTTAGCGAGTCGTCCACTTTCCCGGTTCAACTGACGCAACTGACGCGTCAAGCGGCGGACGAATGGTCGGACGAAAACGAGAGTAATCAATAAGAGGATTGCAATATTGACGGCTCCGAGAATTTGCGACGAGTTGACTTGTTTACCAAGCTGCTCTTGCGCCGCCATCTCTTGATCGTTTAAGGAATTACGATATTTTGTGAAGACCGTCTCCATATCAACGATACTTGAACTCATATCAGCTGCACTCTTCGTCTTGATGTTGAACTTCCGCTGTGGATCGAGTGGTTTTGATTTCGTGACCTTTCCAAGCGTCGGCATCTTCAAGAACGGTTCCGTCACTTTGCCGTCTTTTTTCGCCGCGACATAATTGACGAGGCTCGGCATGACGCGTTGGGTATACGCTGTATAGAGTTCCCGTGCGTCCGTTGCATACTGCCGTTCTTCTTTGAAGCGTGCATTGCGCTCGAACCAAGTCGTTTGTTGATTGATGCCATTTTTCTTTGCTTCGATTTCTTTTAACATCTCTTCGTCACCAAGCAAGACGAAGCCACGCATCTCGTACTGCATGCTTTGCCATGATTCGTACAAATCGGTCGCCCGTGTCCGATGTTCGTTTAACATCTTTAATTCTTGGCGTGATTCATCCACCTGTTGTTTCGTATATAGGTAGACACCACCTGTCGTTAGCAGCAGTGTCAGAAAAATCACATAAAACGCAGACATGATTTGCCGTCCAATCGTTCGATTCAGCCATGTTTTCATTAAAGGAATTCAACTCCTTTCCCTTTATCTTCCTCCAGCAATAAAGGTATTCCCGTCCATTCATTGTAAACTTTTTTCAATCGATACACAGCATTCTGCTCAAAAAGATTTCAATTTCATACAACTTTAATCTAAATCGTTGTATATGACAATTAGATGTCACGATTCGATCGTTTTCAACAAAAAAAGAGCCCCTCAGGACCCTTTTTTAATGATGATGGTGATGGCTATGGCTATGGCTATGGCTCCGGACCGGCTGTTCGTCCGCTAAATGATCCGCATCCAAAATACCGAGCCGTAAGTACTGGGCGACGACTTGTTTTTTCGTCGCTTCGGAAATCTGATCCGTTCCTTGGACAAGCTTTAAGATGCCGGTCGCAATCCGGAACGGTTCGAGATTCGTCTTTTCAACCGGAAAACTTGTCAACGTTTCTAAGTAAGCGACGTAATTCAGTGCATCCGATTCATTCGGACTGACGAGACGCGCCGCATACTCGCGCAGTTGTTGCGTCAATGAATTCGTTGAGATTCCCTTTGAGGCTGCAGAGATGACTCCAAACAGAATGAACCCGATGATGAGAACAAAAAATCCGACCATGAAAATCGGCATGCCCGAGAAGAAGCCGTCGCCTCCCAGTTCGCCTTCCATGAATGCTACTGTGAACATAGTGAACCCTCCAAATGAATAGAATGATGACGATCACTTATCCTACGTCATCCTCTTCAAGAAAGTTTCACCTAGTTAGGTAGTTTTTGCAAGTCAGCTTGGAACCAGTCTTCAACGAAGAAGCGTTCCGTCTCCGTCTCGATTTGATATGAATACAACACTTCGAAGTCGCCCTCCGTCAGCATCGGTAACGTCAATTCGCGTACGAGTTGGCGTAACTCTTCCGTCAACTCAGCTTCGTAGCGGATGAATCCATCTTCCCGGTGCTCGACTTCCGTCAAGTACGGAAGCAGGATATGCTTGCCGAATGATTGTGGATCATCGATCACTTCCGCAGTCACACCAAAAAGTTCTTCTGCTTCTTCGACCAGTCCTTCTGCCGACTGTACCTCAATATGGTCCGGAAACCAGACCGTCAAGCGGTGCCCTTCTTGTAACAGTCGTTCAAAGACAGGACGAAACGTTTGATTTTGAATCAGTTCGTATTGCATCAGTCTTCCCCTTTCGTGAATTCGAATTTTAATTGATCGCGTTCGAGATATAGCATCGCCTTAAACTGGCGCGCATTCTTTTTCATCTCGAGTGGCTTTGTTTTTTGACCCACTAGTACTTTTTTGACTTCCGTTTGCGTCAGTCGGGCACCAAGGATCGTTTTCGGTAACGTAAAGCCACAGTTGTTCTTTTGATAGCCACTGCAGCCATAGAACTTCCCACGATCAAGCACTGCTGATTGACACAGTGGGCAGGGACCGACCGGACGATTCGTTGCACCCCGCGGGGACTTGCTTTTGACTTGTGTCGGATCAACGGCGAGTTGTTCAATTCGTTGTTTAGCATCGACGACGAGATGCTCCGACAATTTCTTCGCCTGTTCAATGAACTGGGCAGCAGATGCCTCCCCTTTGCCGATTTGCTCGAGACGGCTCTCCCACTTCGCTGTCATCTCTGGCGAAGCAAGAATACTCCCCGTCACGGCATCAATCAAAATCCGACCTTTTGGCGTCGGATGAATCTCTTTTTTGACGAGTTTGATGTATTCCCGCCGTTTTAGTCCGTCGATGATCCCGGCACGAGTTGCTTCCGTCCCGAGTCCCTCGACTTCCTTCATGATCGCTTGCAAATCGTCTTCAAGCAACTTACCAGCTGTTTTCATACCGAGGATGAGCGTCCCTTCCGTATAGCGTTTCGGCGGCTCCGTTTGTTTCTCGAGCAGTCGACAGCCTTTGATCGGCATCTCTTGTCCTTGTTCGACGGCTGGCAATTCGACTTCTTTTGACTCGATTTGTAAGACCTGTTTAAAGCCCGGATCAATCGTCCGACTGCCGCGCGTCAAAAAACGGTCCATCTCACGCGTCGTCACGATTTCCGTCTTCTCCGAGACGGCGTCCGGTGCAAAGGCAGCAAGAAAACGGCGAACGATTAAGTCGTAGACTTGCGCATCTCGTCCGGAGAGCTTCGCGACGGCACCCGCTTCTTCTGTTGGAATGATCGCATAGTGATCGCTAACCTTCGCCGGATTAACGTAACGTTTATCGTTAGCTGGATTTTTCGTCAGGACATCCTTGATTGGACTATATTCCGCTTGCTTCAGTAACCGATCAAGAATGACCGGGAACTGTCCCGCCTCCTCTTTCGTTACGAAGGAAGAGTCCGTTCGTGGATAACTGATCCAACCACGGATATAGAGTTTTTGCGCGATATCGAGCGTCTCTTTTGCACCGAGACCAAACCGTCGGCTCGCTTCTGTTTGTAAGAGCGACAAACTGAACCAAAACGGTGGACGTTCCGTCTGACGTTTTTTTTCGATTGATGCGACGACTCCGGTTCCTTTCGTCCGATCCACGATCGCTTGTGCCTGTTCCCGGTCACTCAGCTTCGTCTGTTTCTTTGCGTTGATGTATTTTCCTTTGTATCGCGTAAAATCCGCCTCGACTTCGTAGTACGTCTCCGGTAAGAAATTCTCGATCTGTTTTTCCCGTTCGACGATCAGTGCGAGCGTCGGTGTCTGGACTCGTCCGAGGGAAAAAACGTCGGCGATGCCCTTCTTCTTCAGTAACGTCGTATACGCACGGGACGCATTCATCCCGATCAGCCAATCGGCGCAAGCGCGACTCATCGCCTCATGGAAGATGTTTTCTGTTTCCTTTCCATCAAGCAGATTCGCAAACCCATGGTCAACCGCTTGAGGCGTCAAACTCGAAATCCAGAGTCGTTGCAGTGGTTTTGCGTTGTTCGCGAGACGTAAGATCAATCGGACGATTGCCTCTCCCTCTCGCTCGGCATCCGATGCTATAATGATGGAAGTCGTCGTCCGCTCATTCAATAGTTTCTTGATGACTTGGTACGGTTTACTCTTACCTTTTGCCAGTCGGTAATCAAATCGTTCCGGGATGATCGGCAGATGATCGTAGTTCCATCGTTTCCATTTGGCGTCATAATGCGCCGGCTCCTGCAGTTCGCATAAGTGTCCGACCGCATAGGCGAGTTTTGCTCCTTGCGGAAACCGGTCACATGGTTTGATTTCAATGTAGCCGTCCCGCTTCACGGACGGATACGGAGCTGCCAGTTTTTCCGCTTGTTTTGGTTTTTCAGCAATGATCAATTGCACACGCTTCACCCTCATTTCCTTACTTCAGACATGTGGAGGTACCCATGCCCTATTTTACGTTATTCATGGCTTTATTCTTTATTTCAACATCAGCAATCTTCGTCAAGTGGGCGGAGACACCGATCGAGGCTGTCGCCTTTTACCGCATGTTGTTTTCGACCTTGTTGTTGCTCCCACTCATTCGATTGAAGGAACTGTTGCAACTCAGTTCGTCAACGATCCGGCATATGCTATTAAGTGGCGTTTTGCTCGCCGGGCATTTTTGGCTGTGGTTCCTCTCTCTTGATTATACGACAGTTGCGAGCTCGACGCTCTTCGTGACCGCGAGTCCGATTTTTGTCCTGGCCGGTAACGCGTTATTCTTCAAACAACACCCGTCGCGCAAAGCACTCCTGTTCGTCGCTGTCGCCTTATTTGGTGGCGGTCTCGTCGCTTATGGAGATATCGCTGTCGGCATGCGCGCCTTGATCGGGGACGGTCTTGCCTTGCTCGCAACGATTTTAGTCGCTGGTTACTGGTTGCTCGGTCAACACGTCCGCACAAGCGTCTCGACGAACCTCTATTCGTTCGGTGTCTACGCTGTCGCGTCGCTCGCCTTGCTTTTGTTATCGTTGATTCAATCAACGAACCTCGTCGCTGCGTTCCAACAGGATTGGTGGCTGTATATTCTTCTCGCCGTCTTCCCGACGTTACTCGGTCACAATTTATTCAACTGGGCGCTCGCTCGTGTCAGCGCCAGCATCGTCAGTATCACGATTCTTGGTGAAGCGGTTTGGGGGATGATCTTCGGATACTATCTGTTCGATGAGAAGCTGACATGGATTCAAATCACCGGTGCCGCTTTACTATTGATCGGAATCGGATTGTTCCTCCGACGCAACGAACGCGATATTCGCGAACAACTCGCCCAGCGTGAGAGTGCCACTAGTCAATCTTCTTAATGACAAAAGCGAACCAGGATGATCATCATCCTGGTTCGCTTTTTCATTACGATCGTGGATCGTCAGGTCGAACTTTCGGTAAACGCCATGTCATCGCGAACGCAAGAATCGCACAAAGAACGCCACCGATGAATACGTAACGTAATCCATGTGATAACGCGATTTCTGCCGCATACTGCACATCCTGTCCGAACGTTTTTGCCGTACTCGATTGGAAAAATGGATCAATCGCGTACCCTGAGAGCGTGTCCGACGCTGAAAACGAACGAAGGATGGATAGGTTGAAGATCGTACCGAAGATCGCAACACCGAGCGTCTGTCCCGTCGTACTCAAGAACGAGTTGACGGCCGTCGCTGAGCCACGAAGTGACCAATCGACGGAAGTCTGCAGGACGACCATGAAGACAGGTTGTGAGAGACCAAAACCAATTCCGATCAGCGAAACGGCAAGATAGATGAAAACATCACTTGATTCGCGCGTGATCAACGATAAAATCACTGTACCGACGATCAGCAGTCCCATTCCTGTCATCGTCCGATACCGGGGTGAGGCGACACCAATCGTCCGTCCACCGATAATGGCGGTCAGCGTCCAAAAAAGCGACAGTGGCATCAACATGAAACCAGCTTCGGTCGGACTCTTCCCGAGTACCCCTTGGGCAAAAATCGGAATATACGCTGACATCGAGACGAGCACCCAGGCGGAAAAGAAGACCGCTAAGTTGATCACGAGAATGACCGGATGGCGAATGACTGCTGGTGGCAAGAGTGGATCGCTCGCCTTTTTCTCGACCCGATAAAACGTGAACAATAATACGAAACTAATGAAAAAGCTCGCTAGAATGATCGGCCGCAAGAACGTCTCCGACTCACTCCCCGACAATAAACCGTACAGAAACGCACTCATCCCGAGCGCAAACAATAAGGCACCCCGGTAATCGATTTTCCGCTCCGTTTCCCTGACCGTCTCTTTGTAGTAAACGACGATCATGAAAAACGATAATAAGGCAAACGGTACGTTTAGTAAGAAAATATACCGCCACGAAAGCGATTCGACGAGGAATCCACCGACGAGTGGTCCAGCGACACCCGAAATCCCCCACACGGCACTGAGCACTCCTTGGATTTTCCCTCGTTCCTCATATGTATACAAATCACCGATGATCGTCATTGCGATCGGTAATACAGCTCCTGCCCCGATACCTTGGACGGCGCGGAAAACGATCAACATCTCCATCGATTGAGCGAGTCCACAGGCTAACGAAGCGACGGTGAAGACGCCGATCCCGAATAACAGAACCCGTTTTCGACCATATAAATCTGCCATCTTTCCGTAAATCGGTGTTGATACCGCCATGAACAACAAGAACCCGGCAAAGATCCAACTGACTAATTTCGCCCCATTCAATTCACTCGCCATGACAGGTGTTGCTGTTGCAACGATCGTCCCCTCAATCGCGGCTAAAAACGTCGCGAGCAACAAGGCGACGGTTACTTTTTTCCTCATCTGTTCCACTTCCCCTCTACTGTTCTATCATACTGGTTGAACCAGTGATAAGAAAAGTAAATGCTTATGAAACAGGATTCGCGGGAACGGTATGGAATGGTATACACTAGACTCAGATTCACGATTTCGAATGGAGGAATGTCCTATGTTACGAAAAACGGCACTGATTACCGGTGCATCGGGTGGAATCGGACTGGATCTCGCTGTTCTTGCGGCGCGAGATGGCTTCGATTGTGTACTCGTTGCCCGCAATGAGAAAAAATTGAAGGAGCTTCAACAGGTCCTTGAAAAACGCTATCAGATCAAAGTCTATGTATTCGCTGCTGATTTATCACTAAGCGACAGCGTTGATCGTCTCGTGCAATACTTAGAGGAACAAGAATTGACGGTCGATCTATTGTTCAATAATGCCGGCTTCGCCACGTCGGGACGCTTTGCGGAAATCGATCCAACAGAAGACATTAACTCGATCCAGGTCAACGTCGTCGCCTTGACGGATTTGACGAAACGTCTCTTACCAGGAATGGTTGAACGTGGCTTCGGACGCATCTTGAATGTCGCGTCGGTTGCTGCCTTCATGCCAGGACCATACATGAGTGTCTACTATGCAACGAAAGCCTATGTCCTGTCGTTCTCGGAAGCACTTGCGACAGAAGTCGACGGCTCGGGTGTTAGTGTGACTTGTCTCTGCCCAGGACCGACCGATACGAACTTCTTCGACCGGGCGAACATCACGCTACCGTTCAAGAGTATGCCGTCACACCTCGTCGCATTCGCTGGGTACCGTGGCATGCTCAAAGGACGCCGCGTCGTCGTTCCAGGTGTAAGCAACCGGGCCATGGTTTCCTTGTCCCGTCTCTTGCCACGCCGTCTCCTGACCGAAGTGACAGGTCGAATTCAAGATCCTGCTCGCCAGCAAGAATCGTCGACAGAAGAAGAACTCCTGTACGCCAATTCCTAAAAAATGAGACTGATTCAAAAGTCAGTCTCTACAAAGATAAGGGTGGCAGAATGATGATCTGCCACCCTTATCTTTTAACAAAAGAATGATGCGTCACACGCCACTCCTACAGGAAAAAGCGCATTATGCGCTGTCAGAGACAAGCAAGACCCGCTTTCCTGCTTGAATAAAGCAGGAAAACTGGCCTGTGTCTCGCCTGAGGAAAGGGCGTGAAAAGACGCATCATTCTT
Source organism: Exiguobacterium sp. s130 (assembly GCF_018619055.1). Classification (NCBI taxonomy): domain Bacteria; kingdom Bacillati; phylum Bacillota; class Bacilli; order Caryophanales; genus Exiguobacterium; species Exiguobacterium sp. s130. The sequence continues at coordinate 242,890 of NZ_JACSNI010000003.1, read as the reverse complement.
TTTTGAGTCAGCCCCATTTGTATTTACGCTTCATGATGACGAAAACGCCGCGTCACATAACGTTTGAAGCGATCAAATGCCATCGTATAATGATACAGATAACGAACAACGAGCGCACCCGTGATTGAGACGAGGTACCCCGTCGATAAGACGAGTAACCAGGAAACAATCGCGAGGAACCATGAACTCTCGAATCGTAAATATTGCCATTGTAATCCTTCTGATGAGGTAATCAACATGGCGCCCGGGAAAACGGAGGCAGCGAGTAAGTAACAAGCGGCGTAGCGTCCTCTAATGGTACCTTTCATCAACAAAATACTACCAAACACTAAGCCTACGCTCGAGACGATGAGTAACATGACGACATAAGCAAGCGAAATCGATGATCCCAGCATATGCCTTCCCTCCTGTTCGGTATGTTACTATTCTGTACCCCTCTTTTCATCGAATGAATGCAAAATTCGTAAAAAAATCGGAAACAATATCCAGATGAATACCGCGTTACTGAATCCATGAAGTAAGTCAAACGTTCCCCCGGTCACAAGTAATGTCAAAAAGGCTTGCCACGAGAACCCGGTTAATACCAAGAAACCGAGATTGCTCACCCATCCATATAAAAAGCCAGCAAAAAAACCATATCCGGTCAATACAATTCGGGATCGAAGAAACGGAATGAATCCTAGACTGGCAATCGTTGCATACGCCAGTGCCTGAAATAGGACGAACGGACCGCTTCCTAAAAATAAACTCGTCAATACGACGACGAGCATCCCAGAGATAGCACCGGCGATTGGATGAACGAAGACGGCTACTAATAAGACGATGGCCGTTGCCGGCTGAATGTTCGGCAAACTGGAAAACAACAAACGTCCAACGATTGCCGCTGCCGTCATGATAGCGATGAACCGTAATCGTTGATCTGTCACCTGAAGTCTCTCGAACATGACTAAAAACAGACAGACGATCAGAACCGTTACGACGATCATACGAACAACCGACTTTCTTGTAAAAAGTGCTTCGTCGGTCCATCGAAAGCCACTTCTCCGTGCACCAGATAGATGATCCGCTGTGCTGCCCGAATTAGAACTGGATCATGCGTCGCCATGACGATCAGATTCGTCGGATTCTGCTTCCACGATGCGACAAAAGCCATTCGCGCGCTGTCATCAAGTCCAGCCGTCGGTTCATCAAAGTAATAGCTGTCTTTACTCCATTCGATACCGTCCAAGAGACGTTTTTTTTGCGTCGTAAAACTACCGCTTCGATCGTCTAATGGCGCAAGCATCGGATGCGCTGGTATATAATGCATCTCTCCCGCCCGCCGAACTTTTCCGTAAAGCGGGCGCTCGACACCGAGTGCGAGACGTAGGAGCGTCGACTTTCCACTCCCATTCGCACCGACGATCGCAATCCGTTCGCCTTGATGAAATGACAATTTCCCTGTCACCAGTGCATAGCGTGTCTGCAACGGATAACGATGTTGAACGTTTTCGATTTGGTTCAGGAAACGTCCAGTTGTTTCAGCCGATTCACTTGTCAGCGAGAGGTCGGATTGGATCGTCATCGAGCAATGGATCTGACAACCAAACCGTCGTTCGATTTCTTCAAGCAATCCCATTAATCGCTTGCGTCTGACATGATCAAGAAAGAGAAACGGTTCCGACAAGAACAAGCTCTTTGGTGACGAAGACAACGCATGACCGAGTCCGACGAGCTGTTGTTCCCCAGCCGAAAGTTCACTCGACTCCGCTTCAAAAAAGGCTTCTAAGCCAAGTAAGGTCGCGAGTTCTCCGGCTCGAAACAAGGAGACGGTCGCAAGCAGGTCCCGGACACGTCCATGTAGGAGGCGCTCTGGTGTCAAGACCGATTGATCATGTTCGATTGCCTGATGTCGCAGTCGCTCTTCGCGATCGGTGTCGGTATACATGGTAGGCATCCCGGATTCCTCCTTTTGTAAATAATAGCGCTATAGGCAAAATCATGGCCGGAATGATTGCCCATGGTGTCAGGCAAAGAGCCAATCCTGTCGCAAGTAATAAGCCAATCTGAACATCACGTCGCGTGATCGGTCTTAAGCGAGACGGCACCGCTTCAATCGGTACGATATGATAGGTCGCCATCCGTTCCAGACGAATGCCAAGCGACGCATCAGGATGACTCATCTTAACCTCCGGCCAAGTCCGTAAAAACGAGGGGATTAGTGCCAGGACCATACCCGTCAATCGTGTTAGTCGGGGTAGGAAACGAAACAACGGTCCCATCTGATCAAGTCGAACTAACGTGAAGATCCATTGACTTGAGGTGACGAATAATGTCACCTGGATCGTCGTTTCATATATGGCAAACGAATCAATGCTTGCTCCATATAGGAGTGGTACACACATCATGACGGCATAGAGAGCAGGAAGTAAGAGATATCGAAAAATAGTCCGCTCTTGAACGAATAAGAACAAGAGTAGATGATAGACCATGATGATCGTTTGATCGTGTGTGAGGACGAATGGAATCGTAATCATCCCGATGAAAAAGAGAGCGACGTTCACTGGGTGAAGTCGCTCCCGTTCTGGTTTACTCAAAATAAGCCATTGCATCTTTTTCAAACCGCCATTCGAGACGGTCTCCTTTTTTCAGTTCATAACTCCCGGCACCGACTTCCCCGGGTTTTCCGTTGACACCGAAGACCCAGCCACTCCCTGCTCCAGCTGACTTTTCACGAATCCCATCGACTGCCGTTACATATGCCATCTCACCTTTACCTGTTTTAACGACATCAAGCGTTGTATCTTCAAGCGCATCCAGTGCTGTATCTTTTTTATTTAAACACACGTCTTTATCGAATAATGTCTTATCCTTGACGTGATCCACGACCGACACCTTGACTTCGGTCTCACAAGACGCTGTTTGTTGTTCCTCTTTTGCTTCTGCGCAACCGGCAAGTAACACGATACTTGCAGCAAATAACCATTTTTTCATCGTACGACTCCTTTTCGCCTTGAGGTCTCAAAGCTGTAATTGTATAACAGAATAGTTTTGTCTCGTAATGATTGACCGTCAGACCGCAGATAGGTCAGGCGAATCGCATTCGCTAAGACATCGTCCCCTGTATTAACATACGGAATAAGTTTTCCTTTGTCATCAATCAAAAATACTGTCGCATCCTGCAGACTAAACGTTTCGTAGAGCCCATCGAGATCCATCTCGACATAGGGAGTTTTGGAATCATGTAAAATCTCATGCATCGAGAGTTTTCGTAACGTCTCAAACGATTGGTTCGCATCAATCAGTTTTTGATAATACGATATCAATGATTTCGTTGCCAACTCTTCACGTGGTCGATAGGAAATCGTTCCGGTCAACTCTTGATAACTGACATCATAACGAATGAACCGTTTCGGAGTTTGGACGAGCATCTCAAACGAAGCATTCCGTAGATTCCCGCCTCGATCGAACATTAGCTGGCTTTGTTCCAACCGTAATCCGTCTTCTCCTACACGGCGTTCGACTTGTGCGAGAAAGCTATCGAACGAATCATCCGTGATGGTCACGCGACCAATCTGTTGAGTTTCTTCCCGCAACGTTCCGGCATCAAACGGTCCGAGGAAAAGTTGAAACAGGAAGAACAAGAACCCGAATAATGCCATGTATCGTTTATAACGTGAATTCTTTTTCGGATGCAACACGATCAAAAAGATGATGATGCCGAGCGGTAATTGAATATCATAGACTGGAAACGACACGGCGCCGAGACACGCATAAAAAATGAACTTCATATACAAGTATGTTTCTTTTTCCGTTCGCCGTTCAAGTAAAAACGCTAAGCCACTAGCAGCCAGTAAAAAGAGTGCCCATAAAATGAGAAAGTCCATCTTTTACCCTTTGACCGGAACGACCCGGTGATCAAACATAAGATGGCTGTTTGCAAATACTTCTCGTGCCTCTTGTTCCAGTACTTCTTCTTGATCGACATAACGCGCAGATACGTGCGTCAAGAGGAGCTTTTTTACCTGCGCCGTATCCGCGATGACAGCTGCCTGTCGAGCGGTCGAGTGACCGAAGCGTCCCGCATGTTCGACTTCTCGATCGGCAAACGTCGCTTCATGGACTAATACATCGACATCTCGCGCGAGTTCTATCGACGCCGCGCACGGCATCGTATCGCCAAGAACCGCTAGCTTGACACCTGGTTTGGGAGATTCTAAAAAGTCAGACGATGCGTAGACCGTGCCATCGAATTCAAAGGTTTCTTCCAGTGTGATTCGGCGATAGAGTGGACCGGAAGGAACTCCAAGCGCCTTCAGTGCATCAACACGTAATGCCCCACGCTCTTCTGGTCCTTCTAGGCGGTACCCGAACGCCGGAAAACGGTGCTCAAGTGACCGCACCGTCACGCGGAAACCATCTTGTTCGTATGTTTGACCATCTTCGACTTCAACGATCTGGAGTGGATAACGTAAATATGTTCCTGTAATCCTTAATGTCGCATCCATCCATTCCTTAATCCCTATCGGTCCATAGATCGTTAGCGGTGTCGTTCCTTCTAAGGCAGCTCGTGTACTGATAAATCCTGGTAATCCAAAAATATGATCCCCATGTAAATGGGTGATGAAGATCGCGTTGACTTTTCGTGGTTTAATCGGACTGTGTAAGATTTGATGTTGCGTAGCCTCTCCACAATCGAACAACCAAGTCATTTTGGGGTGTAACAAGGCAATCGAAGTAACGTTCCGTTGTTTTGACGGCATACCGGCTCCTGTCCCTAAAAAATAAAATTCCATCTTTTTCCCCTTTTCGTAAAATTAGCATTTTTTATACACAAAATACACCTTTCGTCTGTTGAAGCATGGTAAACTGTACCTATTCAGATTTGGAAGGTGGGTTTTTCCATGACTAAAATTGAACGGACATATGCCCGGATCGTCCGGGAAGCCCGTAAACTAAACGAAAGTTATCGGCAAAAATACGGAAAGTCGATTCAAATCGATGAAATCGCTTCGACCTTATTATGTACAGAAGAACTCGTTTTAGAGTCTATGGAATATGTGGATCGTCCTCAAGTAGTTTAATCGTACAATGATAAAGAGTGTATCGCAATGTCGCGATACACTCTTTTTGTGTTCCATCAGCTTATTTGTTCGTGATGTAATCGACTAACGTCACACAAAGTTCCGCTGTTTTGACGAGTTCTTCGATTGGCATCTTCTCATTCGTCGTATGGATATCTTCATATCCGACCGCCAAGTTGACCGTTGGAATACCGAAACCAGCGATGACATTGGCATCTGATCCGCCACCAGAATGCAAGAGACGTGGTGTACGTCCAAGTTGTGTGATGGCTGCTTTTGCGACTTCGACAACTTGATCTCCATCTTCGAACTTGAAGCCTGGGTACATGACTTTGACCTCCACTTCGGCACGACCACCGAGTTCTGCCGCTGCTTCTTCAAACGCCGCTTTCATCTTCTCAGTCTGCGCTTCCATCTTCGGAGCAACAAGTGAACGTGCTTCCGCGAAAATTTCTACATAATCACAAACGATGTTCGTTGATGGACCGCCACCGCTGAACCGTCCGATGTTAGCTGTCGTCTCTTCATCAATCCGACCGAGTGGCATCTTCGCGATGGCTTTTGAAGCAATCGTAATCGCCGAGACCCCTTTTTCTGGTGCAACACCAGCGTGAGCTGTTTTTCCAAAAATCTTCGCATTGACTTTTGCTTGGGTTGGAGCAGCAGTGATGATGTCCCCTACTTTTCCGTCTGAATCGAGTGCGAAACCGTAATCCGCATCAATTTTCGATGAATCAAGGACCATCGCCCCAACAAGTCCAGATTCTTCACCGACTGTAATGACGAACTGGATTTTTCCGTGTGGTTGTTTTGTCTCATTGAGTACATGAACGAGTTCAATTAGTGAAGCAAGTCCCGTTTTATCATCTGCTCCAAGAATCGTCGTGCCGTCCGTCTTGACATAACCGTCCTCGATGATTGGTTTGATTCCTTGACCCGGGAATACTGTATCCATATGGGAAGTGAAATAAATTTTATCGACCCCGTCTTTTGTTGCCGGAAGCGTGACGATCAAGTTATTTCCTTTGTGTTCCGTCTTAGACGAAGCGTCATCCTCAAAAACGTCACATCCGAGATCCTCAAACGTTTTTTTCAAGTGAGCACAAATCCGTGCTTCCTCTTTTGATTCCGAATCGATCTGGACAAGCTCTAAAAACGTATCCAATACGCGTTGTTCATTGACCATGACAAAAACCTCCTCTAATATAATTCAATCCAATAGCGCTTTATTAGTATACCATCCTGACAGCCATTTGCACTTCTGAAAGGTTGTTTGTACAATGGCAGTAATCAGTCGATATGAGAGAGGAGGACATGACGATATGGCAAGACCATCGAAACAACAACGGATCATTAAATGGACGACGATCGGAATCTTAGCGATTTTCCTACTCGGAACATTCGCTTCAACGATGTTTTATTTCTTTTGATTGACGTAGCGTTGTTTGAGACGCAAATATTGCTCTGCTTCCTGCAGCATATGCAACAAGGCAGAGCGGACCTCGAACTCTTCCCGCGTGACGGGTAAGGCAGAGGCACGAAAACGCGTCAATAGCGCTTCTAGTTCTAAAATGTATACCATTGCGTCGGCTTCAGGTCGGACATTGTCGCCAATCGTCCGAAAGAAGGCGGCGACTTTTTTTCCTTCTTCGACGACGAGAACAAGTTCCTCGGCATGATGGACGATACCGCGCAGTAACTCGAATTGTTGTTCGCGCATCCGGAAATAGGCATAGTCCTCATCATCATTACGTCGACCGATCGCATTCCCCATCCGTTTTAAGGCAGCATCTTTTCCCTCATGTAACAGACGTTCCGTCTCGTCAAGCGTCAACGCATGATGATTGACTCGCCCTGTCTCGATCGCGGCCGCGACTTCATAGAATAAGGACGCGATCCGTTGATCAATCTTTTCCCGTCGGTCGTCGATCAATAGATCGAGACTTGGCATGTACATGTTGACAAGCATTCCGACACCGACACCAATGCCGAGCAATAAGGATTCGTTCAACAGGATATGTGCGTTGAGCTGACGTTCCGTATACAAATGTGTCAGTATGACGACACTCGTGATGAAACCGTCCTGAAGTCGGAGGCGTTGAACGGATGGAAGGAATAAAATGAAATAGATCAATAACGTAACCGGACGATAGCCGATGACTTCGAACAGAATGAATCCAAGTACGATGGCAAGTAATGACGCCATGATCCGTTCGTAGGACGACCGAAACGTCTTCTTTCGTGTCGATTGGATACTCAAGATCGCAATGATCGCAGCGAAGACGTAATAATCGAGCTTGAGTCGCTCCGCGATCCACATCGCGAGCGCGGCAGCGACCGCTGTCTTCAGCGTTCGATAACCGATTTGCATCAGGTTCACCTCCCTTTTGTTTTTCTTTGTTAGACTACCTACGTTGGACACGAATGTCCATTGCTTTTTAAAGGACGTGATTTTCTTTGACGACACGCACTATCCGTCCTGGTCGCCCCGTGCGCCGGACTAGCTCACTGAAAGGGTTACTCTTCTTTTTCCTCATCGGCATTCTCTTGTTCTTTTGGCTTCGTGAGGAACCGAAGACAGTTTTATCCCCACCGGCTCCTTATACAGCTGAGCGCTATGAGAAAGGTACAATCAACGAACAAGACTTTCAAACGTTCGCCGAGGCAAAGGAGTATGCGGGTCAGCGTGGTGCGGTAAAACGTTCATCGGACGACCGCTACGTCTATCTCGGTGGACAAGGTACCGGGATCGTCGATGATCGCGGTATTCTGTCGATTCATCATGACGCCGATTTAAAGAAACGGCTTACCTACGTCGCTTCCGGCACACGCGTCCAATTGCTTCAGTTCGGTGAACAGACGAGTCGCATCAGCGTCGCAGGCGCAACTGGTTATGTCCCAACGGATCGCTTACGTCCGTTCCCAGCAGAACGTGTCTCGAATCCGTCGTACTATCAGACGAAGGGAAATCGACTCCTTCACTACATCGTTGCTGACGGTGGACTTGGTGGATTGATTGTCGCTGGTGAAGCGACGAACGCGACGTCTCGGACGAGCAAATACGTCGAATCGAAGACACTGACACGTGATTTGACGAAACCGACGCGCCTGAGTGCCAAACAACTCGATGCGTTCATCAAGGAGCAAGCGCCGGACAGCCCCTTGGTCGGGAAAGGAAAAGTCTTTAAATCCGTTGAAAAGAAATACCGGGTCAACGCGGCCTACCTGCTTGCACACGCCATTCACGAATCCGACTATGGACGGTCTGAGATTGCCCGCGAAAAAAATAATCTATTCGGCGTCAATGCGACGGATTCTGCCCCGGGAGAAGATGCGACTGCTTATAAATCCTTGACGGATTCAATCGAGCAGACCGGCCGATTCATCGCAAAAGACTATCTTGATCGGGATGGACGTTATTTCCGCGGGGCTTACCTCGGGAACAAACAAAAAGGAATGAATGTCTTTTACGCGTCAGACCCCTTCTGGAGCGAAAAAATCGCTGGTATCCTAGTGAAAATGAACGCTTTCTAAATCCGAGATATGATACACTATAGGGCGAGACAACAATCATTGAGGAGTGAACACGTCATGGAAAAAGTTTTAGTATTTGGTCATAAAAATCCTGATACCGATACGATCACATCGGCAATCGCTTATGCAGAATTAAAGAAAGCGCTCGGTGTCAATGCCGAAGCAATCCGCCTCGGTGAGATGAATGATGAAACGTTATTCGCGCTCGATACGTTCAAAGTTTCAGCACCACGTCTAGTGACAGAGGTCGCGACAGAAGCGTCACACGTCATCTTAGTCGACCACAACGAACGTCAACAAAGTGCGAACGATATCGACGCTGTTACCGTAACAGAAGTCATCGACCATCACCGAATCGCAAACTTCGAGACATCGGATCCTGTCTATTACCGGGCAGAACCAGTCGGTTGTACAGCAACGATCCTGAACAAGCTCTACAAAGAGCATGGTGTTGCAATCAAACCAGAAATCGCTGGTCTGATGCTATCAGCGATCATTTCTGACTCGCTTCTGTTCAAATCACCGACTTGCACAGAGCAAGATATCATCGCAGCGCGTGAACTCGCAGAAATCGCCGGTGTCGATGCGAACGTCTACGGTCTTGAGATGCTCAAAGCTGGAGCTGATCTCTCGAAGAAAACTGTTCCTGAATTGATCGCACTTGACGCAAAAGAATTCACGATGGGAACACTCAAAGTCGAAATCGCTCAAGTCAACACGGTCGATACAGCTGAAGTCTTGCTTCGCCAAGAAGAACTCGAAACAGCGATCAACGAAGTCATCCTTGCAAAAGGTCTTGATTTGTTCGTCTTTATCGTCACGGATATCTTGACGAACAACTCAGTCGGACTCGTCCTCGGGAAAGAAGCGAATCTCGTCGAACGTGCTTATGGTCTTGAAGCGACGAACAACCTCGTCTACCTCGAAGGTGTCGTTTCACGTAAGAAACAAGTCGTTCCTGTTTTAACAGATACAGCTCTTGCAACACAATAAGTAAAAAAAGAAGGAGTTCGCTCCTTCTTTTTTGAATAAAGAATATGAATGGCTGTTCATTCATTACATAAAGGAGGAAGCAATATGACACAAACGATCATGGTGACGGGTGGAACGAACGGAATGGGGAAAGCGATGGCGCTCGCCTTAAAGGAAGCTGGCTGGAATGTCGTCGTCACAGGACGTGACGCAGAACGCTTGCGACTGATGGATGAAGCATTGGAACAGATTCAAGGCGAGCATCTGACGATTCAGATGGATGTCCGTGACGCGGACGCTTGTCTTGCTGCTGTCAAGCAAGCACGCGAACGGTTCGGTCGTCTCGAGGCATTGATCAACAATGCTGCCGGGAACTTCATCTGTCCGACCGACGAATTATCGCCGAATGGATGGAAGACGGTCATCGATATCGTCCTCAACGGGACATTTAACTGCTGTCACGCTCTTGTCAAGGGTTGGCAGGAAGATCAAGTCGCTGGCGGTCAAATCGTCAATATCGTCGCTTCTTATGCATGGCAGGCCGGCGCTGGTGTCGCTCCGAGTGCTGCTGCAAAAGCCGGCGTGCTGAACTTGACGCGGACGCTTGCCGTCGAATGGGGCTATAAATATCAAGCCCGTGTCAACGCGATCAGTCCGGGACCGATCGAACGAACGGGTGGTGCCGATAAACTCGCTTTATCACCAGAACACGCGGAACGAATTCGCCGCAACGTCCCACTCGGTCGATTCGGAACACCGGAAGAGATCGCGACGCTCGCAACCTGGATGGTATCAGATCAAGCCCGCTACTTGAACGGAGAATGCATCGCTCTTGACGGTGGTCATTGGTTAAATAAACAACCATTCTGATGATTGAGATTTAATCACTTAAGAAGTCGTTCTCCACAAAGATAAGAATGACGCGTTTCACGCCACTCCTACAGGAAAAAGCGCATTTTTGCGCTGTCAGAGACGAACAAGATCTGCTTTCCTGCTTGAATGAAGCAGGAAAACTAGCTTGTGTCTCGCCTGAGGAAAGAGCGTGAAAAAACGCGGCATTCTTTTTTGGAGTCAGCCCCTTACATTCGTCTCGAACTATTTTTCTTTCTTTTCGTTATGTTTATGAATTATATAGAACAGGTAGAAAGTACAAGAAGGAGGCGATCATATGTGGGGTGCGTTCGGTTGGGGTGCGTTAGCAGGTGGCGCCGTTGTCATTGGCGCCTTGTTTGGACTGTACTTACCCTTAAAACAACGACTAATCGGTTACATCATGTCGTTTGGAACAGGAATCTTGATTGGAGCAGCGACATTTGAGTTGCTCGATGAGGCATTAAAGAAATCAACAACGTTCGTCGTCGCGATTTCCTTTATCGTCGGGGCACTTGTCTTTACGGGCTTTGACTTGTTCGTCTCGTCACGCGGTGCGAGTAAACGGAAACGCTCGTCTGGTGGGAATGAAGGCACGGGGACGGCGATTTTCTTTGGGACGATTCTTGATGCCATCCCGGAATCGATCATGATCGGTGCCAGTCTGTTATCTGGAAATGTCAGCGCGGCACTCGTCGCGGCAATTTTCGTCAGTAACATCCCGGAAGGTTTATCGAGTACGACGGGGTTACGAAAAGATGGCTTTTCGAAGAAAAAAGTCTTGCTGATGTGGGGAGTCGTCTGGTTGATCTCTGCCCTCGCCTCACTCGCCGGCTATACGGTTCTCGCAGAACTACCAGACATGCAGTTCGCCATGATCGGCGGCTTCGCAAGTGGTGGGATCATCGCGATGCTCGCTTCGACGATGATGCCGGAAGCTCACGAGGAAGGCGGTGCGATCGTTGGTCTGTTCGCAGCACTTGGGTTAATTACTGCCATCATCCTTAGTTAAATACAACATAAGGCGTGTTGTCTGGAAAACGAACCGGACAACACGCCTTATGTGTTAAACAATTTAAAACTCACCTGTTCCTCCCGTAACCCCCTCCCATTCCTCCTTAAAACGAGCCACGAACTCTTCCATGTAGCGATGCCGTTCCTCCGCTAAATGATGGGCCGTCTTCGTATTCATTAAATCTTTTAGTCGGAATAACTTTTCTTCAAAATGATTCAGGGCACTTGTCTCGCCTGTTCGATCACCCGGCTTTCGTGCTGTTAGTCCTGGCACATGCATTGGCTCCCCGAACCGACCAGCGAACTGAAACGTTCGCGCAATCCCGATTGCGCCGATCGCATCGAGACGGTCGGCGTCTTGGACGACTTGTCCTTCGATCGTTCGCATTGGAGGACGTGTGCCATCTTTATAGGACAGGCTCGTGATAATGTTTAAAATCTGTTCCTGTTCCTCCTCTGTCACCTTTCCTTGCAAAAAGGTGGCGACCGTCTCTGCCGTTCCCCCGAGTTTGCTATCTGCTACGTCATGAAGTAAGGCTGCTAATTCGATGATCCGGGTATTCCCGCCTTCCTGTTTTGCAATATGTAACGCTAAACGGCGAACTCGTTCAATGTGAGCATAATCATGACCTGAAAAGTCCGTCGCATGAAACGACCGGACGAACGCTTCCGTTTCTTGAATCATTGTCGACCCCTCCATTCTGGTTCAAGTAATCCATACAGTAACATGTCATGCCGCTCTCCGTCTCGTCGTAAAAAAGCACGGTATCTTCCTTCCTGCACGAACCCAAGTCGCTCGTATAATTTAATTGCACGCAAATTATAATCAAAGACCGTCAATTGAATCCGGTACAGATTCAGCTCCAAGAAGGCGTATTCGAGGATCGTCTGTAGCGCATCCGTCGCATACCCTTGCCCTTCACAATCCGGATCGATGCCGATCATCAACCACGCCGTTCCGTGTGTCGGTAAAATATCTTCTAATGCAACGACTCCAATCATCCGTTCATCTTCAAAGTTCCGGATCGCAAATCGAAACGTCTCCGGTGCATCCGTCGCCATCATCTTTTCAATCTTATCCATGGATAAATGACGATATGGCGTTGCACTAAAATGACGGGCGAATGTCGCATCGTCAAGCAATCGTTGCATCACTTCGGTATCTTCCGGTTGAAAACGTGTCAGACGAGTATGATGACCTTCCAGCAGTTTTTTCATTCTTATCCCCCTCTATATTAAAAATCGAAAAACGCTAACCCCTTTTCAGAGTTAGCGTACTGTGATCATAAAACTTTTTCGAGGAATTTTTTCGCTCGGTCCGTCTTCGGATTGTCGAAGAGTTCGACTGGTGAACCTTCTTCCATTAAAATTCCTTCATCGAGGAACAAGACACGATCGGCGACTTCTTTTGCGAAGCCCATCTCGTGCGTCACGATGACCATCGTCATTCCACTCTCAGCAAGCTGCTTCATGACGTCTAGCACTTCGTTGACCATCTCTGGGTCAAGGGCTGATGTCGGTTCATCGAACAGCATGACGTTCGGTTCCATCGCAAGTGCGCGGGCGATCGCGACCCGTTGTTTTTGTCCACCTGACAACTGATTCGGGTAATTATCGCGTTTTTCCGCTAAACCGACACGTTCCAGTAACGTCTCCGCTCGTTTAATCGCCTCGTCCTTTGAAATCCCGAGGACGTTGATTGGTGCGTACGTCAGATTATCAAGGACAGACTTATGCGGGAACAAGTTGAACTGTTGGAAAACCATGCCGATGTTCTGACGTGCTTTCGAGATGTTCGCCTTTGGTTTTGTCAGTTCAAAACCATCGACGATGATCGTCCCACTCGTTGGTTGTTCAAGTAAATTGATACATCGTAGAAATGTTGATTTACCAGATCCCGACGGTCCGATGACAGCGACGACTTCACCGCGTGTAACCGTCGTCGATATACCTTTTAATACTTCTAATTTTCCGAACTGCTTATGCAAATCGGTGACTTGGATCATAGGTTCCATCTGATTACCCACTCTTTCTCATAGCTTTTTCGACTTGTTGGCCTATCAAGCTCAATCCCATGACAAGAACAAAATATACGAATCCGGCAAACAATAACGGTTCGAAATAGATTGCCTTTTCTCCTCCGACGATTTGCGCCCGGCGCATGACATCAAGCACGCCGACCGTCGAGACAAGCGCCGACTCCTTCGTCAACGTGATCAATTCGTTCATGATCGCTGGGAGGATATTTTTAAAGGCTTGCGGCAAAATGATCGAACGCAGTTGTTTGAAATACGAAATACCGAGCGCATCTGCAGCTTCCCATTGTCCACGATCAACAGCCTGAATCCCTGCCCGAATGATTTCCGAAATATACGCTCCGGAGTTCAAAGAGAAGGCGATGATTGCTGATTGGTATCCTGTCGTGACATATCCAGTTAGTTGCGGTAATCCGAAGTGAACGATTGCCAGTTGCAAAATCAGTGGTGTACCCCGGAAAATCGCTGTGTAGGCATGACCGATAAAACGGAGGATTCGACTTTTTGTGATTTTTAGTGCCGCGACGACGATTCCGATCAGCATCCCGGCAATGGCTGCTACGATGACGACTTGGAAGAGGACCGGAATGCCCTCGAGAATATATGGAATTGAATCTTGAATCTTTGTAAAGTCTATCATAATCAATCTCCTAACGTCGCACAAAAGGGATGAAGTTACCCCCACCCCCATGCACTTGACTTATTTTGCTTCTTTTTGGAACCACTCTTCTGCTAATTTATCGATTTCACCACTGTCGATCATTTTCTTCAGCTCTTTGTTGAAATCGTCACGCATCTTATCCCCTTTTTTGAAGGCGATTGCTGAACCAGCTGGACCATCTTCTTTAATCTGGTACGTTTTCAGGGAGGCATCTTGATCCATGTATTTGACGGCGACTGCATCCTCGATAATGAGGGCATCGATCCGACCTGTATTCAATTCTTGAATGATTTCTGGAATTTTGTTCAATGGAACCGTTTCGCTGTCTTTAAAGCGGTCTTTCGCGAGTCCCTCTTGAATCGAACCAAGCTGGACACCGATTTTTTTACCTTTGAGTTCATCTTCTGAACTGATCGCTTTATCCTTCGTCATGACTAAGTTTTTCGATTCGAAGTAAATGTCCGTGAAGTCAGCATTTTTCTTCCGTTCTTCCGTTGGTGTCATGCCCGCCATGACGAAATCCACACGACCTGAGCTAAGCGCACCAAGTAGACTACCGAATTCCATATCTTCGATTTTTAATTTATATCCAAGATTTTTCGTAACTTCTTTGGCGATCGCAACGTCGAAGCCGACGATGTCTTCTCCTTTTTTCGTATCGATGTATTCAAATGGGAAGTAATCCGCTGATGTTCCCATCGTCAATACTTTATCATCCTTACTTGATCCACCTGTTGATTCTTCCGACGCGCCACATGCTGCCATTGTGACTGCCAGAATGCCTGCCATTGCCGTTGCTAATAATTTTTTCATTCGAGATTTCCCCTTCCAACGCTCAATTGTCAGAACTTTAACAATAGTATGACTTATGTGTATGTCCAATTCAATACCGAAAAGCCTGACCTGTTCTATTGCTTTTAGGATATACGAATATTTATTCACTGTAAAGCATAAATATATAAATTTTTTGACTTTCTATTCATAAATCATGCATAAATGACTGTTTATACAATTTTGCAAACGTTTTCAAATTTAAAATTTATTATTTTAGTCTTATGAATACACAAAAAAAGACTCCTTTTTCAGGAGTCTTCTTCGCTTAGGCGTAGATTTCAATTAATGATTCAAGTTTCTCGACGACTTCTTCCGCCGTGAACGATTCGATGTCGAAGCGCTCGACCATCGAGAGGATGTTTCCATCTTGCATTAACGCAAATGATGGAGATGAAGGTGGATAACCTTCGAAATATTCACGCGCACGGTCTGTCGCTTCGCGATCTTGTCCAGCGAATACTGTGACGAAATGATCGGGCTTGATGCCCTCTTTCCGATTGACGTACGCTGCTGCAGGACGGGCGATCCCGCCAGCACATCCACAAACAGAATTGACAAGGACAAGTGTCAGACCTTCCCGTTTCATTGCTTCATCCACGCTCTCTGGCGTCGTTAATTCTTCAAATCCAGCAGCTTGCGCTTCTTTGCGGGCTGTTTGGACGACATCTTCAAAATACATTTGGAAATCCATCGTATTGCCTCCTTTGATTCGTTCTCCTTCTTATTGTACGAGTTTCGGTGAAATCTGTCCAAGTCTGCCGCTTAATTCATTTTCTAAAAATGGTCGTGCCTGCAACAGATCACGGAATGCGATGTACCGGTCGATTTTTTCTTCCGTTGGTCGCTTGTTTTGTTTGTACGCACGGATCAAGATGTTCTTCGGTGTGTGCTCAAGATCGATGAATTCAAGCAATTGCGCTTCATATCCTACAAGCGTCAATAACTCGGCACGAATCGAGTCCGTCGCAAGTGATGCGAATTTTTCTTTGATCAGTCCGTGCTGGAGCATGACATCAAGCGGAGCGCAGTCCAATTGACGGTTCAGTTCCTTTTGACAACACGGTACACTTAGGATGACTGATGCATTCCAGTCGACAGCTCGCGCGAGTGCGACGTCCGTCGCAACATCACAAGCGTGAAGCGTCACCATCAGGTCGACTTCCGTCTCCCCTGTATAATCATGAACGTCTCCGACGCGGAATGTCAGATCGGTATAATCCAGATCACGTGCAATTTGCGTACATTCTTCGATAACTTCTTTCTTTAAATCAAGACCTGTCACTTCAAGGTCGAATCCTTTGACGACTTTTAAATAATGGTAGAGAGCGAACGTCAAATACGATTTCCCGCAACCAAAGTCTAAAATCCGCAGTTTTTTTCCTGTTGGTAAGGCGGCGATGCTATCCTCGACGAATTCAAGGAAGCGATTGATTTGCTTGAACTTATCGTACTTCTGTTTTTTGACTTGCCCCGCTTCCGTCATCACACCTAGACGAATCAGAAACGGAACCGGTACACCGTCTTCTAATAGATAGGTTTTTTTTCGGTCATGCGACAAGAGTGCTTTCATTGGTTCCTTTTGGGATGTCTTGATCGCGACTTTCATCTTTTTCGAGAGCTGGAACTGCCATTCTTCTTTTTCAAAACGGAAGAGGAATTGCCGGAATTCCGTGAACCAGTCATCGAGTCGACCGATGAAATCCTCCACTAAAATATTTTCATGCTTCATGACGCGTTCAAATTGAAACTCAACCTGCATCATCACCGTATCTCTTAATAGAATCGGTTTTACCTTGATTCGTCGGAGATCATTGGATTTTTGACGCGGATTGCTCATCGTTGCATGGATCAGTACTCCTTGCGTGATTTTCGAAGCAAGGTTCGCTTTTAATTCATGTAGTTCCACTAGTCGTCCCGTCCTTTTCTAATGTTCTTTCGAAACTGTAGCAAATTCGTACCTGTTCGACAAGTTTACACGCTTCATCATTCGTACGTAATCAAAAGGAGGAATGCATCATGTTCAAAAAAATTCTCTCACAAATCGGAATCGGTGCTGCAACGGTCGACACACGGTTGACGGATGATCGCTGTGAACCAGGCGGTCAAATCCACGGTGTCGTCCATATCAAAGGTGGAAACGTCGATCAAGAAATTGACCGGATTTATCTTGAATTCAACACGCAGTACAAACAAGAAGTCAATGATAGTACGACGTTTACGACCTTTACGCTCGACCGGTTTGCCTTAAATGAAGCGAAGTTCACGATCGAAGCGGGTGTCGAGCGGGAAATTCCATTCACATTACGTGTGCCACTAAATACGCCACTCTCCGTCAGCCAATCGAAATCATGGATCGAGACCGGACTTGACATCGCACAATCCGTTGATCCGTCGGACCGTGACGCTGTCATCGTCGAAGCAAACCGTTATCAAACGACGGTCTTAGATGCCATGGAGTCACTTGGCTTCCGGTTAAAGAAAGCCGATACAGAAAAATTACCTGGACGATTCCGTAAAGATTTACCGATTGCTCAGGAACTTGAATACTCAGCACGCAATACACACTACGCTCATAAACTGGATGAGATCGAAATCATCATGCTCCAAGACAGCTCAGGGATTGATTTAATCGTCCAAGTCGATCGTCGTGCGCATAGTCTCGGATCATTGTTCAGTGAAATGGCTGGAGCGGATGAGTCGATGATCAAACTCCGCCTATCCAATAGTGAACTGCAGGATCAGTCATTTGTCGAACGCCAGCTGACAAACATCGTGGAGCGCTATAGCTGATCGATCGAATGACTAAAAAGTGATTCCTCTTCAAGGGGAGTCATTTTTTTTTTCAAATCGGAATGCACAAAAACATTATTAAAACTTATTTGCTAATGTAATCGTTTTCAAATAAAATATTGTTTTAAAACAAGCACCTTGCTATACTGTCCGTATTGAAAAGTATTCCAGTCGTGGTTTGACTAGAGGAGGATGTACATCATGAAAAGGATTGGGCAATTCACGTTAACAGCAGGACTCGCAGCAGTACTCGTCTCAAGTAGTTTGCCTGTCATGGCAGAGGCAGGATCTTCAGCAGATCGGATCAGTCAAAAAATCGACATGATGACACTCGAACAAAAAATCGGACAGATGATCATGCCGGACTTCCGGCAGTGGAATGGCAGTAACCATACGTCGCTTGCTCCGGAAGTCGCGAACATCATCGACCGCTATGATTTAGGTGGCGTCATCTTGTTTGCTGAGAACGTCAGTGAAACCGAACAGACGACAAAACTCGTTCATGATCTGCAAGAAGTCGTCAAACAAGATGACAGCAACGATATTCCGCTCTTTGTCACGATCGACCAAGAAGGTGGCATCGTCACTCGGCTCGGAACAGGAACGAACTTACCCGGCAATATGGCGTTAGGTGCGACCCGTAGTAGCGCGTATGCCAATGATGCCGGTCATATCATCGGTTCCGAACTGCATGCGCTTGGCATCAATGTCAACTTCGGTCCGGTTCTTGACGTCAACAGTAACCCTGGAAATCCCGTCATCGGTGTTCGCTCGTTCTCAAGTGACCCGGAGCTCGTCGGAACGCTCGGTTCCGCTTTGATGAAGGGTATTCAAACTGAAGGCGTCGCAGCGACCGCGAAACACTTCCCGGGTCACGGCGATACCGCGATCGATTCCCATTATGGCTTGCCGGTTGTCGACCGGTCCCTGGAGGAGCTGGAACAAGTCGAGCTCGTCCCGTTCAAGCGAGCCATCGCCGAAGACATCGATATGATCATGACAGGACACATCGGAATGCCGCAAATCGAGTCTGAAGTCGTCACGTCAAAAAACGGCACTTTCCCTTTACCTGCGACATTGTCGGATGACGTCATCACGGGCGTACTGCGCGAAAAACTCGGCTACGATGGCATCGTCATCACGGATGCTTTGAATATGCAGGCGATCGCCGACAATTTTACGGAATCAGAAGCCGTTCTGAAAACATTTGACGCCGGTGTCGACATCGCGCTCATGCCGACGATTCTTCGTTCCGAGCAGGATGTCACAAAACTCGACCAGATTTTTAAGGACGTGATTGCGGCAGTCAAAGACGGACGTCTGTCAGAGGAACGGATTGATCAATCGGTCGAGCGGATCCTGACGCTGAAGGCAGAACGCGGAATATGGAATGGCACGACGGATACGACATCCTTAGCTGATAAACTCGCGCAAGCGAACCAAATCGTCGGTAGTCCCGAACATAAAGCAAAAGAACGCGCGATGACGGAAGCCGCGGTCACACTCCTGAAAAATGATCAGCGGACGTTACCCTTCAAGCCGAAAAAGAATGCAAACGTTCTTGTGATCGCCCCTGCGACGGATCAAACGGACAGCATGAAAAAGACGATTGCTTCCCTGCCTAAGAACCGGAACTGGCACGTAACGACAGCGAATTACTCGGCTACTACGCTACCGCTCGACCAAAACCCGACACTACGGGCACAACTCGATGCAGCAGATTACATCATCGTTGGTTCAAACGTCAATACGAGTGCCAAACTACTGCCTACTGCACCAGAGCAAGCGATTCCAGCTTCAATCTTCCGGTATGCGAAACAAACAAATACACCATCCGCCTTGCTTAGCCTCCGTAATCCATACGATGTCGCCGTTCAACCGGACGCACCGGCACACGTCCTCGTCTATGGTTTTAAAGGGGATCCGAACGGACCGGACTCTGAAGCAGGCAATCTGAAATCAGCGGGACCGAACCTCCCTGCTGGTATTCGAGCAATTTTCGGAACGTTCAAACCGCAAGGCACTTTACCGGTTGATGTGCCGGTCTTTCAGAACGGTGTCTTTACCGATCAACTGCATCTCGAATTCGGTGATGGCTTTAAAAACTGGAAAAAATGAGAACATGATACACAAAAGACCGAGCCCCCTTTAAAGGATGCCTCGGTCTTTTAATGCTTGATACGGATATTCCGCTTCTTCTTTCGCACGATGGTAGACGCGGTAAAGTGAGTAGATCAGCAGTCCATAAATGACAATCATTATGACAGTCGAAATGAAGCTACCGACGCTAAATTCAAACTTGAACGTCACCTTCAAATTCCAGATGGTAGCATATGTGCCATACATCGTCACTAAAAGGGGGATGATATATCCAGCAAATCTAACGTTCGCTTTTCCAAGCATACGTTGTACAACGTAGGCAACGATAATGATCAGCAAAATGATAAAGATTTCCATTTTGATCCCTACTCTCACTATGATATATACCTAATTCTACCATCTATTCGTTTAAGAAGATACCGTCCGTGCTGGAATCGTCTCGTAAATCGACGTAAACGTTTCTTCCGTCCATCCCATATGCCAAAATAGCAACTCATAATAACAGCTCGTCACGAAATGCCGTTTCATCCGCTCTCGTTCAGCCGAGCTTGCTTGTTCCGCCAACGCATCAAGCCGTGCAATCTGTTCAAAGACGACCTTTTTGAACCATTCCGAACTATATGTGTCGATCCATTGCTGATAGATTTTTTCATCCGGTGTACACGTCAATAATTGTTGTCCAACTTCATAATACAACCAGTAACATGGCAAGATGGCAGCAATCGTCTCACCAAGCGTCCCTTCACTCGCATGATGCATGTGGGAGACGTAAGCATATGCTGTCGGTGCCGGTTCAAATGCTTCAAGATCTGCTTCCGTAATACCGAGCGGCTCAAAAAATGATTGATGTAAGCTCAACTCTGCCTCGTAAGTCGAAGTAGCATGCTCGGCAAGTGTCGCGATCGTCGCGAAGTCGTCTGCTTTTGACGCTGCCTTCGCTTGAATCTTCGCAAAGTGTTTTAAATAATAGGCATCCTGCATGACGTAATGCCGAAATTTCGAGAGCGGTAACGTTCCCTCGCCGATTCCTTGTACGAATGGGTGGGTAAAACTACTATCCCAATACGCTTGTGCCGCTTGTTTGATTTCTTGTGTGAATGTCATGATCTCATCCTCCTCGTTTAGTATGATACGAAAAAACACCACCCCGAAACACACGGGCATGGCGCAAGAAGAACAAGACTTGACGCCACTTCCCTCCGTAAGTACGAACTTAATCAGGTTCAAAGGGTCCGAACGTCTTCGTTCGTCTCAGTCGGTCTACCGACTCCCCTAGTGGTCATTATTCGATTCAAATTCACTATAGCATGCTGAAAATGGAAGTCAAGTTGTCCTCTTTTCGCTATACTATGGAGTGTCAGAAGACGGATGCCGTCTCCATCTACAGACCGATTCCGAACTTCTTTCGTTCTCGTACACTAATTTTAGTACCTGATACTATAGTTCATTCTGTTACTTACAATTGGAGGAATTCATTATGCATACACCAACAAAAATCATGGCGTCAGCCGTTATCGCTTCTGCTTTATTACTTCCGACAGCCGCATCCGCTGAGCAAGTCGTTGATAAAACAATCGTCACTCTCGGGGAGTCGCTCGGCGCAAAGGATAAGGCTTGGGTGCTTTCCCGTCTCAATGCACCGGAAGGCATCACGCCGATCATCGCCACTTCTGCTGACGAAGAAAAATATCTCGGGAAAAACATTCCCCAGTCGCAAAAAGGTGGCAACATGTATTCATCCGCTAAAATCGAATTGACGGAAAAAGGTGACGGACTTTCCGTTGCGACGGAAAACATTACGTGGGTGACGAAGGATATGTACTTGAACGCTCTCGTCACGGCAGGTGTCAAAGATGCCGACATCACGATCACTTCTCCTTATAAAGTGACTGGAACATCGGCACTGACAGGAATCATGAAAGCCTATGATCAAACTTCGGCTGAGACCGGAATCAAGCTGAGTGACGAACGGAAAGATTTAGCACAGCAAGAATTATCGGTCACTTCAGACGTCGGGAAGACAGTCGGGACAGATAAAGTCGCTGATTTGATGAATGAGATCAAGGCCGAAATCGCCAATCAAAAACCGGAAACAAAAGTCGAGATCGAAAACCTGATCGTCCAAGTCATTCAAAACAACAACATCCAACTGTCTGATGCACAGATGGATCGGTTGACGAATCTATTCAATCAAATGGAGCAAGCGAACATCAACTGGGGGCAAATCGAGAGTGGACTAAAAAATGCTGGTCAAGACATCCATGCGTTTGCAACGTCCGAGGAGACAAAAGGATTCTTCGCTAAATTATTTGATGGTCTGAGTGACTTCTTCAGCTCGATTGCTGGTGTGTTCAAATAATTCAGACTTCCGCAATTAACAAGATAATGGTAAACTGATTGTATCTGAAACGAAAGGTGGTGTGAAATGATGGACTTTGCTGCGTGCAAACATTGGTTAATGGAACAATTGTATCTGTTGCGCGCGATTTTTCATGGAATGGCGTTCTAAGGCACCCGTCTGCCCTTTTTAGAACTTCATGATTGAAAAATACAGCAAAGCGCATCTTTCACACACTAGGGAGAGTGCTATTTGCGCTCTCCTTTTTTTAATGCGCGCGAAAGGATCAACTCATTATGATGATTTGCGACATTCAACATCTGACAAAACAATTCGGAGGCGAAACGATCTTAACGGACGTTTCCCTCTTCTTAAACGAACACGATCGTGTCGGTCTGATTGGACGAAACGGGAGTGGTAAAACGACATTACTCCGCTTACTTGCTCGCCTTGACCAACCGGACGGTGGCGTCATCTATCAAAAGAACGGTTTGACGATTGGCTACTTGGAACAACTTCCCACTTATACCGAAACGATGACCGGACTCGACGTCCTTTGGGCGGCGTTTGAAGAGATCCTCGCAATCCGTTCTCGGATGCAACAGTTGGAGCTTTTGATGGCGACAGCGCCAGATGATCTGGATGCACTACTCGTTCGATATGCGGAAGCGACAAATGCATTCGAACAAAAAGATGGCTATCTACTCGACTCGAAGATCGAGCGCATGGTGAACGGATTACATTTACGTCCGTTACTCACTCGCCCTTTCCATCAGTTGAGCGGCGGTGAGCAAACTAAGATTTGCCTCGGTCGCATGTTGCTGATGGAACCACACCTCCTAATCCTTGATGAGCCGACGAACCATCTTGATTTAGCTGCCGTTGAATGGTTAGAACAATTCTTACGGGACTACACTGGAACTATCCTGCTCGTCTCTCACGACCGGGTCTTCTTAGACGCCGTCGTCACCTCGATCGTCGAGCTTGAAGATGGTGAACTGACCTCCTATCTAGGGAACTACAGTGCGTTCGTCGTCGAACGAGAACGTCGCTTGATGGAACAGTTCCACGCCTATCAGGAACAACAGAAAAAAATCAAGAAGATGAAGGAAGCGATTCGTCGACTACGGCAGTGGGCAAACGAAGCATCTCCACCGAGTGAGAAATTATTCCGTAAAGCAAAATCGATGGAGCGGGCACTCGAGCGAATCGAACGGATCAAACGACCGCAACTCGAAGCCAAAACCGCTGATGTCTCTTTTTCTTCTACCGATCATACGAGTCAAGTCGTCTTTCGCGCTGAAGAACTCTCGTTTGCTTACGGAATCCGCCACATTTTTGATGACGTCTCGTTCGAGATCATGGCACAGGATCGGGTCGCGATCGTCGGAACGAATGGGAGTGGGAAATCGACATTGCTCTCACTGCTGCTTGACGAATTATCACCAGAGGCAGGCACACTCACGCGTGGACCATCGAATCATGTCGGTTACTTGTCCCAGCATGCCCATTTCGAGGAGGACGCGCGGTTAATTGACTGGTTTAGAGACCGGATTGCCGTTCCAGAAGCGGAAGCCCGCCATATCCTAGCCCGGTTCCTGTTCTTTGGACCAACTGTCTTTCGGTCCATTTTGTCACTAAGCGGAGGAGAACGTGTGCGATTGCAACTCGCCGTCCTCGTTCATTCGTCGATCAATGTATTAATTCTCGACGAGCCGACGAACCATCTCGATATTGAATCAAGAGAGACACTCGAAGAAGCACTCGAGAATTTTTCTGGTACATTGATTGCCGTCTCACACGACCGCTATTTCTTGAATCGGCTTTTTCCGCAGATCCTGTGGCTCGAAAATGGTCTGACGCGTTATCATGGTACGTATACGTATGCTCAACAGAAGCGTACTGAGTTCGCTACGTCTTCCTCACTCCACGTAACCCCTCAAAAACCAAAACGCTTGTCACAATACGAGTTAGAAGTGCAGATCGAGCGGCTTGAACAGAAATTAACAAAACGTGAAAAACCGACCGATACCGTTTCTAAAAGCATCCAACAGCAACTCGATGACCTATACGAACAGTTGCTACAGTATGGATGATTTAGCTTTACTTGCCTGTCACTCTCGATACCGAGAGTGGCAGTTTTTTCGTTCATTCACAAGATTTCAGCATACGGTTTTTTAGCTAACCTTATTAAGTTTTAAAATTTTATTTTATTTTGTTGTTGATTATTTTCAGAAAATTCGTATAATTTAGCGTATAGTTTTTATTATTCTTTGGGAGGAATACACCATCATGAACGCCATTCAGCAAGTCATTCAAGGAAGTGTCGATTACGCTAACAACATTTTATGGTCGTATGTATTAATCGCTGTATTGATCGGCGGCGGGATCTACTTCACCATCCGAACTGGCTTCATCCAATTCACTTACTTAAAAGAGATGTTCCGCGTCACGCTCGATAAAAGTGAACAAACAACAGACGATAAAGGAGAAAGCATCACTTCTCTCCAGTCATTCTTCATCGGTGCTGCGACACGGATCGGTACGGGTAACCTTGCCGGTGTCACGATTGCCGTCACACTCGGCGGACCAGGTGCCGTCTTCTGGATGTGGATGGTCGCTCTCTTAGGGGGCGCGACGGCTCTCATCGAAAGTACACTGGCTCAAGTCTATAAAGTACGCGATACGAAATCGAACGCATACCGTGGTGGTCCTGCCTACTACATCGAAAAAGGCTTGAAGAACCGAGCTCTCGGAATCGTCTTTGCAATCTTGATTGCTGTGACGTTCGGCCTTATCTTCAACTCCGTTCAATCAAACACGATTGCCGCTGCCTTTGACAATGCGTTCGGTATCAACACAGCTGTCGTCGGCGCAGCACTCGTCGTCTTGACGGGACTCGTCATCTTTGGTGGTGTCCACCGTGTCGCGAAGTTCTCTGCAATCATCGTTCCTATCATGGCAGGTCTCTACTTGATTGCTGCTCTTTATGTCGTCGTTACGAACCTGACGGAACTTCCTGGTGTGTTCGCAATGATTTTCAAAAGTGCCTTCGGAATCGAGCAAGCATTCGGTGGCTCGGTCGGTGCTGCAATCTCACTCGGTGTCAAACGCGGATTGTTCTCAAACGAAGCGGGAATGGGGTCTGCTCCAAACGCTGCGGCGGCGGCTGAAGTCTCTCACCCAGCAAAACAAGGTTTCTTACAAACACTTGGTGTATTCCTTGATACGTTGATCGTCTGTACAGCGACAGCAACGATTATTCTCCTCAGTGATAGTTATGCGGCTGGAAATGGCGAAGGAATCGGCATGTTGCAAAACGCGCTCTCCGAAGAATTTGGTGCAATTGCCCCACCATTCATCGCACTCAGCGTCTTCTTATTTGCTTTTAGTTCGATCGTTGGTAGTTACTACTACGGTGAGACGAACATCGAGTTCATCAAACAAAGTCCAGCAGCCGTCTTCGGTTTCCGGATTGCGACAATGGGCTTCGTCTTCATCGGATCTATTCTCAGCCTCGGTATGGTATGGAGTTTTGCCGATCTCTTCATGGCAGGCATGACATTAATCAATATGACAGCGATCCTCCTCTTGAGCGGCATCGCTCTCAAAGTCATCAAAGATTATCAGGAACAACGGAAACAGGGACTCGATCCTGTCTTCTCAGCAAAAGCACTCGGGATTGAAAATACGGAGTGTTGGGACGTTGAAGAAGAAGCTCGTCCTGCTGCTGGTGAAGTGCCGCCATCACAATGATTTAACTCTGAGTTCAAACTTCAACACCGAGGAAGCCATGCGCCTACTCGGTGTTTTTATTTGTAAAAAAGAATTTGGATTATGTTTTCATCGGACAGGGAAAAAGTCAACAGATTGCCCCGAAGGAGGAATTCATCTTGTCTCAAGCTATGTTGATCATCAACCCGTCTTCTGGTAAAGAACTCGGAAAAAAACACGCGACGCTCGCTGAAGAGACGCTTGCTACTCGCTTTCAAACCGTCGACGTTCGATTCACGGAAAAAGAACACGATGCAACGGAATTCGCACGTCATGCCGCCCAGTCTAATTACGACGCCGTCATCGCCATGGGTGGTGATGGAACGGTCAATGAAGTCATTACTGGAATTGCCGAGCAACCACATCGTCCAACACTCGGGATCGTACCGCTTGGGACGGTCAATGATTTATCACGCGCGTTACACATCCCGACGGACCCCGAAGAGGCGATTCAGATATTAGCTGATGCCCCTGCCCGCCCGCTTGATATCGGTAAATATGATGATCATTACTTCATGAACGTCATTGCGGTTGGTCTGATTGCGGAAGCCGTCGAAGAAGTGAGCATCGAACAGAAAACGTCACTTGGATCGGTCGCTTATTTCATTGAAGGTCTGAAAGCCTTTAAGGATCATAGTCCTTATCCAATCGAAATCAACTCTGCCGAAAAACAATTTGATGGAGAAGCCCACTTGTTAATCATCGCCTTGACGAATTCCGTTGGTGGATTCGAATCGTTTGCGGAAGAAGCAAAAGTCGACGATGGATTACTGCATGGATTCATCATTACGAAGCTCGGATTCTTTGATGCGCTTCAAGCATTACCTAAACTCATCACGGGTGGGTTATCAAAGGCGGATCAAATCGAACACTTCACGACGACACGTGTCGAGATTCGTTCGAAAGAAGAGTTACCAATCAATGCCGATGGTGATACGGCAGGTCATGTTCCTGTGACTGTCGAGGTACTTCCTCAACATCTCACTGTATATTCACCATTCTCTGCTGACTAACGTTATACGAGTAAAAAAAGAAATCGACGATTTGTCGGTTTCTTTTTTTACTTTAAAATCCATTACAATATATGTTAACAAAGCGTAATTTTGAAACATATTTGAAATATTTTTGTGTTATTGACGATGCTATAATCATCTCAGGCGAAAAATCATTCTTTAAAATAAATAAATATGCATAAAATCTTACAATTTTGTAATGATCAGTTCTGGCGCTTCAGATTTTTAAGGAGGAAATACACTTAATGAAACGTTTGCTTACAACAATGACAATGACAGCTTTGGTAGTTTCAGGTTTTGCTACAACGAGTGCTTCGAAAGTTGAGGCCGCAACGACATATAAAGTAAAAGTCATGGCAGACGGACTACGCGTCCGGACAGGTCCATCAACGGCTTATAAAATCGTCGGTAGCGTCAATACAGGACAGACATTCAATTATCTCGGTGTTTCTGGTTCATGGACAAAAATTTCATACGGCGGCGCATCACGCTACGTTTCTTCTACATATGTTAAAAAGTACAGTACGACGACTTCAACAAAAGCAACGACTGGTTTTTCGCGTCCAGCAAGCGGTCCGATCACACAAGGATACGGTGCGGCAAGCGGTGTTTATGGTTACACGTTCCACAATGGTATTGATATCGGTGCTCCGACGGGTACACCCATCTATGCTTCAGCTGCTGGAAAGGTCATCACGTCTCGTTACTACGGTGCATACGGTAATCATGTCATGATGACGCATACGGTTAACGGCATCCAGTACACGACAGTTTACGCACATATGAACAGCCGTGCTGTTTCTGTTGGACAAACGATTGCTAAAGGAACAAAAATCGGGACAGTCGGCTCGACAGGAAATGCCTTTGGTGCTCACTTGCATTTTGAAATGCACCGCGGCTCTTACGTTTACAGTGGAACGTCTGCAGCAAACAGCGTTAATCCACTCAATTACTTCAACTGAATCAGATTTGCCGGACTTCTCATCTTGAGAAGTCCGGTTTTTTGTTTCAGATGAAATCTTCTGACAGGAGTGGTACGGTATATGCATGGCTCTCATGCATATAGGAGGCGAATCATATGAAACGAACCATTCCCTTGATTCTATCGGCATCTTTCGGCGTGACTCTGCTTGCCGGTTGCCAAGATCAACCGACACCTGAAGAACGTCTTGATGCCTATATCAAACTTTGGGAGAAACAGGACTACGATAAAATGTATACGTACGCGAGTACAGCTACTAAAAAAGAATACGGTAAAAAAGAATTCATCGAGCGAACGAAACAATTGTCGAAATCACTTGATATTCAAAAGTTATCCGTCGAACGAAAGAAAGCGGAGGAAGCAACGGATGACGAAAAAGCGTCCCTTCCCGTGCGGATTTCCTTTGATACAGTTGCAGGAACCGTTGCCTACGATAAACAAGTTCCACTGACATTCGAGAAACAAGGTGAGACCGAAAACTGGTTCATCGACTGGGATACTTCTTTTGTCCTAAAGGATTTTAAAAAGGACGACAAAGTCCAGCTACAAACCGTTGAAGGCAAACGTGGTGATTTACTCGATTCGAATGAGAAACCGCTCGCAACCTCTGGAAAAGGATTTGCTGTCGGCGCGACAGCCGGACAATTAAAAGACGTCGAGAAAGTTGCCGAATTGCTCGACCGCCCGACCTCTTCAGTCGAAGATTCCTTAAAGGCAAGTTGGGTCAAAGATGGACAGTTCGTTCCGCTCAAAACGATGACCGACGAAGCAATGGTTGAAAAATTGCGTGACATTCCTGGAATCAGTGTCCAAGAAACGGAAGTCCGAACGTATCCACTTGGTAAAGCAGCCTCTCATTTGATTGGATATATCGGTTCAGCGACAGCAGACGAGATTAAACAATCAAAAAATCAAATCCAAGCTGGCGAGCAAGTCGGGAAACGTGGACTTGAACAAGTACTCGATGAGCGCTTACGTGGTAAAGCCGGTGCGACAATCACTTTACAGAAAATAGACGGCTCAAACGTTACTGTTGCCGAAACGAAACCGACAGATGGCGAAGATATTGCGTTGACAATTGATGCCACTCTTCAAAAAAAGACTTATGAAACGATGCAGGATGATCCCGGAACAGCATCAGCGATTGATCCGCAGACCGGCGAGACCCGTGTCTTACTCAGCTCTCCTGGCTTTGATCCTTCTGAATTCATGTCAGGAATCTCACAGGCACGACTCGATGAACTGACGCAGGACCCGGACCAGCCATTATTGAACCGATTCACAAGTGCCTTCGCACCCGGTTCGACTCAAAAACCATTGACGGCTGCTGTCGGATTAAAGAGCGGAACGCTCGACCCGGAAAAAGCCTACACAATCAATGGGCTGAAAAATAAGATCGATGGTTTTAACGTCACCCGCATTCATGAGACACCGGCCCCGGTCAATCTGCATAATGCGCTCGTCTATTCCGACAACATCTATTTCGCCCGTTCGACACTCGAACAAGTCGGAACGAAAGCATTTACGTCTGGTCTTGAAGCGCTCGGATACGGTGAAAAGCTACCGTTCACGTACCCCTTACGTGCCTCACAGATCTCAAACGACGGGACGATTTCTTCTGATGGACAGCTGATGGACACGTCTTACGGACAAGGTCAGATGTTGACGAACATTCTACACTTAGCATCGATGTATGAAATTTTCCTGACGGATGGAACAATCTATCGTCCGACACTCTTACAAGAGGAAAAAACGAAGCAAGTCTTTAAGAAGGATTTACTCGACGCAGACGACGCGAAGATGATCCGCGATGATTTGTATGATGTCGTTCATAACGGTTATACGCTTCCGGCTGATATCAAAGAAGTCGATGTTGCCGGTAAGACAGGTACGGCAGAATTGAAAAAGGCAGGCGAAACCGACGGCAAAGAGAATGGCTTCTTCGTTGGATACGACAACGACAAAAAAGATCTTCTCGTTGCCATCATGATCGAGTCAGTCGAAAAAGAAGATCGTGGCAGTCCGTACGTGTCGGGACTTGTCGCCGAAGTACTCAAACAAAATCGATGATCGGAGTGATCGCTTCTTGATGATCCGCACTAGCTGTACTTCAGACCTCCCTGCCCTGCTTACACTGACGGCAGAAACATTCGCGCATCACAAGCGGTTGTCGCCTCACTTTCACCCAGATGTAACGACACCATACACGCTAGAGTCTTTAAGTCAGATGATAGAAGCAGAACAACACCTCTGTCTGACAGCGCTCGATGGAGAAACACTCATTGGTTACTTGTTTGGCAAGTGGACGGCGCCAGCATCCGATCGATTTACGCCCATTCGTATCTTGAACATCACTGACGTCGGTGTCACCTTTTCCCATCGTTCATCAGGAATCGGTCGCCAGTTGATGCAGGTGGCAGAAGAACTCGCACTCGAACGAAAGGTCGATGCTGTTCGCTTAAACGTTTGGACGGTCAACGACCGGGCCGCAACGTTTTATGAAGAACTCGGATTTGAACCGCTGTATACGAACTTGCAGAAGTCACTCGTTCAAAAGTGACATCTATACGAAAAAGGGGCTGACTCAAAAAAGAATGACGCGTCTTTTCACGCCCTTTCCTCAGACGAGACACAAGCCAGTTTTCCTGCTTCATTCAAGCAGGAAAGCGGGTCTTGTTTGTCTCTGACAGCGCATAATGCGCTTTTTCCTGTAGGAGTGGCGTGTGACGCGTCATTCTTTTTTTAGAGATACGGGTGGCAGATCATCATTCTGCCACCCTTATGTTTGTAGAAACTGACTTTTGAGACAGCCCCTTTTTATTAATGTGACGGCGTCGCCGCAAGACGTGCTGCCATCAACTGTTGAATCGTTTCTCGATCGTTCTGATGGAGTAAGTCGACGATCTTACTGCCGACGATGACCCCCGAGACTGGGCGGCTTAATTGTTTGACGTGTTCCGGTGTACTGATTCCGAAACCGGCAAGTACCGGTACCGGACTATGGGCTGCGACATTTGCTAAATGTTCTTCAAGTGTCTTATCAAACGTCGTCTGTCCGCCTGTTGTCCCATTGACCGTAACCGCATAAAGGAATCCTTCGCTTTTATCGGCAATCTTTTGAATCCGTTCCATTGGACTCGTCAAGGAGACGAGTTGAACGAGCGCGATATCCGACTTGTCCTCTTGTTCGAAGAACTGTTCGCTCTGTTCAAGTGGTAAATCAGGAATGATCAATCCGTCAACCCCGACTTCGCGACATGTAGCAAGAAACGCCGTTAATCCGTAGCGGAAAATCGGATTCAAGTACGTCATCAAGACGATTGGAACATCGACGGTCTGACGGGCAACGCGAACCGCCTCAAGAACATCCTTCAGTCCGACGTTCGCTTCTAGCGCCCGGAGTCCCGCTTCTTGAATGACTGGACCGTCAGCAACGGGATCCGAAAACGGAACGCCGACTTCAATCGCTGTCGCTCCGGATTCAGCGAGAAACGCTAAGATTTCCGGAAGGCGATCAATCCCTCCATCTCCCCCCATGACGTACGGGATGAAGGCTTTTTCGCCCTTACTTGTAACGTTACGAATCGCTGTTTCTAATCGCATCATTCTTCCCCCTTTAGTGCGTTTCTGACAGTAACAACATCTTTGTCGCCACGTCCTGATAAGCAGATAACGAGAATCTCTTCCTTGTCCATCTCTGCAGCGAGTTGAGTCGCATAGGCAATCGCGTGTGCCGACTCGAGTGCCGGGATGATTCCCTCCTTGCGGCTCAACAGCTGTAGTGCTTCGAGTGCTTGTTCGTCGGTCACTGCTTCATACTGAACACGACCGATATCTTTGAGCAAACTATGCTCGGGTCCGACGCCCGGATAGTCAAGTCCAGCTGAGATCGAGTGCGCTTCTTGTACTTGACCATGGGCATCCTGTAAGAGATACATCATCGAGCCGTGCAAGACACCGACCTCTCCTTTTGTCATCGTCGCTGCGTGTTGATCCGTCTCAACACCACTTCCCGCTGCTTCAATGCCGTACAATTTTACGTCCGTATCATCGATGAACGGATGGAACATGCCGATCGCATTACTGCCGCCGCCGACACAAGCGACGATCGCTTTCGGCAGACGCCCCTCTTTTTCGATGATTTGACGTCGTGTCTCTTTTCCGATGACTGCTTGGAAATCACGGACGAGTTGCGGGAATGGGTGTGGTCCGAGAACAGAACCCATCAAGTAATGCGTGTCTTCGACATGTTTGACCCAGTAACGGAGTGCTTCATTGACGGCATCTTTGAGTGTCCGACTCCCTTGTGTGACCGGGATGACGGTTGCTCCAAGTAACTCCATCCGAAAGACGTTCAACTCTTGACGACGGACGTCCTCTTCGCCCATGAAGATGACACACTCGAGGTCGAGCAAGGCACAGACCGTTGCTGTTGCGACACCGTGTTGCCCTGCCCCTGTCTCAGCAACGATTTTTCGTTTCCCCATCCGTTCAGCCAGTAACGCCTGACCAATCGTATTGTTGATTTTGTGGGCACCGGTATGGTTCAAGTCTTCTCGTTTCAAGTAGATCTTTGCGCCACCGATCGTTTGCGTCAAATGTTCAGCAAAATAAAGTGGTGTCTCACGTCCGACGTATTCTTTCAGCAATTCGTCCATCCGCGCTTGAAATGTTGGATCCTCTTTTACTATTGCATAAGCTTCTTCGAGTTCAATCACCGCGTGCATCAATGTTTCCGGGATGTAGCGTCCTCCGTATTTACCATATTGCCCTAATGTATCCGGTTGTGCGTAGCTCATGCTTCTCTCTCCTTTACGGCATCTGCGAATGCCTGCATTTTGATGGAATCTTTCTGTCCATCCGTTTCGATGCCACTTGAGACATCGACGGCGAACGGGTGATATCGTTTGATTGCTTCTCCTACATTTTCAGCTGTCAAGCCACCGGCAATGAACAGTGGACGATCGGCTTGAATGTCTCGTGACCAGTCGAATGTCTCGCCACTTCCAGCAACCGGTGCGTCGACGAGCACGTACTCCGTCTGTTGCTCTACTTCCGTGATGTCCGTCACGGGAATCGCTTGAATGACGGGAACCGGTAGCTTGCCATCCGGGATGATCCCGTGAATTTGAACGAGATCTAGCGCGACTTGCTCGACCGCGTCGACGACCTGTTGATTAGTCGGGGAGACGAAGACACCGACGACCTGGACCGTACTCGGAATGTCGCGTCTAAGACGCGCCGCCTCTTCTAGCGTGACCTGTCTTTTGCTTTTAGCAAAGACGAAGCCGATGTAGTCCGCTAAGCGAACTGCCGCTTCGACATGTTCTCCTTCCCGGAGACCACAGAACTTAATCCGTGTCATACGCGAACGCCACTCACTTCTCGGATGAAGACTTGTGGATCGTCTGCTCGCATCAATGTCTCACCGACGAGGATCCCGTCTGCA
Organism: Exiguobacterium sp. s130; assembly: GCF_018619055.1. Classification (NCBI taxonomy): domain Bacteria; kingdom Bacillati; phylum Bacillota; class Bacilli; order Caryophanales; genus Exiguobacterium; species Exiguobacterium sp. s130. The sequence continues at coordinate 209,460 of NZ_JACSNI010000003.1, read as the reverse complement.
CCGGCAGCGTGTAATCGCTGTGCTTCCTCGACCGTCTTGATACCACTCTCACTGATATACCGGACGTCCGGTTGTTTCTGTTCGAGTAATCCGACCGATGTCTGTAAATCGACTTCGAACTTTTTCAAGTTCCGATTGTTGATTCCAATGATTTGTGCACCGATCGCCTCTGCCCGGCGTAATTCCTCTTCGTCATGGACTTCGACTAAGACCTCAAGTCCTTCTGCGTAAGCATACGCATACAAGTCAGCAAGCGTCTCCTGCTCGAGGGCCGCAACGATCAAGAGAATCAACTGTGCGCCATGTGATTTTGCCTGGTCAATCTGAATCCGGTCAATCATGAAATCCTTACAGAGGACAGGGATGTTGACTGCTGCAGCGACTGCCGCTAAATCGTCCATCGATCCTTTGAAGTACGTCTCGTCCGTCAAGACAGAGATGACGGTCGCCCCACTCGCTTCATATTGTTTGGCCTGAGCGATGACGTCGACGTCGAGTGCGATGGCACCTTTTGATGGCGAAGCTCGTTTGATTTCCGCGATGACGGATAAATCCGCTCCGGCTAGTCGTTGCTTGATCGACGGCTTCAATGCCTCCCGATCAATCCGTTCGACACCAGTTAATTTTAATTGCAGGACTTCTGCTCGTTTCGTTTCGATGATGCGATCTAAGATATTCATCCGATTGCTTCCTCCCGTGTCATTTGTCGTAATTGGTTCAATCGTTCCATCGCCCGTCCTGAATCGATGCTATCTGCTGCTAAGGCGATCCCTTCTTCGATCGTCTTCACCCGATTTGCTGCAAAGAGAGCGATCCCAGCGTTCAGTAGAACGGTGTCGCGATAAGCACCATTCTCTCCACTCAGGACTTGCAGTAAAATCGCCGCATTCTCTTGTGCACTTCCACCGCGGATCGCTTCAAGCGGTGCGGTCTTCAGTCCGACTTCCTCCGGATGAAGACTGAAGCGGATCAGTTCACCTTCGTCGAGTAAGACGAGTTGGTTCGTTCCGGCAAGAGACGCTTCATCCATTCCATTCGCACCGTGCAAGACGATCGCCCGCTTTCGTCCGAGTCGGTGCAGTGTCAACGCCATCGTCTCGAGCATATCCTCCCGGTAAATTCCTAATAGTTGTGTCTTGAGCGGGACCGGATTCGTCAACGGACCAATCAAGTTAAAGATCGTCGGAATCCGTAAATCACGTCGGACCTTCATGATTTGCTTGACACGCGGATGCATCCGTTGTGCAAACAAGAAGGCGATTCCGTTCGTCTCGAGTTGCTCTACTAAGTGTTCCGGTGTTGCATCGAGTGAAACCCCGAGTGCTTCAAGTACATCAGCGCTACCCGTCTTACTTGAGACACTCCGGTTCCCGTGCTTCGCGACTTTCATGCCGGCACCGGCTAGAACGAAAGCGGCTGTCGTACTGATGTTGAACGATTGCGAGCCGTCGCCTCCTGTACCGCAGTTATCCATGAAATCACCGGTGACTGGAATGTCGAGCGCGACTTCGCGCATGATCGAAGCGAGACCGGCTAGCTCTTCTGCTGTCTCTCCTTTTGCTTTCAGAGCAACGAGAAAGGCGGCAATTTCGCTATCAGTAACATCTTCGGCAAACAGTTCGCGTGCTGCCTGTTGCATCTCTTCATATCGTAAATGTTTCGCTTCTGCTAATTTCAATAACGTCTCTTTCATCGTTCGTCACTCCTTCGTCAATTCAATGAATCGTTTAATCATCTGCTGTCCTTGTGGTGTTCCGACGGATTCAGGATGGAACTGGATTCCGAATGTCGGATGTGTCTTGTGCTCGAGCGCCATGATCGTCCGGTCATCCGTTTCTGCTGTGATGACGAGCTTCGTCGGTAAGTCGTTTCGAGCGACGATCAGCGAATGATAGCGCATGACCTCTAACGTTTCCGTCATGTCGTCGAAGAGTTGTCCCGATTGTCGAATCATCGATGTCTTCCCGTGCATGATGACTGGTGCTTCGACGACGCGTCCCCCGAATGCTTCGCCGATTGCCTGATGTCCGAGACAGACACCGAGAATCGGTACTTGCCCCGAGAATTGACGAATCAGATCGATGCAGATGCCAGCGTCAGCCGGACGGCCAGGACCGGGTGAGAGGATGATACCGTCCGGTTTCATCTCGCGTAGTTCTTCGATGCTAACCGCATCGTTTCGAATGACGTGAACGTCCGTATAAACGGATGCGTATTGGTATAGGTTATAGGTAAAGGAATCATAATTATCAATTAGGACGATCATTTCCAAACCTCCAGTAGTGATTTCGCTTTGTGTAACGTCTCCTGGTACTCAAGTCGTGGAATCGAGTCGTAGACGATACCAGCCCCTGCTTGAACAGAAGCGACACCATCCTTGATCACCATCGTCCGGATAGCGAGAGCAAAATCCATATTCCCCCGAATGTCGAAATAGCCAACAGCTCCAGCGTATACTTCTCGTTTGACCTGTTCGTACTGGTCAATCAACTGCATCGCTCGAATTTTCGGAGCTCCTGTGACCGTCCCAGCCGGTAGACAAGAGACAAGTGCGTCTGCTCCAGTCTTCCCGTCTGCTAACGTCCCTTCAACGACGGAGACGAGGTGCATGACGTTCTTGAATCGTTCGATTTGCATGAAGCGTGTCACTTCGACGGTACCAATCTGACAAATCCGTCCTAAGTCGTTGCGTCCAAGATCGACGAGCATCCGGTGTTCTGCCCGTTCCTTTTCATCGTGAAGCAACTCTTCTGCTAGCCGTTCATCTTCCTCTGTCGTCTTTCCCCGGCGACGTGTGCCGGCAATCGGATTCGTCGTCACTCGATCCCCTTTGACTTGGACCAAACTTTCCGGGGAGGCCCCAAGTATGATTGCTTCGCCTAAGTCGATATAAAAGAGATAGGGACTCGGATTATCCTTGCGGAGCTTCCGGTAAAACTGGAATGGGTCACCCGTAAACGTCGCATCGAGGCGTTGCGAGAGAACCAGTTGGAAGACGTCTCCTTGGCGAATATGTGTCTTCGCTTGCTCAACGAGCCCTTCAAACATCTCTTGATCCATCAATGGTTCATAGATGACATCCTGGAGTGGTCGCTCGATATCCGTTCGTTCTCGCGGTTGCTCGAGTTGCGCTTTTCGTTCTGCTAAACGTTGACGAAGGACGTCACGATCAGTGATGCCGCCAAGTGACGTTTGAATCAAATGAACACGATGTTCGAGATGATCGAACAGGATGATTTGGTCGTAGACGGCGAGCAGCGCGTCCGGTAATTGGCGCGTTCGTCTCGGAATCGCTCCGAGTGTCTCATACGCCCGCATCATATCGTATCCGACATATCCGATCCCGCCTGCTAAAAACGGAAGATCTTCTTCGACGCCCTCCCGGAGGATCATTTGTTGCATCAGCCGTACTGGATCACCTGTTTCTTGTGTCAATCGACCTGTCTTCAACTGTTCCCGTGTCACGGTTCGTCCTTCTGCGCGGATCATTTCCACCGGATCGACACCGATGATCGAATACCGTCCATGATCCGTATGCGCTGAACTTTCAAGCAAGCATTTCTGTGTTCCACTCAGTTGTTGGAAAATCATGATTGGCGTCATCTCGTCGCCGTTTAGTTCAAGTTGTTCGATGATAAGTGTGTCTGTCTGAACCATCCCTGTTCGCCTCCTAGAATAAAAAAAGTCCCCCACACAGCTATGCTGTATGGAGGACGATGATCTCGCGGTGCCACCTCTCGATTGGAACGGTTCGACCGTTCCCACTCTGTCTGATGCGTCTAAATAAGAGACATCATAGCCTACGATAACGGGGGCATCCGTCGTGACATACTTCTTCGTTCAGCCACGCTCTCATGAGACCATTCACGAAACCTCGCCGTACGGAAGTCGCACCATTCTTCCGCTCTCTGAAACGCCGATGTTGTCTCGCTACTTAACTCACTCTACGATTTATTCGATTCGATTGTATACGAAAAGGGTCTTCTCGCCCATTCATGTAGAACATGAAGGACGGGAAGACCCGCGGTACCACCTTCGTTGACGATGCTGACACCGTCCCCTTTGAAACGAACCGGACCGTTGCCCTGATTCGTCGACCCCGATAACGGGAGGAACCCGTCAGAGCCTACTACCCATTGAAGGGATTCGGTCTGAAGCTCAGAAGGCCATTCGCTTGTTGCCCGATACTGATTCGCACCACCCATCAGCTCTCTTGAATCGTTTCACAAGTTACTTCTCTTCGTCTTTGCTATCGTGTGTTGAATTGTTTCTTATATTACGATGCTTCTACTTCCCTGTCAACTGGAAAATCTCAGTATAAGGAAAGTTGGTTTGGATCGATGGATTCGAGCGCTTGTTTGACAGTTTGTAGGAACTGTCCGGCGACGAGTCCGTCGAGCACCCGGTGATCGATCGACATACAGAGGTTGACCATGTCGCGTGCTGCGAACATGCCGTTCACCCAAACTGGACGTTTGACGATTGATTCAACGGATAGAATCGCCGCCTGCGGGAAGTTAAGGATCGGTGCTGATTGGATTGAACCGAATGAGCCCGTATTGTTGACCGTAAACGTCCCGCCCTGCATCTCTGCAGACGACAACGTGCCGGCTTGTGCCCGTTTCCCGAAGTCATCAATCGCGCGTGCGATCCCTTTGATGCTTAGTTCATCCGCATTCTTGACAACTGGTACGAACAGAGCGTCCTGTGTCGCGACAGCAAGTGATAGATTGATCGCTTTCTTTTGAATGATCTTATCTCCCGCCCATGTCGAGTTCATGATCGGATGTTTCTTCAATCCTTCGACCGTCGCCTTCATGAAGAACGGCAAGAACGTCAATTTGACCCCTTCTTGTTTGAAGAACGCATCTTTATGACGATTACGTGCTTCGACCAAGTTCGTGACATCGACTTCAATCATCAACCAGGCGTGTGGCGCTTCGTGTTTCGCGCGAACCATGTTCGAAGCGATTGCTTGACGTACGCCGGCAGTTGGAATCTCGATGTCGCCTGTTTCAGTCGCTTGTGGTGCGCTGACCGGACGTTTTGGTGCGGATGGCGCTTCTGTTGGAGGCGCTACCGGAGCCATTTTCGCTTCCGGTTTTGGTTCAGTTGTTTTTGGTGTAGGAACAGCGCCGGACTCAATCAGTTTCAACAAATCTTTCCGAGTAATCCGCCCGCCGGCTCCTGTACCCGTCACTTGTTCGAGATCGATGCCATGCTCACCCGATAGTTTCAAGACTGCTGGTGAATAGCGCTTTTTCATCGAAGTATCAGCCGTCGTTGTCTCTTCGACAGCCGGTACTTCTTGTTCAGTCGCAGCGACTTCCGTTGATCCCCCGTTGACTTGCATCGTGACGATTGCGTCACCGACTTGCAACGTATCGCCTTCTTCTGCAAGAAGTTTTTCGATCACACCATCAAACGAAGATGGGACTTCTGCCGTTACTTTATCAGTAATGACTTCTGCAATCGGATCATATTTTTTGACAGTGTCACCTGGTTTGACCAGCCACATCGAAATCGTTCCTTCAGTAACGCTTTCCCCGAGTTGTGGCATCGTAAGTGTTTCAGTCTTCATCGGTCAGTTCCCCCTTAGTATGCGTGTAACGTCCGGATTTTATCTTCAATTTTCTCACTTGAGATGTTGAAGAACTTCTCCATCGTCGGAGCGTATGGCATCGCTGGTACGTCTGGACCACAGAGTCGTTCGATTGGTGCATCAAGATCGAACAAGGCTACTTCTGCAATGATCGCCGATACTTCACTCATGACGCTACCTTCTTTATTATCTTCCGTGACGAGCAAGACTTTCCCCGTCTTTTTCGCTGCTTCGACGACTGCTTCGCGGTCGATTGGATAAACAGTCCGCAAGTCAAGGATGTGAACATCGATTCCGTCTTTTTCAAGACGTGTTGCCGCCTCGAGTGCCATATGGACACACAGTCCGTAGGTAATAATCGTCACGTCTTCGCCCTCACGCTTGACGTCTGCTTTACCGATTTCAACCGTATAATCGCCTTCAGGGACATCTCCCTTCAATAGACGATAGCCCCGTTTATGCTCGAAGAACAAGACCGGGTCATTCGAACGAATGGCTGCCTTTAGCAATCCTTTCGCATCGTATGGATTAGACGGGATGACGATCTTCAGACCTGGCGTCGAGTTGAACATCGCCTCGACCGATTGGGAATGATAGAGCGCCCCGTGAATACCACCACCGAACGGTGCGCGGATGACGATCGGACACGTCCAGTCATTGTTCGAACGGTATCGAATCTTTGCTGCTTCACTGACGATTTGGTTGACCGCTGGCATGATGAAATCAGCGAATTGCATTTCAGCAATTGGACGCATACCGTACATCGCAGCTCCGATTCCGACACCAGCAATCGCACTCTCAGCGAGTGGTGCATCGATGACACGTTCTTCTCCGAATTGTTCAAGCAACCCTTGTGTCGCCCGGAAAACACCACCACGGACACCGACATCTTCGCCGAGGATGAAGACGGACTCGTCGCGCTCCATCTCTTCTTTGATTGCACTATTGATCGCTTCGATTAAACTTAACGTCGTCATTTCGTTTCCTCCTCGTCGTACACGTAACGTAATGCATTTTCTGGTGCATCGTAAGCCGCTGCTTCAGCATACGCCGTTGCTTCATCGACTTCTTTCTCCATCGCTTGTTCGATTTCAGTCGCTGTTTCTTCCGTCAAGACACCCATTTCAATCAGACGCGCACGGAAGAGTTTGATTCCGTCACGTGCTTTTAAGGCATCGAGTTCTTCAGCAGAACGGTATGATTTATCGTCATCATCGGATGAGTGTGGCACGAGACGTTCGACTTCAACTTCGATTAAGGTTGGACCTTCTCCCCGTAATCCACGTTCGCGTGCTTCTTTGACGACTTTGAAGACAGCAAGTGGATCAATACCGTCCACTGTATATCCTGGCATACCATAGCCAATCGCCCGGTCAGCAACGTGTTTAGCTGACAGCTGTTTCGAAAGTGGTGTCGAAATCGCGTATTTATTGTTTTCACAGAACAAGATGACAGGAAGCTTATGAATTCCGGCAAAGTTTGCTCCTTCATGGAAATCACCTTGGTTTGAAGAACCTTCACCGAACGAGACGTAAGCAACGAGTGGCTCCTTACGCATCTTCGCAGCCAGTGCAATCCCAACAGCATGTGGTACTTGCGTCGTAACCGGACTTGAACCTGTCACGATGTTCAAGGCACGTGAACCATAGTGTCCTGGCATTTGGCGACCACCTGAGTTCGGATCTTCTGCTTTGGCGAATGCCGATAGCATGATATCGCGTGACGTTTGACCGAAGTGCAAGACGACACCTAAATCACGGTAATACGGCAAAATGTAATCTGTTCCTTTTTCGAGTGCGAACGCTGCACCGACTTGAGCCGCTTCTTGTCCTTGACACGAGACGAGGAAGGGAATTTTACCTGCTCGGTTCAACTTCCACATCCGTTCATCGATTTTCCGCGCACGGACCATCGTTTCGAACATGTGAATCGCGTCTTGTTCCGTTAATCCGAGTTCTACCAATTCTTTGAATTCTATCTTTTCCATCCGTAATTCCTCCTTAGGCGTGAACCGCAAGTCCGTCGACTGCAAGTGCTGCTTCTCCAAATGCTTCTGATAAGGCCGGGTGCGGATGCACGAGCTGTCCGACTTCCCATGCCGTTGCATTGAGTACGAGCGCTAACCCACCTTCACTAATCAGTTCCGTTGCTTTTGGTCCGACGATGTGAACGCCGACGAGATCATCTGTCTTCGCATCCGAGACAAGCTTGATGAAGCCTGCTGCTTCTCCTTCAATCCGCGCTTTTCCTAACCCATTGAACGAGAAGCTCCCGACCTTAACGTCCATTCCGGCACGTTTCGCTTCGTCTTCCGTTAAACCGACCGATGCCGCTTCCGGTACGCTGTAGATACAACGTGGTACGAACGCATATTCAAGTGGTGTCGTCGTTCCGTTTACGATCGCCTCGACTGCTTTGACGCCTTCTGCTGACGCGACGTGCGCGAGTTGCAAGCGACCGATGACATCGCCGATTGCATAGATATGTTGATCCTTCGTCCGGAAATGGTCATCCACTTGGATGAAGCCATTTTCGACGACGATATTTGTGTTTTCGATTCCGATACCTTCGACATTCGCCATCCGACCGATGGCGACGAGCAACTTATCCGCTTCAAGCGTCGTCTGTTCTCCGTTACGGTCGATCGCGATCGATACGCCGTCTTCTGACATACGGAACGTATCACTTTGTGCAGCTGCGCCCGTATGAATCTTGACGCCCCGCTTTTTTAATTGGCGGGCGACTTCACGACTGACTGCCGCATCTTCTGTCGGTAAAATCCGGTCGCTGAATTCAACGACCGTTACTGCGACGTCAAAATCTGTCAACATCGATGCCCATTCGACACCGATGACGCCGCCGCCGATGATGACGATTGATTTTGGCAAATCTGCCATATCGAGCGCATCATCCGAACTGAGGATATACTCTGAATCAAAAGCAAGACCGTTCAGTGGACGTGGACGTGATCCTGTAGCGACGATCAATTGGCGTGGAAGAATCAACTCGCCTTCGCCTTCTTCCGGCTCGACACTGATTGTTCCGGGCATCGGTGAAAAGATACTTGGTCCAAGAATCGAACCCCGACCATGAAAGACTTCAATCTTTCCTTTTTTCATCAGGTGCTGAATGCCTGCCTCTAATCCATCTACGATCTCTTGTTTACGTTGTTTGACCTGTTCGAATCGTAAAAACGATTCCGGTACGTCCACGCCATATGTAGTAGCGTGTTTGACCGTCTGATAGACTGCTGCTGATTTCAAAAAGGCTTTAGAGGGGATGCAGCCACGATGTAAGCATGTCCCGCCTAATTTTCCTTGTTCTACGATTGCTACCGACTTCCCGGCTTGTGCTGCACGGATCGCGGCGACATATCCACCGGGTCCTCCACCTAGGACAACGACGTCGAATTCTCTAGCCATGTTGGTTCGCCTCCATATTCCTTAACTTCCTCTTCCCCACGTAATACACGCAACACTCCTTCTGCGAGCGCCTGCAACTCATCTTCACCAGGACTACGCACGACTTGACCAAGGTGGGCGACGCGTTCTTCGATCACACGCGTCAACCGATCACTATAAGCAAGTCCGCCTGTTAGAATGATCGCGTCGATCTGACCGAACAAGACAGCACTTTGACCTGCGATTTCTTTCGCGATCCGGTACGCCATCGCGTCATATAACAATGCCGCTTTTTCATCGCCTTCTTCAATCCGGCGCTCGATCTCAACCGCGTCAAACGTACCTAAGTGCGCAACAAGTCCGCCTGATCCAACGACCAGACGCTTCATTTCTTCAAGTTTATACTTGGTACTATAACATAGTTCTACTAGTTGACCAACAGGTAGCGACCCGCTTCGTTCTGGCGAAAACGGTCCTTCTCCATCGAGTCCATTGTTGACATCGATAACACGCCCCTCATGGTGTACGCCGACTGTAATGCCGCCACCCATGTGTGCAATGATCAGGCGCAGTTCCTCGTATGGACGTCCGATTTCCTTCGCGTACCGTTTCGCAACAGCTTTCTGATTCAAGGCATGGAAAATACTTTTTCGTTCAAGTTCAGGTAAGCCTGTAATACGCGCAATCGGTTCTAGTTCGTCAACGACAACCGGATCAACGATAAATGATGGGATGTCGAGTGTCCGAGCAATCTCATCCGCAAGGAGTCCACCGAGGTTCGATGCATGAACGCCAAAAATACCGCTGAGTAAGTCTTCTCGCATTTCTCTGTTGACCGCATACGTACCGCTGACAAGCGGTCGGAGTAACCCACCACGACCCACGACTGTAGTAAGCGCTTTCAAATCAATCTGTTCTTCAGCTAACACTTCGAGTACTACATGACGACGCATCTCCAGCTGCGCTGGAAGCGGTCCTCTGACCGCTTCAGCTGGATGGCGTAACGTCTTCGTGAACACCGGGTTTGATCCTTCGAAGATACCGATCTTCGTCGACGTCGAACCGGGATTGATCGTCAAAATACGTTCGCTCATGGATATCCTCCTCTGATCAGCCACGTGATCCTAGAATGTTTTTATCACGACGCAAGAATTGGCTGCGAGCACTGCGCATCGTTGCGATACGCTCTTCTGCCATTTTCTCAGCCGCACGATATGTCGGTAAATGATCGCGTTTTGCGATTTCAAATACTTTCGTGACCGCATCGTAGACGAGTTCAACTTTTTTCATGGCACGATCACGGTTGTATCCGTCGAGTTCATCGGCAACGTTGATGACACCACCCGCATTGATGACGAAGTCGGGTACGTATAAGATATCGCGTTCTTCGAGCATGTCACCATGACGGTCTTCTTTGAGTTGGTTATTTGCTGCACCAGCGATGATTTTGACTTTCAATTGTGGAATCGTTTCATCGTTTAATGTCGCACCGAGGGCACATGGCGCAAAGATGTCCGCTTCGACGCTATAAATGTCTTCTGGTGCGACGATCAAGGCACCGAATGCTTCTTCTGCACGTTGCAGTGCTTCTTGATTGATGTCCGTGACGATCAGTTTCGCCCCTTCTTCATGCAAATGACGGCATAGATTGAAGGCAACGTTACCGACTCCTTGGATCGCAATCGTTTTTCCACCAAGTGAATCTGTTCCGTACACTTCTTTTGCTGCTGCTTTCATACCACGGTAGACACCGTATGCCGTAACTGGTGATGGGTTACCACTTGATCCGAATGCTGGGCTGACACCAGTGACGAAGTCCGTCTCCATATGGATGTAATCCATGTCTGCAACCGTCGTATTGACATCTTCTGCTGTAATATAACGACCGTTCAGTGACTGGACGTAACGTCCGAATGCCCGGAAGAGTGCTTCTGATTTTTGTGTCTTCGCATCGCCGATGATGACAGCTTTGCCACCACCAAGGTTCAAACCAGCGGCTGCATTCTTATACGTCATCCCTTTTGATAAACGAAGCGCATCAATCAATGCTTCTTCATCTGATGCATAATTCCACATACGAAGTCCACCGAGTGCCGGTCCGAGTGTCGTGTCATGAATCGCGATGATTGCTTTTAATCCAGATACTTTATCGTGGCAAAAAACGACTTGTTCGTAATCTTCCATCTCCATTGTTTCAAAGATACTGAAGCGTGATTCTACATTTGTTTCGACCATTTTAAGTTCCTCCTCAGATTGTTTGTTTTACTTTTTTCGTCTGTTGAGCATTTAATAGCGCAAAGGCTAGTGAGTACATTTTTGCTTCTGCTGTATCGGCGCGGCTTGTCAATACAACTGGAGCCCGTGCTCCAACGAGAATCGCCGCCACCGAGGCATGTGCGAAATACATGAGCGATTTGTAGATGACGTTCCCGACTTCGATTTGCGGAACGACGAGTAAATCCGCCTGCCCTGCTACGTCTCCCGTCAAGCCTTTTTGCTGGGCAGCGGCGAGATTCACGGCATTGTCGAGCGCGAGTGGTCCGTCTACAAGGCAATCCTTGATTTGACCACGTCGGTTCATTTGCGTCAGTAGGGCAGCGTCTATCGTTGCCTGCATCGTCGGATTGACGACTTCGACAGCTGCTAAGACTGCGACTTTCGGTAATCCGTACCCTAGCGCTCGTAAGGCGGAGACACCGTTTTCGATAATTTTTACCTTATCTTCGAGTGACGGTTGGATATGAATCGCTGCATCGGTCAATCCGATCGCTGATTCACGCCCTGGTACTTCGAACAACGCGACATGCGACAGGACATTCCCTGAACGCAGACCCGTTTCTTTGTTCAAGACAGCTTTCATGAACGTCGCTGTCGGAACAAGACCTTTCATCAAGACGCTCGCATCCCCTTTACGAACGGCATGAGCAGCACGTTCTGCCGCTTCTTGTGATGAAGAGGTGTGAGTAATCACGAACTGCGACTCTCGTAATGTCCGTTTTTGAATCATCTGCTGAATCCGTGTCGCATCCCCGAACAAATGAAAACGCGCTAAATCGTTTTCAATTGCTAATGCGACAGCATCCATCACTTCTTCGTCATCCGCAGCTGCAATCGCAACGACGGAATCTTCGAGTCGAGCTGCTTGCTCGACCATTTCACTGAATCTCACTGTATTCCCCCCTTACCTGTCATACATAATTAGTATTAGCAATTTTCGTGCCAATTCAAAAGAGACGGTAGGATAAGCAAGAACGTCTTTAATTTTGCACGCTTTTGCATTTTTTGCAATATATTGCACGCAAAAATTTGCGTTTCATGAATAAATGTTAAATCGTTCCACTTTGTAATAAAGTGCCCGGAGAGAAATTCCAAGTTGTTTTGCGGCTTCTGTTTTGTTGCCGTTAAAAGCAGTAAGCGCTTCCCGGATCAACCGTTCTTCGACGTGAGACATCTCGTCGGATAAATGTTTGATTTCCTTTTTCTGTCTCGTCGTGACTTTTGTTGTTTGTGGCACGACAAGTTGAAGATGTCCTTTACGTAAGACCGTTTCTGTTTTATCCGTAAAAATCAATGCGCGACCGATGACATTTTCAAGCTCGCGGACGTTTCCTTTCCACGGTTGCTTCTTCATTGCTTCGAGTACATCATCCGAGATCCGTCCGACCGATCGTCCATAACTTTGATTCAATTTACGGAGTAGGTGTAAGGTTAACGGTGCGATATCATCCGGTCTCTCACGTAGTGCCGGTATGTGAATCGGTAAACGATTGATCCGGTAGTAGAGATCCTCTCGGAACTCATTCATGATGATTTTTTGTTCGAGATTGGCATTCGTCGCCGCGATGATCCGGACATCGACTGGAATCGCCTTCGTGCCACCGACACGAACGACTTCATTCTCCTGTAGCACCCGTAACAGTTTGGCTTGGACGTCGAGTGGCAATTCGCCGATCTCATCTAAAAACAGCGACCCTCCGTGTGCTTCTTCGAAGTATCCCCTCTTGCCGCCGCGCCGCGCTCCTGAGAACGCGCCTTCCTCGTACCCGAATAGTTCACTTTCGAGTAACGTCGGTGCAATCGCCGCACAGTTGACGCGGACGAATTGTTCATATTTGCGTTCGCTCGCTGCATGGATCGCATGTGCGAACAGTTCTTTACCGGTTCCGGATTCACCGCGAATCAAGACGTTGACTGGCATCGTTGCCGCAAGCTTCGCTTGATCGACGACGAAGCGCATTGCTTCACTCTCGGCGATGATATCATCGAATGTATATTTAGCTTCGAGTGTCCGGATTTTTTGTCGCGCTGCCTTTAATTCTTTTGCTAGAGCCTTCATTTCCGAAATATCCCGAATGACCCCAACGGAACCGCGGACTTGTCCATCGACGATGACGGGTGCCGCGTTGACGATGATATCGCGTTGATCTTGTCCGATCTTCATACGAACATCTCGAACGTTCTCGCCCGTATTCAAGACTTTCAAATGAACGGATTCCTGCATTCCGATATCGGCACTTGCCGGTTTTCCGACGACGTCTCGCTCCGTGAAACCGGTCATGCGCGTATACGCCGGATTGATCAGCATCGTCTGTCCGTCTTGATCGGCAACGGAAATCGCTTCGCTCGTACAATGAATGATTGCTTCGAGCATTTTCTCTTTTTCAGTCAGACGCTCAAGTAATACTCTGACGAATTCACCCGGTAAGACCGCCGCTCCCGGAAAATCATGGATTAATTGTTCGAGTACGCCACTTTCTCCCGTAGCGTCAATGATGAAATCGACGTCTGCTCCTTCGAATGCTGCCCAGTTCGTTTCGATCCGAATGTCCGCGCGCCGTGCAAGCGCTACCCCAGGCGCCTCCATGTTTGGATCAACAAGACCAATGACCGTTAATAGTGGTGAACGTTGAAATGCGTGCAAGACCTCTGTTCCCCCTTGACCTGCTCCGACGACGAGTAGATGATGCATATGAATTCCCCCTTTGAAACTGCTTACATTTCTATCCTACTCGGAATAAAAAAGGGAAGCAAACCCGATTCGCAGAACGGTCGATTTTTTGATACAATACGCTTGGAAAGGAGTGGCGTCCTATGCGTATCATTGGTTTGCTCTCATTATTAATCCCTGGCATCATCGGCGCGATTGGTATTAAGCTCATGCGCGACAGTGTCTTTCTAATTGCGCAAGTGCCGTTTAAATACTTAGGCGATGCGGCTTACGTATATGTATTGCAAGGTCTCGTTGGGTTGATTCTTGCGATGGGTGGTATTGGATTTGTCGCAGGATATGTCTTTTATCGCGATCGAAAACGTGGAAAAGTCTCTGACCGCTATCAAAAAAAATAAACACAGAAAAAGGTCCCCATCTCTTGAACTCATTTCAAGCGCGGGACCTTTTACTCGTATAAAATTGGTTTCACTTACGGATGAACTCCTCTCATAGTTAGAACTATTCGTGTACTCCAAAACCTTAGGTGTTCCTCTTAATGAAGAGGTGGAAAGAAATCAGATCTGGCTATCGAGCTAACGATAGAATGGTATTTCAGTTCCATCATCTGACTGTACTCGGGACCTAGGTGGAGCGTAATGTCATCCGCTTGAAGCAGTCAAACATTCGGTTGCTAACAATCACTGCTAGACAACACTCCTTTTCACGAACTGTACTTTTCATCTTAGACGATCCGTTACCTTCCACTTTTCCCTAGCTTCGAAATCATGGAAGCTCCCATTCATTCGAGATTTCCCATCTAGAATGAACAAGATACCTTGGTACGACTTCTACCAAGAGAATGTCGTCCGGCATTCTTGAGCCATTTACAGTTGGCGTTCTGAGATGATATTCATCAACGGGATTTCCGGAGTCCTCGCCGACTCGACGTTCATCTGACGTCTTGCCAAATCATTTGGTACCTTTATTATAACAAACATTTCAGTTTATGCAATATTTATTTGCAATCACTTTTATTTTTTTGACCTCTACCGTTTGCTGTAGAAAGAGTGCATTCGAAAGGAGATCTTGTATGCGAAAAATCATCGTATTCGAACATCTATCTTTAGATGGTGTCGTTCAAGCACCGAGTGGAAAGGAGGAGGATGTAAGCAAAGATTTCGAACATGGTGGCTGGACCGTTCCGTTTCAACATCCTGAGATCGGTCAAGTCATTCGCGGATGGATGCATGAGGACTGCTCTTTGTTGCTCGGTCGAGCGACTTACGAACAATGGGCAAGTTATTGGCTACTCCACTCAGATGTCTGGCCGGTTGCCGATCATGCCATGAAGTATGTCGCCACGCGTCATGCACTACCTGTCCTTTGGCAGCCGACAACTTGTTTGAAGCATCCGACTTCTGAACTAAAGCTTTTGAAACAATAGGATGGCCCACCGTTTCATATCTGGGGCAGTAGTGAACTCGTTCATACACTTTATCAAGCGGATTTGATCGATGAGCTTCGATTGATCCATTATCCTGTCATCATCGGTTCCGGCAAGCGTCTCTTTCCCGATCAAAGAATGGTTCCCCTCACTTGGAACGTCATGGAACAACACACGTTTGATAACGGAGTGTCAATCATTCGCTATGAACGAAATAAGAATCAAATATAAACCGTTTATTGTATAGATACTTCCTTTTACCAGAAAGAAAGAGGAAAGAAGCGTAGCGATTCGAGATGGACAAAAAAAGCGCAATCTTTCTCGTCAAGAGAAAAACTGCACTTTGTCTTCAGTCTAGCGCCGTTTATGAATTAGACGGTATATGGCTTCAACCGGATTGTTCTTGATTCATATGACTCGATACATACGAGATGAATTCCGAGTTCTTTGGACTCTTCTCCTGTTCGATCCGACCGTTGAACAACTCGTGTTGCTGCATTCCTTCGTTCCAGGCGGACTTGATGGCATGACGCATCGCTCGTTCGACGCGAGAGGCTGTTGTTTGATGTTTTTTCGCAATCGTCGGATAGAGTTCCTTTGTGATCAATCCGAGTAGGTCTTCCCGTTCAAGCACCATTAAGACAGCGTCTTTTAAATACGTAAACCCTTTGATATGCGGAGCGATTCCCAATTCTCGAAGTGTCGAGCCGACTTTTAGATCAATCGTTTCGATCGCCGGAGCTTGTCCTTGATTCGTCACGAGACGAATTTTTTGAACGAGCTGATCCATGCTGAACGGTTTAAGTAAGAAGTATGATGCTCCAAGGGTGACCGCCTGTTGTGAGACCTCGTCCTTACCGAAAGCACTCAACATGATGACAGCAGGATTCTTCTTTTCTTTCATCAATTCTTCGAGCACACCAAGCCCATCTAAATGAGGCATGATGATGTCGAGGAGCAATACATCCACCTCATGTTCTTTCATGCGTTCGAGACAACTCTCGCCATTGTAGGCGACGCAAACGACTTCCATGTCTTCTTGCGCAGAGATATGCTGGCGAATCAGTTCGACCATTTCGCGATTATCATCTGCTATCCCGACTTTAATCAATCCTTACACCCCATTTTTAAGCGATTCTTTCATCGTCTTCGCCTGATCCATCAATTCCTCGGCATGCCGTAATGTCAAATCTGTCATATGGGCACCGGAAATCATCCGTCCAAGTTCGTTCCCTCGATCTGCTTGAGACAAGACGTTGACTTGGGTCGTCGTACGATCCGTCTCCTCAATCTTTCGAATATAGAGATGTTGATCCGCCATCGAAGCGACTTGTGGTAAGTGCGTAATACAAAGCACTTGTCCGTCTACCGACAAACGATAGATTTTTTCAGCCATCGCTTGTGCAACACGACCCGAGACACCCGTATCGACTTCATCGAATATGATTGAGGCGACTCCGACCGAGCGCGAGAAGATCGACTTCAGTCCGAGCATGATACGAGATAGTTCCCCGCCCGACGCAACTTTTCCGAGCGACTTGAATGGCTCTCCCGCATTCGTCATGATGAAGAATTCCACATGATCGATCCCGTTCTTGCGTAGCATCGGTGTCTTTCCGTCTTGAAGAAAACGAATTTCAAACCGCGCCTTCTCCATGTATAGCTCACGTAACTCCAAATGAATCGCTTCACTTAATTGAACTGCCGCTTTGCGACGCTGTTGTGAGAGTCGACCTCCAATTTCAAACAATTCGCTTTCGAGCTGTTCGACTTCGGTTTTTAAGCGTTCAATTCGTTCATCTCGATTTGTCATCGTATCAAGTTCAATCCGAATTTTCTCACCGTAAGCAATGACTTCCTCAATCGTCGCCCCATATTTTCGTTTCAGCTGTTGGAAGACGGACAAACGTTGTTCGATCTCATCGAGTCGATTGGAATCGAACTCAAGTGTTTCGAGTTGATCTCGAATCGCATAACCGACTTCTTCTAGTCCATAAAAGGCGCTTGCGATCGCGTCACTTTGCTGAGAAAACTGTTCGTCGATGCTTGATGCTTGTTGTAGTTCACGCATCGCGTCTCCAACGGAATCGATGCCGCGCATCTCATCGTGTAAGGCGTCATAGGCTGTCTTCAACGACGCATATAACTTCTCGAAGTTCGCAAGACGATTTCGCTCGACGAGTAACTCATCTTCCTCATGTGCTCGAAGTTTTGCGCCCTCGATCTCTTCGGTCTGAAACGATAACAAATCGATCCGTTGGGCGAGTTCTTGCTCGCTTTGTGCGAGCGATTGTAGCGCTGTCCGTTTTTCTTCATACGTTTGATAACCGGACTGATAGGCTTGAAGGAGTGGCGCGATCGCCTCTTGCGCGAAGTCATCGAGAATCGCTTGATGGTACGTACTGTCCATTAAATGCTGATGTTCATGTTGCCCGTGCATATCGACGAGGACACGTCCGAACTCACGTAAAATCGTCAGTGTGACCAGCTTATTGTTGACGCGACAGACACTTTTTCCTGTCGCGAAAAGATCACGTCGCAAGATGATCAATCCGTCTTCGATATCGATGCCATACTCTTCTGCAAGATCATAGACGAGATGGTCGTCTTCAATCAGAAACAATCCTTCTAGTTCCGCCCGATCTTCCCCGTATCGAACGAATTCCGCGGATCCACGTCCACCAATTAATAATCCGATCGCATCGAGAACGATCGATTTACCGGCACCTGTTTCCCCAGTCAAGACGGTCATTCCTTTTTTAAAGTCGATCTGTAGCTCGTCAATGATCGCAAATTGTTTGATCGATAATTCAGCTAGCATCCTGTCAACTCCTTACAGCATTTCTAAAATTCGTTCCGTCACTTCTTTCGCTTGTTCCTCACTTCGTGCAATCAATAGGATCGTATCGTCCCCACACACCGTTCCAAGCAGTTCGCTCCAGCTCAAATGATCTAGTAAGACAGCGACTGCATTCGCATTTCCCGGCAGGACATGCATGACGATCAGATTTTGCGCAGAATCAATCGAGATGAAGCTATCTCCGAGCAGACGCCGCAATTTCCCGAGTGGGTTGAAGCGTTGGTCGGCGGGTAAGCTATATTTATAACGTCCATCATTCAACGGGACCTTCACGAGATGGAGTTCCTTGATATCTCGTGATACCGTTGCCTGTGTCACCTTATATCCTGCATTCCGTAATTCCTCTACCAATTCATCCTGGGTTTCTACTTCTGATTGGGTGATGATCTCCCGAATCTTAATCAACCGTTGCCCCTTTGTCATTCCTGCACCTCACAGTATTCTTCGATGTTACTATTGTAATCCAATAAATCATCAAAAGTCCACGTTTCCCATTTTATTATCCGGTTTTCATCTTGTCACACAACAAGGAAGACGGACCCATGAACCGGATCCGTCTTCCTTATCATCTGTTCGTTTAAAGACTAGCATGCGCTAGCTTGACCGTCTCCGCCGCATGAACGGACGGATCAAGCCCTGGTTGACCAAGGCGTGCATGCAACAAGAACTCAATGTTGCCCTCTCCACCGGTAATCGGAGAATAGTCGAGCTGCTTGACATAGAACCCTTGTTGAATGAAGAATTCGATCATCTCATCGAGAACTCGGACATGAATCCGCTCGTCACGCACGATGCCTTTTTTACCGATATCCTCACGACCTGCTTCGAATTGCGGTTTGACGAGCGCCATGACGTCTCCTCCTTCAACGAGGATCATCTTCAATGGCGGAAGCATCAAACGTAATGAAATGAACGAGACATCGATCGTCGCAAACTGCGGCGCGACAGGGAACATGTCTGGTGTCGCATGCCGGAAGTTCGTTTTTTCCATCACCGTCACGCGGTCATCCGAGCGAAGCTTCCAGTCCAGCTGATTGGAACCGACATCAAGTGCATACATATGTGCTGCTCCATTTTGTAAGGAGCAGTCGGTAAAACCACCTGTCGACGATCCGATATCAAGACCTGTTTTACCCGTGACATCAAAATCGAATACTTGAAGTGCCTTTTCCATCTTAAAGCCACCACGCCCCACATAAGGCATCAACTGACCTTTTACGTGCAAATCGATATCGGACTTAACCTTTTCACCGGCCTTCTCCAATCGTTCCGTGCCACTAAAGACGAGTCCAGCCATGATCGACCGTTTCGCTTTTTCACGCGTTTCAAACAAACCGCGCTCGACGAGAAGAACGTCGAGGCGGATTTTCTTTACATTTTCCATGAATCTTCACACACTCTGTTTCTTTCCTTGATTGACGAAAGCGCGTACTTCTTCTGCGATTTGTCCAGGTAATAGTCCAATTTCTTCCAGTAACTCATTCACACCGCCGTGCTCGATATACCAATCCGGAATACCGAAGCGTTTGACGCGTGGGAATGCTTCCTGCTCGTTCGCATGCTCAAGGACAGCTGATCCGAATCCACCCTTTAGGACGGCTTCTTCCAGTGTCACAAGCGGAATTCCCTCTGCGTAAAGAGCGTTCAGCATCTTCTCATCAAGCGGTTTGATCGTCCGGGCATTGATGACACGAACTGATAATTCGCCTGCTAAGAGATCCGCGATTTTGAGCGCGTCTTGCACTTGTGGTCCGAATGCAAGGATGGCGACATCTGTTCCTTCACGTTCAACTTCCCACGTATCGAGCGAAATTTCATGCAATGTCTCATCCATTGGTACACCAAGTCCTTCGCCACGCGGGAAACGAACGGCGATTGGTCCTTCGTATTTAACAGCTGAATAGAGCAAGTGCTGTAGTTCATTCTCATCCTTTGCCATGACGATTCGAATATTCGGCACGTGGCGCATGAAAGCAATATCGAAGACCCCTTGGTGTGTCTCTCCATCTGCTCCAACAAGACCTGATCGGTCAATCGTAAACGTTACGTCCAGATTTTGACGCGCCACGTCATGCACGAGTTGATCGTATGCGCGCTGGAAGAACGTCGAGTAGATTGATACAACGGGTTTCATGCCTTGCGTCGCTTGACCAGCTGCGAACGTAACAGCATGTTGTTCCGCGATCCCAACGTCAAACATCCGCTCTGGAAATTCTTTTTCAAAACAATCAAGTTTTGAGCCAACACTCATCGCTGGTGTGATCAACGTCAGCTTTTCATCGTCGCGTGCCATCTTCGTCAAGGTATCCGCTACCGTAAAGGAATAACTTGGTGCTTTTGATTTTCCTTTAATGACTTCGCCGGACTCCATCTTGTATGGTCCAAGACCGTGCCATGTACCGACCCCGTCAAACTCTGCCGGACGATAACCTTTCCCTTTTTTCGTGATGACATGAAGCAGGACAGGTCCTTCTTCTTTTTTCACGTAATTGAGCTGTTCGATCAAATCATTAAGATCGTGTCCATCGACCGGACCGTAATAGTTGAAACCAAGTTCTTCAAAGAACATCCCAGGAACGAGCGCTCCCTTGACGGCTTCTTTCAATTTCTCGCTTCCTTTTTCCAAACGTCCGCCAATGACCGGAATCTTTTTGATCAATGCTTCAAGCTCGTCTTGCGCAAAACGTACTTTTCGAGATGAACGAATCCGTCCTAGCATTTGATGCATCGCACCGACGTTTGGTGCAATCGACATCTCGTTATCATTTAAGATGACGATGACGTTTTGTTGCTCTGCTCCGATGTGATTCAATGCTTCGAGGGCCATACCGCCTGTTAATGCCCCATCACCGATGATCGCGACTGCCCGGTCATCCTTACCGCTCAATTCGTTTGAAACAGCAATCCCCATTGCTGCTGACAAGGACGTCGAGCTATGCCCTGTCTCCCAGACGTCATGCACGCTTTCATTGCGTTTCGGAAATCCACAAAGTCCTTTATGCTGACGGAGCGTATCAAACTGGCTCGCGCGTCCTGTGAGAATCTTGTGCACGTAGGCTTGGTGTCCGACGTCCCAGACGAACTTGTCATTTGGACTGTCGAATTCACGATGCAGTGCAAGCGTTAACTCGACGACTCCAAGATTCGGTGCCAAGTGCCCACCTGTCGTCGCTAATTCTTCAATCAAAAAGCGCCGAATATCGCCTGCGAAAACTTCGAGTTCGGAGACCGACATACGCTTTAAAAATGACGGATCCTGTATTTCTGTCAATTTCATACCTTACCGCCTCTTTTCCTTACAATCTTATAGGGTTTGTACCCTACATTGTACTAGAACAATCTATCGAGCGCCATTGTCAGCATAGAAAAAGACGACGCACGATGCGTCGTCCTGCTTAATGGTCACGCTTGACCACGAAGTCTAGCAGTTCCTTAAGTGTCGTCGCTTCGACCGATAGTGCTTCAATCGCCTGTTCTGCTGCTTCTACCTGAGCTGTCAGTGCACGTTTCGCACCTTCAAGACCGAGGAGTTTCGGATACGTCGCTTTTTCATTTTCTTCATCGCTACCAACCGGCTTGCCGATTTTTTCAGCATCTCCTGTCACGTCTAAGATGTCATCTTGAATTTGAAAAGCAATGCCGAGATGGCGACCATATTGATGCAGGTGCTCAAGATCTCTCGGACTAACTGCGGCGAGCAACCCGCCTGCTTCGACCGCAAAGACGAGAAGTGCTCCTGTTTTTCGACGATGAATCGATTCTAGCTCCGCTACATCATTTATGCCACCACGCTCACCGAGCATATCATCGAGTTGTCCACCGACCATACCAGAAGCTCCTGCCGCCGCCGCTAATCGTTCGACGAGCGCAAGCTTCACTTCTGGCGAAGCTGGTGTCTCGAGGAGGCAGCTGAATGCGTTCGTGAGCAATGCGTCCCCTGCTAAAATCGCTGTTGCTTCATCAAAAGCGATATGATTCGTCGGACGACCTCTACGGAGATCATCATCGTCCATTGCCGGAAGGTCATCATGAATCAGCGAATATGTATGAATCATCTCAAGTGCCGCAGCAGTAGCATCTCCTTTTGAGCGGTCGATTGAGAAGGCATCGAGTACTGCATAAATCAAGGCCGGACGAATCCGTTTCCCACCGGCATCAAGTGAATACCGCATGGAGTCACGTAAACGGTCGGGTGCATCGAGTCGCTCCATGAACTCTGCCATTTTGTTTTCGACTTGTGTCTTCCATTCATGCAAGGCAATCATTGTGCTCCTCCTTTTTCCCGCAGCGTACCATCTTGCTCCAGGATCTGATCGAGTTTTTTCTCAGCAACGGATAACTTTCCTTGGCAAAGAGCTGTCAGTTTGACGCCCTCTTCATAAAGAGCCATCGCTTGTTCTAGCGGAGCTTCGCCCTCTTCGAGTAACGTGACGATCTCTTCTAGTCGTTCTAGTGCTTCTTCAAAAGATTGTTCCGTCTCCATCC
This sequence comes from Exiguobacterium sp. s130, assembly GCF_018619055.1. Classification (NCBI taxonomy): domain Bacteria; kingdom Bacillati; phylum Bacillota; class Bacilli; order Caryophanales; genus Exiguobacterium; species Exiguobacterium sp. s130. The sequence goes on along the minus strand of NZ_JACSNI010000003.1, from coordinate 186,738 downwards.
TTACTCCCCATCCTCTCGTTTGGCACGAATCGTTCCATCATGGAATCGGATATCGAACGAAGACGCTGTTAATGCCTTCGCGGAACGAACAATTTGTCCATCCTGTTCGACATACGTATAGCCGCGCATCAGGACATGCGTCGGACTGACGGAGTCGAGTCGCGCGAGCACATGACGCACTTGTTGTTGTTTCGATTGCAAAAGCCGACGCACGATTTCGAGTCGACGACGCGACTGTTCAATCGTTGCTCGTTGTTGTACGAATCGATCACGTACTGGTATTCGCATTAAGCGTGTGTGAAGACGCTCCACCTGCTGTCGGTTTTGGGTCACGATATACTGCATCTCTTTTTGGAGCAACATTTCCGTCCGGTCCAGTTGTTCCTGCTTTAGTCCGAGTAAAACACGTGGCGATTTAAGACCGTAACTCGCAGCTAGACGTGTCACTTGCTCCTGTTTACTCTTAAGGAGTTGTGTATACGTTCGTTCCAAACGTCGCTCTACATCCTGGACACGACGGACGAGTGCCTCTGCTTCCGGAGTGACAAGTTCTGCCGCCGCTGTTGGTGTAGCAGCACGAACGTCGGCGACGAAATCACTGATCGTAAAATCAGTCTCATGTCCGACAGCAGAGACGATTGGGATACGTGATTCAAACACGGCTGTCACGACAGACATTTCATTGAATGCCCACAGCTCTTCGATTGAACCGCCACCACGACCAATGATCAACACATCACAGGCAGCATGCTCGTTCATCAGTTGAATAGCACGACTGATTTGAGGTGCCGCGTCTGCTCCTTGTACAAGAACTGGCGCGAAGACGATGGCTGCTTGCGGATAACGACGCCGGAGTGTCGTTGCAATGTCATGAAGCGCCGCTCCTTTTGGCGATGTGATGATCCCGATCCGATCCGGAAAAGCAGGCAACGGTTGTTTGATCGCAGGATCAAACCAACCACGTTCTTCAAGATCCATTTTCAGGCGAGAAAACGCCTCGTATAACGCGCCCACACCATCTTCCGTCATCCGTTCGACATAGAGTTGCATTTCTCCAGAAGAGACGTAGACGGATAAGCGTGCCGTGACGACGACACGCATGCCGTCGCGTATGTCTGTCTTGACCCGACTCGCATCCCGAGCAAACATGACGGCTTTCATCCGTGACTGTTCGTCCTTCAACGTAAAATAAAGGTGACCGGAAGAGTGTCGTTTAAAGTTCGACACTTCTCCCACCACCTGGACTTGTTGAAGAAGGGCGTCGCCTTCTAGTTCACGTTTGACATAGTGGACTAAATCGGAAACGTGAAGAGGTTCACTCATTGCGCGGCCTCGATCGTGTTATGCAGTAACATCGTGATCGTCATTGGACCAACGCCACCCGGAACAGGTGTAATCATCGATGCAACGTCTTGTACCGTATCAAAATCAACATCACCGACGAGTTTACCATCGACACGGTTGACACCGACGTCAATGACGACGGCATCCGGTTTCACCATATCTGCAGTAATCAGCTTCGGTACACCGACTGCGACGATCAAGATATCCGCTTGGCGTGTCATCGCACCGAGGTCTGCAGTTTTTGAATGACAGTATGAAACGGTAGCCGATTCATTCAAGAACAACATACCGACGGGTTTTCCGACGATTTGACTCCGTCCGACGACAACGACGTGCTGACCCGCGATCGGTACATTCATTTCTTTTACGAGATGGAGAATACCGTTTGGTGTACATGGTAAAAATGTCGGTTCACCAATCATCATCTTCCCGACAGAGACAGGATGGAAGCCATCGACGTCCTTTTCAGGAGAAATCGCAAAAATGACCTTGCTCTCATCAATATGGTCTGGCAACGGCAATTGAACGAGAATCCCGTGGACACTCGCATCTACGTTCAGGCGTTCAATCAAATGAAGGAGTTCTGATTCCGTTGTTTCTGCCGGAAGTCGGATCAACTCTGAATCCATTCCGATTTCCTTCGCTGCCTTCTCTTTTCCGCGTACATAAGATTGACTAGCTGGATCTTCACCAATCAAGATGACAGTCAATTGCGGTTGAATCCGCTGTTCTTTCAGACGTGCGACTTCTTCTTTCAGCTTCATACGATATGAATGGGCTACCTGTTTTCCATCGATTACTACTGCCATGATTTGTCCACTCCCCCAAAAAGTTCGATTCACTCTTCTGTCTGTTTGTCTCTATTCGGTTTTAAATCGGTTTATGAATTTTCTTTGACGACGCCTTGTGCCACTTTACCAAGAACACCGTTCACAATTTTCGTCGCTTCTTCATCTGCGAACGCCTTCGTCAATTCGATGGCTTCGTTAATCGTTACTCGAACCGGAATGTTCGTTTCGAACAACAATTCGTAGACGGCCAAGCGAAGAATCGTCCGCTCGATGTTTCCAAGTCGCTCGAACGACCAGTTGACGAGTGCTTCTCGAATATGCTGATCAATTGTTTCTTTGTTCGTTTCGACACCGTTCACCAATTGCTCGACGAATGTATCGTATTCCTTACCTTCTACCGCGAATTCAATGGCCTCTTGTGCAGTCAGATCCGAAAGTTCCATTTGGAACAAAGATTGGACTGCGAGTTCGCGTGCCATGTGTCGTTTCATCATGATTTTGCGTGCTCCTTTTTTTGTCGTTCTCAATCAGTTAGTTTAGCACATTCCTCTTTTAAAAAACATAGAGAACGCCAAAAAAAGACGGGAGTTCGTCGCACAAACTCCCGTCCTGATTCAGTTTACCATCGTACCTTTTAACTCACGCTCTGCGAATTTCGTCGTAAATGTACCACGACGGAATACCGGGTGACTGAGAACCCGTTCGTGGAACGGGATCGTCGTTTTAACACCTTCGATCCAAAATTCAGCTAGCGCACGTTCCATTTTCGCGCATGCTTCTTCCCGTGTTTCTGCATGAACGATCAACTTCGCAACCATCGAGTCATAGTATGGTGGAATCATGTACCCTGGATAGACCGCGCTATCGATGCGCACGCCCATTCCGCCCGGTGTCACATATTGTGTGACACGTCCAGCAGACGGACGGAAATCATGGTCTGGATCTTCGGCATTGATCCGGCATTCAATCGAATGACCATGGAACTTGATATCCTTTTGTTTAACGGCAAGTGGATGATCGAGCGCGACTTGGAGTTGTGCTTGAACGAGATCGAATCCTGTGATCATCTCCGTTACTGGATGTTCCACTTGAATGCGCGTGTTCATCTCCATGAAGAAGAATTCTTCCGTTTCTTCGACGAAAATGAATTCGATCGTTCCAGCTCCTGTATACTGAATCGCTTTTGCTGCTTTTACAGCAGCCTCGCCCATCTTCAACCGTGTCGTTTCACTGACCGCAGGAGATGGTGCTTCCTCAATCAGTTTCTGCATCCGGCGCTGAACGGTACAATCTCGTTCCCCGAGGTGAATGACATTACCGTGCCGGTCAGCAAGCACCTGTACTTCAACATGGCGGAATTCTTCGATGAAGCGTTCTAAGTATACGTCTCCGTTTCCGAAGGCTTGTTTCGCTTCACGGCGCGTCTCACTTAGACCATTGATCAACTCTTCTTCCGAACGAGCGACCCGAATCCCTTTACCACCGCCACCTGCTGTCGCTTTGATGATGACCGGATAACCGATTTCTTGCGCTAGCGCGACCGCTTCTTCGTCCGTGACCGTTCCATCTGAACCAGGTACGACGGGTACTCCGCATTCGATCATCGTTTTCTTCGCAACGTCCTTGATTCCCATCTGACGGATCGCATCTGACGTCGGACCAACAAATTTGATCCCACACGCTTCACACATCTCAGCAAAATCGACGTTCTCAGCTAAGAAACCATAACCCGGGTGGATCATCGTGACTTGACGGTTCGTTGCGATCGCAAGGATGTTTGTAACGTTTAAGTAGGATGAAGCAGAACTTGCTTCACCGATGCAATATGCCTCATCTGCTAAGCGAACGTGTAACGCTTCCTTATCCGCCGTCGAGTAGACAGCAACGGTCTGTATTCCAAGTTCCTTTGCCGCTCGAATGATACGGACGGCGATTTCTCCACGGTTGGCAATCAATAATTTTTCCATGCTGTTCACCCCCGTTTACGGACGGATCCGGAAGAGTGGTTGACCGAATTCAACGAGATCTCCATCGGCGACAAGAATCTCGACGACCGTTCCAGATACTTCCGAGTTTAAGTTATTGAAGAGTTTCATTGCTTCAAGGACACAAACGACTTGACCGACTTCGATCTGATCCCCGACTTTGACGTATGCCGGTTTATCCGGATTCGGACGAGAATAGAACGTTCCGACCATCAAGGCATTGATCGTGACCGTATCGTCAGCGACTGCTTCTTCTTCAACAGGTGCCGCTGTTTGTTTCACAGGAGCAGGTGCCGCCACTGGAGCAGCGGGTGCTTGGTGCGAGACTGTCACTGTTTCTCCTTGTTTCTTCAACTTTAATTTATACGTATCCGTTTCGAGTGAGAGTTCATTTACACTCGACTGATCGAGCATTTCGAGTACTTGTTTCAACTGATCGATTTTCATCTGTCATTCTTCCCCCATCTATGCTGTATTCACAATTATTATACCAGGTGCTAATGCCTACTCAAATACTTATATTAACTGGTCATACCATTGGATGCAAGTCATGCCGGATGAAAAAAGACGTCTCTCGACCTGATAAAAGGTGAGAGACGTCTTGTCGTTTCAATATTATCCGTTGTAACGACCTGTGAAATCACCTGTACGTGTATCAACCGTTACTTTTTCGCCTGCTTCGATGAAGAGTGGAACTTGAATGATATGACCTGTCTCAACTGTCGCATTTTTCTTGACGTTCGAAGCTGTATCACCCTTAACGCCAGGCTCTGCTTCAACGATCGTCATGACGACTGTGTTCGGCAATTCAAGACCGAGGATTTCGCCGTTGTAAACCGCGATTTGAACTTCCATGTTTTCAAGCAAGTATGGAAGAGCTGCTTCGACTTGTGCCGTCGTCAATTCCAATTGCTCATACGATTCTGTGTCCATGAAGACGTAAGTCTCGCCCATTGGGTAAAGGTATTGCATCTTGTTACGCTCGATGTGTGCACGCTCGACACGCTCACCACCACGGAATGTCATCTCTTGGATGTTTCCGTTACGGATGTTACGCATTTTCGTCCGAACGAACGCTGCCCCTTTACCTGGTTTAACATGTTGGAATTCAAGTACTTGCCAAATCATACCGTCTGAAGTCTTAATCGTTAATCCTGTTTTTAAATCGTTTACTGATACCATGAATGGTTCCTCCTAAAATGTTCCGTCACTCTGAATTAGAGAGTGATCAGTTCTTTTGGTGAAGACGAAAGAATTTCTCGACCTGTTTCCGTGATCAAGACGTCATCTTCAATCCGGCATCCGCCAACTTGCGGCACGTAGATACCTGGTTCGACCGTAACGATCATGCCCGGTTCAAGTTTTGTCTCAGAGCGGAACGACAAGCCAGGTCCTTCATGTACTTCTAGACCAATACCGTGTCCCGTCGAGTGACCGAAGTACTCGCCGTATCCCGCTTCTTTGATGATATCACGCGTCAATGCGTCTGCTTCGATCCCAGTGATGCCTGGTTTTAAGCCATCGACACCCGCTAGTTGCGCTTGCAAGACTGTATCGTAGATTTTCTGCAATTCAGCATTGATCGGACCGACTGCGACAGTCCGTGTGATATCTGAAACATAACCGTTCAAGAGCGCTCCGAAATCAAGCGTGACGAGTTCGCCTGTCGCAATGACCTTCGAACTGGCAACACCGTGCGGCAAGGCAGAACGATAGCCCGATGCCACGATCGTATCGAAAGAAGAAGACGTCGCTCCATGCTTACGCATGAAGAATTCTAGTTCATTTGATACTTCAAGTTCCGTTCGTCCTGGTTGAATGTACGTCAAGATGTGTTGGAAGGTCGCGTCTGCGAGCTCCACCGCTTCCTTAATCATCTTAATCTCTGACGAATCCTTAATCAAGCGTAGGTTTTCAATGATTCCTGTCGTCGGAACAAGCTCGATTGCCGAAGCTTGATCGTATGCTTCAAAAGCACCGAGTGTCATCGCATCCTTTTCGACACCAACCGCGCGAACACGCGCTCCTGCCATCAATTCGCCCATCGTCTCTGGAATCGAACGTTCGATTTGAACGATCTCCATTCCTTTGACTTGGTCTGCCGCTTGCTCCGTGTAACGGAAATCCGTCACGAAGTACGCTTGCTCTTCTGTTACGAGACATGCACCGCTTGAGCCTGTGAAGCCGGAAATGTATCGAATGTTCTCTGCCTTCGTGACGAGTAATCCTGGAAGGTCCCGTTCCTTTAAAGCTGCTTGTAACGCCTCGATCCGTTGTTTCATGATTGATTTCCCCCTTGTTCCGATTGTTGTAAAGCTTGGAGTGCTTCCGTTGCCAGACGATATCCCGTCATGCCAAGTCCAGCGATGATTCCTTGGCAGACAGGTGCAATCATCGAATGATGCCGGAAGGATTCACGCGCATGGACATTCGATAGATGAACCTCGATGACGGGTGCTTCGATCGCAGCAATCGCGTCACGTAACGCGATACTCGTATGCGTGTAGGCAGCCGCATTGAAGACGATACCGTCCGCTCCCCGTTCCTCGTGAAGAACATCAATCAATCGTCCTTCATGGTTCGATTGCTCGAACCGAAACTGAATGTTCGGAAAATAAGCGCGAAGCTCGTGTTCTAAGTCAGCTAACGTTGCCGTTCCGTATGTATCCGGTTCGCGTGTTCCGAGTAAATTCAAGTTTGGTCCGTTTAATATCAAGACACGCAAAAAAACACCTCCTCGAATTCTTTTTCATTGTATCATAACCCGATTTCCGACTCCTAAAGATTACCTCTTTTTGACGAGTCGAACATAGTTTTTTTGTCGTAAATCAAGTACACTGACGATACACCTAATTTTAATGAAGACGGGATGCGTTCTATTATGAAAACGACTAATCCGCCGGTCGGTGGTCAAGCCATCGTCGAAGGCGTCATGTTCCAAAATGCGACCCATGCGGTCTCTGCGATTCGTCGAAATGATGAATCGATCGAGACGTTCGCCCAACAAAAACCGATTCGACCACGAATCGCCAAAGGCAAAAAAATCCCACTTCTGCGTGGCTTGTTCGCTTTGATGGAGTCCTCAGCGAATGGTGCCAGTCACATGAATTTCGCAAGTGATCGCTACGGCGTTAAACCCGGTGAAGAACAACCAGAAGAGTCAACGGCTAGTCCATTGACGAAATGGCTCGGCGTAGCTGTCGTCGGAGTCCTATCATTCTTCTTCGGTAAATTACTTTTTACATTACTACCTGCTTTCCTTGCGTCACTATTCGATGTGTTCCCTGCTTTATCAGGACATGTCATTCAAAATGTCATCGAAGCAACAATCAAATTAACGCTTTTGTTCAGTTACCTCTACGTGATTTCATTGACTCCGCTCGTCAAACGACTCTTTCAATATCACGGTGCAGAGCATAAGGTCATCAACTGCGTCGAATCAGGACGCCCACTCACGGTCGAAAACGTTCGCGTCAGCAGTCGTCTTCATTACCGTTGCGGCTCGAGTTTCTTGATCTTCACCGTCATCGTCGGATTTTTCGTCTATCTGATCGTGCCAACGGATCCGCTCTGGTTGCGTCTCGTCTGCCGGATCGCTTTATTACCGGTCGTCATCGGTCTTTCATTTGAAGTGTTGCAGCTGACGAACAAAGCACAGCACATCAAAGGACTTCGCGTCATCGCCTTGCCTGGCCTATGGTTACAATACTTGACGACGAAAGAACCGGACGATGCACAGATCGAGGTTGCGATTTATGCGTTTGAAGCATTGGAAAAACAGGAACATAACCTACATGAGAATGCACTGGGTTAATCGATAACAGGGGTGATATTATGATCAGACAACGCATTGGTTCTACATTTGCACTCGTCGTGTTACTGTTCGCTTTTGTCGGCTTCGGATATAAACTCGTCAATAATCCAAGTAGTCTGTTTTCACAATTGCTGTTCTTCGGGATTACCGCCGGGATCATCTTCTTGCTCTTTAAGTTCCTGACTCGTAATCGAAGCGTCGGAACGGGCGCAAATGCTCAGTACCGAAAATCCGTCGCTCAATCAAAAAAGATGCATGGCTCTTCGAATTCTGTTCGCCGGACAGACTTTAAGAAAAAACCGGTCAAGTCTTCAAAAGCGCCGGCATCGAATAAAGTCAGACCGTTGCGGGATCGTTCAAAAGCGCCTCATCTGACAGTTATCGAAGGAAAAAAAGGCAAAAAGAAAAAACGTGCTTTCTAATTTCAGAAGTACATTAAAAAGGAGATTCGTCATGCGACGAACCTCCTTTTTTCGTGTTCAATCCGTTTCAACCCAACCGATATACGGTAGATTGCGGTATTCCTCCGCACAATCGATTCCGTACCCAACAACGAAGTAATCCGGAATCTCGAAACCGACATAGTCTGCGTCGAGTTCTACTTCACGACGTGCCGGTTTATCAAGCAATGTACATACTTTGAGAACTCCGGGTTGATGTAATTTCATGTGATCACATAAGAAATGGAGCGTCCGCCCTGTGTCGATGATATCTTCTATGACGACGACATATTTCCCTTGCACATCGAGATCGAGATCTTTCTTCAACTGAACACGCCCGGAAGAGACGGTCTTTGTTCCGTAAGAAGAGCACGCGACTGTATCAATTTGAACGCTTCCTTTGATTTCACGCATCAAATCGGCAGCAAAGACCATCGACCCTTTTAACACGACGACGAGAACGATTTGACGCCCAGCCGCATCCACTTCGATCTGTTGTGCTAATTCACGAACCTTTTCTTTCAGTTGTGACTCCGACACTAATTTTTCTTTAATAGTGATTTCCATGACAAGGTGCGAACACCCGCCACCCCCTTCGTCCATTTTCAGGCTCAGTATAGCATATCTACCTTGAAATGCGCACTTTATCATAAAAATGTAATGAATCGTTCGTGTTTGAGAACTTTTTTTAGCAAGGAACTATAAAAAAACAAGCCTCAATCCTCTGGATGGGCTTGTTGATAGCGATGCAGTTCCTCTTTCAAACCAGGACGTTCCGCAAAGAACTGAATCATTCCGTTAATCTTATCCAACGCTTCGATACTAATATGATGCTCGATTCCTTCGACATCCTTATAGATCAGTTCTTCATCCACACCAACGAGACGAAGAAAATCTTCAAGTAAGGCGTGTCGTTCCACGAGACGCTTTCCGATTTTGCGTCCTTTAGGTGTCAGCATGAGACCCCGATACTTTTCATAAACAAGGTACGTCTCCCGGTCGAGCTTTTGAACCATCTTCGTTACCGAGGACGGGTGAACTCCTAACGACTCCGCTATATCCGATACGCGAGCGTATCCTTTATCTTCAATCAGTTTATAAATTTGTTCCAAATAATCTTCCATACTCGGAGTTGGCACGACATCACCTTCCCATTTCATTCATTAGCGTTTCCAGTTCCACTCATCACTACGGTATTTCTCGGCAAGACGCTCAATCTCCTGCCACTGCTCACTCGTGAATGTCAACGGAACGAACGACAAATCAAGCGCGTCTTCGAAGCCTTTCGTGAACGCTTCTCGTACCTCGTCAAATGCGACAGCGCGACCTGCTAGCTCGTTCAAAGCGACAGCTTTTCCTGAAAAACGCGCTTTCATCCGCTCGCGCGTCGACTCATCATCATACAAGAAACAATCAAACAATTCACCTTCATCGACAGAGAGTGGGACCGAACCGTGCTGTAAGACAACGCCTTGATGGCGGACTTGTGCACTTCCTGCGACTTTCCGTTTTCCGACAGCAAGTTCATAATACGATGCTGCATCAAAACAGACGGCTGATTTCGGCTTCCGTAATTCTTCTTTTTCCTCTTCCGTCAACGGTACGGAAAACTCGACCGGAATGCCGAGGTGATGGTATCCTTTGCGAATCCCTTCCGTCAACATCCGATAACTTTCGATGACCGTGCGTGGTAAACCTTCTGTATCTTCCGGGATGACGACACTGTATGTCAACTCGTCCGCATGCAAAACAGCGCGTCCTCCTGTCATCCGACGCACGATCGGAATCCCGAGCTCTGCAATCCGCTTTCGATCGATATCACGGGTTGCCCGTTGAAAATGACCAACACTTAATCCACGTGGTTCCCATGAGTAAAAACGAAGCGTCGGCGCGATCTCCCCCCGCCCGACGAACTGAATCAATGCTTCATCGATTGCCATGTTCATTGCCGGCTCCATCGCCGGCGTCGTCAACACTTGCCACTCTCTGTTCACTTGAGCACCCCCAAAACGTTTCCGTCTTAGTGTATCAAACCCATTCTCGGTCGCGCAATCACGAGTCGATTGCCGAAATCGATTTCGTTGACTATAATGAAACAGAGGTTAAACGAACGAAGGGGTTGGAAGTCGAATATGGAAACTGGAACTATCATTACGATCGTATTATGGGTCGCGCTGATCGCCTACATCGCTTGGCGTTTCATGCCGGTCAAAGGCATCACGAAATTGTCGCAAGAAGAATTCCGTGCGAACTACCGTAAAGCACAAATCGTCGATGTTCGCGAGACACAGGAATTCAAAGGTGGACACATCGTAGGTGCCCGTAACATCCCGGTCAGCCAAATGAAGATGCGCTCGAAGGAATTACGAAAAGACATGCCGATTTACTTGTATTGTCAAGGTAGCATGCGTTCTTCACAGGCTGCAAAAGTCTTGAAAAAAGCAGGCTATACGAATCTGTATCAGTTAAAAGGCGGATTCAAGCAGTGGTCAGGAAAAATCAAACGGAGCTAATGCTTCGTTCATCGCAAAAAGAGGATCTCTCCTTCGTCGGAGAGGTCCTCTTTTTTATGAAACAGCTTATGCGTGTACTTCTTGTTTTGGTTCGTAGCGTAAGACGGGTTTTCGAGCAGCAAGTGTCTCGTCCATCCGTTTGACGACCGTCGTGTGTGGTGCGTTCAAGACGACATCCGGTGTCTCTTCGACCTCTTTTGCAATCTGGAGCATCGCATCACAGAAGGCATCGAGTGTTTCTTTCGACTCTGTTTCCGTCGGTTCGATCATGATACACTCCTCGACGTTCAACGGGAAGTAGATCGTTGGTGGATGGTATCCAAAGTCAAGCAGACGTTTAGCGATGTCAAGCGTCCGGACACCTAGTGCTTTTTGACGTTTACCCGACAAGACGAATTCGTGCTTGCAATAGACGTCGTATGGCGCGTCATACGCACCTTTGAGACGAGCCAACATATAGTTCGCATTCAAGACCGCTTCTTTTGAAACGCGAGCAAGTCCTGCGCCACCCATTGTCCGAATATAACTATACGCACGAACGTTGATGCCGAAGTTACCGTAGAATGGTTTGACGCGACCGATTGCTTCCGGGCGATCGTAGTCGAGGACATAACGCTCTTCTTCTTTTCGGACGATTGGTTTTGGCAAGTATGGAATCAAATCTTGTTTGACACCTACTGGACCCGATCCTGGTCCGCCACCACCGTGTGGTCCTGTGAACGTCTTATGCAAGTTCAAGTGGACGACATCAAAGCCCATGTCCCCTGGACGAGCGATGCCCATGATCGCATTCGAGTTCGCACCATCATAGTACAGCTTTCCGCCTGCTTCATGAACCGCTTGTGCGATTTCGACGATATCCGACTCGAATAAACCAAGCGTGTTCGGATTCGTCAACATGAGTGCCGCTGTATCGTCACCGACTTTTTTCTTTAAGTCCGCTAAATCAACAAGACCACGTTCATCCGATAAGACCGTCACGGTATCGAAACCAGCGACCGATGCCGATGCCGGATTCGTTCCGTGCGCGGAGTCTGGAACGAGAACCTTCGTCCGCTTGAAATCACCACGCGCATGATGATATGCCTTAATCAGCATCAAACCTGTCCATTCACCATGTGCCCCCGCAGCTGGCTGAAGCGTCACTTCATCCATTCCTGTGATGACCGCAAGTTTTTCTTGCAGATCATACATCAAACCGAGTGCACCTTGAACACTTTCGACTGGTTGAAGAGGATGAATGTGTGCAAACCCAGGAAGGCGCGCCATATCTTCATTGATTTTCGGATTGTATTTCATTGTACATGAACCAAGTGGGTAGAATCCAGAATCCACACCATGATTACGGTTCGAAAGCGCCGTGTAGTGACGAACGAGATCAAGTTCAGACACTTCCGGTAGCGCCACGTCTTCCTTCCGTAACATCGACTCTGGTAACAATTCTTCTACTGCCACCTCATCGACAGTCGGAAGCGGCAAGCTATAGGCGATACGACCCGGTTTGGAAATTTCAAAGATCAATGTTTGCTCATTCATGTGTGAGTCCCCCTAACGCTGTCACGAATTGATCCAACTCTTCATTCGTCCGTAATTCCGTTGCACAAACGAGCATCTCATTTTGACGCGCCGCGTCATAAGCACCTAACGGTAAACCCCCGATGATTCCGTGCTCGAGCAATTGTTGACTCGCTTGTGTCGCGTCGATTGGTAATGTAACAACGAATTCATTGAAACTCGGTCCATCGTCAACGATCGTCAAGCCAGCTTGTTTCAGCTTTTGCTTTAATGCATACGCCGTTTGCAAGTTGCGTGTCGCGAGTTCTCGGATTCCCCGTTTTCCGAGTGCGCTCATCGCGATCGAAGCAGCGAGTGCATTCAACGCTTGGTTCGAACAGATGTTAGATGTCGCTTTGTCACGGCGAATGTGTTGTTCACGTGCTTGTAACGTCAGAACGAAGCCCCGTTTTCCGTTTTCATCAACGGTCTGTCCAACGAGACGTCCCGGAATCTTACGCATTAATGCTTTTGTCGTCGTAAAATAACCACATGTCGGTCCTCCAAAACTTTGTGGAATTCCGAACGGTTGGCAGTCTCCGATCGTAATGTCGGCGCCAAGTTTACCTGGTGCTTCTAAGATACCGAGTGCCAGTGGGTTCGCAGAGACGATGAAGAGCGCACCACGTGCATGTGTCGCATCGGCCAATGCTTGTAGTTCTTCGACACGACCGTAGAAGTTCGGATACTGCACGATGACACAGGCAACGTCTTCGATGGCATCGAGTTGATCGATCCGTGTGACACCTTGCTCAAACGATAATGTCTCGACGTTTAGTCCTGGACCGTTCGCATACGTCCGAACGACATCGTGTGCTTCCGGGTGAACGCCGTCTGAAAGAACGATCGTCTTTTTCTTCGTATGGGAACACGCAAGCATGGCCGCTTCCGCTAACGCCGTAATACCGTCATACATTGACGAGTTCGCGACGTCCATCCCTGTCAATTCACAAATCATCGATTGGAATTCAAAAATCGCTTGTAGTTCACCTTGCGAAATCTCTGGCTGATACGGTGTATAGGCAGTGTAAAACTCTGAGCGCAGCAACATATGATTGACGACAGCAGGTGCATAATGATCATAGATGCCAGCGCCAAGGAACGATGGATATTGTTTCGTATTCATGTTTTGGTCGGCAAGCTTCGAGAGTGTCCGAATCAAATCCGTTTCCGGAAGTGGTACACCGACTTTTTCCAATGTACCGTTATCACGGACGGATGCCGGGATATCAGCGAGTAAATCTTCAATCGATGCTGCACCGATTGTCTGTAACATCGCCTGCTCATCTTCTGTTGTCATTGGTAAATAACGAAAATCCATAGAAATATCCCCCTTATTTCGTGCGACGATAAAACGGTGTCGCTGTTCGTTTCGCTGCTAGACGTTTTCCGCGTACTTCTACTTCAAATTCTTCTTTCTCCGCCACTTCAGAAGGAACGAGCGCCCAAGCGATTGCTTTTCCGACTGTCGGCGGTAACGTACCCGTCGTCACGACACCTACGACTTCTCCGTCATGCCAAACCGGTGCATCTTGACGCGCAATCCCTTTATCAAGTAGTTCAAGACCAATCAATCGTCTCGGTGCACCTTGTTCTTTCTGTTGTAACAAGACTTCCGAACCAACGAACGATTTGACTTGTGGTTTGACCGCAAAACCCATTCCGGCTTCGATGGGTGAAATCGTTGCTGATAATTCATGTCCATACAGCGGAAGACATGCCTCAAAACGTAATGTGTCACGTGCCCCAAGCCCGCATGGTACGACACCTTGATCAAGCAATGCTTGCCAGACAGCAGGTGCGTCACCAGCTGCCATGTAGAGTTCGAATCCATCTTCCCCTGTGTACCCACTACGTGAGACGATCATTTCCACTCCTGCAATCGTCCCTCGTTGGAACTTGAAAAATCCGATCTCCGATAAAGCAAGTGGTGTCATACCGGAAAGGATGGCTTCCGCCCGTGGTCCTTGGACCGCAATTTGACCATATTGTTCCGATTGATTCTCAAGCGTGACGTCCCCTGTTAGATAGTGGCGTAAATGTTGTTCGTCTTTTTCAATGTTCGAAGCATTGACAACGAGAAGATAATCCGTTTCTGCTAAACGATAGACGAGTAAATCATCCACTGTTCCACCGTCTTCTTGGCATAAGACGTTATATTGCGCTTGCCCCACCGCAATCTTTGAAATATCATTTGATAACGTGGCTTGTAAAAATGTCAGAGCATCCGGTCCGCTGACGAACAGTTCACCCATGTGCGAGACATCGAACATGCCGACGTTCTCTCTTACTGCAACGTGTTCTTCTTTAATCGAGGAAAACAAAACTGGCATTTCAAACCCCGCAAAATCCACCATCTTACCGGTTTTCGAAACCGTTTCGAATAATGGTGTTCTTTTCAATGTCGTCTGACTCATACAAATCCCCCTATTAACGAACGTTTTCACTCTCTCTTCTCATTAATGTTCCATTTTCAAATTTATCTTACCAATTTAAATCATAATTATCTAGTATTATTCGGAAAAAGGAACATACGAAAAAGAGAGAAAGGACCCTGTCCCTTCTCTCCTATTGTTTCATATTCTTCCCATGAAAGCCATTTCAAAATTGTTTGATTCCGGCAGTTCGTTTGATTTCCTCCTGGAGTCGACGACCTTCCGTCACCAATTGGCTTGTTCCTTGCTTCACACGATTTCCTTCTTCAGTGATTCGATTGATATTTCCTTTGATTTGATCGATTCGCTGCGTCGTATGATCAATGTTCGTCTGCAAGGTTTGCTGACGAATCGTAAAGCGCTCCATCAATTGCTTTAATTGTTGAATATCCTGAGATAGCTTCTTCTTGTAAAGAATGAATCCGAACAACACAAGTCCTACGATGGACAATAAAATAATACCTAACGTAATCCAAATCATGACTTTTCCTCCAATACAGTTTCAATCGCATGAACCAACTCTTCGATTGATGTCGTTCCTTCAATGCGAACAGTGGCAACTCCAGCATACAAAGAATAGCGACGATCGAATAAATGCTTCACCTGTTCCCGTTCTGTCACGAGTGGACGATTCGAGTCAGAAGCAATCCGTTTCCAGATGACATCAAATGGCGTATCAATCCAAATGACTGTCCCTGCCTTTTTCATGAACAGTCGGTTCTCTTCTCGTTCGACGATTCCACCACCTGTGACGACTACCTCCGCTTTGCTGTTCCTCAACAATTCGCTCTCGTGTGTACGAAATCCTGCTTCGCCATGCTCAGCAAAAAAAGAAGGAATCGTTTGTCCATGTTTCTGTTCGAAGTGTTCATCCAATTCGTCGACCGTGTATCGTCCACGTAATCGATGTCCGACGGCTGATTTACCAGTTCCCATAAAGCCAATCAAATAAACCTTACTCATGTGTAACGACCGCCTCGATTCTTTGACCATTCTCTAATCTCGCTTCCATTTTAAAGCCTTTATCGGTCACTGTACAGCTGACTTGCCCGATTGGATAGCGGAGGGTCTCATCCTTCGTACAATCTGCTTTTGCCGCGCGGATGAGAGATTCGAGTTGTAGTGCTTCTTGTTCCAACTGATGATGGCGCATTTCTTCGTCAATTTGCTGACAAGAAATCAAGAGCACGACTCCCATTCCTAGAAGTAACAGTAAGGTCTGAATCAAGATGAATCCGTCTTGACGCATCGGAAGGAACGTTTGCTGTCGTTCAACTGAATTGAAAGGATCTCGGCAGTGCTTGTCACAGTGTAATGTTTGACATCGCGAGCGTATGTCAGTTCACCTCCTTGTTCTTTCTTGAGGCGTAGTTGATCTTGCACACGGACGAGACGCCATTTTTCAGCCGTCTCTCCCGGATTAACGTCCATTCCGCGAATCTCATCTCCAACGCGTTCACACATCGTACTCCGCCACATGAGCCGTTCTACGGTATGAAAGAACAGTTCTTCATTTATTCGATTGACTTCTGGTGGGCGAACGAGTGGTGTCAGCGTCAAAATCGCCAACAGGAGCAACGGACTGATCCACAGGACGAACGATAGTTCGAGGAGGGTCATTCCGGATTCCGCTCGCAAGACATGTCGTTTCATTGCACCACGCTCCTTGCTTCAGAACATAGGACACTGTTCGGTTTTCAACTTGATCCGTCGCCATCTGCTCAAGCTGTTTCGTCTCTTGTTCCCAGTTGATTTGTTTCGTTCGTAAATCGAGATAAGGATCGATCGCTAGCATTATGAAGACACCCATCGCAACGATAGAGAGAATCACTTCGAGCAAAGAGAAACCCGCTTGTCGTTTGTCCTGCATACTTCTCACCTCACTTTACGGATTGCCATTTGATAGTTCCCAAGTAAGAATTTAATTTCATACTCGGCTGTTGCCGAACGGCAAGACCACGTCGCTGCATAAATCGAGTGATAGCTCTTAAAGTAGATGATGCGGTTTGACGGGGGAACGGCACATGTATGCCCATTCTGGAACGTTCGTTGCCATAACAGCCGGTCATCCGTAAGAACAAGGTATCCTGTCCCGTCTCCACGAAATCGAAACTGCATCAATGCTTGATCTTGTTTCGAGTACTGCATAAGCCGAAGCGTCTGAATATCTTGTTCCATCAGACGAACCTCTTGTTCAAGCGGAATCCAGTCCGGTCGTTTTTCAAACAGTGCCGGTAACAACAAAACAAGTAAACAAGCAATGATTGTCAGTACCGCCGTCATCTCAAATAAGGTAAATCCTTGTTCACTTCGTAAGTTCGCCAGTCTTCGGATCATACGTATACGTCTCCTGATCACAGACGAGGGCATTCGGTTTATCAGCTGTTCCCCGATTGATCGTCTGAAGTGATTCTGGATACTTCTTCTCTTTGGCATAATACTGTTCCTTTTTCAGCGGTAGTATTCAATAGTAGGAAGTGGGGATAAGACGCGGTTTTCTGACCGATTGTATTTCAAGAAGAAGATAAAAAAATGTGCAATTCACTGTGCAGTGTGCAATTCGTGTGCAGGTTTCGTGCGGTTTGCTTCATACCCACGCCGGGTATAGATAAGCATTGACCGTCGGACTGTTTCACACAAGGAGGAGCACATGAAAGTTTTGCTCGTGAACAAGACGCAGATCGTACTGTCGGGAGAGGCACCTGAGATCCTCGCCGCGTTCGACCGTCTGACGAAAGGCTTGCAGGTCGATGTCCTGAAGCAGACGGAGAACCTGATGCAGCTCGACGTCACGGCAAGCCAAAAGAAGCGGGAGCGTTTCGAGGAACAACTGAAGATGCAACTGGGAGTGTCCTGAACGGGCACTCTTTTTGCGCACAAAAAAAGACCTTCTGCATGTGCAGAGGGTCACTTGTGAAACTTATGGTTTGGATCAAGGCGAATGACTTTAAAACGCCCTTCTTCAATGACTCCATGAATGCGAAAACCATCCTTCACTTTATAGTGAACCACATTCTTTTCGTTGAAAGTATCATCACTATCAGACGGTCGCCGGAATTTACTATCCACCTCTTGAAAAGACATACCGGATACAAGGTCTAAAAAGTTTTGGAATTGTTTCATGTGCTGAAGTTGGAGTTCTTTGAAACCATAGTTGTTCGCGAGTTTATACTTAAATGAAATGATAAACGGGGCTTGCGTTCGGTTCGTTAACGCTTTTCCTACTGGTTTCTTAGGCTTGACGCGAGCTAACTGGCGAGGCATTTAACAATCATCCTCTTCAATTAAAATTGAACTATAAAAATTGCGCATTAAATCCATTGGGATTGGCTCCTTGCATCGATTATCAGCGTCTGGTCTAAACGTGTGTTTCCAAGGATCTTCGGTATGAGTGAGTGCCTCCAAAGAATTTCCGGTTTGGTCACCGTACGTGTACCAAACACTTTCAAGTAAATCTAGTTCTTCACTTGAAAATTTGCTGAAATCCTCAGCTACTGAAGGTATACTTCTATACCCGTACTCTTTATATCTGTCGTATAGTTCTGGTGATACTGGACCGTGGCGCCATGCCTGGAATTCAGTATCTGGTGCAACATTTTCCCCCCGAAGCGTGTAAATCCACGCTACCGCATAATACGAAAGTTTTTGTAATTTCTTGTTGGTCATACTCTCTTTCGAAAGGAAGAAGTTTGCGACATCAAAGATTGATGATTGTTCACGCATGTATAACATCTCCTTCATGCTACTTTTTTTGCTACGAGAATGAGAACAATAATTGTCTCCATATGGAGACATTTTATGCCTACATTTCTATTACGATTTTTGTCGCACTTATGATTCACTTTATTATCGTCATTGCGGTGTCATTTGTACAGTATATTCCCGCGACAATTTTCGACAAACTTGTTACACAAAAAAATCCCACCCGTGAGGGCAGGATAGAATCATGCTTTAGTTGTGCCGTCGCGTTTGCTCGTCAGCTCGTACAAGCCGGAAGCGGACAGACCAGACAGTGCGCCTGCCCAGAGACGGAGATAGAGATCGATGTCACTGATCGGCGCCGCAAGAAAGCCAATGGCGAGACCGACGACGACACCGAGTAACGGGATAAAGTTCTTCTTTACGTTAAACGCCTGCTTGATGATTTCGTTTACACCAAGTGTGACAGGTGCGATTAATGTCGCTAACAGTAATATTTCAGTCAAAGGTATTCCCCATTTCGTTTGGATTAAAAGAGCATGTTCCAGGTATCTTTACCGACGACACCGTCTGCATCGAGTTTCTTACGTTTCTGATAGGCTTTTACAGCTTTCTCGGTAGCGGCATCGAACTTACTTGTCACCGGTACCCCGACCGCTCGTTGAACCCGTTCAATGTCCTTCTGGAACATCTTCTTCGCTTCTTGTGTCCGGTACAGAGGATATTTCGGAACGGGAACGATTGCCTTGCCGTCGCCTTGTGGTGCAGCAGGCTTGCTCGCTGGCTTCGGTGCCGGTGTAGCAGCAGACGCGGCAAGTACCTTGTCTGATCCGTAGCCTTTGTAGTTGTACTGCAAGTGCGGCTTATCGACGAAGGATGCCCAGTCGCCACCCCACTCGAAGCCAAGACGTTTTGCTTCTGCTAACGCCTTCTTGATGTCCGCACGACCATAGCCTGCCCAGTCTGCTTTACCATTCGTGATAGGTACGAAGTCGAGCGCTTGCCCGACGAGGTGATAAGACGTCATCGTTTGCGATGCACCTGAACGAACATTCGCGAGCTGTTCTGCATACGTCCGGCGTGCGTCGTAGATCAACAGTTCGATGTCGTTCTTGATGAGGAAGTCGTACCATTTGAGTGCGGCTTTCTTCGTGTTCGGTGCCAGTTCCGCGAGTGCTGCGCGGTTTCGTTTGTCATAGTACATGGTGTAGCCTCCTTATTTATAGAAGATGCCGAGAATCGTGGCGATGCCGCCGAGTGTCGGGACGATGATGAGTGACCATTTTCCGAACGCCGCCCATATACGCTCGCTTTGTTTGTCCTTCACTTCCACGTTAAGCGTCTGTTCCTTATGCTTGCGGTTGGATTCGTTCTCGAGTGCTGTTGCTAGTTGCGAGATGACGAGCTCTTGCGATTTGAATAGCCCACGCGTCATTTCCTGCGAATCGCGGATGACCGAGCGGGTCTCACGGGACGCATCATTGAGCGTGGATTTGATTTCGAGTTGTGAGCGCTCAACAGCTCCCAGTTTGTCGTTAATCGAGGTAATTTCGACACGCATCTTTTCGTCCGATTGTTCGAGCAACGCAATGCGTTCCCCATGGTTCTGCACGGTCTGGATGATGGAATCCATGTTGTCGGCTCCTTCCAAGCGATGACCCCCTACTGCGTTTAGTCTGTGTCTGGATGTCGGTTCATGATGAAGCCCGTAGGCAAAAGAAAAACGCCCGGTCAGGGGCGTTAGGGTTTACTTCCGTAATCTGAATGTAGAGGATGCCACTTTCACGAACTCGATGACGACTTCGTTGTTGTTATTACTCGCTCCAACCACGAAAGAGCCCCCTGGCACGGTGATGTTCGTCCCAGTTGTGATAGTTAATTTTGCCGTATTTGAAAAGACTGCTACACCGAAGCGCGATCCATCAGGCAAACTTTGAACACCTGATAGTGTGGCATCTGAAGAACCGGATAGTACGTAAATTACTCCATCCTCTACCGCCAGGTTCGATTGCGTTAAACCGATTGTCGTAAAGTCTACACGTTTCCAACCAAAACGTGCGCCGAGATTCAGTTTTTCAGATAACTTTTTTAAACTCGGTTGCTTTGGCTTGAAATTATTCAATGCTTCGACAAACTCGAATTCGATCATCATGTCCCCTTCTCCGTACTTCGCATCCCACTTTGTATTATTCGGTACTCCAACGATAGTCGAACCACTCGCGATTGTAATGCTCGCATCCGAGTTTGAGCCGATGTGGAAATAAAAACGCTTCGCTTTCGATGGGTTTTTGAATCCCGAAATCGTCACTTGCTCGGAACCGCTGACGGTGTATACCACATTGTCTAAAACTTCTAATTCCGAAACGATGTTGTTCGTCGCAAGTGAAGATAATGGGATATACAAATCGTAGGTGTTCGGTGAGGAAATGGTATTCGCAGTTCTATATTTCATTAAAACTTGTTTTGCCTCTACCTGTGAAATAACGAATGCACTACCGTGGCGTATGCGTTCTTTCGCTTTCAACATCTTTCTTTCAGACCAGTTGATCAAATCAGTACTTGTAGTGAAGTAGGTAATTCCTCTATCGTTTTTATACCCGTCAGCATACAAATAAAATTTGCCGTTGAAACGAACTGCAGAAAGTCCCTCCGTTTCTTGTATCGGCGAAATGTTGTCGGATAATTTTGTATACACGCCATTCACAGAGGTACTTCGCCATTGTTCGATTTTTTTATCGTTTTCGTCTTTCACAAACACGTAGTAAAAATCATTATCGCGAATTAGACACGGATCAATCTTATTCGTGTCTTCTAACGTCATAGGTGTAGCATTTTCGAATATCATGCTTTCGGCGTTCAGCATTTTTGTTATATACGGACGGAACGAAGGAATGGTCGTTCCGGATATATCGACATCTGTACCTATTTGCTTAGATAGCAACACATAGAAATTATCTCCATCGACGAAAATTTCCGGTGCCCAAATCCTTGTCGAAGAAGAACCTCCTAGTCCAACACTCAGCGTCTTTGTTGTCCAGTTCACCAAATCCTCTGAATGAGATAATACGAAATCATGAGGGTTGTATCCTGTATGCGCCATGTAAAAGCGCCCTTTAAAAAACGCGATTGATGGATCGCGTTGGTTGTTAAACTTAGCGCTATTCGTATTTAAGCGAATGATGTTTTCGCCGTCACTCGATAGATATAATGAATTCGAAAAATCAGAAGTGCTTTTGAAAAATGAAAACAATAAAATTTCATTGTTGTTTTTTTCAAGTCGCGTCACTTCATTTTTTAATATCTCATCGATCGTTTCACCTAACCTTTTAAAGTCACGGTGTGCTTTAAAGCTATCACTTCCGTCCGGAACAGGAAATCCATAATTAAGCGTTAGCCCCATTGTCCATCTCCTCCATTTGTTTTAAGACATATGGTTGTAAACGAGCCGGCACTTCATTGATGGTCCGCATCCCCGCTTGGATGGATCGTACGTAAGCATTTACTGCCAATTGGTCGAGTCGTGATAATGGTGGTAGCTCTGTCATTTCTTCCATGTTCATTCGCCTCCTAAAATGATCTCATAGATGCTCAACAAAAATTCATTCGTCTCGATACTCGATTCCTGTAAAGCGAGGTTCGATTTGTATAATGCCAAGTTCATTTCCGATAGTTCTACGTTCTGATCCTGTAGCGCCTTGATCTGCTCGTCGCGTAACTCCTTCGCCGTCTTCGGCTTCGGTTTGTTCTCTTCTGCGAGTCCGTGCGTGAACAGGGCGTCGAAGTTCTCCTGCACGTACCCAATCAGGTTGTCGCGGTCGACGATCGTCACTTCGACCTCGTCCCATTCGTAATATTGCCGTTCGAGTTCGTTCTCGTCGTCTGCCTTGAGTACGACGTTCTGGCGAAGGCGCACGAACGCCTCACCTGTCGCATCGATGAAACGGATCCACACCGGTTCTGGTGACAATGTACTTCGGACCTTCATTCCGACACTTCCTTTCACTTAATACGCAAGTCGTGCGCTCACTCTCGGGTATTGCCCGACAGAGAACCATGTATTCGCGGTATTCATTCGGAATATACCGGCCGCGAAGTTGTCAGACCCGTCGCCTCCGACATGAATACTTGCACTCGCAGAATAGGTTCCGTAGTCATACAATCCTGAATTCGATGTCCCTTCGATCGATTTCGGCAAGAAACCAGCTTCTACTGAATCGAAGATATCTGAAATCTGACCTACAGTATCTCCGCCAAAACCCGTCTGTACTGTCGTCGTGTAGCCTTGTCCTGTGTTGTTAAATGCGCGATTACCAATTAAATAAGCGTTCCCTGAAGTAATAAATACTCCGTCGACGTAGCGGCTCATCGCCCCAAAGACATCTTCGATACCGCGATAGCTGACCACTGTATCGGCTCGCGTATACCGTTCTGCGACTGTCTTCCCGTAGGTACTGTTTCCATATGTCGCCGTCGCTCCGACGCGCAACACCGCCCCGTCGACGCCCCCGTAAGGATTATTAGTATCTCCGATTCCGATGGCTGCTTGCGAATTGAAATTCGCATACTCCACGAGGTAGAGCAATTGAACTGCACTGACGAGATGAAAATCTTCGATGCCCCACCCAGGACCATGAGATTGCGCCATTTCTCGGAACGTCCCGATATCGGTGTGATTGAGAGCAATGACGTTCGAATAAGAGAACAGCTTACTCCCTACTTTCGTACCTAAGAACGCACCGATATAACGTTTTTCAACCTCGTCTGCTTTACCCGTTCCGCGATCT
Organism: Exiguobacterium sp. s130; assembly: GCF_018619055.1. Classification (NCBI taxonomy): domain Bacteria; kingdom Bacillati; phylum Bacillota; class Bacilli; order Caryophanales; genus Exiguobacterium; species Exiguobacterium sp. s130. The sequence goes on along the minus strand of NZ_JACSNI010000003.1, from coordinate 163,379 downwards.
CGGTAAAACGCGGGGTGAATGATGAAGCCCGCTGCCGGACCGTTCGCGATCCAGAATTCGAACCCTGTCGCAGTGGGTACCTTCTTGAACCAGAACTTTGGAATCTCGACCATGACGTTTCCTTTCGTCCCGTCATGCGCGAACGTTGGGTCCCCTTGGTAGGAAGTAACCGTTCCATCACTAACTAAGTTACAACGACGCATGCCTGCCCATGGGAGAACGTTCGAGAAATCGCTCGTTTTGATTCCTTCGTTCGTTGAGACGTTCCGTCCTATCGCATCACCCAAACGCAACACTTGACCGGTCGCTTTGTTCCAAGACAACCCGAATGTCATGACCGCTTGCGGAGTTGCTTTAACACGGTTATCGGGGTTCCCGTTCGAATTTTGTGATGTATCAATCGGGAAAAACTGATAATAGTACTGCGTGCCATTGACGAGTCCGTTATCGACGTAGCCATTCGTTTTATATTGATCCCTTACAGCGGAAGTCACGACTGTCGTTCCGTCGTTCGCGCTCGTTGGGTAACTTCCGATTTTTCGGACGACGCGTGTCACATACCAGTCACTGTCGGTGGGATCCGTCCATTTCAACGTCACGGACCCACTCGACGTGTCTGCTGCAATCCCTGAGACATTTCCGGGAGGTGTTCGGTCGATGTTCGATTGCACGTTGCGCCACTTATCAATCAACGCATCGAATTTTAAAGTGTCGTTGTCCTGCGGGTTGACCGACAATACTTCCTTGTCACCAATCTTATAGGCAGGTAACTGCGCGGTAGAAATCTTCCCATTAACATCCAGTCCCGGATATCCGTTCGGCTTATTTTTGTTGGTCTTCGGTTCCATCTTGGCGAGTTCGTCAGTCAACACTTTATCCGTTTCGTCCGCCAGTCGATTGATATCCCGCACGACGTCCGCTGGCATCGCGTCGTCAATTTTCGTTAGTTGATAATTGGATGTCTTCGTCATGTCTTGTCCTCCTTGTTCGATAGTTGTTGATATGTCAACCCTGTCGCTTCAAGCACATCATACGTGCTGTACATCGCTTCTGCTTCGTCGTACGTGTCGTAGTCGAGCTTACGGACGAGTAGTTGCTTGTAGGTGAGGTGAGTTGCTTTCAGTTCCGCATAGTCATCGAAGTAGTTCTTGACCGTGTGATACGTCGTGAACTTGAACTTGTAGACGATCGCGTAGTAGGCAGGGATGTTCTTCGCGAGGACGAGCTGGACGTCTTCAATCCGTTCCGGAATCCCGTAGGTGTCGCGGAACTCGATCGTATAGATGAATTGGTCATAGTCGATCGTGATGTCGACGAGACCACCCGTGAACACCCCTGCGAGTGCTTCTAAGTCCTCGATGGTCAATGCCTTCCCGCCTCGCATCGTCGCCCGTAAGCGCGAACGTCGTGCGTCGAGAGAACGGGCAATACCGTCTCGCAGTCCGTAGAAGTCTTCCTTGAGCGACAACCCCCAGTCCGTCGCCGTCTCGATGAGCAGTTCCGAATAGAGGTAGCGGTCGATTGTCTCCTGTTGCTTGCTGAGGGCATACGCCCCCGCGAGGAAGATGCTGTTCATGTCGAGGTGCTCGCGCCAGTAGTCCGCGCTCATGTCGAGGAACTCCTGCTGCATCTCGTAAGCCAGTGGCGTAATCGTCATGTCAGCGTCACCGCCCCGAGCGTCGCGATCTCCTTGACGCCTGGCGTGATGTTCGCCGTCCCGCCGTTGACGAGCAGGTTCTCGACGTCGATCATGCCCGGCTGGTCAATCAAGAGGTTGAACAGTTGCGCATAGCGGATGACCTCCCCGCTGAACGCGAGGGCGGCTAAGTAGTCTTGTAGTGCCTGTTCGAACGCGACCTTGACGTCGCTGAAAACGGCGTCCGCCTCGATCGTGATGTTCGCTTCGATCGAGATCGGTAACGGATTCGGGGCAAACACGAAGTTTTTCGCGATCAGGGCCCCTTTCGCGCTGACCTTTGCTTGCGCTTCTGCGACCTGTTCGAGCGTCGGCATGCCTTCTTTCGAGGCGACGAGCACCGTGACGCTACCCGGTGACGGATCCGCGCGGAAGACCTTCGCCTTCGTGATCCCGACCGCTTCAAGCGCCCATGCTTCATAATCATCGGTGTTACCTGCGCCTGAGCGGTTCCGGGCGACAAGACGCATGCGGCTTCTCAGGTCATCGTCGGATTCTTGGTCAACACCTTGCGTCGTTGCTTCTTCGTTCGTTACCTTGACGATGTCGCGGAAATCCCCGTCTACCGTATTGATGGCCCCACGCACCGGGTTATAGACAATCCCGACCTCGCTCGCCGTGGCGGTCGTCGTGACCTCACCGGGAATCAAGTAGTCGGGATCGGGTTGTACTTCCGGTGGTACGATCACAGCGTCCGCATCGAGTACGTACTGGAGTCCACCTTCCGTATATAAAAACGTCCCTTGTGGCACCGTCACCGCACTCATCGCGGATAGGGTCACAGGGACGATGGCTTTGACGCCGGGCTTCCGTCCGTCCGTCAGGACATCTTTTGCATGTTCATCGAGATAGGCACCGTAGGACAGTTGCGGGATTGCCGCGCGGATGCCGTAGCCGATGTCGTTCGAGAGTGCCGCTGCCGTCGTTGCTGCAGGACGGGTCGCGTCCCAAATCGGTTCCCCGATCTCGACGCTCGCTTGGGCATCGTTTTCCTTGACGACCTGCAACATCTCGTCGTGAATGTCGTCGACCGCCCGCATCGGGGTGACGAGCGACAAGTCAATATCAAATTCCGATTCCATCTATACTCACCTCTTCCGTCGTTCCGTTATTCGGCGTGATGTAAAAGCTGAATGCTACCTTGTCCCCGTCGAGGGTGACGTTGCCGACCGAGATCGACTCGACGTCCGGTAGTTCGGTCACCGCCAGTTCACAGTAGGCTTGGATCTCATTCTCGATGTCCTCGACGGACGGGAATGCCCGGTTGACGAGCGTGTAGAGGTACGAGCCGTAGAAGTCAGTCTCGATGTCGTCGAGCGTCGTGATCTTCGGATAGACGTCGACCTGTCCGCGTGCCGTCACCATGTATTTCGCTGTCCGGTGCACCGTCGCCATGTCGCCGTCGACCTTGCCACCGAAGCGTCCCGAGCGCCAGTCCATCGCCCATGTCGCGGTCCGGAGCTCACTACCGATGTCCTGATTCGCGACGACGTTGTTCTCATTGTTCTCGTCATCGATCCCGAGCAACAGCTCGTCGAAGACGTCATAGGTCTCTGCCATGTCACACCTCCTTAGAAGTCAAAGAATTTTTCAGGGTCTAGTTTGTTCGTCAAGCCTCGCGCCCATACGGGGTCACATACTTCGAAATGCAAGTGTGCTTGCGTTGATGTGCCTGTATTTCCGACAACGCCAATCTGTTCTCCAACTTTTACGTACGCACCTGCTTTGTGTGGTGATCTCGAATTCATGTGAGCGTAGACGAATTGTTTTTCTCCACCGCCTAAATTTCCTTGCGCGATGATCCACCAGCCATAACTTTCGGAATAATCATTCAACATGATTACCATGTTTGTGACCGCTTTGAGCGGCGTCCCAAGTGGTGCTAATAAATCGATACCTGCATGGGTAGGCTTGCCACCTGAATAAAAAGTAACCGACTTGAAGCGATACGCGCCGACTTTATATTTCCCTTTGTCAATCGGAAGGACGGCACCTTTGACACCGACGGGTTTCTCATCCCCGAACTCACTGTTCGCAGGTGGTGCATACTCTGGTTCCGGCGTCTCGTCGTACTTCGATAGCGTCAGGTTCATCTTGTGCCCGTACTGATCAATCGTGTGACGATGATCCTTGATGTACCACGTACCCTTTGCTGTTGCAATCGTCGTATCGAACTCGACCTTACGCCCAGCGATTCCGGCAACATGCCCCATCATCGAGACAGTGACGCTTCGCTCTTCGCTCAACAGCGTCTTCTGCAATTTTTCGATCTCCGCGTTCATTTCTTCGATGGAAGCGAATTTCCCGGACATTTCTTTGACGATGACACCGATTTTAGACCCGAGTCGGATGTTATCAACACTCGGAAACGTCGTTTTACTCTCGCTTTTCTTTGCTTTGCCACCAGACGGAATCTTGTCAGGGTTCGTGATGAGGGAATGGGGATCGCCACCGAAACCTGCATACAGTGTTTCCGCAAGCTTCTTATAGGCAAGCGCTTCTGCTGTTTGAAGGTACCCGAACCAGAAATGTGCCATCTCTCCGACACTCATCTTGACGCCTCTGTTTTTGGCAGCATTGCCTTTTTCGTTCAAGAAGATGTCCGCCGCCTTTTTCGTGTTGTATTCTGCCGTACGAAGTCGGTTCGCATCGACAGGTGTGTCGACTGCTCCTGGGATGATTTGAAACAACCCGATAGCTTGCCCGTAACGGGTAGGTGGACCGATTGCCAGTTCATTCCCGCCAGACTCGATCGTCATGATGACTTTTAGAAATAACGGATCGATGCCCTTCTCTTTTCCGACTTTTACCATCAAGTCATTCCATTTATCAGTTCCTGCAATGGAACTACCTAGACCTTCTCTACTTCCGATTGTGTCTGGTCCTTTGTAATCCGCGACCGTTCGCATCGTGCTGGACGTGTCTGACGTACCTGTCGCTTTCGCGCCCGATTCAATCTCTGCCGTGTAGTTGATGGCTGTATAGGCGTTCTGTGCATCCGTTGTCGTTCGCACCTCGCTTGCTGTCCCACGGGTTATGACAACGCCTTGCGTCGCACCTCGTTCCCGCAGTTCGAGCTTGCCGGCGTTCGCGCGGATATAGTACCGCTTTTTCGTCGCCGCTCGCTCCATGCCCATGACCGTCTGGAGGATGCTCTGACGCGTCTCTCCGACGAACTCCAAACCAAAGTATTTCTTCTTCGTCTTCGCGACGTAGCCGACCTTCTGACCCAGTTCCTCGACCATGCGCCGGAATAGCTTCTCGAGCGTGATCTCTTGCGAGACGACGGTCGCCTCACTCCGGTACAGGTAATAGGCGTTATCGTGACACGTCAGGGAAACACTGCTGTCGCCGTTACGTTCACACTTGAAGACGCGTCCCTCGAACAATAGCTTGCTCGAATCGGTATAGACGCGGATCCGCTCGCCCGTGTCGTATGGCACGCCTGCTGACGCGCTGATGACGAGCGTCGCCGTCTGGTAGAACTTATCGACGCCCCCCGCGATGTCGCACGAAACGACGTACGGGGTGATCGTGTAGCGTTTCTTATTCTTGCGATGGTAGTAGTAGACGCTCATGACAGTCGCACCACCACGTAATAGCGATTGATCGTGCGGTCATGCTGCATCAGCACCCGTTCGCCTTCCTTGACCTTTTTGACGATGTCCGCGTTCCAGCGCGCACCTTTGATGCTCTCGCTCGAACCGTCCGGTTTCACTTGGAGCGGACTAAGTCCCGTCACCGTGCCTTCGAGCAACCGCACGGGCGGCTTCGGCATCTGCTGTATCAACTGTTCCATGATATCCTCGACCCAACCCATTCGATCCCTCCTACTTCACTGTTTTCGTCTTGACCTTCGGCTTGCGTTCCTGATGGATCTGCATCGTGTAGACGATGTCGTGTGTCCCTGCCTCGTAGCCCCACTCGAAGTTCCGAATGTTGCCCCAGATGGCGCGTTTCATCGCCGGAATCTTGACGAGCAGACGACTTTCGTTCTCCTGCCGGTCCTCGAACCATTTCGCGAGCGTGACCGGGTTCTCGTACCCTGTCTGTGAGAACTCGTACTTGTGACCAGGGAAGAACGACTGGATCGGGAACGAAATCGAACTGAGTGCGCCCGTACGGGTATGCGTCCGGCGGTCGATCGTGCCGATGTCCTCGTAGTTACGGGAACGCGAAAAAGGCAACGACTCAGGAAGAATGGGAATCTTCTTCGTCATCACCTTGTTGACCTTGACCTTCTTGTTCTTGTAGACATAGACGGTGACGTACTTGCCGTTCACCTTCTTCTTCTCCGCGACCTTGACACGTTTCGTTTGCGTGCCGGTATAGTGGAGCTCGAAATAGATATCGATCGTGCTTTTGCTCATTGTTTCGCCCCCGCTAAGATGAATTCACGCGCGATTTGACGACCAATGGTGTCGATGTCTGACTCATTTCGGACGATGAACTCGTTGCCCGTGATCATTACCGATACCCCTTGATGTTGTACGGTGCTTGAGTTATTGACCGTGCTCGTGTTCTCACTACGCGTCATGATGCGCTCGCCTTCATGCAATGTGGCAAGATAGCCATCGTATGGGACGTAATCCAAACCATTTGCATGACTGCCGTCTGGTTTCTTCGGTTCACTCGGGAAGCCTTCGAGCATCCACGGGATCAACCCACGACCGCCCTTTGCGCCTTCCGGAAGCCACCAAGCGCCCTCGTCAATCTGCTTTTGAATGCCGCCTTCTTGACCGATGCCAGTCCACTTACTCATCTTGTCGCCCCACTTGTCAGTGTTCTCCATAAATTCGGTGATCTCGCGAATCTTATCAGCGACAACTGTTAGGACATCTCCGAAATTCTTAAATGTCTCTTGTGGTTTGGATAAATCCCCACCAGTTAGTATGGTCAACATCTCTGTAAATCCTTCTCCGGTAGCAGATAAAAGGTCAACAACTCCATCGAATGTATCTTCTGACCACTGCTGGATGTCTTTCCACGTGATGTCGACCCCTTCTCCGAGACCAAAAACATCTTTCAAGACGCCGCGGAACCGATCACTCATGGCTTGCGTAAAATTGTTCATCCCTGTCTGATCATCAAACAAACCGTTCATTTCTTTAGCAGCTGGGCGAAGCTCTTCGAGCATCCCTTTCCCCATCGTGGCGAAGACGCCTTGTGTATTCGATTTCAGCTTTTCCCATTGACCCGTCGTCGATTCATTGATCTTCTTGACGTATTCGTCCGTGAATCCTTGTTCGCCGAGCAACCGGTCGACGGCTTCAAGGTTCGCCAGCCAGTCATTTGTCGAACTGACGCCTGCGGCGGATAACGTCGCGCGGGACATATTGAAACGTTCCGCGATGGACGTCATATCGCCCGTCATGACCTCACTGATGGCGGTCTTCGCACCTTCCATACCCCCGCCCATCGCTTCAGACGGGTTCTTCGTCGCGAGACGTTCGGTGATGGCGACCCCTTTTGCGATTTGCTCCGGGTCCTTCGTGCTGTTGAGGAACATCTGCGCCGTGTCCATGAACGGTTGATCCGCGAACATCGATTCCATACCCGCCGCTTTTGTTTGGTCATAGATCTGTTTGCCGAGTTCAGGACTGCCACTCAAGCCTTCGATACTCATCTGCGTCATCTCTGCCGTCATCGCGGGTTTGATCATATGGTCGACGACACCTTTTGCTGCCATACCTGCAAGTGCAACACCTGCAAGTCCTGCCGCTGTCGTGATGCCACCTAAAACGCCGACGATACCACCGAGTCCTGTGGCGAGTCGCCCGACCGCGTTCGATCCTTCCGAACCGATTCGTGTTAATCCAGCACCCATGCGGGATAAAAAGCTACCTGAACGGTCAATCTCGCTGTTCGTGTCCCGGAGTGTATCCTTCGTCTTGAGGAAACGTCCATTGGCGTCACGTAATCGTCCGTTGATGTCGCGGTAAGCGCCTTCTAATTGTTTCGCTTCTTTAACAGCCTCGTCTGTCTCCTTCGTCAGCTCGCTCAAGCTACGGGAAGTGCTTTTTGCATGCTTTTCGATTTCACTCAAGCGGTTCGATGCCATGTCTTTTGCATCAAACACGACCGTGTACCGTTTTTCTGCCATCTACGTCACACTCCCCTCTCTTCTTCTAGTTGAACGGCTAACGAATTGTACGCATACCGCTTCTGTCCGTCTGTCCAATTGTATGTTTCATGTGGAGGGATGCCGTGCAGGCGGAACATGTGATGGACCCAGAAGTCTTCCGTCACCGGTTCCCCTGGTTTCCGTCGCATACCGTCTGGCCGCAACCCTCGCATTAGTTTTTTAGTTCTTCATCCTCTTGTTCAAGCTTTTGCTTCGAGATGAAGCCGAGACACTCCATTGCTGCTGTTTGAATCGCTTTTTCTTCCGCATAGGTGATGACCTGTTTCACCGCTTCGACTGGATCGAATGTCGTATCAAGGTCGAGCGCTTCGTAGAGTTCCCCGTTGAAGACGAGCTCCTCGTTATGGTCATGCAGACTTCGAACGACGACGAGGGCATCGATGCGGTCACTCCGTACCTTTGCCGACACAGGGATTTCTTTATCCCCACGTTTGATAGGGCGTGATGCCTCTTCGAGTAGATCCTTGTATTTTTCTGAGTTGAGTTTGACGTAGAACGGCGTATCCGCGAGACCTTTCAGTTCGACCTCAATCTTCGTCTCTTCTTCCTTGCGTTTCAGTAGCTTTGCGATCAATGCTTGGTTTGCCATATCGTTTCCTCCTCATGATTAAGTAAAAACAGAGAGCGGTCGCCCGCCCTCCGTCATCGGTTGTCGCCGTTCTTGATCTTCGCGGCTGTCGCGACGAAGGCGTATTCCTTCTTGACGGTCTCACCGACCTGCCAGTTCGCGAGGTCGCCCGTCGTCAGCTTGATGTTCTGGATGCTGTAGGAGAAGCGTTCACCAGATTCCCCGTCTTCGAGTTCCGCGAGAATGTCGAGACGATCCTGACCACGGAACTTCGAACCGCTAAGGAGCATCTTCTGGAGATACTGCGAGTACTCGAATGCACCGATCGTACCGGTGATCTTCGTCTCTTTATGTTTGTATTGCGTGATTTTCTTACGCGGTAAGCGGACGTCGTCGTAGACGTGCTCAATCTTGACGTTGAGTCGGTCGATGTACGTGACCGCCGTCCCGCTCGCCCAGTAGACCATCATGCCCGTGCCGGACATCGTTTTGTCGCCTGTTACTGCCATGCTTACGCACCTCCTGTAGCTGCTGTCGTCGGTACGCTACCGACTTGGAAGTCGATGTAGAAACGTTCCGCTGCGTCGATGAAATAGCCTCGGATCAACAAGAAGATTTGATCCCCGACCGATGGATAGTCTGGATGGAGCGTGACTGCCGTCCCTGGTGCGAGGACTCCCTCGTCGATGAGCGAGTCGATGAACGTATCGAGCGCTGACGTGAGGATTTCTTGACCTGGTAGGTCGTTGTTGATCTTGCCGATGAACTCGCTCTCGATGGCTTCGTTGATTGACGTCTGGAATACCGCTGCGTTGTAGGCAATACGGAGCTTCCCGTTCGCGTGGTGTGGTTTGCTCGGGTTTGTGCCTTCGATGACCTTGCTCGACGTGATAGCAGCGTCTAGGACGACCTCCTGCCCGTTGTGGATCGGTACCGCGATGCCTGCTTCAAACAAGTCTTCACGCTCTGCCTTCGTCAAGCGGCGTTCGACGTCCGAGAGGAAGCCGATGATTTTGCGCGTGAGCGATCCTTGCGCCATCCCTTTGCCACCTTGCGCCCCAGCGAGCCATGCCGCGAGTTCACCCGGTGAGATGACGTTTCCGTCTTGGTCGACGCCACCCATGCCAAGATACATCAGGTCGCCGTGTTTGCCTGCTGCATACGCGCTCTTGATGGCTGTGTTGTCTGCGAGTCCTGCTGGACCCCCGATGACCCCGACGTAGTTCTTGCCGTCGAGTTCGTTGCGGATGCGCCATGCTTTCAAATCTTCCGCGTCTCCTGCCGCTAAATCACGACCGAGCGTGAAGACATCGAAGTAATACGGGTCGAGCTTCGCAAGACCACTCTCGAGTTCTTCTGCGTCATTCAAGACGTAGGCGACGACTTGGCGTGCCCCACCTTCGAAAGCGCGTTTTGCGAACTTGTAGTTCGATACACCGAGGGCGACGAGTGCCTCCCCGACGTTGCGAAGCGTGAGCACCTTGCCCTTGCTCGCTGACAAGCCATTCGTGACCATGCCGATGACGCCGCGCTGTCCTGGACGGATGGCGGCTTCCTGCATCTTCTCGATGACCATGTACAGACCCGGTAAGACTTGATCCGGACCGTTTTTGTCCCAATATGCCATGTACGTGCTCCTTTCCTATTCCAAAAAAGTAGCGATCCGGTTGACCACCGGACCGCGTGAGATGATATGTGGCGTATCCTCCATCCACGACACCGTCAAGGTGACCGCCCCTACCGCATCGACCGGGTTCTCGATCGCGCGGATGTTCGCGTCCTGTAGCTCGAACTTGCCGATGATGGCGTTGTTCGCGGCATACAGTGGGATGTGGTTCCGTCGTTGCTCTAAGGCGAGCAGGACCTTCTCGGCGTCCGCAAGTGCCGTCGTCCGCTTCGGGGCGAAGAACGTCACCGTCGCTAGGACGAGGCGTCGTGAGATGCCTGTCGCATGCGGGAGAGCGCGCGAGATAGGCGGAGACAAGAACAGGCAACGCTCGGTGAACGTCGCCGGAACTTGGTCCGTGTAAAATTTCGTGATGCCCGATTCCGCGCGGCAGAAGGCGAGGAACGCGCTTTGTTTCTGAATCGCCATGTTCAGCCTCCTAACCGGCGTTTGATCGTGCCGTCGATGCGTTTCATGATGCCGACCGCCATGTATTGCTCGGCGATCGATTGGGCGATGTCGAAGAAGTGCGTCGGCTCGACGAACGATTTGCGTCCGACGGTCCAGTGCCCCTCGTTGACGAAAATCGCATACGGATTTCCGGTTCCGGCTTCGACCTCATAGCCACCCTTGCGTTTCTCGAAAATGTTGAAGCTGTTACCCAGTGAAAAGCTGTTCAACATGTCGCGGGTGTCGACGAGTTGTTGCCGGACGATTTCCTTACGGGTCTCCGCTAAGAGTTCCGCCCCGACCGCTTCCATGATCAGAGGGATTTCTTGGTCGAAGTCCTTGCGGATCCGGTCCATGTCCCGTGCAAAGTCGTCGAAGCCATTCATAGCGGCGCCTCCCGTTTGAGCGGGCACTCGATATGATGCTGCTTGACCTTGTACGGCTTGCCGGCGATGTAGACTGACCCATCGATCACGACCTTGTCCCCTTCCAGGAGGTCAGCCGTAATCTTGAAATGCGCGAGGTCATCCGAAGACGAGACCCGCATGCTGTCGGTCTGGATGAGCGTCCCGCGCCCTCTGACGAGGTAACAGGGTACGTTCACAGCGTCCGGTGTGCTCGGATATGAAAAAGCGTCCTCTGACGGGAGACCGTAGCCCCCGCCCGAAGACGTCTTGTCGAGATGATAGATGTTGGCGCGGTCGGAGAGTAACTTGTCGTAACTCATAGGTACCGCATCCTGACTTTCGGTGTTTCGGTGACGACCGCCTTGACGAACGGGTCGAGCAGGGCATTGATCTCCGGTTTCCCGCGCAAGCCTGCACTATCCGCCATCTGGTAGCTGTAGTCGCCGATCTTCTCGCTCTTGTACCCCTTGACCGCACTCTCATCAAGCGCCGACAGGGCGTAGTATTCCGCGAGCTTCTTTGCTGCTAACTTGACGCGCATCGGAACCGTCGGATACTGCACGGGCGGGAACTCATGCCCGACGTAGGAGAAGATATCCGCCTCCGCTTGGATGATGTCATCCTGTAGCTGGGCGTCACTCCGTGCCTTGACCGCATCGAAGCTGGTGTAGCTCTTTAGTTCTTGGACGGTGATGACGGGCATCAGACCCCTCCTTCCTGCGTCGCGAGGATGGCGTCGACGAGTTGCGCCTTCGTCATGCTCGAACGTCCGGAGATGTTCATGTCGGTTGCAATCGCATAGATTTCATCCCGTGTCATTGCCTCTAGCTGTTCACGATTGTAAACAGGCTCCTCACTCATGAGAGCGAAAGGAGCCGGGTCAGGGTGTGACGTCAGCGTCGATGTAAACGAGCGCTTTCGGTGTGCGGATAACGAAGTCCACGCTCGAGAGGACGAAGTGGTATGTCGCTTGCTTCGCCATCGCTTCAGGACCTTCGCCAGTACGTGAGTACTGCACGTCGAAACCAGTGACGACCGTCAAGTTTTCGAGTGGCGTGAAGAGGACTGTATCTTCGACGATGTGATCAACGACTTCGATGTCGTAACCGTGGATCTTCGCAAGGCGTCCTTCGACGAGGACGACGTCAGCAAGTGCTGTTTCGCGTGCGATGACTTCTGCTTGGAGTGCAGCGTGTGTCAGACGACCCATGATCCAGACGAAACGACCAGCACGAAGTTGTTCCGCTGCGACTTTCGTCGGTACTGCTTGGAGATCCGCGAGTTTGACCGCTCCTGTGACGTCGTGTTTGATCGTATCAGCGCTCGTACGTGCAAGTTTGAGGAATCCGTCATCTAACTTGATGAAAGCGTCTGTCGAAGACTTGTCACCGTTGAATGCGAGGTCTTGTAGGTCTGCACCGAACTGCTGCTGGATCATCGAAGCGATGATGTCCTCGACGTTCTGACCACGTGAGCGTGCTGTGTAGTAGACGTTGTCGTTCTCGAACCACGCGTCTGTGTAGACAGGAACGAGCGAGAACGGTACTGAACGTTCTTCTGCGTGATCTGTGCCGTCTGGTGTCGTAAGGATGCCTTTATGCTCTTTCAAGCGGCGTTTCTTGACGCCGAGCATCTCAATCGCACCGTTTGAAGATTTAGCAGCGTAATAGTTCAATTTTTTCAGCGTATCGCCTGAAGCGACGACGTCTTGCATGAAGGCACGTCCGTCATCCGCTGGGAGTGTGACGTTGTTCGACTTTTTGATATTGTCCATCTGTTTTTGGAGCATTTCAGTAGTGTTCAATGGGTTCATCCTCTCTCTTATCCAAAGTGACTTGCGTATGAAGCTTTATCTGGGACTTCTGCCTTCTCGACGGCTTCGTGAGAAGCTGGGAGCGGTCGGACAGATAGCTGTTTTTCGAGTTCTGCAATCTTCGCCTGCGCTTTCTCTAGTTCAGAGGCTTCTGATTCCGCTTGCTGTTGCGCTTCTTCACCTTCTGGCTCTGCCTCTGGTTCAGCTTTTGGCTCCGCTTCCGGTTCTGCTTGCTTCGTCAGAAGCGCCTCAACCGATTTGAGAAGGTTCGCGTTGTTCTCCGCGAGTAACTTTTCGATTTGTTCCTGTGTCATGTCTGTCACCTCCTCTCCCTGTTCGTCCGGTAGAATCCCCATATCCTTGAGGACTTCCGTGACGGAATCCTTGATCTTGGCGAGGAACGACTTGCCGTCCTCCGCCTTCTCGATGACCTCACCCATGCCCGCAAGGGAGAATCCAGTGAACTCCCCCTTCTGGATGCCGGACCAGACCTCGTCCGCGACCTTGACCGCCATGACCCATGTGCCTTTGGTGACGGTCTCGCCACCGAGCTCGAAGTCTGCCGGTGCGATGTAGGACTCGATGACATCCCCGACCTGCGAGGTGAAGTCGTGTTGCTTATCGATTTGGCGATAATCCTTGAGGAAAATGTGCGCCGCCTTCTCGATCTCTTCCGCCGTCATGTAGTCGTCGTGTGCGTCCTTGACGAGCGGTTCATAGACGATGCCGTAGGCAATCTGTTGCGACGCATCCTGCTTGAGGATGTTCATGTCGCGGGAAACGTTTGGCTGTTCCTCACTCTTGGTCAACAAAAAAGACCGCTTGTTCGCAGCCTTGTCGACGATGGAGACGTGAGAAACGACGAGATTCTTGATTTCACGTGGCATAGGAGCCCTCCTATTCAAATTGTGCGATGACGCCCTGACGGATCGCGTTCTTCTCTTCAGCCGATAAGCCGAGGATGTTCGGATCTACGACGGGCGTCGTCGTGCAGTGACAGTTGATGCGTTGTTTCGCGGATAAGGACGTGTCGCGCGGATAGCGTGCCAGTTCGCCCTCGACGTCGAAGAAGTCATTCAGCCCCTTCTGCGTGCCGCTGAGTGCGACGTGAGAAGCACGGGGCTTGTTCTTGCGCCCTCCGCTGTGTAACCACTCGACGCCCGTGACAGCGGGTGATTGCCGGTAGGCTTCGTCGTCCCCGACACTGGCAGCAGTGAGCGTCTCCGTGATGGCGATGCGGCGTGCCCGTGCGCGGTCGAAGTCCGGTTCATCCTTCAGCGCTTGAATGACGTCATGGACGCTTCCACGCTGTTCTAGGGTGCTCGCGATGACTTGCGTCACCTTGTTCGCCGTGTTCTGGTCGAGCACGCGCCCCAGCTCGTCGCTGTAGGCTTGCATGAAGCGGATGCGGCTCGGACTGATCGCTTGGAAGACGACGTCTTTATCGATGCGTGCCATCGTCGTGCTAGCGATGTGAGACGCGACCTCTTGCAGGTGTGGCATCAAGGCGAGCGAGACAGCGGGTGCCATCGTCGTACTCGCTAGGACGCCCGGCAGTCCCATCTGGAACGCAAAGCCCATCGTCTGACCGACTTCCTCGTAGAAGAGGTTGATCGCGGTGATGTAATCCTTCCGGTGCTCCCGCAGGAGCTTTGCCAAGACCGCTTCGAGTCCGTTGATCCGTTCGATGAGGTATTCGACTTCCGGGAAGTCCTTCAGCAGACCGCGCAGTTCATCGTCGTCCGCCTTCGTGATGAAGGAGATGTCACACATCGCCCTCACCCTTCCAACCACCGACGACATCGTTCAGCTCAGTGAGCTCGTCACGTACGTCTTTGAGCACGTCCTTGATGACACCGCCCTCTGCCTTGGCTAAGGCTTCTCCCGTCGCTTGTGCGAGTTCCTGTGTAGGAGAAGGGACAGCGTCACCCGAAGGGAGGTCGTATTTCTCGTCAGCTAGCGGTTCAAGTTCCTTGCCGAGCAATGGACCGATGACCGCACGCTTCTCGTTGACGGAGAGCGATGCCCCTGCCTTATCGAGCGTTGCGATGATCAGTGCGCCATCCGTGAGCTCTGGTGCCCCGAGTGCGACCTTGACATGTTTGAAGCCGTAGGACGGGAGCAACAAGCGATTGAATAGCATCTCGATCTCGACGCGTTCCGGTTGGAAGACCTGTTCCTCTGCGATGCGGCGCGCTTCCTCGACCGTGGCGCGGTTGTAGTCGCTCGATAAGCCGACATAGACTGGAGGCAAGCGGAAGACGGACAACAGCTTGTCCCGTGCCTTGTCGTCGTATTCGAGGAACAAGGCGTCCTTCTGGAGCATGTCGGTCATCGATTTGAGTTCGACCTTCGCCCCTTGCTTACTCTCCCCCGTCGGATCGTCGTCAATCCCGTCGACTTCGATGACGAGGAACTTGTGCTGGGCGTTCTCGTTGCCGATGTCGTTCGCATACTGCGTCAGTTGCGCTTCACTGGCTTCGGATAACTCCCCGCCCGAGATGATGAGCGCACCAGGTAGGTGACGCCCTTGCGTGAAGTAGCGGTAATTGAGTTCCTCTGCCTTGCGCGCCCCTGCGAGTGAAGGAACATGCCCAATCCAGCGCGGAACACCGTAATCGGCGTCTCCGAGCTTCCAGTGCACGATCTCCGTTGCCGTTCCCGGCTGTCCTTCAGATAAGTAGTCACCCGTCAGGCGGTCCATCGGTCGCGGGTCGTTGAATTGTTTGAAGAATTGCTTCTGCCCGCGTCGGAAACGTCGGAATGCCCGTTGAGCGGTCTTCTTGACGCCCATCCGTTCAATCGTCACCTCGACGGGAGCGCCCGGCTTGCTGACCTCCATGTCGTCGGGATTGACGCGGACCAGTTCGATGACTTCGCCCTTGTTGTCCCGCAACACTTCGATGAACGCCTCTCCGATGGTTTCGCGGTCGTTGACGAGCTGCTTGAAGATCTTCGTCAGTGGTTCGTCGAACCCCATCCAGTCGAGCGTCTCCTGCAACCTGTTCCATTCCGCTTCCTTCGCGGTATCGTTCGACGTCTCTTCGACGTATTCAGGCAAGAACCCGTACCCTGCGATGTTGTGGGCATAGGCGTCGATCGCTTGTCGTAGGATGGTCGATTGTTCCACCATCAAGCGGAGCGACTTGCGGTCATACGGTGCGCTCACCCACGCCCCGCTCTCTGACTCCGTGAGGAGTGACTTGACGACGGGCAGGGTCACGCTATCCGCGCTCTTGATCAAATGTGCTTTCATCTATCCACCTCCTAGAAACTCAATTTTCTTCCCTCACGCCGCTTCTTCGGCTTGACGTGGAGATACTCGACGGCATACCTAAGCGCATCCATCAAGTGGTTGTAATCGTCAATCGGTTTATTGATGGACTCGCCACTTAAGCGGTCCTTGTCCCAAACATAGTTATTGATCTCGATGATGAAGTTCGTACAGCGGGGATGGATGATGATCTCGTACTCCTGCAGGCGGGTGATCCCGTGCATGACGCTGTCCTTGCCCTTGCGTGCCCCTGTGACGCGGGTGATGCCGGAGCGACGTAATTCCTCAATCGTCTTCGGCTCCGCGCTGTCCGCGACGATATGGCGCTTGTGGACCTGCTTGTACTTGAGCATCGAGGCAATCTCGCTGTTGAGCATGCCCGTCTGGTAGTGCTCGTCACAGACGTATAGCTTCTTGTTCTCCTCATCAATCTGGATGTCGATGAACGCGGTCGGATCGGTCGCAAAACCGAAGTCGAGCCCGGCATAGTTCGGTAGGTCATCCCGTCGGTTGAATTCCTCGACGCGGAACCGTTCGAATACCAGTCCGTCGGCAATCCCCCACTCGCCATCGCAGACGATCTTCGCCCGACGCGGGTTCGTGTGGTACAAGTCCTCGTACCGCGCTCTATCCACCTCATCGAGCCATTCATTGACGCGGAACGTCGTCGTGGTGGCGAACGTGTTGCTCCGTCGTGTCTCCTCATCGAAGAACACCTTCTTGAGCCAGTGTCGCTCGCTCCACGGGTTGAACGTGATCGTGACCTGCTTGAAGAAGTCGTCCGCCTCATGACTACCCCGAATCGATTCGACGACCGTCGAGAACTTGTGCTCCGTCTCGATCTCGAACGCTTCCTCGAACCATGCCCAACACAGCATGCCGTGTTCGACGGTGATCGACGTGATCTTGAGCGGGTCGTCCAGTCCACGGAATAGAATCTTCTGCCCCGTCGGCTTATAGGTCAGTTCCGGCAAGGACTCGTTCGTCTTCCACAGGTGTTTGACGCCAAGCCGCGCGATCGCCCACTTCAAGTCGGTGTACGTCGATTGCTTCAGCGTGTTCGAGAAGCGACGCACGACGAGCAGGTTCGCCCACGGGTGTTTCATGATCCGTTCGACAAAGTTGATGGCAGCGGTCTTCGATTTCTTCGACCCCCGTGACCCCTTGACGACGCGGTAGAACGATTTATCATGCCAGAAGCGGTTGTACCCGCCTCCGATTAAATCTTTGATGCTGACGACTGGACCCTCAATCATCCTCGGGCACATCCTCGACGAACGTCGGTGTAGTGATTTCAAGTTCCTGCTTCTCAACAGGCTTGAAGCCAGTACGATCCAGAATGTCCGAAGCGGCGTTGTACCGTACCAGTTCACTTTTCGCGTTCAATAGTTCCTTCATCGTTCGTAGTGCCGGAGCCGCCAAATCACCTAAGTATTGACGTTCTTCTTGGAAGCGGACTTCGTCGAAATCGCTCTGGTTTTTCCACTTCGAGATGGTCGTTTCGTTAACGCCAATTTCTTTGGCGATTTCCTTCTGGCTCATGCTAGTGCGAACCATTAGCCTGACAGCCTTTATCATGTTTTCAGTAGCCAAAGTCATCACCTCCAAAATTGGCATTTATCTGCCTTCATTTCATTGCATATTGGCTCACTTCGTCCTCGCTGAATAAGTTCAACCGGAAGATTTCACGTTTGAATCGGTCCTTGAAACGAAGGAGCATTTTAGCCGCCTGCTTCTTGTCGCTCTCGTACTCCGGAATCAAATACAGATAGATGGCGTTGAGCATCGTCGCTCTGACCATCTGCATCGTATCCGTGACATCTAGCTCCTTCTGATTCTCCGCATCAACGAATCGCAAGAACTTGTTTTGCTTCTCTGTCAGTTCGATCTCCAACTTAGGCGTGACGATTACCCCTTCACCACCTAACGTCTGGTTATATCCTTTACCGAACGTTTCGAGCTTCTGAATCCACGCGATTTCCTTCTGCATCAAATCTTCTTTCGTTACGGCTGTATCGATTTTTTGAACAGTGAAATTCTCCACACCATTCTTCCGAATCGCTTTTCCGATGTAGGTATCTGCTTTACAGTGTTCCGCGAATCTCTTTTCAAGTGAACGCCCTGTAACTCCGACATATTGCTTGCCATTGACGTTGTTGGTGATGCAATAAACAATTCCTTGTAGCTCCATAGTGCGTTCCCCCTCTCTCTTATGCTCTGCATCCAACTGACAACATCCGCTCGATGCAAGGCACAAAAAAAGACGCCGGTTAGGGCGCCTTACGTTACTTTGTCATATTCTTTTACTAGAAACGCGGTAGATACTTCAAGGGTTCCTATTACGGTGTCTATTTTAGCCATTGTACCGTCTTTGGTAACAGCTATCACCTTAACGTTTAGAGCATGCTCGTATCCTTTTCGTTTATACTCTTCGCCTTCTTTCGGCAATGCTTTTAACCCTACGTTTTCTAACCATGTATCAAAATTCATGCTTCTTCCTCCCTTACCTCACTCCGGGCGGTTCGCCCCTGTCTAACGTCAACCGGTACAACATGTGACTCTCGTTCTTCGTACGCCCATCGCAATCCTCAATGCAGATAATCGCTGTCTCGCTGAACAGCGTCTTGATCACACCACTACGGTTCGGCAAGGATTTATACGTCGTCTTCACGCGGTCATGCAGTTTCAGTTTCGACAAGTGCCTTCTCTCCCTTCGTGTACTCCAAGCAACGGGCGGTACCCACTGGTTGCAGGACACGAAAAAACCGCCTGGCACCTCTGCAGACGGTTGCTATTTCCCTTACGCTAGGAAAGGTTGTTCGGACAAACGCTCGCAATCCATATAACTGCGGCAACAGTACTACTACATACATTGCTCTGGCTTATCCTGCAAACAACGCACGACCACTCCGCCCGACTGGATCGTCTTCCTTATGTGTGTGGCTGCGTCATGCGCTGTTGGCAAGAGGCGATGGTCGAATCACGCAAGGAGTGGATGATCCGGGTCTCGCCTGTTGGTGTGACGTCCTACATGAAAGGAGGGACATGTAAACTATCACAGTACAAGCATATCGCAGAAAAGCGTACCACTTGTACCCGTTTTAGTTCCCTTTTAGTACCCCTCAAAAAAGACGCCCCGAAGGACGCCTGCTTATTCTTTCTTTTTTAGGCACATTTCTATTTCGCTTAGTTCTTCCGCGGTGAAATCAAACTCCGTCTTCAACCGTTCTACATAGCTTCGTGTCAATGGTTGCACTCCACTTTCGATTGCCGACAGTTCCGATAGTCTGATTCCGATTCGGTCTGTCATATCCTTCATAATCATGTCTTTCCTAATCCGATACTTCCGCATGACACGCATGAAGTTTGTAATCATCGTCTACTCTCCCTGTCGTAACCTACACCGAAAAAATGTTCCATTCTTTCTTCTTTCATTTTCTTCACACGTTGTTCGTAATGTTCGTTCATTTCCTGGACCTTCTGATTAAATTCCTGCCGTCGTTCTTCCCACTCACGATCCGATTCTTCCACTGCTTTGTTGAAAGCCTTCCGTTGTAAAATAAATAAGGTAGCCACGAATGCCAGCATGACGATGAGGGCGATGCCGATGCCACATGCGATAATAAGCAAAGTATTCATTCTGTCTCACCTCGTTTCGTTGGCGTGCCCGTTAAAATGTCTATTAATCTCTTTTGTGATTCAATGATCTCGTCGTAACTTTTCTCCCACCTTGCTACACTCCGCCGTAATACTTCGTTTTCGTTTAACAAAATGCGAATATGTGCATTATCTAGATTGAGACGGTTAGGTGTATCACACAAAGGGCATTCGATGACGTGATCCTTTCGTGATGATTCATACTTGGATGCATTATCGATTTTTTGTTGCAATTCCTCTTTATTCATTTCCATTCTCCTCTTTTCTTGTATTCTTCCCGAACCATATTGTAGGATCTCGCACTTAGCAATCTACCTGCCTTACGACTGCGTTTGCGGCATTTGTAGAAGCGCTGCCGTTTCGCTTGGTCTACCATTTTCCAATACATGACCCATTGCAGAGACATGAAATCACTCAAAAATCCTTCTGGCAACATGTTCCGCTTGTTTCCTCTTTGCTTCTTGAACCTCATTCTTTCCCCTCCTCGAAAAACACATCCACCTCTGCAGGTGTATACGGACCTCATTTCACCGTGTAGCCTTTGACTTTAATCAATTCCAATCTCCCTTTATCAACCTTGGCTTTGATGTGGATTTCCATTTCTGGATTTAATCTTTGTAATTGTCGTATCATACTTTTTTCTTGTTTCGGACACGTTACTGGCACTCGGGCATTATCGTCGATGATGTAAATAAGATTGTTGTAGTCATAGTCTTGATCCTCTTTGTAGCGGATACTCATAACTTGATACGTTTCGTACTTCGTCGTAACACCTCGGAAACGTTCTTTGAAGTGATGGAAAGGATTCAGTCTATCCGACATAATTAATTCTGCTATTTCATTGGCAATCATCCAAACGATCCCGATACCCATACAAGCAGTGATTGCAATTAAAATAAACCCGATTACAATTTCAAACCATTCTGTCATTCTGCTTCCTCCATTCCAATAAATCCATGTCGTTTCATGGCATTTTGCACCTTGCGTATCGAGCACCCGAAGTCTTTCGCGATCCGTTCATACGACCAGCCCCAGTTGTAGCGAAGATGATAGAGGTAGAAGAACGGGATCTCGTCCCGGTTCCCTCTATTCGGTTTGCTCACCGTTCCACTGATTGCCTTCCGCCATGCCCCGTATAGCCCGTGATGCTTCATGTAGCGGATGACGGTTGCCTCTCCGACGTGCAAGTGCCGTGCGATCTGCTCGACGTGTACGCCCTTCTGACGCATCTGGATCGCTTCCGTGCATTCGGTATGGGTCAAGGTCATGCGTTGCTTCCATGTACTCATGCCACCCCTCCTAGTAATTCGCGATCATCTTAAACACCGGATAGATCTGTTGCGGGACCACCGCGTTCCCTAACGCGATCAATCGATCTCGGTCCACCCCTTTGGCAATCCCATCATCCACTCGACAAATTCCGGGTTCGGGTACTGACCAATGTAGTTCGGAAAATTCTCGCCAATGCTTCCAGGTAACACTTTGCCATGTTTCCCGTTCGCTTCCGATGGGGCGAGTGGTCGAATCTTCTTGTACGACTGGCTGGCAGTCGGGGTGGCGAGCAACCACGAAGACCCGTTCACGCTTGTGGGGCGCGCCGACGTCTGCAGCTGGTAGAACGATTGCCCGGACCTCGTAACCTTCTTCTTCCAAGTCATTGACGACGACGGATAGACCATTGTTAACGTGTCCGTATACGTTTTCGCCAACGACCCAAGTAGGTCGAATCTCTTGGACGAGTCGGAAGAACTCGCCCCATAGGTAGCGCTCGTCCGCTTCGCCTCGTTGCTTTCCAGCAAGGGAAAAGGGCTGACAAGGGTATCCACCGGAAATAATGTCAATTGTTCCATCGTGTGTGATCACCCCATCCTTGATTAAAGTTTCTTTTGTTAACGTACAGACATCATCGTAGATCGGCTTATCCGGGAAATTCTTCGCGAGGACTTTTTGACAGAAGGTGTTCTGTTCGCAAAAGGCAACCGTCTCGATCCCTGCCCATTCGGTCGCCAGTGCAATGCCACCAATGCCAGCAAATAACTCAATGCTTTTCATCGCTCATTCTCCTTGTCGATCAAAATAACTTCTCCTGGTAATCCCCTTGCGCGATCTCCCGTTCGAGGTTGCGCTTGATTGCCGCGAAACGCGCCTCCTGTGCCTCGTCCCACTTGCCGTGTACCTCGACATCCCCTTGCATCACCCAGACGCGTGAACGGCTGATGACGCGCCCTCGTTGCGGATATTCGCTGTGTTTGTAGTGCTTGACCCACGACGTGAAGTGAAGCGCATCCCCCTCGACGTCGAGCTGTCCGAAATGCCGTCCCTGATCGTTCGTATAGGTCGCGGCGTAGATCCCGTCCTGCATCATTGGTTGTCCCAATTATCGATTTCAACTGCGAATCCTCGTTCTTGAAGAATTTGTGTTGTTCCTTTGTGACAAGAACCGTAAAAAGAATGAGTTGAGAGATAGAGACGATCTTCTGCATTCGTTTTGCTTTTCACCCAACCACAGCCCATATCCAAGTCAATCTTTAGATAGTGAGTGTCTGACTTGCACTGGTCGAGTTCTTCCCATGATTTAATCAATGTTCTATTGTTCATCTCGTCATCTCCCTTTTGCTACCGACATTGATGTCGGCACCTGATTAGATTTACTTTTATCCCGAACCACCGAGAGGCGCATGCCCCTCAGTATTCCTCTCCGAAGTGCTCATGGATCCGGACGAGTAGCTTGTGCTTGATGCGGTAATACTGTTTGCGTGTCCCGATGTGCATGTCTCGCATGACGCCTTCATCACTCCGATAATAGCGCGGATCGTAGAGCAGGTCCCAGAGCTCCCGCTGTTGTTCGTCGATTTGCGTGCTGTAGATCGTATGCAAGAGGGCGTACCGCTTCTCGAGGTAGGCGACTTCGCTCATGACCATCGTGTACCGTTCAATCTTGCTCGATGGCGCTTGATTCGTCTGGACCTCGCTCGGATGATATCCTGGTGTCATCTTCGTCGCCGCTGCTTCTGCCATCGCCTTCTTCGACTCGATCCGACTCGGCAAGGTGAAGTATTCCTTCAAATGCTTCGCTGCGGCTTTTCGCTGTGCCTTTGACAATCGGAGCTCGACTAGTTTCTCCTGCATCAGTATCCCTCCGCGATTCTTTCGTAATTCCGACCGTTTTTCCGCTCGTACATGTTCAGGATGTCCTCTTCCGTGTAGCCGAGTCGCTCCAGGATCAGCGACCACGCGGCGAGCATCTTCGACGTGTCATTCGCCTGCAAGAGGTTGATGTAGAGGTAATCAAACGTCTCGTTCTGCAAGACGAACGTCTGGCGGTCGAACTGGGCACGGTCATACTCGATCGCACGCGGCGTCTTCTTCGGGTAGTCCGTCATCAGTAGCGAGCAGTAGAAGTGGAGCCAGTCGATTGCTTCTTCGAGCAGTTTCGTCGGATCCATGCGCTTGTTGCTCCAGTACTTGAACGTCTTCGTCTCGTTGATCATCTCGCCTGCTTCGACGAGCAGGGCGACGTAGCGCTTGCTGTGCAGATCATAGGCGAACTCATCCGGCGTGATGCCACGGGATTCGCAGATGCTGTGGTCGAGCAAGACCTGCTTCTCGCAGATCGCTTCGAGTGTCGACTGGCTGATGATGAGCGGTTGCGGTTCGTGTGTCATATGTGGTAGCTCCTTCTATGTGTGGGATATGTGTTGCTTGAAGCGGATCGTCTCGACCCGTTTGAACCAATCGCTCACCGTATGCTCGCTGACGCCCCATTCCTGTGCGAGGCGTCGTTTGCGTTGCATGCGGTCGCGTCTGTCCGGCTCGCTGTTGAACCGGTCGTAGAGGGCTTCCAGTTCCTCGTCAGAGGGGCGGAGTTTCCACCGCCCGTAATGCACAATCTCGAAGAAATGGACCCACGTGTCGATCGTCGTCTTGGTGACGCCGTAATGAACGGCGAGTTCCTTGCGTGTCAAGCCGACGTCTAGCATCAGGTATCGAAATTCTTGTTCCGTTGGGCGTCGTGACGGGCTAGGCATTGCCTTCTCCTTTCTAGTCGTCTAGCTAAGTGATGGGGCGATTATTGACGTTTTAACGCTTGATGCAGTGATTCGATGATTTCAATCGGTACGAAACCATGCACCGATCCGTCGTAATACCGTTCGAGACTAGCGACCACTTCTTCATCACTCGTGACATCTTTCGCAGATACGAATTGACTGCCAATCTTGATAGCTAATTCCATCGAGCGGTAGTCTTCCTTATCCGTATCAATTCGAGGGTGACAATAGTAAGCCCAACCCGCTTGAATCGATAAAGAAATACCGTTTCCGTAACGAAGATGTTCAAAAGATTGGAACGATTCGTCTGTTTTCGTGAGTAATCGTAAGAATTCCATAACTTCACCCCTCTCCCTTAATCGCGTCCATCCAGTCCACCGCGCACCCCTGCGACGCCGTGATCTCCGTCCCGCATGCCTCGAACGTCGCGAGCGGGATCGATGCCCGGTTGCTGTATTTCGTCCAGCCGTCCCACGCCTTCAGGAACGCGTCTGGCGGTAAGAGGTACATCTTGCCTACGTCGCTGAATCGGACGAGCAGGAAGGTGGTCGTATGGAGCTTGTCGAGCGTGCGGATCGTCTCCGCCTGATGCGCCTTAATGTTTTTCAGCGGGAAGCTCTTGCCCTTCGTCTGCTTGGCTTCGAAGAACACGCCCCGTCCGCCCTGTAGCGTCCCGAAGTAGTCGAGTCCGTTCGCCTCGGCGTAGATGGTCTTGACGATCTTGCCTGCGTTGCCCCGGATCGTCTTGACGCCCGGCTCGCTCTTGAAGATGAGCGCCTTGCCTTGTAGCTTGTAGACCTGATTCGCCTGATTGATCATCGTTTCGAATTCTTTCCCTGCCCGTTGTGATGCTCTTGCCATCTCGTCCAGCCGTCCTTTCGTAATGTGTCGTATTCGTGTGCGATGAAATCCCCGTATTGCCAGACACGTTGCGTCGCACCCGTCTCCTTCTCGATCTTGTACAGCGTCACGCCCCGCAAGAGATGCGTCCGCTTCACACCCGGTGCAGTCCACGCCATCCGCGCACCTCCTGCTCCTTTCCGGCGTAGCGTCGTGTCTGCGTCTCCCGTGCCTCTAAGGTCGTCACGTAAGGTTTCCAGCCTTCCTTGCGATAGAGACGGAGTGCTTCACCGAACGAGAGCTGGCGATGCGTCCCTTTCTTGATGTCGTAGAGGTCATGCTTCGAAGCGAGAGACAACTGCTGGTCTCCTTTGATGAGCACGATCCGCCCATCGTATTTGTACAGGTAATCCGTCAACTGCTTGAACTGCTTGATTTTCGTCATCTTCATCTATGTCAGCCCCCTGTGTATTCGAATATGAGCGAGTAAAGCGTCGTCTTCGGCAATTCCTGATCATATATCGCGATGAGTTTCCAGCCGCGTCCAGTGAAGTCCTTGAGGATGGCGTCACGTCGGGTTTCGCCCGTTGCTCGTCGGAAGGTCCGTTCCCCGATCGGCGGCGTCAGCTTGGAGCTAGGTTTCGGTTTGCGACGCATTCGAGGCGAAGATGTAGCCGCTTGTTCTCGCTTTGCAGCCGCAAGTTCTCGACGAGCAACTCCTCGTACGTCTTCTGCTTTTTTGGCATCATCGGTGCCTCCAGGAGCGGATCCTTGATGCCGGTGCCTTCAATCTGAATCTCGACGACGCCCTCTTGTTCGAGCAAGCCGTACACTTCCGAGACGGTCATGCCGAGTGCCTTGCCGATATAGGCGAGCGAACGACCATCTGTGTAGAGCGTAAGGGCGGTGCGTCGTCTGCGTTTGATCTCGCGAGCGTCCGGATTCATAGCGTCTGCACCCGTGTGAACGTCACCTTCTCGACCTTCACCAGTTGTCCGTTGCGATCCTCGACGTCGAGCGTGCTCGTGATGACCGCGTTCTGCATCTGACTCGCGATGAAGTGGATCCATTTCGCGTTTTCCTTGCGCTGGGCTTCTTCGAGCAACTCCCATGTGCTGACGCCTTCCGTCGTCTCGACCGGTGCTGGTACGGCTTCCTGTACGTCCTTCTTCACTTCTGCGATGGTTTCTGTCATCTCTGGTTCCTCCTTCGATAGTTGTTCGACCGTGTAACGTTCCGAGAAGCCGTCTACTTCCGTCGTGACAGCAGATTCTCTCTTGGCTGCATGGCGTTCTACCATAGTGTGAGATTTCGTTTTGTTCGATGCCTCTAGCGCCAACTGTCTTAATTTCGGGTTATCATCGATACGCATCCGTAAGGTGGGATACTTTACTCCGATTGCTTCCGCAACTTTCGGTAACGTCATTCCTTCCTTGAGCAGGCGTTCTACTTCTTCGAAGTCGATATTGATGCGAGGACTTCTCCACTTTTTCTCTTTCTTCGGTGTGTATTGCTCCCCGATGGTCCGTTCGACGCTTACATCCTTTGTAATGTCTTCCACCTGTTTGACGTCCAATCCATGCAGGGTGGCGATCTGTTCGACCGTCATGCCCCGCTTGAATTGTTTGGTGATGATCTCTGGCGTCATCGTTGTTCCTCCTTTGGTTTTTCGCCCCACCGGGCACGGTTCTGTTCGATCCGGTAGCGGAGCGCGTCATTCGTCCGCTCGTTCGCTGCCGGGTTCGTCTTCAGTCGTTCGTGTAGCTCCTGAATCTTCTGCGTGTCGTCGTTCCAGTTCAGGTAATGCCGTGCCCGTAGTTCATCGATGAGCGCGATCAGGGCGTCCGCTTGTTGCAGCAAGGTCATGTCGTTCAACCGTTTCGCCCGTCCCCGTTCGAGCAGGGCTTCCGTGTACAGCTCCTTGACCGTCATACATATGCCGGGTCCTCGTAGGAGAGGATTTTGCCGAACTCTTTCTGGAAGAGGAGTTTCACCGTCCCGGTCGCCCCCTCTCGTTGTTTGGTGACAATGATGTCGACCGTGTTGCGGTCTTCCGTCTCCGGATGGTAATACTCGTCGCGGTAGAGCATCATGACGACGTCTGCGTCCTGTTCGACGGCGCCGGAGTCCCGTAGGTCACTCATGACCGGTCGCTTGTCCTGACGCTGTTCGACGCCTCGTGAGAGCTGGGAGAGCAGGATGATCGGTACGTCGAGCTGTTGCGCCATGACCTTGAGGTCGCGGGAGATTTGGGCGACGCGTTGATTGTCACTGTTCGTCTGGATCGCGCTCGTGATCAGTTGTAGGTAATCGATCAGGACGATGTGCTCGGTCGTGCCGTATTCCCGTTCGAAGCGTTTGCGGTCCTGGATGATGGCTTGTCGGATCATGCGGGTCGTCATCCCCGTCGCCTTGTGGATGTTCATCGGGAGGGCGGCGGCTTGGCTGGCGTGTGCTGCGAATTTGTCCCAGTGTTCCGGACTCATGCGGGATCCGTTCGACAGGTTCTTCGTCTGGATGTTCGAGATCGAGGCGAACAGGCGACGTCCGACTTGCAGGGTGCCCATCTCGTAGTTGAAGAGCGAGACCCCGACGGTACGTTCTGCGATGTTCTTGCCGAAGTTCAGTGTGACGGCAGTTTTTCCCATCGCAGGGCGCGCCCCGATGACGATCAGCTCACCCGGTTTGAAACCATCGAGCATGAGGTCGAGTTCGTTGAAGCCGGTCTGGATGCCGGTGACGAGTCCCTTCTCGGTGCTGAGGTCGCGGAACATGTCGGTCATGATGTCCTTCATCGTCTGGCTCTCCCCGACTTGCTTGCCCAGTTCGAGTACCGTCAGTTGGTGCAGCAGTTCATCGATCGTCAACTCGTCGTGCGTGAAGGCGGTCGCGAGGCGTCGGGCTTCCCTCTCCTTCGAGAGTTCGCGGACCTTGTCGACGTAGAAGCCAAAGCTCCCGGTCGTCAGGACCGATTCGATCGCGTCCGTCAGGTAGTCGAAGCCGATCAGGTCGAGTGACTTGTCGAGCGCCATGATGAGTGACGGCAGTTCAATCGGTTCCTGCGCTTCCTCCATCTGGCGGAGGGCTTCGAAGATCGTCTTGTTGCGCGGATCCATGAAGTCGTTCGGCTCTAAGATGCAGGTCGAGAGGAGATCGCCGTCTTGCAGGATGCTCCCGATGACGATCGCTTCCGCCTCCGTCGCTTGGTTAGTTTTCAGAAAGGCTACGTTCGATGTCTCGTTTGACACGCTTAATCTCCTCCTTCTCTTGTGCCGTCAATCGGGATGCAACGCCACTGTCATGGCGGATCGTGTTCAGATGGGCGAGGGTCTTCTCGCGGTCGTGCTCGGGTCGGTACGGTGCTTTCTGGATGTAAAGGTCTGCAGTGGTCGGTGGGAAGCGGTTCCCCGCCTTGACGTAGGCGAGGAGCTTGTCTTCCACTTGCTTGGCGTCACAGTCGTCCATGACCTTGTGCCACGCGTTCACCGTCTGCCGGGTCTGCTCGAGACGGGCGTTCGGGTAGTAGGTGACGATGGCATGGAGCAGGATCGCCGTCTCTTCGAAGGTCATGTCTTTACCCTCCGTTCGCCAGCGACAGGAAGCCTCCGGTTTCCTTTGGAGCAGGCTTCGTCTTCGCATGGTAGTCGGCGAGGGTCGTGATGCCTTCGGTTTCCCAGTTGCTGAGGATCTTCTTGATGTAGTTGAGCTTGCGGGCGTTGTTCTCGATGCTGATCTTGATTGCTTGCTCGATGAGGTCTGGTGCATGGTCTTTCATGAGGTGTTGAAGTTCTTCGATGACGTAAGGTGTGACCAGTCCGTATCCGTTTTGTTCCATGAATTTGATGATCGACATCAACGGGTCTTCTTGTTCTTTTTCTACTTCTTTTTCTTCTTCTTTCTTCTTCTTCTTGGGGTACGATTCGTCTAACGATTCGTGGTACGATTCGTCAAGATTGGCTTCACTGTGCGGTTTCACCCGATTGTAGTGTTGCTCGAACGCCTGTCTCACCCCTTCGACCCGGATATACCGAGCCGCTTTCGGGATGAACTCGATCGTCTTCACTTCTGCCAGTTCCTTCATGACGAGATCGACGACCGGCTTGCCACCTTTCTTGTAGCTGTTCTTGCCCCACTTGATGATGAGAAGCTCACGGTTCGCCTCGTTGTATTCGATCATCTTGTGCTGCTCGATAAAGCGACGCATGAGAGAGTTGATCGTCTCGGGGCTGTATCCGAGTTCGTATGCCATCTGTTTGCGGGTGATGCGATAGATACCGATCTGCGTCGTCGCCGGGTTGGTGAGGAGATACAGGAAGAACAGCTTGTCTTCCGGTGTGAACTCCTCCACCACGACCGGGTCACGCCAGAAGTCGGTGTGGACCATGCGGAACGTGCTCATTGTCAGTCATCCTTTCGTGTCAAAATGGGAGATCGTCATCCGATAGGTCGATGCCAGCTTGATTCGAGAATGGATCAGCTCCGAATCCCGACGCTGGCGCTGGTGCTTCCTGTTTCGGTGCGCTCGTCTGTGGTGCCGATGCGCCGTCCTTCTTCGATTCGAGGAACCGGACGCTGTCTGCGACGACCTCTGCGCGGTATCGGCGTTGTCCGTCCTTGTCCTCGTAGCTGCTGATTTGCAAGCGCCCTTCGACGCCAGCAAGGGAACCTTTCTTCAGATACTGGGCGACGTTCTCGGCTTGTTTGCGCCATACTGTGCAATCAATGAAGTCTGTCTCGCGTTTGCCGTCTTGCGTAAATTGGCGGTCGCATGCAAGGGTGAAACGTGTGACGGCGATGCCTGACTGGGTGTACTTCATCTCTGGATCTCGTGTAAGGCGTCCTACTAATACAACTCGGTTAATCATGGTTTATCTCCTCCCAAGCGCCCTTAACGGACGCTCTTTTCGTAGTCTTGGTGGTGCAGGGCGTTCTCGCGTTCTTCCTCTAAGCAGACGTCACAGACGAGCTGGTCGAAGACGTCGCGATCCCCGCCGAACGGGATCATCTGCTGGCAGCGGGAACATTCTTCGAGTTCCTCGTATTCGTCCATCATCTTCATGCCGATTCCTCCTTGTTCGCTTCAGCCGCTTTCTTCTTCGCCGCATCGATCCAACTTTCGAGACCGCTTTTCATCTTGACCGCGAAGTCACGTTCGAGTGCTCCCTGTCCGTCCCAGTTGACGCTTTCGAGGACTTTCTCACGGGAGACGCTCCGTAACCCTGCGAAGAGGTCAACGAGCTTGTTCAGCGTGTCGAGCTCTGTCTTCGTCGCCATGACTGCTTTTGGTGTCGGGTTCTTCGAGGCGTTGTCGCTTGCTCCGTTCGCGTCGTCGTCCACCTCACTCGCTAGTCCGAAGACCGAGGAGAGAGAGTAGCGTCGAGCGTAGGTGATGGCGGAACCAACCGCTTGCGGGGTCGCCTTCTGTCCGATCGGGAGCAGGAGCGGTTCGAACTCGATCCATTCGCCGGATTCGTGCATGAGGAGCGTCTGGACGCCCGCTTTGTCGTTCTCGGTCACTGTGGTCTGGATGTAGCTTAGACCGTGCTTAGGCGCCGTCTCTGCGATGCTGTCGACCACGTTGTCGAGTGGGACGTACGTCGATTTGAAATGTGGGTTCTTCGCCGACTTCTTCGGCTGGGTCACGTCTTGCTGGAAGGCAGCGAGTGCCTTCGCGATGCTTGCGATGGAGTCTGATCGTTTCATGTCCGTTCCTCCTTATTTGATTTGTAGGTTCATCTTGTCGACCAGCCGGGCGCCGTCGATGGCTTCCCCTGCCTTGAGCGCTTTGCTGATCGCTGTCTTGTCCGGCTCCTGCACCGTCTTCGTCCGTAGGAGACCAACTGGCAGGGCGTCCGCGTTCGTGATCTCGACGTTCGTGCTCTTGCGGTAGGACACCGTGAAGAGCGCCGTTTCGAGCTTCTTGACGTCCGCGATGCTCAGGCACTCGTCGACGTATTCGGTCAGGCGTTTCGCCTTCGCCTCGCGCAACTTGCGGCGTTCAGCGAGCCGTTGTTCCTCTGCCTTGAGCGCGGCGGCTTCGTTCAGGAGATGCTGGCGGAAGTGGAGCACGCTCTCAACCTTGCCTTCGAGTGCTTCGTCGAGCGATTCGAGGGTGTCGGCGATGACGTCCGATGCCTGCATATCTTCGAGGTCGAAGGCGGCGATGGCGTTCAGGAGTTCCTGCTTCTGGGCGGAGAGTGCGTATAGGGTTGTCATGTGAGTTCCTCCTCTGGGACGTCTTCGAACGGGATGCATTTTTTGAGTTCGCCGAGCGTAGCCATATCACAACGATCGTCATTCCAATTTGGTTTAATTTCTTCAAACCTAGTTTCGACAGCGACCATATATTTTGAATCCAGTCCAATTTTGTGCCATACATTTTTGGAGTCACGGAATGCCCCGACCCACTCATTCGGTCGTGCTAGCATCTCAGCGCGGACGTCGAATGGCTTTTTGACGTACCAGTTTGTATCCACTTCTTTCAAAAAGCTCTGAACCGTCGCATATGAATATCCGCTAGGTGAAGTTGTGACTAACAGTTGATTGTCAGAGATTTCGTAATGCTGAACTTCGTCTTGTGCTTTAAAATAGACGCGTTTTCCTTCGAGTAACTTCCCGAGCGCTTCACGCCCTGTGATTGGTTCGTATCGTTTCAAATCCATCATCGTTTCCTCCTTAGCGTCCGAGATCCCGGAGAATCTCCATCGCTTGATTGGTATAGTCTTGCAGTTCGGCACTTTGCTCGTCGTTCAATCCGAAACGATTGTGAGCATCGATGATGAGTTCAATCAGTTCGATCAATTTCGGCTGGGCTTCTGCGACTTCCGTTGCCCGTTCTGCGAGAGTTTGGAGTGTCATAACGTTGACACCACCTTCGCGTCGATCGATTCCTCTGCGCCGAGGAACAGGTTGTTCTGTTCGTCGAGGGCGTTCTCGATCGTGTACAGCTCTTCGTGGATCTTCTTCAGGAAGGCGTGCACTGGGTGGTCCTTATGAAGCAGGTGTGACGCGTCTGCCATGTGCTTGTACGATTGTTCGAGTGCCGCGTGGATTGCGTCGATCTTGACCGGACCCTTCGCGACAAGTGCCATGATCTCGGGCGTCGTCTGGACGATCGCGGGAAGCTGGCGGTTAATCTTGTGTGTCGTGACCATATCGTTTCCTCCTTGTGAGGGTGCATGCTACAATGAATATGACTAGTAATCAGAGAGCATGACGCCTTGTGTGTCGTGCTTTTTTATTTGCCGTAAATCCGTTTGACCTCGCTCCAGTTGAACAAGAGGACAATGATGAAGATGCCGATGCCAATTAGGAGAACCATGGCTGTTTACGCTCCACGTAGAGGGTAGCGAGCGTGACCGGGACGAGAAGTAGGTTGATCATGCCGAGGTAGTAGAAGTAGCCGATCATCAGCCGACCTCCTCGATCGTGAGTTGTTGGTTCGCGTGTTTGATCAACAGACGGAGTTCCGTGTCCGGTGCCCATTCCGTGATGAACTCGAACGCGTCATCGAGCTTGCGTTTCGCGAGGTCGCCGTATCGTGCCATCTTGAAGTGACGCTTGAACTCGCTCCAGAACTGGGCGTAGGCTTTCGAACGGATCGATTTGTCGCGGTAGGCGTTCGAGTCAGTGCCGCCAAGTGCCTTGATGACTTGCGTGCTGCCGGACTTCTTGACTTGATACTCTTCCGTCGTGTTGATCCGCATCGAGTTCTTCAAGTAGCTGACGTCTTCCGTGAGTTCTGACAATTGTTGTTCCTGCTCCGCTTGTTGCATCGCGATGCGTGCCGTCAGTTGCGTTTGCGTGAGGGCGAGCGGTTCTTCTTGTTCCATCTGGTGGAATCGATCCACGTAAGTTGCGGTGAAGAGAATGCCTTTATCACCTGTCATCTTGTTCGCGATCATGTCGCAACCTTTGCGAGTGACGAGATAATGTTTATATTTCTTGCCAGTGCCAGCTTGATATTCCGATTCGATGAAGAAATCATCAGAACGCAGATTTGCGTTTTGACTCATGACTTCCGTGTAGCGTTCGACGTCACGAATGAGATCCGCATGACGCTTACCTGTCATGTCTGCGATTTCTCGACTATCGATTGTTTGGATTGATTGCTTACGCTTGGCATCGATGCCAGCGAGCATTTGGAATGTTGTTGTGACCATTTGTGTTTCCTCCTTATTTTTGTTTGCTGCGCATCCACGCATCGAGATCGTCGCGGTGATACCGCACCAGTCGATTGCATTTCGTCGCCTTGAGTTCACCGTCTGCCCGTGCATTGTGTAGCGTGTAATGGGAGAAACCGGTGTATGCGCGTGCTTCCTTCTCGCTCATCCAGACCTTCGCGGTGTGTTGGTCGAGCGCTTCCTGAATCCGTTCATCGATGAGTGCCGTGAGCGATTCTGGGGTAAAGGTCAACATGACCACTTCTTGCATGATGTCACCACCTTTGATATCCTGTAAAACGGGTATTAAATTAAATATTTACCCGTAAATCGGGTATTTTTCTGCAAAAAAAAGTTCTTCAACGGAAGCCTCAAGGATTTCCGCGATCGCTAACGCCAGTCCGACTTGTAGACCGCGTCTCCCTCGCTCGATATCGCTGTACATCTGTGGGCGAATTCCCAAGCACTTGGCGATGTGAATCTGAGTCATCCCGATCGAAAGACGTTTCATCCGAAGCGCCTGACGTACTTCTTCTGGCATGTTTGTCACCTCTTTTCTTCGTTGTGTCTGTCTTACACTTATTACTATATAACTGTAAAACGGGTAAGTCAACCCGTAAAACGGGATTATTTTACTTTGTTTTGCGGAAATACCTGTAAATCGGGTACAATTGACCTCGAAACAGTCATATCGTGGTCATTTTGTAGTACATTCATTTTGTGAGGAATTCGGCGCATTATATAGAAGGAGAGACGATATGATGGAGACTATAGTAAAGGGTGTGCAGTTCATGACGGAGGAAGAACGGCTTGCGAAGATGGCGAGTCGAATAAGAGAACTTCGATCTAAAAAAGGAATCACGCAACTGGAAATGGCAAAACGATTAGGGAGATCGCAGTCTGCTTATGGCGCTTGGGAATCGGGTGAACGGTTTCCGCCGGCTGATGTCATGCCGGAACTAGTAGAAAAATTAGATACAAGTTTTGATTACCTATATTCTAGAAGCAACGATCCTCATCCGAAGTCTGAGCAAGAATTAATATTGAAGGCAGAAGAGAAGACCTTATTGAAATTATTGAATATATCCGAATCGGAAGCCGATATTTTAGGTAGAGAACGATTGAATACGTTATTTAATTTTTATAGATTCCAATTGAACGAAGCATTGAATGAATATAATAATAGTGAAAAAAAGAAGGACGAGCAGTGAGGATTCTCACTCTTTGTCCTTTTTCTCATGGGCTAACGCCTCTATCATCATGTCATTTAAGGTGTAGGGAACTTTCTCTAGCTTTCCAGTTTGCGGATTCAGTACGTGCTTGATCCGCTGCGTGTTCAGAATGGACTCAATTGACGGATTCGATTCAACTACCTTCTTCACTGCTAACACAAGACCGCCTCGTTTCGAAATAAAATACGAACATTTATTCTACATTTGCTTCTTTTCTCATAGTAAATAATCTTGGAAAATAATGCAATAGACCCATTACATTATTTTGACACGTTTGGTATACAATCGTTCGACACGAAACGTCAGACCTTGTCGAATGATATTTCCTTGATCGCAAAAAATCGCCTCATATCGGGAACCAGTTTGAGTTAGAATGAGTATGGATATACATAACATAACTGGAACGCAACGGAATTAGCAAGGTTCTTGCTAAAGGAGGATATAAATTGGAAGAGAGAGAACGTTCGGATAGACGACGATCGAAACGGCGCCTCGTCGGGATTGTCAGCGTGTTCGCGATCTTGTTGCTCGTAGTGGGTGCTTACCAGTGGTTCAATCAGGAGGGCCCCGTCGTTGCGAGTAAACCGAAGCAAGAGACAGCGCAGAAGAAAGCCATCGAACAAAAGAAGGTCGTTGAGGAGAAACCAGAAGCGAAGGAAACGGAAGATCCGGTGCAAGAAGAAACCGCCGAACCGATCGTCGAAGAAGCAGAACCAGCAGAACCCGAGATGACCGATGTCGAGAAGTATCCAGAAGCGATCGAAAGTGTCGTACGGATCGGTGAGAACATGAACGCGATCTATGTCGCAGCAGACGAGCTGGAACAACGTTTCACACCGTATGTAAAAGATGGTGACATTGCCAGATTTGAATTTGCCGGAAGAGACGAATTAAAAGATCTCTTTGTATATGATACCAATCTCTCAATCGAGATCACGTCGAGCACACATTTCGATGCACCGGACTATACGCAAGAAGGTTTTCGTCAGACACGGGAAGCGCATTTGATCATCGCTAAGGAACTGGAACAACTGGACGCACTCCTTGAAGTGTATCGCGGACAGTTCCGCCAAGACCCAGAAGGAACGCTCGCACAAGCCAAGGGCCATTTCGAACGAATCAAAGCGGCCGCACAGATGGAGTTGCCTGGGTTCGAACAATTCTTCAAAACTGCTAAAACCGAAGGCTCCTAAAAAGGTGTACACTGAAGGCACTCAGGTGCCTTTTCTTACAGACAGGAATAGAACGTATGTACGTAAAAGGAGGAGCATCATGCATTACACGATCAAGAAGCTCGACAACGGCAAGTACTGGACCCGCCTCTCGCTGACCGACAAGGACGGTGTTCGGCACCAGCCGAGCAAGACGAAGGACACGCAACGGGAACTGAAGAAGTGGGCGCAGGACATGATCCGCAAGAACGAGGACGGATTGCTCGGGAAGAAGAGTGGCAACATCGAGAGCGTCGCAGCGGAATATCTCGAGGTACAGGTCGGAGTCCTCAAGGAACGGACGCTTTTCAACCGTCATTACGCCTTCAAGATTTTCGCAGGTTCTTTTGCACGACGGAAGTTCGACACATTGACGCGACAAGAGCTGACAGCATGGGCAGACCGTTTCGCTCGCGAGAAAGGACTCAAGACGAGTAGTCGCAATGCCCTTGCCCGTAACATCAATGCTTTGCTCAAGTATGCTTACGAGCATGGATATATCCATGACAAGGAAGCTCGCATCCAGATCAGACGCGAGCACAAGGAGCATGAGAAGACGCTCTGGACCATCGAAGACATCCGGCACTTCGAGACGGTTTACAAGGACGATCCACTCGCTAAGATGTATATCATTGTAGCCCATACCGGGATGCGGAGCAACGAGGTCCGGTCGCTCGGGTGGGAACACATCGACTTCAAGAAAGGCGTGATCCGCATCGAGCGCCAAGCGACACAATCGATGAAGGCAGGACACAAGTCGTGGACGACGCTCAAGTCCGGGCATAGTCGCGTCATCCCGATGAGTGGGCACCTCCGCAAGATGCTCGAACGGTGGCGTTTCGAACAACGGGCGTGGCTTCATGGACACGGTGCGGAGAACTTACAGGATCTCGTCGTCACGCGAGAGGATGGGCGATTCATCTACGATTGTCATTCGGTTCTGCCTTTCCAAGCGATGGCACGCCAAGCGGACCTACCAGTGATCACGCTCCATACACTCCGCCATACGTATGCGACGCTCCTGATCCAGCAAGGACTCCCGCTCACCGGCATCCAGGACTTGCTCGGACATCGGAGTCTCGCGACGACGGTCAAGCATTATCTCCATGTCACGGACGAGATGCGCGACCGCGCGCGGCACCTGCTCGACGACATGTACACGGACAAAAACGCCTGATTTTTCGACGGAATGTGCAGATTGAGTGCAATGACTCTTTTTGTGCGTTCCGTTAATCGGCTGAAAACGTTGGTATGTAAGGGTTTCTATCAACCTATTCCTTTCCCCTTTATTCTCTTTGGCATAGTAAAGGTTTACTTCTGACCGAATGACTCGAATGTTCGCCTCACAACTTACACCTTTCGCCTGATCCTTTCCACTTGTCATCGTAGGAATCAAAACGAGCAGTAATAACGAAATGATCAATAAGACGGCTGCCATCTCCAGTAAGGTGAATCCGTCCTGTCTTTTTAAGAATTGTTTCATCGTATCGTCTCCTCTGTTTAAAATGGAAGCTGCTGTATCGCTAGCTGAATCGGATAATATAAGATGAGAAACAATGTTCCTGTCATGATCGTCAATCCGCCGTACAAAATCGGCTCGATCCATAACAACTTTTTCTCTAACTCCTCTTCCATCGACTCATGCAAGAGCGTCGCTTGTTCAAGCAACAACGGACCAAGATCTCCACTTTCTCGCGCTAAATGGACGATTCCAATCGTCTCGGCTTCGATGATCTCATCTTCGCCAAGCGCTTCTGCAAGTGGTTCCCCCGCCTGTTGTTTAGCATGCAAACGAGCGTACAAATGACCTTTTTTATTCGCTTGTCCTTGCTCTAGATGACGAAAGGTCTCTTCGAGCGAAAAGCCAGCATCGATAAATGATCCTACTTCGATCGTGAATAAATAGCTGTAGTAGAGACGAATCAAACGCTGTAGCGGTTTTAGTCGTAAAATACGGTTTAATGGAAAGAAGCGAAAGAAGAGGTAACCGGAGGTTAACAAAATAACGGGAATACTTGCGAGCATATATTTCGCAGAGGGGTGAAGAAGAAGATGAAGAAATGAGGGGAGAGTTTTCGGGTCCGACATCTCGAGGAGAGATGGAAATACGTAGAGGGCGTAAAAGAAGAACAGCAGGAATAGACTGGTCGCTAGAACAAGCGGATATCGGATCATCTTCCAAAACTTCGATCGCATTTCTGTTTCGAGGTCGAGCAGTTTCACGATTTGGAGAAGAACAAGCAACGGTCGCTCTGTCCTTTCTCCAACAAAAAGAAGTCGTTTTAAGGTATTCGTTAACGCAAGCGGTTCAAGGGATGCTGCAAAGGAGTCTCCTTTTTCAAGACGTTGCTCCATTTCTCCGACCACTTCCGAGAACGGATGACGCTCGAATCGTTTTAAAATGAGTAGTGTCTCTTTCGCGGAAATTCCTTTTGATAACAAGCGATGATATCGTTTTAAGAACCGACTTTGATCGCGGCTTGTAAGTTTCTGACGGTACAGCGGACATCCTCTCCTTTTCGCTCGAGATGAATGATGCGTTGACAGACAGCTAGCTCTGACTCTTCGATACCTAAACTGCGCAATCGTAATCGCGCTTCATCAATACTACCAGCGTGTAGCGTGAACAACACGACGTGACCACTAAGGGCGGCATTCATCGTCAAACGTGCTGCCTCCCTTGTCCGCACCTCACCAAAAGCAATCCAATCTGGATCCGCTCGCAGTATTTCCTCAAAACATCGCGTAGCAGTGAAGCCTGCTTTTTCATTTAGTTCCAGTTGTAAGACGTTTGGTACCGTACATTCCACCGGATCTTCAATCGAGATGATTCGTTTTTCTTCCATTGCACTCATCAAGGAATATAACATCGTCGTCTTTCCTGCACCTGTGGATCCGGAAATGACGATACACCCATGTCGTTGTTCAGCTAACCATGCGAAGTCCAATTGATCATGTAACGTTTGCAAAGCCGTTTCTCGAGAGACCGTCGAACGATAAAAACGCCACGACATCGCATCCCCTTGCCGACTCGGTAACAACGAGACACGCATTCCCTTTTTCCCATGTGGATACAAGCCACTTTGCGGAATTCGTTCATTTTGTTCCTTTAAGTTCGCCTCATAGCGAATATGGCTGACAAGCGTCCGGTAACGTGTCAGTTCTACGTCATCTTGTTCACACAGCCCAGCGCTCGTTCGACAAACGATTCGGACGCGAGTCTCGTTCGGAACGAAATGAACATCTGTTGCACCGAGTGCTTCGAATCGTTCCATGAGTTGTGTCGTCCACTCCTTCATTTCTACTCACCTCCCTACAGCAAACAATACACAAAAAAAAGAAGCCGACCAAACCGGCTTCTTTACGATACGTGTGCCATTGTCCGATGTTTACGCTTCGCTAATGTCTCAAGACCCGGTTTATCATACCCAATAACGAGTTGTTTTCCATCAGTGATGATTGGGCGGCGTAACAATTTCGGGTTATCACTCATGAGGCGTAATAACTCACTGAGTTTCATGTCTTCAATATCAATGCCGAGATCTTTGAAGGCTTGACTGCGTGTTGCGAGCAAACTTTCAATCCCGTCTGTCGATAATTTTAACAGTTCCATGAGTTCATCAACTGTTGGAGCATTTCTGAACAGATGACGTTCCTCTACATCAACATGTTCCTCTTTTAACCATGATTTCGTTTTACGACATGATGTACAGCTTGGATATGTGAAAAAGACTAACTCATTCGCCATTTTTGCTCCTCCTCTCAAAGTGTGGGGTTTCATTACAGTTACTATAGCACGACATTTTGACTTTGTACACCTTTTGTACAACTATTGTACAACTTTTTTTGAAACTTCATCTTTTGTTCACAGTTATTCCTTAACAATCACTAGAACAGGATAGACGAATGATTGTTTGCTTGGTAAAATAAGTACGTATATTGACTATCTGTCGGATTTAGGGGGTTATAGGAATGGGGAGAATGTACCGCGTACTCGGTTTCTGGACTGGTATCATCGCAGTCATGGCATTTATCGGCGCATTGGGTGGCGATGCAAGCTCAAGTGAGCATACGGATTCATTTTTAGTCATGGGCTTCGTCTTCTTGGCACAAACTGTCTTTTTTGCAGCGCTTGGTTACTTGCGTTTAACTGAAAAAACGTATGTCTATATCTTTGGAGCTTACTTAACTGTATTTTTCATCGTCTTTACGTACTGGTCGAACTTCCAGATGTAATGAAAAAAACTCGTCATCCTCTTGGATGGCGAGTTTTTTTGCTTACAGAAACGGATTGGTTTTCATCTCTTGTCGAATCGTCGTATTTGGACCGTGACCCGGATAGACTGTCGTGTCTGCTGGTAGTTCCGCAATGAGTCGATCAAGCGAACGCATCAATACGTCTTGATTCCCACCATAAAGATCCGTTCGTCCGACGCCTTGTTGGAATAGGAGATCCCCACCGAATGCGATTCGTTCTCCCTTGAAATAGAACGTCACACTTCCTGGTGAGTGTCCTGGCGTCTCAAGTACATGCATTGAAAAGTTACCGATTGCCAATCGTCCTGGTTGTAACAGATGATCGGCTGGCTTCATGCGCATCGGCGGCATGCCGAATTTTGCCGAACCATTCCATTCTGGATTACCAAGCCAGCCTGCCTCTTCCGCATGAACGTAGACAGGAGCTTCCGTGAAGCGTCGTAACATATCCACACCACCAATGTGGTCAAAGTGAGCATGGGTCAAAAGGATTCCTTTTAAGGTTGCTCCTCGACTTTCAATTTCATCGAAAAAACGCATATCTTCTGTTCCTGGATCAATGACGAGACACTCCTTGTCCTTAAATAACAAGTAGCCATTCTCAGATGCCATACCAGAAGTGATCATGACGATTTCCATTCTATAAAACCCCTTTTCAATAGACTCTTCCCCTACTATACACGAAATTGTCGAAAGTTCCTGCAACGCCCTCTCGACTTTATCCCGAGAGTCGGATAAACTAAAAAGTGAGATTTAAGTGAAATCTTCGTGAAATTCATAATGTGATTGTTTAAGGGGGAGTACGTCATGCATTTGGATCAACCAATCGGTTGGCTTTTCTTCTTCGTCGCACTCGTCGGTGTTTGGGCCGTCGTTCGTTCACTTAAGAAACGCCAAATGTTTCCACTCGTATTCGCGGCCCTAACTGTCGTCTTATTCGGCTGGTTTGGGATTGCGACATTGATTTACGGCGGTATTCCATCGTAATCAGAGTACGCTAAAAGAGAGGTGCCCCGAGCATCTCTCTTTTTTGTTATTTTATAAAAAGAGTAGACCTACTAGAACGTAGACCTACTCTCAGTATTATCTTACTTATTTTGAAGTTTGAAGGAAACGTAGCAAGTCGCCATAGATGACTTTATCTGAGAGTCCTAATTCTTTCTCAGATTGTTTCGTAGATTGTTTACACATTTCCGCTTGTTCCCCGTCCTTCACTTCTTCTCCTGTCTTACGGTCATAACATGTTTCTTGCGTGTAGACCGTCTTATCTGTTACGACAGAACCGTCACGGAACAACGCATAGTCTTTATGTTGTTTTGAGAAGAGATCGGTA
The DNA here is from genome assembly GCF_018619055.1 of Exiguobacterium sp. s130. Lineage (NCBI taxonomy): Bacteria > Bacillati > Bacillota > Bacilli > Caryophanales > Exiguobacterium > Exiguobacterium sp. s130. Next base: position 122,619 of record NZ_JACSNI010000003.1, on the reverse strand, counting down.
CCGAACAAGATCTCATTCTTGAAATCATGACCTAACAGGTGAAGCAATGTTGGTTTGATATCGATTTGACTCGCAACATTTTCGTGTTTGACACCTTTCGTTTGACCCGGTAAATGAATGACGAACGGTACACGTTGCAGTTGCGCAACATCATACGGAGTCAACTCATCTTTGTTCATGAGTTCTGCCATCGCAGCATTATGGTTTGTTGAAATACCGTAATGGTCACCGTATACCATGAAGATCGTATCATCCCACGTACCATCTTTTTTGAGACCTTCGATGAACTTACCGAGTGCCATATCTTGATACGCTAGCGCCTGAACGTAGTGGTTCAGTGTCGTAGAACTCGTTTCTAGCGGTGGTACGAGTTCATCTTCTGGTTTTGGCATCTCAAATGGATAGTGGTTCGTTAACGTAATGAATTTCGAATAAAACGGACGTGGTAAATCTTTTAACATCGGAAGTGACTGTTCAAAGAACTTGTCATCGAGTAAGCCCCACTCCGTCAAATCTGCCGGATCCCCTAAATCATAATCCGTCTCCGAGAAGAAACGATCTACGCCGAAACTGTTGTAGACGATGTCCCGGTTCCAGAATGACTTGTTATTCGCATGGAAAACAGCTGAGTAATAGCCATCTTCTTTCAACATCTCAGGTGTTGCACGGAATTCGTTCTCTCCGTTCGTAAAGAATGCAGATCCACGACCAAGTGGATAGATCGAATTCTCAAGAATGAACTCAGCATCTGACGTTTTCCCTTGTCCTGTGTTGTGATAGAAGTTATCCCATGAATGGGATTCCTTGATCAATTTATTCAAGTTCGGTGTAATTTCTTGACCGTTTGGTGCTTTTAAACCAACGGCAAATGATTGAGCTGACTCAAACGAGATGACGATGACGTTCTTACCTTTATACTTGCCGAACATCGCCGGATTGGCTGCAGCATGCTTCGAATCGATGAAGTTTTGGACTTCTGATAACTCAGAGCTATCCGCAAGTGCTTTTTGCGCAGATGTCTTCGACTGGATGAGTGCGTCATACATATGGAAGTTAAATGTTCCGATGTTCTTAACGAGTAATTCCCGGTCAAAGGCACGTGTCAATAATTCTGGACGTTCTGTCTCAGCAAGCGTCAAGTTTCCAAGGAAGACGACGACTGCTGCGACGAATGCAAGAATCGCGCGTCCACGTGACGCGACGTTTTTAGACATATCCATTTTCCGTAAGAAAAATGGTAAGATGATCAAATCGCCGACGATCAGTAAATCAGCCCAACTTAAAAGCGATGCGAGTGAAGCTGAAACCGTCTCCGCATTCGAAGTTTGGAACAATACTGGCAACGTCAAGTAATCATTAAAGAAGCGGAAAAAAATGATGTCCGCATATAAAATGATGGTTGCGACGAACAGTGTACCGTAAATGAACCATTTTTGAACATTTCCTCGGAAGAAGAAGCTAAATCCAAACATGAAGAGCGCTGAACTAATAGGATTAATTAGTAGAATGAATGCTTGCGCGGAGTTCGTTACGGGAACGTTGAAGAAAAGTGTATACGCTAAATACGTTTTTAACCAAATCAATAAGGTCGCAATCCAAAAAAGCTTATGCTCTTTATAAGTACTGCGAACGCCTTGACCCATCTTTAGGCGCATTCGCGACCAGATGTTTGCGTCTTGCTGCATAAAAACCTGCCTCCTAATTTACATGTGCTTTCTGCTTTCAGTTCACACAACTTACATCATAATGTACATATACCCATATCACGTGAAAATTTTACGCTTAGTTTTACAAAAATGCAACCGGAATCCGGAAGATACTTAACAATCACACAATTACTATACGTTTGTAAACAAAAAAAAGATTCGCCGGAGCGAACCTTTCATTGAAATTGAATATTATCATTTTTTCAAGAACATTTGCTTAGCAAGCCATGCACAGCCGATGACTCCAGCATCGTTTCCGAGTTCAGCGATCTTGAACGTCGTTGATCCAAAGACACGGGGTAACGCAAACCGTTCAAATTGCTGACGTAGTGGTGCAAGCAGTGTTTCACCTGCTTTCGAGACACCACCACCGATGACGATGATTTCCGGATTGATACTATTTGCTAGATTCGAAATCGCAAGTCCGAGGTGGAACGTCACTTCCTCTACGACATCCGTTGCGATACGATCGCCTTTCTCATATGCTTCAAATACATCTTTCGCTGTCACTGCTTTAATGTCATTCAGTAGTGTTTCTTGTCCTTTACGTTTCTCAAGACCAAGACGGGCGATACCCGTTGCTGAAGCAATCGTCTCAAGGCATCCTTTACGTCCACATCCACATAGGACGCCACCTTCAGGCAACATCGTGATATGACCGATTTCTCCTGCCATTCCGACCGTACCGTGAACGATTTGTCCGTTCGTGATTAGACCACCACCAACACCCGTACCAAGTGTGACAGCGAGTAATTCTGTTGCGCCACTACCGGCACCTTTCCACATCTCACCGATCGCTGCTGCATTTGCATCATTTTCAAGTACTGCCGGTAAACCTGTCAAACGTTCGAATTCACCGACGAGTTCAAAATTATGCCAACCGATGTTGACCGCCTTTTCGACGACACCTGTATTGAAGTCGATGAATCCCGGCGCGCCGATTCCCGCTCCGACGAAATCCTCTGGTCGTTTATCGCTTTCTTGACACTTCTCAAAGAATGATTTTGCAATATCTCCTGGAATTTGTGCCCCATCATTCAGGATCACCGTCTCAATCTCCCATTTTTCCACGATGATGCCTTGCAAATCCAAAATTGCCATCTTCACTGTCGTTCCACCGATATCAATGCCGAGTAACCATTTCATTGCTCTGTCTCCCCTATGCTCATATAATGTCTACTTGTTCATTTTAACGGACACACTCGTATTGCGCAAAGGGTTGCGCAACCTTAAACATTATCGGATTGTGAACGTTTTAACTCATGTCGTAAGATGAGTTTTGCTGAATCATACTGACGTTGCTCTAAAACGCCTGCTTCTTGCAATTCATCAAGTTCGAGCATCATCATCGCAATATCTGATGCTCGATCTCCTAGATAGATGAATGTTCCGTACGTCTTAAGTAACTGTTGTACATCATACAGTGTCTTCATCGACCATCGGCTCCTTTACATACGCATGTAGCAAATCATAGGTCGCTTGTAATGACGTCTCATGTGTTCGCTCGTAAGAATGGCTCGATTCAATCCCCGGACCAAATAGTCCGTGTCGAACATCATGGCCCGCACGCACTGCTGCCGAAGCGTCCGAACTATAGAACGGATAAATATCAACTTTATATGGGATACTATTGCGTTGTGCTAGACGTGTTAGCTGATGACGTAACTCTAAGTCATACGGACCGGAACCGTCTTTTGCACAAATCGAGACCGTGAATTCGTCAGAGTGCTGACCATCTCCTAACGCACCCATGTCGACCGCGATATATTCTGCGACTTCTTCCGTGAATCCAGCATTTCCACCGAACCCAACCTCTTCGTAATTTGAAATCAGGATCTGGACCGTGTGTGGCAGGTCGATGGTTTTCCATGCTTTAATCAATTCGAGCAACAAAGCAACCGATGCTTTATCATCGAGATGGCGCGATTTCACAAACCCAGTTTCCGTATAGAGGAAACGCGGATCAAACGTCACGACGTCTCCTACTTCAATCCCCGCGACCCGCGTCTCTTCTGCTGTCGTCGAACGAATATCAAGTCGGACTTCGATATTATCAGCGGACCGTTCCGTTTTATTCGTCTCGCGTGACGTATGGACACTCGAATGATGGAAAACAATCGTACCGGAAATCGTTTGACCGTCCATCTTATGAATGAGACAGTTCTCTCCTTCGATCGCTGTCCAAGCATACCCACCTAACTGTGATAAACTGAGTCGCCCCGTTGGCAAAATCTCTTTTACCATTGCACCTAACGTATCGACGTGTGCCGTCAGCAATCGTGTACGGTTTGAAGCGCCAGGCAAAGTCGCTAAGATCGCTCCCTTTTCAAGTTTGCGATACGTGATCCCGTCTGCAACCAAACGCTTTTCTACATATGTAATCGCTTCTTTCGTCGAACCTGTCGGACTTGGAATCGAGACCAGCTCTTCAATCGTACGTATGACTTCTTTCATGTTCATTCGCTCCCTTTCAATCGGACTACACCGTACTATCCGCTTTGTTTTCATGATAACAAATATTCATTCTTTGTCGGTACTGATATCCTATATGCACTACGCGAAAAAGCTGTAGCACTTTTTTGCTACAGCTTTTTGTCCACACCATATAATGAACTTAGACGTATTTTTTCATCCAAATATCATCGCGGTATGTGCCGTCTTCTAATTTTACAGAGTCTGGATCTTCGGCATATACTTCAAAGCCGAGCGATTCGTAAAGACTTTGCGCTGCTTCATTTCCTGATAATACGGCAAGAATGACTTGCTCAACGTCTGGTAACTTCTTCGCCTCGTCGATCAAGGCCTCCATTAGAGCACGACCGGTCCCTCCACGATATTCAGGCGAAACATATACTCCGGAAATCATCGCTTTGTGCGACTCACGTGACAGTTCGTATGGCTTGACCTGACCAAACCCAAACAATACATCGCCGTCGAACATACCTAGCCAAATCTCATCGGAGTCGGGTTCTCCTTCTAGACCTTCTCGTACTTCGCGGAGCGGGGTTTGCTGTTCATCGTCAAACGAATGACCGAAAGCATCTGGATGATTCTTTAATCCCTCAAGGCGTAGATTCCAGTATTGTTCTGCATCCTCTTTAGTTAATTTTCGAAAAGTATACATGACTGTCGATTCTCTCCTTTTTTGGGTTTCATGACGTACAAAAAATAACGGAAAAACGCTTCTATCTCTTACTTAACCTTTTTCTAGTAAAATAAAACCTAGATTTTTTCTCTTTAATTTCACTTAAATACAGTAGTGATGTTTGCCTCTTCTTTTTTCTCATAACAAAAACTCAAAGGTGGACACTAAGATACAGGATCACCATTTGAGTTTTTAAGCTCTCTATTTATGAGGTTTTCGTCATGCTTCGCGCCGTTAACCTTGCAAGACAGGTTCGAGCGTCTGACGCAATACATCAGCAGAATGATGAAACTTCTTCATTTCTTCTTCCGTCAACGCGACTTCAATGATTTCCCGCACACCTTGACGATTGATGATCGCCGGTACTCCGATGTGAATGCCGGAAATCCCGTACTGCCCATCTACATATGCCCCGACCGTCAACAAACAGTTCTCGTTCCCAAGGATGGCACGCACGATTCGAACAAGTCCAAGTCCAATCGCATAATAAGTTGCTCCTTTACGTTCGATGATATGGTAGGCAGCATCCCGAACGTTGATATAGATTTGATCAAGGTCTGCTTGAGAATAACGATTGTCCTCAGCAAGCAGTTCATCAATCGTTTTTCCGTAAATACGGCTATTACTCCAGGCAGCGAATTCCGTATCTCCATGTTCTCCAAGAATGTAGGCATGGGCATTGCGAGAATCGATGTGAAAGTATTCTCCAAGCATTTGACGCAGACGTGCTGTGTCGAGTACCGTTCCTGATCCAAATACGCGTGATTTTGGAAGACCGGAATACTTCCAAGCCAGATGTGCCATGATATCGACAGGATTGGAAGCAACGACGATGATACCGTCAAAACCGGAATCCATAATCTGACGAATCATTTCTTTCATGATCAATGCATTCTTTGCGACGAGATCAAGTCTCGTCTCACCTGGTTTTTGAGGAGCTCCCGCCGTGATGACGACGACCTCCGCCTCTCGGCAGTCCATATACTCTCCAGCCCAGATTCGCATCGGTGAAGAGCTAAATGGTGTTCCGTGGTTTAAGTCCATTGCCTCGCCTTCTGCTTTGGCTTTGTTGACATCAATGATGACAAGTTCTTCACAAAGTCCAGCTGTTGACATCTGATAAGCAAAGCTTGAACCAACTGCACCAGCTCCAATGAGGGCTACCCGTGTCACTTTCGCATGTAATTCCATATCGTTATGTCCACCCTTTCATTCGTCCTAAGAGTTTGTTAACTATCTCACAAATAAATTGTAACATCTTTCACATTCTTTGTACCATGTGAAATTAATCACATTTGTCCATTTTGTGTCATTAATATCCTAACATAAGGAATTACACACTCATATACTTTCCAGTTACCAGAATCGAATGATGATAAACCCGATTCCACTCGCTAAACCACTTGTTAAGACATTGACAGCATCATTCCCTAAAAGTCGAATGCCTGAAACGTAAACGGTCGGTTGACCATGGTGTTCTCGCTTTTCCGTGTATTCCCCACAAACCGAACATCGGTAAACGCGTTGCCCTACTGCTCCAAATAGTGTATCCAGTAGGCTCCCGAGTACACCGATGCTTGTTACGAGTAAGACGTCTCTTAAAGAAAGAGAAAATATCCAATGCGCTGCTACCGCAATGAATGCAGCTCCTGCAATCGTACCGACCGTTCCAATTAGCGACATCGCTCCACTCGTCCCTGCTGGTACCCGCCGTAACGTTTTGAGCGACCACGGATCACGTCTTGAGAGCGGCCCGATTTCGGATGCCCACGTATCAGCATTCGATGCTGCGATGACGAATAGAAATAACAAGAGATACGCAAAATCCATCGTCATGGCATACGCTAAGGCAGCAACGAACGCTACCCCTCCATTCGCAAGAACCTGCCATCCGTCACGCGCGCCATCTTTCTCAACGATGGAGTCGACCGATTGTTTTCTGGATCGTCCAACCTTCGATAACAAGCTCGAGCTACCAAAGAATAGTAAGAGTACTACTAATCCTTGCCATCCAAATCCAAATGAGACACCACTACCGACGAGCAGGGTCATGATCGCACCACTTGTCGTCAATAAATGAAAAGATCGTCCGGTCCAAGCAAGCAATAGACAAAACAAAATGGTCGCGCTCAGCATCGGATGACCTCTAAATCAGTGACGATCAGATCAACGGGGATATCAAAGGCTTCTACTTCAAAATCGGAAAGAAGTTGTTCGGAAAAGGCAATCGATACTTTACATCCTGCATAGGTCACGAGTGCACGATCGTAATAGCCTCCTCCCCACCCTAAACGATATCCGTCCCGTCGATAGGCACGACCCGGAACGAGACAAAGCTCTGCTTGAGCAAGTGAAGCCCGACGTGCTGAAGCGGTCGGTTCAGCAATTCCCATCTGATTTGCTTGAAGTTGATCTTCTGGTCCATGTTCATAAAAGACCATCTCGTCTCCCACTACTTTTGGTATCAAGACCGTCTTGCCCTCTTGCCACGCCTGTTCAATCAGCATTCTTGTATCACATTCATTTCGAAAAGCTAATGTGATCGCGACACATGTCGCTTGTTGCCACTCAGGCAACAACAAAACATGTTCGTAAATCAACCGTTCCTTCTCCGTACGATTCTCCAATACATCTAATCTTTCTTTGATCAGACGGCGTACTTCTTGTTTGTTCATGACTGTCTTCCTTTCCACAAAAAAAGCCATCACACGAAGTGACGGCTTCCATCTCAATTATTTCACTTCACGGTGAAGTGTGTGCTTACGGAGACGTGGGTTGTATTTCTTCAACTCAAGACGCTCTGGGTTGTTACGCTTGTTCTTTTTAGTGATATAAGTACGGTCACCAGTTTCAGTGCAAGCTAATGTGATTTTAACGCGCATGGGATTCCCTCCTATCTAGCTCTCGATGTATCAAGTGATTTTGCTTTACATAAGGTTAAGCATACTCAAGTATCGTACCAAGAAAGGAAAGGAATTGCAACTGTTCATCCGTTCTTTTTCGGATTCGTCACGTGTTGATATGGTTTTTCAAGGTTCTCTTCAAAACGCAGTGGCTTCTTTTCGACGTGATACTCTTGTTCCACCCCGTGACGTGACTCTTCTCGTTCTAGATAAACGACCGCTGATTGGCGCAACGCATCTCCTTCAAGTCGTTTTAAGGCAACGACCAGACCACCTGAACGATCAGGAGAACGCTCACTTTCGACATCGTAGACGTTACTTACGAGTGGCAACTCTTTCATCTTCGCGATAGCTTGGGCAGCTGATGCGGTCTCCATGTTGAAGTTGTGGATGACTGCGAAATCAACGATCTTACTCAAGGCTTGCGCTTGGCGTAAGAATGCTAAATTTAGTGCCGCCAGTTGGTTATAGGTCTGAACGAGCGGTAGACCCGTCACTTGCACTCCGTAAACATGAACACCTTCTTCAAATCGATACGCTTCTGGATGTTCCGTGACGACATAGACATTCTCACCAGCAGCAGCAAGTCGTCGAGCGAGCTCCGAAGCCGGCCGGTCTGACGCATCATATTGTCGGACGAACAACAAGATGGCGTCCGTATTCCAAGATTTCTCACGCTTCACTGCCACGTAGTAATCATGTGCTGTCAAGAAGACATCCGGTTCAATATCTGAATCTTGAAGGAAAGGATATTCGCGATATCGATCATCCAACCATTCCACCGTCAGCTCCTCAGCATCCAGGCGACGCTCCGTTTCTTCAAAACGTAGGATGTGCTCCCGGAAACGATTCGCAGCATATTGAGCTGTCGTCTGTCCATCGAGGATGAACGGCCAGTCGCTCGAGACAGCGAGGAGGTATTCTCGAATGAGTTGACGCTTTGCTTTGACAGTCAACGCATCTTGATGACGATTTCGGGCTACGACACCTGCTAGTCTCTTCTCAAGTTGATGGAGATGACGAATCATCCAGTCATTCCGTTCATTGATCCAGACTTCCGCGTAGCCTTTTCGTCCCCACGTTCCCATCGCGACATGTGCCGTGTCGATGTCTTGGAAGTGACGTTCGAGGAAGATCGCCGGTGAAATCGACTCAATTCCTTGATCTTCTAAACGTTCCATCGCTTTACCGAGGAAGTCGGGACCTTCAAACCACCAGTGACCGAACAATTCGGCATCAAATGGTGCTGTGACAAGGAATGGTGGGAAGTTTTGTCCTTGATGCGCATCTAAATGTTCACCGAGTGCTTGTGCGAAGTCTGCTGCGTGCTCACTTGTCCGTTGCCATGCCCAATCACGGACGTAATAGTCTTTTTGATCCGTTTCTCCTGTTACGCGATGTAATTTCAACCCTGTATCATAACGTAGTCCCTCTGGGTGCATGAACTCAGCGATTTGATCCCACTCTCGATCGTACGCAAGGTCACGATAAAACTCGCGGTAATCCGGATGACCCGGGTATCCGATGACAGAGCTCCAGATTTTTCCGGAAATGATTTGATCACGCGGGAAAAGTGCCACACCGTGCGGCGAATAGACGGGTGCTCCGATTCCGTGTTTCGGTGACGGATCCGCGTTTAAGATTGAATGTTCGTCAACGAATGTATAACGAATGCCCTCTTCGTACAAAATACGGTCAAGTCCTGGCGTATACCCACACTCTGGCATCCAAAGACCAGTTGGACGGAATCCGTAATGACGTTCAAAACAGTTCAATCCTGTCTGAATTTCAGAACGTGCCGCTTGTTCGGACAACATGTGCGGACTGAATCCGTGCGTCGCCGTACAGGTAATCAAATCAAGATAACCTTGCTCCTTGTAATGACGGAATGCGCGGTTCAAATCTTTTTCCCAGTGAAGGAACGTATTCAATAAGTCTTGATAACGGTCTTGATAGAAAAGAAGCGCATCTCGTTCCTTTTGAGCAAGCTCTCGTTTTAGTTCCTGGCGAATCAAACGTAACGTATCCTCGATATGCTCGATATACCGCTCTTGAATCAATGGATCGGCAAGCATCTCGATGACGGGTGGCGAAATGCTGACCGTCCAGCCGAGCGGACGTGACAAGCGATCGACCTCCCACAATAATGGGATGTAGGTTTCTGAAATCGCTTCATACATCCACCGTTCTTCTAGACGATGCGCCTCTTCATGACGGATATATGGTAAATGTGCATGTAAGACGAGTGAAAAATATCCTTTTCGCATAGCTTCTCTTCCTTTCCCTCTCTCTAATTCCATTACCGGACGCGATCGAAATAGGAATACGGGCGTAAGACTTCGACCCATTCCGGCTGTTCGACCTCTCCGTATTGCCAATGATGCACGACTTCAGCGAACCGACCATCCGTGACCGGTTCGTCGCGTGGCGTCTCGACTGGTTTTGAACGCAGTACTGGAACAAAGTCCCCGTCGATCGTTTGAATGCCCCATTCAATGATGTATGTAGTATTCGGGGCGACTGGTCGAACGAACCAAGCATTCGTCATTTCCGGTAGCTCGAATTGATACGTCCGATTTGCCTGTCCTTGTTCGTATTCAACAAGCGTGACATCAATGATGCGTAATTCTTTACGAAACGAATCAAACGTCGTGTGATAGTGCGTCTCTAGCAACTGTTTCGACAGTTCAGATAATTCCCAGTAGACGTATAACGCTGTCGGTGACTGAACGATGACATGGAGGATATCATCCTCGTAATGTGTCGCCATTCCAAACGCGTCGCGTTCGAGCGAAGGTACCACTTGCACAGACGGTACGACGTCTAATACCGGTGCAGTCGACTTTTTCGTCTGCTTGACCGTTTTTGATTTTACTTTCGGCGCTGCTACAGAAGGTTGTTCTGTTAACGATTTACGATATTTGGTCCAAGCATATTTGATTTTTCCTTCAGTCGTATCCAATTGAGCTGCGATTTGTTTTGTTGTCAGCCCTTGTTCTTTCATTTTAATGATTTGCTCAAGCATTCCCAATCACCTCTCTGTCATTATTCACTTCTTTCCTATTCTACAAACGTGTTTCGAATCCCTTTACAAAAAAAGTAGGCAGAGGAAATTCCTCCTGCCTACTTAGTTCACCCATTTAAATCATAATGTTTTCCTTTTTCGAGATAGATCAGATGTTCCCCGACGTTCGTCAAGTGGTCACCCATTCGCTCGATATATCGGCAAATGTTCGTGAATTGCATGACTTCATCGACAACGATTGGTTGCAAGGACATATGACGCATATACTGACGGAGCGCCTTGTATGTCGTCTCATCGATGACATTGTCGAGATCAGACAGTGCTTTTGCTTTTTCGACATCTCCGTCACGATACGCGACGATTGCGGTTTCCGTCATATCGAGTAATGTCTCAAACGCTTCCTTCAACAAGGAGATATCGATGACGTATGGAAATGTTTCGACACGAAGGACTGCTTTTGAAATATTTCCTGCATAATCCGCAATCCGCTCGAGATCCGATGAAATCTTCATCGCCGTGATGATCCGTCGTAAATCCGTCGCAACTGGTTGTTGCTTCGCGATTAAGAGAATCGCATCATCGTTGATTTCGAGTTCAAGATCATCGAGTTCATTGTCGTTCGCAATGACACCACGCGCGATATCTTGATCATATTTTTCGAGCGCCTCTGCTGTCGTTGCGATTTGTTGCATCGTTTTTCGTGCTAGTAAAAAGACTTTTTGATCGAGTATTGCAAGGTTTTCTCCAAAAATTGTACGGTTCGCTGCCATTCGTCTCGTCTCCCCTTCTTATCCGAATCGTCCTGAAATGTAATCTTCCGTCCGTTTGTCGGTCGGATTTCCAAAGATCCGGTCTGTTTGATCGAACTCGACGACTTCACCATTTAAGAAGAATGCTGTTTTGTCAGATACACGTGCAGCTTGCTGCATGTTGTGTGTGACGATGATAATTGAGTAGTCCGATTTCAACTCTTGGACGAGTTCTTCTACTTTTAATGTAGAAATCGGGTCAAGCGCCGATGTCGGCTCATCCATCAAAATGACATCCGGCTCGATCGCGAGGCAACGCGCGATACAGAGACGTTGTTGTTGACCACCCGAAAGACCATAGGCATTTTCATTTAATCGATCTTTGACTTCATCCCAAATCGCTGCTCGGCGTAAACTACGTTCCACGATCTCATCAAGAATTTTTTTGTTTTTAACGCCATGGACACGTGGACCATATGCGATGTTATCGTAAATTGATTTTGGGAATGGGTTCGGTTGCTGAAAGACCATTCCGACAGACGTCCGTAATTCTTCAACACCATACTCTTTTTCAAAGATATTACGTCCGTGATATTCAATGACACCATTCGTCCGTACGATCGGAACGAGTTCGACCATCCGGTTCAATGTTTTGATGAATGTCGATTTACCGCATCCTGACGGTCCAATAATTGCCGTAACTTCATTTTTTTTGATATCAAGATTGACATCTTTAAGCGCGTGATCGTCACCGTACCATAAATTTAAATTTTTAACGTTATAGACGCTCTCACGCGCTACTACTGGTTGGTTCATACGCTCTGCCCCTTCTGTGACGACTGATTTCGTATTCAGCTTCGTATCCATCATCTGTCTTCCTCCTTAAAAGAAATCCCTTCTATCTCGTACGATTAATAGCGTTTAGAAAATCGGTTCCGGATCCAAATCGCAAGCGAGTTCATCGTCAAGAGAATGATCATCAAGATGATGATTCCTGCTGCTGCAAGACCTTGGAAGTCCGCTTGTGGACGACTTGTCCAGTTATAGATTTGAATCGGTAATGCCGTGAACTCTGAGAAGATTCCTTCTGGCGCACGGGCGATGAAAATGGCAGCTCCGACCATGATCAACGGTGCTGTCTCTCCGATCGCTCGGGATACAGCTAAGATGATTCCTGTAATGACTCCCGGAAGTGATGCCGGAAGAACGACTTTGAACGTCGTTTGCCATTTCGATGCACCGAGTGCGAGTGATGCATGGCGCATCGCTTGTGGCACGGCGCGAATTGCTTCTTGAGAAGAAACGATGACGACCGGAAGACTCATCAATGCGAGTGTCAAAGCTCCAGCAATCAACGTCGAACCAAAGCCCATATTACGGACGAAGAACGTTAATCCGAGTAATCCGAAGACGATCGACGGAACACCTGCGAGGTTCGAGATATTGACCTCGATGAACGATGTCATCCGACTCTTTTTTGCATATTCTTCCAAATAAATTGCTGCTCCAACACCAATGATGAAAATCATCGGGATGATCAGGAGCATCAAGAAGATCGATCCCATTAACGCTGGATAGATTCCGGCACGTTCCGCACGACGAGATGGTGCGTTTTGTAGAAATTCAAGTGATAACCACGAAGCACCGTCACGGATGACGCCGAATAGGAGGATACCTAAGACGACGAGACCGAAAAACAGACCGACGAGGAAAATGACTTTCGTTACATTATTGACGACGAGGCGTTGGCTAATGGATTTCTTAACTGCGACCGGGTCGATGAATTTTTTTGTGACAGGTTGCTTTTCTGGTAAGGCCATCTTAATACTCCTCTCTGAAGCGGCGTGTGATCCAGTTCGCGAGTAAGTTCATCAATAACGTAAAGACGAACAAGAGCGTACCAACCGCATAGATACTGTAATATTCAACTGTTCCAAATCCAGCATCGCCTAAAGCGACCTGAACGATATACGCAGTCATCGTCTGGACCGGCTCGAGTGGATCAACAGCAGCTGTCGGATTCGAACCACCAGCGATCGTCACGATCATCGTCTCACCAATTGCCCGAGACATGCCGAGTACGATTGAAGCAATGATTCCTGACAAGGCAGCTGGAACAACGACTTTTAATGCGACTTCAAGACGTGTCGAACCAAGAGCAAGCGCACCGTCACGAATTTTTTTCGGGACAGAGCTCATCGCATCCTCAGAAATCGAGGCGATCATTGGAATGATCATGATCCCGACGACAATCCCCGGACTGAGAGCATTGTAGATTTGAATGCCTGGAATTAATTTAACGAGCAGTGGTGTGACGAACGTCAACGCGAAGAATCCGAAAACGATCGTCGGAACACCAGCTAAGACTTCTAAAATCGGTTTTAAGATACGGCGTGCACGGTCTGACGCATACTCACTTAAATAAATCGCAGACGTGAGGCCGATCGGCACGGCAACTAGCATCGCAATCACGGTAATCTCAAGCGTACCGACGACAAGCGGCCAAATCCCATACTCCGGTTGAGAGTTCAGTGGATACCAGCTCGTACTGCCGAAGAATTCCTTAAACGGAACGACTTCAAAGAAGTGTTCGGTTTCAATGACTAACGTGAGAATGATGCCGATGGTCGTAACGACCGAGACAAACGCACACAGGAACAAAACGATCGGCATGATGCGTTCCATGACGTTTTTCACACTGAATTTTTGCTGTCGGTTCTGTTGAATCAGCTCGCGAACCGATTTATTGGGTGTTGAATTCATCCTTCTTCGCTCCCTACTCCTTCTTGACATGAGAACGGGACCCAACCGGTACAGACTTTCCCCGGTTGGGCCATCCTCATGACTCGATGATTATTTCATTGCGTCTTTGATTGCTTTTGCGTTTTCATCGTAACGATCTTGTGGCATTTTGATATAACCGACTTCTTCAGCTAAATCTCCAGCGTTTTCGTTCGCGAATTTCACGAAGTCTGCCACCTGTTTTTTGTCGTTCAATGATTTGTTGTTGACATACGTGTAGATTTCACGCGACAACGGGTAAGATAGATCCTTGATTGTTTCTGGTGTTGGATCGACAGCATCTTTTCCTTCAGCAGAAAGTGGTACTTCTTTTAACTTATCTTTATTTTCAGCGTAGTAGGCATAACCGAAGTAACCGATCGCACCTTTCGTTCCTTCAACCCCTTTGACGAGTACGTTATCGTCCTCAGACAATTGAACGTCTTTACGCATGTCTTTCTTCTCGAGTACTTTTTCAGAGAAGAAGTCGAACGTTCCTGAATCTTTCCCTGGGCTGAAGAATTTCAGCGGTTCAGCCGGGTAAGAAGAATCAACGTCTTTCCAAGTCTTAACGTTCGGGTCGAGCCAGATTTTCTCGAGTTGATCAAGCGAGAGTTCTTTTACCCATGTGTTGTCTTTGCTGACTGCTACAGTCAAACCATCATATGCGAGTGCGAGTTTTGTATATTCGATGTTGTTCTTTTTCGCTTCAGCTGCTTCTTCTTCTTTAATTTCACGCGATGCGTTCGAAAGATCCGTTTCACCAACGACGAATCGTTTGAATCCGCCACCCGTACCAGAAACACCGACTGTGACATCAACATCAGGTTGCTCAGTTGAATATTCTTCACCGACAGCTTCCATGATCGGGAAGACTGTAGAAGAACCGTCGATTGCGATTTTCCCTTTTAAATCAGATGAACTAGCAGAACCGCCTTTATCGTTACCACATGCTGCCCCCACTACTGCGATTGATGCTACCGTTGTGATGAGTGCTGTTTTTTTCATCCAAGACATGATTAATTTTCCTCCTCGAAAGTATGTCGCTGACGATGCTACGACTTTTTATCCGTTTTCCTTACAAGACTTATACTACGGATGAACTATTAAAACGAAATGAATCCAACGTAAAAGAATTGTAAAGGCGTGTTTTTTAGTGTTTACAATTCGAAATCCATTAGAAAAAAAGGTCAATACAAACAAAAAAAGCGAGAGTGATTGCTCACTCCCGCTTAGTTTCTAGTTAATTTGGCTTAGTCTGCCACGGTACGTCCTTGACGTTGAAGTACGCTTTGATAAGGTCATGACCGATTTTCGAGTTGACAGTCTCTTGTTCCATATAAGGAAGGAACACGGCCCACGCCATCTCTGGATTGTCGTACGGTGCCCAACCGACAAGATTCGAGTTCAATGAACGAACCGGTTGCCCACTACCGTCACGTAAGGCGATTCCGTCATCACCATAGACGCTGACCTGTGCAGTACCTGTTTTTGCTGCAGCATCGATTCCAGTTTGCGCGATGACTTTAGCTGTACCTCGCTCACCTTTTACAACACGGTGCAACCCTTCCCGGACATGATCAATATTATCTTGACTGACTTCAATCCGGTTCAGGTAATTCGTTTTAAAGCTGTAATCGACTTTTTTCGTACCCTTTTCAATCGAGTTTGACGCCAATACTTCTTTTAAGAAATGAGGCTGAACACGATAACCGCCGTTCGCAAGTGTTGAAATGTACTGCGCGACTTGAAGCGGCGTGAAAGCATCGTACTGTCCAATGACTCGGTCCATCAGCAATGTGACACGGTCTGGTGTTCCTTGAACACCTTTTGCTTCGTACGGCAAATCAACACCCGTCGTCACCCCAAGACCGAACTGGCTATAGTAATTCTGCATGATGGCTGCTGCTGCATCCACGCTCGCACCAGCAATCCCATTACTCGGATATTTCGCCATCCGCATCGCAATGTTGAACATATAGACGTTTGACGATCGCTCAAGCGCCGTTAAATCCGTAATCGGTCCCATGTTAACATATGATGCTTTTTTTGTACCCCCGATAGTGATCGGCGCATCATTGATGACTTCGTTTTGACGAATGACACCTTCCTGTAGTCCCATCGCAACTGTCGCACCCTTGATCGTTGAACCGATTTGAAGAGACGTCAAGACATTATTAATCGCTACATCCGTGAACTTCCCAGTAGAAGGATCAAGCTTTTGACCTGACATCGCTAAAATCTCACCAGTTTGTGGATTCATGACGACGGCATATCCTTCTTTTAAATAACGACTACCCATGCCACGACCCATTTTGATCGCTTGTTGCATGATTTGATCTACTTTTTTATTGTATTCCGCATCAACGGTTAGAACGAGGTCCTTCCCGGACTCTCCTTCTTCACGTTTTGGATCACCGACTGGTTCTCCATTAAACGTTTCGTACACATCGTATGCCGGTTTCCCGCGCAGAAGATCTTCGTACTGTTGCTCAAGGAACGAAGTCCCGACACGATCATTCAAACTATATCCTTTTGCCTTAAACTCCGCTTGTTGTTCTGCCGGAATCTTCGAGTACTTTCCGAAGATGTTTCGAAGTGTTCCTTCATACGGATAAGAGCGTTCGTAAAACGGTTCAACCGATACACCTTTCAAATCTTCTAAATTTTCATCGATGATTGCCATCTCTTTTGCAGACGCACCGAGCTTGACGAGTTGTGGATCAAGTGCGTAACCGACTTCCATGTTATGTTTGATCGCAATGACTTCCATTGTCTTGTCATCATAATCAATATCTTTTTTCGTGATCGCATCTAGACGGATTTGATCTTGTTCCGCAATCGAAAGCTTACTTTGTGCTTCCGTTGAAGGATACTTCTTTTTCACTGCTGCTTGGTAACGACGATCCGACTCTTCCGTGTTCGTCGCGACCCAAAAATCCTTGATATCACGTTCCGTGACTTTCCAGTCTTTTTTAGGCAGATCAATGATTGCTGCAAGACGCTGCGCGATTTCAATACGTTCATCTACTTTCGTCGATTGTGCGCGACGATATACAATGGAGTATTTAGAAATTGTGTCGACAAGCAGACGACCATCCCGGTCATAAATCTTACCACGTGGTACTTCATATTTTGATGCAGTCATCTCCGTTTTTTGGACTTCCCGCGAAATTTTTTCACCATTGACGATTTGAACGACTCCTAGACGGAAAATCAAAATCGCGAACAATAAAAAAACGACGAAGAACATTAAATTCAGACGAAGCGGCAGATGATTACGCCGTCTTCCTCGTACGGTGATTCGTTTAGCCATGGCGTACTCCCCTATCGTTCAAAAGTCATCTTGTTTCATTATATAGAAGGAAACTTTCCATAACAACCTATCCCATGATTTTCCGCATTAAAAAAAGCGTATCGTTCACAATTGAACGATACGCTTCTTTCCATTACTTCGCGTCAGCGTAAAGCTTCGCTACGTGGTCCCAATCAACGACGTTGAAGAATGCATTGATGTAATCCGGACGACGGTTTTGATAGTTGAGATAATATGCATGTTCCCAAACATCAAGACCGAGGATTGGCGTTTTGCCTTCCATGACTGGTGTATCTTGGTTTGGAGTCGAAACGACTGCCAATTTTCCACCGTCAACGATCAACCAAGCCCAACCAGAACCAAAACGAGTTGTTGCTGCTTTTGCAAACTCATCTTTGAATGCATCAAATGATCCGAATGCTTCGTCGATTGCTGTTGCAAGTTCCCCTGTTGGAGCAGCGCCATCGTTTTTCTTCAGCAATTTCCAGAAGAATGAGTGGTTCCAGTGACCGCCACCGTTGTTACGGACTGCAGTTTGAATGTTTGCTGGGAGAGCATCCAAGTTTTGAAGAAGTTCTTCAAGTGACTTTCCTTCATGTTCTGTACCCTCAAGCGCCGTATTCACGTTCGTGACATACGTGTTGTGGTGTTTCGTGTGGTGAATCTCCATCGTACGAGCATCGATATGTGGCTCAAGCGCATCATAAGCGTAGCCGAGTTCTGGTAATTCAAATTTTGACATGTTCATGTCCCCCTTTGTGCTATTTTCGAAAACTTCAATACCCTTTAAGACTAGCAAAAGTATCTGTGTTGACGCAAGTCAAGACCCTCGGATTCACTCGACTTCTTGCGGAGCAAAAACAGAGACGCCTCCGCCCGGAACCGGGAAGACACCAAATCCTTCTTCGTCGATCACGACTGGATGATCTTGATGGTTCGTATAGTCGAACCATTCTTGACCCGCACGCTCTTCACCGACGAACATGCGTTTCTCGCACATGTCGGCATTCGAAAGCAACACGGCACAACCTGAGTTCTCGATTTCATCGACACCAAGACGGACCCAGCCTACACAGTGCGGATCATCGAAATAATCCTGTTGTTCTCCGTATGCTTTATGATAGCGCGTATAGAGCAGGGCATTGATCATCTCTTTTTTCCCTTCGACAGGGGTCGGTCCTTGGACGCCATAGTAATCCCCATAAAAGACACATGGATATCCGTCCTTACGTAACAAGATCGCTGCATAGGCATGTTGCTTGAACCAGTCATCCACCCAAGATTCTAGCGACTCGCCAGGCTGTGAATCGTGATTGTCGACGAACGTCACGGCATTCGTCGGATGCGACTCGACGAGCGTATCCGCAAACAATGTCGTTAAATCAAATTTTTCCCCCTGCTTGGAAGCTTCATGGAACTTATAATGAAGCGGAACATCAAACAAATCGATCGTGTAGTCGACACTGTCCAGGAAATGACGGCAATCGTCGAGATCTGACTTCCAAAACTCCCCGACCATGTAAAAATCGCCTTCGCTGCTTTCCATCATCGATTTCGCGAATTCACGGACAAATTCATAGTTGATATGCTTGATCGCATCAAGACGGAAGCCTTGGCAATCGATCGTGTCCTTGAACCAGTGTCCCCAACGGATCATCTCTTCCCGTACCGTCGGATGATTGTAGTCGATGTTTGCAAACATGAGATAGTCATAATTGCCGAACTCATCATCTACTTGGTTGTTCCAATCTTTATTGTTTCCGGAAATCTTAAAGATCCCTGTTTTTTCTTCGCGTGCGTCAAAATCCGTTCCATTGAAGAATTCGTGCGTCCAGACGAAATCCGAATACTTTCCATTACGACCTGGGAAAGTAAACTTCGTCCACGCATCGATTTCAAACTCTTCTGAAATTTCTTTTGATCGATCTTCTGGATTGACTTCCACTACTTTAATCGTCTCGAGTTCGTCTGCTGCAGCTTTATGGTTCATGACAACATCCGCATAAACAGCGATATCGTTCTCATGGGCAACTTCGATTGCTTCGACTAGCTCATCTTTTGTGCCATATTTCGTCCGGACCGTTCCTTTTTGATCGAACTCGCCTAAGTCATAGACATCATAGATGCCGTATCCTGTATCTTCATCCGACTGACCTTTCGATGCTGGAGGAATCCACACGGACGTGATGCCGGCAGCACGCAATTCAGGCGCTCGTTCTTTCAAACGTTGCCAGTGCTTTCCATCATTCTCTACATGCCACTCGAAAAACTGCATCATCGTATGGTTACGTTCCATCTCTCTTCGCTCTCCCTTAGTTACTATAGTATGAATATTATTACAATACCTTTACTATTCCCCGAGCGAACAAAAATAAACGCTTCCCGTTTTTCAACGAGAAGCGCTCTACTGAATGGACCCTGCAGGGCTCGAACCTGCGACCGGACGGTTATGAGCCGTCAGCTCTAACCAGCTGAGCTAAGGGTCCTTAAGTAATAGTAGCGGCGGAGGGAGTCGAACCCACGACCTCACGGGTATGAACCGTACGCTCTAGCCAGCTGAGCTACACCGCCATGATGTATGTTTCTTACTCTTATTAGATTACGAGATGTGACGAAACTTGTCAATATGCTATTTCAAAAAAATAAACAGCTGATTTCATTTTTTTCGAAATCAGCTGTTTTAAAATACGTCTACGCTTAGTTCATTAATGCTGTCCGCTGTTCAAGGACGAGATCCGTGATGTTCACAGCGTGATCGCCGATTCGTTCAAGGTTTGAAAGTAAGTCGACGAAGATCATTCCCGCTTGTCCTGTACATTCACCAGCATTCACGCGAAGTACATGATGTTTACGGAATGAACGTTCGAGTGCATCAAGTTTCCCTTCAAGTTCAAGAACTTTTCGTGCCCGCGTGACATCGTCTTCTTCAACGGCGCGAATCGCACAAGCGACGATTTCTTGTGTCAGGACATACATCTCATCGAGCTCTCGCTTCGCAGATGTGGTGAACTGAATCCGGTTGACGATCTGGAAGTCGATTAATTCAACGATATTCTCGACATGATCACCAATCCGCTCAAAGTCATTGACGGCGTGCATCAATAACGAATGATCGTTTGATTCACGTTCTGATAGATCATGTGCCGCCACTTTTACGAGATAACTCGTCACTTCTGTATTCAGGTAGTTGATCGCATATTCAATCTGCTCGGATTCCGAAACATCTTTTTTATCATGCGATTGCGTGTAACGGTGTGCTTTTGCAAGTGCGTCTTTTGAGAACTCACCCATACGCAAAACTTCAAGTTTCGCTTGGTTTAAGGCAAGCGCAGAAGATTGATTTAAGATGTTTTGATCGAGATGACGCGGTTTTGAATCGATCGTCGTATCCGTACCTGGTACGATTTTTTGAACGAGCCATGCGATTTGTGCGATGAACCAACATTGAATCAATGTGTTGACGACATTGAACGTTCCGTGTGCAAAAGCAATTTGCATTTTCGGTTCTAAACCAAGCGCGTCTGTAATCCATGCGATGAAGCTTGAGAACACTGGTAATGCGATCAAGAACAAAATTGTTCCGATGATATTGAAGATGACGTGTGCGGCGGCTGTCCGTTTGGCTGCGATCGACGCACCAAGTGCTGCAAGTACTGCCGTAATCGTTGTTCCAATGTTGTCACCGAACAAGACCGGTAGTGCCGCTTTGATATCGATCATGCCACCAGCATACAACTCCTGTAAGATACCAATCGTCGCAGATGACGACTGAACAAGAACTGTAAAGATAGTTCCGACGAATACACCAAGCAATGGGTTATCCGACATCGAGACAGTCAACTCTCGGAACCAGGCACTTGATTCGAGCGGAGCCATCCCGTCCCCCATCAATGTGAGACCGTAAAACAATGCACCGAAACCAAAGAAAATCTGTCCGATATACTGAACACGTTCTTTATTGAAGAAGAAGATCAAGAAAGCACCAATGGCGATTGCCGGAAGTGCCGCTTCTTTAACGTTGAAGCCGATGATAAAGGCTGTGATCGTCGTACCGATGTTCGCTCCCATGACGACACCAATTGCTTGTCGTAAATTCATCAGACCTGCACTCACGAGTCCGACGACGATGACAGTCGTACCGGATGACGATTGAATCAATATCGTGACGACGATACCTGCTAAGATACCTAATAGTGGATTCGTCGTATACTTATCGAGGATATAACGTAATCGGTCTCCCGCTGTTTTTTGGAGACCATCTCCCATATACTTAATACCGAAAAGGAAAATCCCAAGTCCACCGATGAAGGTAAAAATCATTTCCTGCAAATCATAGTTCATCTTGCCAGCTCCTTTATTTGATGTGGATTGATGTGTTTGTAAAGTTTATTTTTTCGACTCCCCTATTATGTAAAGGTCTAATGAACTTGTAAACAGTTTTCCCGACATCCAATTGTTAAGGTTTTATTAATCTGTACCACTACAATAACCCCTTTATTTATGAACAAATATTCAATCCAAAAAACCTGTTATAAAACAACGGAAAGAGTGATATTTTTGTCTTTTTTACGTCAACTCATTAATTACTTACAAACTTCATTAATTCCAAACCGCTCGTTTTTACGACTTCGTCTATCAGATGTTTCTTTGTATTTCTGTGGATTGGCTTGGATTTCACTATGGACGACGATCATCGATTCCTTCTTTTTACAAAAAAATATTCCAACCGTGATTTGGTCCGTTCTCCACTTCATCTTCATCGCTATTGCGGTCTTACTGTATTTGCTCTTAATGGCATATCTGACGAAAGGATTCGTTCGTCTGTTACTCCCCCGCCCATGGGCATATCGTCAGACGTTCCCTTACACGGTTGCAACGAATCTATGGACCTTCCCCCTTGGCATGCTTCTTTACCAATTGGGGCATCATCAAATGGGAGTCGCTTTACTCATCCTCGGGCACTTCATTTACACGTTGGTGCCATTATGGATCGCCCGTTCCCCGAAACCCCGCGCGTCACGTAAATCTCGATGAGTATCAAAATCAGGCGTCCGACGGATTGACGGACGCCTTACTTTCATTAAACAAT
The DNA here is from genome assembly GCF_018619055.1 of Exiguobacterium sp. s130. Classification (NCBI taxonomy): domain Bacteria; kingdom Bacillati; phylum Bacillota; class Bacilli; order Caryophanales; genus Exiguobacterium; species Exiguobacterium sp. s130. The sequence continues at coordinate 99,905 of NZ_JACSNI010000003.1, read as the reverse complement.
TGTAAATGTTCGATTTTCGTTCTTGTTTCTCGATTTTTAGGGAATAGTTCGATATGATAGAAAAGGTAAACATAAACAATATGGCGGTATGCCACAAAAGGAGATTTTCGATATGCCGAAAATGGTCCATCGCTCTAAGACTCGTCCTGTTCGTGTAGGGGACCTTGTCATTGGTGGAAATAATGAAGTCATCATCCAAAGTATGACGACAACTAAAACACACGACGTCGAAGCGACAGTCGCTGAAATCCTACGTCTTGAAGAAGCTGGTTGCCAAATCGTCCGCGTCGCTTGTCCAGAAGAACGTGATGCGCTCGCACTTGCAGAAATCAAAAGCCGAATCAACATTCCGCTTGTCGTAGACATCCACTTCAACTATAAACTCGCGCTCATGGCAATCGAAGCTGGCGTCGATAAAATCCGGATTAACCCAGGTAATATCGGTCGCCGCGAAAAAGTCGAAGCCGTCGTGACGGCAGCAAAAGCGAAAAACATCCCAATCCGGATTGGGGTAAACGCTGGTTCACTCGAAAAGCACATTCTCGAAAAATACGGTTATCCGACAGCACGTGGTATGGTCGAAAGTGCCTTGCACCACATCAAGATCCTTGAAGATCTCGACTTCCATGACATCATCGTTTCATTGAAAGCATCAGACGTTCAGTTGGCGCTTGAAGCATATCAACTTGCTTCTGAATCGTTTGACTATCCACTTCACGTCGGGATTACGGAATCGGGTCCACTTCGTTCTGGTTCATTAAAATCAGCAGCAGGACTTGGAGCGATCCTCTCACGCGGAATCGGAAACACGGTTCGTGTATCTCTTTCAGCAGACCCTGTCGAAGAAGTAAAAGTCGCAAAAGAAGTCTTGAAATCATTTGGTCTCGCAGCCAACGCGGCGACATTGATCTCATGTCCAACATGTGGTCGGATCGAAATCGATTTGATGTCGATCGCTGCAGAAATCGAAGACTACATCGAAAATATCCAAGCGAACATCAAAGTTGCTGTTCTTGGTTGTGCAGTCAACGGTCCTGGTGAAGCACGTGAAGCCGATATCGGTATCGCCGGCGCTCGCAACGAAGGATTGTTGTTCCGTCACGGAGAAATCATTCGTAAAGTACCAGAAGCAACAATGGTCGAAGAATTGAAAAAAGAGATCGATGCCATCGTCCTCGAAAAACAGGCTGAAAAAGAAGCCGAAAAAGCAAATCACGTATAAGATAGGGCTCCTCTTTGATGAGGAGTCTTTTTTCGTATCTCGATTTCGACTATGTTATACTAAGTGAAGAAAAATTCTTAGAACGTGGGTGACTGTAAATGAAAATTGGAATCGACATCGATGGAACGATCACACATCCATCCTCTTGCTTCACTTACATGAATAAACATCTCGGAACGTCGATTGACTTCAATCAGGCGTCTGAATATGAATTGCATACGTATACGGATATGAATCAAATCGAATTTTGGGACTACATGGTGAACTCCGGTCACGAGACAGGAATTTATCGTGAGTCCATCCCTCAAGAACATGTTCGCCACCACTTATGGAATTTGCGGAAGCAATATGATCTCCATTACGTGACAGCACGATCGGAACTCGTTCGTCCTGTAACTGAAGAGTGGATCAAACAACATGAACTTCCTCTTGATTCCTTAATCATGACGGGATCACACGACAAAGTACAAGTCGTCCGTGATTTATCACTCGATTTGTTTATGGAAGATCGATTAGAGAATGCTGTGCAGATCGCAGAAGATACATTCATCCCTGTGATTTTGTTCGACGCACCTTATAACCGTAAAGCCGTACCGAATAATGTTATTCGTGTCGCTTCATGGAATGAGGCCGTTCAAGAGATTCAAAAATTTGCACCGATTCGTTAAAACAGCCGATTAGGCTGTTTTTTTCATGTTATTGAACTCTGAGATATCTTACAATGCTTTTCGTTTTAAATTTTAAACTAGGAAGTGCTTCATGATGCTTGCTACAGTGAATATCTTTTTTATTAATATTTGTATTATTTTTCTCGTTTCTACGTTCGCCTTTTATCTGCTTCGTGATCGTTTACCGATTCAACCCGACTCGATGATATCTACTCGGCTGTATTTTGGTTTTGCTAATGGGATCACCGGTATTCTTCTTATGCATCATGCGATCGATTTAAACGGCGCACTGATTGATTTGCGTTTGTTACCTCTCGCTTTATCCGCTTTATTCGGTGATAACATCAGTATCACAGTGACGGGATTAATGCTTCTGATTTATCGTTTTTTAATCGATAATGGCGTTTCTATAAATGCCCTACTTAGTTCTGTCATGACGCTACTCGGTTTTTTGATGCTGTCATTTATTTGTCGTCGGTTCATTACACGGCAAGGATATTTTTTTTACCGCCATCGTGACAGTCGGCTCTCTACTTGTTCTTTGGCGACTGATTACGAGTAATTCCCCTGTAGATGCCTGGAGGACGATTTATATTCCTTATTTCGTCTTAACGATTGGCGGAGCCTTTTTGTTTTATCGTTTGTCACTACTCCTGCAACAACATTTTGTTCTTTACTCTTATCAATCCTATCTCGCTTCGACCGATCAATTAACAAGGCTTGCGAATTGACATGTCATTTTGGAAAAGGTCACGACGCTTGAAAAAAACAGAGCTTCTTGGGGCGTCATCTTGTTTGACTTAGATCACTTCAAGAGTGTGAATGACACGCATGGTCACGCCGGCGGCGACGCCGTCTTGCGCCATTTTTCGATTGTATTGAATGAACATTGTCCCGCACCTATCACGGTTGGTCGATATGGCGGTGAAGAGTTCATCGTCATCATTCCAGATTGTGACCTTTACGAACCTATTCATTTAGCAGAAACAATCGTGGCAGCCGTTCAACAAACGCCATTTGTCATGCAGGATCATGCTGTATCGATCACGGTATCTGCTGGAATTGCTTACGCTCATCATCATCCCGCTGAAACGGTCTTCAAGCAAGCAGATATTGCTTTGTATGAAGCAAAAACACAAGGTCGAAATCAATATCGACTGTACCAATCATAAATACTGTATGAAAAAGCCACTTCTCTCCGAAAGGTTCGGACTGAAGTGGCTTTTTAGGGATTAATGAATCGTTCCTTCATTCGTTTTTTGTAGTAGACAGATGATTTCTTCGAGTGGTACCGGTTTAGCGAAGAAGTAGCCTTGGAACAAATGAATCCCGATTTCTTTGGCAATGCGTACTTCTTCTCCCGTCTCTACCCCCTCGACGATACATTCGACATGCATCGACTGACTCAATTGAAAAATCGACTCAAGAATTGATTGTCGTTTCTCTGATGCTCCGATTTGTTCAATGAATTGCTTTGGAATCTTTAATTGACGTAACGGTAATAAACGTTCGAGGACGTGATACGAGGCATGACCAGTCCCGAAATCATCAAGAGAAACTGGAAAATCGAGTGTTTTGATGCGTTTGAGCGCTCGATGAATCGATTGACTCTCAAAATCAAGCGACTGACTTTCCGTGATCTCGATCTTAATCTGTTGCGGCTTTAGTGCATACTTGAGTAGCGTTCGTTCAATGAATGGCATGAATGACTCACTCGTCAATTGTCGTGGCGATACATTAACCGATAAGGTAAATTCATCCGGAACGAGACCGATCAATGCTTTACGCGTCTTACACCCTTCCTCAAAAATCCATTCTCCTAGACGAATCATCAAGTCACTTTTTTCAGCAATCGGGATGAAGACGGATGGTCGATCAGCTCCTTGCAACGAGGTCTTCCAGCGAACCAATGCTTCAAGACCAATGAATTGCTCTGATCGAACATCGTACTGCAATTGATAGACGAGGTGAAAGTCCGTTTCAATATTAGCCTGTGCTAATGATTGTGCTGCTTTGACTCGCAATTCTTGATCCTTTCGCCAGGCTTGGTCAATGCACATCACACGTTCATTTTGTTGAGCGGCTTCCTGTAGCGCAGTCAATAACTGCTGTACTCGACGCTTCCGATTGTCCGTCGCCCCTTCTCCATTATCGATGACGATGGATATGTTGACGTAGACATGATGCCCTTCGATTTCGTAAGGTATGGAAATTTCTTGACTTAATTTTTCCATCACTTCCTTACATGCCACCTTGTCCGGCTTTTCCATGACGATCAATAACGTTCCTGCTTCGATTCGAGCAAACGCTTGATATGGAGGTAGTTTTCGCTTGAGCCGTTCGATACATGCCCGTAACACTTGTGACTGAATGTCTTCTCCAAAATACCGTGCCAACTCATAATAATTTTCTAAATGAATCCCGACAAAAATGAGCTGTTTTTCAGGTCTTGGGAAATCGACTTCGTTCAATCCTTGACGATTCAAAATACCTGTTTCTTCGTCACAGCGTGCCGTATCGTGTAGTTGTATCGCCAAATCATTCAAACGATTTAAATTACGGATATGCAAGTGATTGATGACAAGGGCGATGGAAACACCAATTATAATCATGCCAATTCGTCCATAATGATCAGTCGGATCAATTTTCACCGTCACGGTATCGGCATTCCACATGACGTAAAAACTAGTTGCGATGGCAATGATGATGGCGTACCACATCATGATTCGTTGATACGAAATCAAAGCGATCATTAAAAACAAAAAACTGCTAACCCAAACGGTGACCGCCGCATAAGGTAAAAAACCAATCGAAGTGATTGGAACAACGAGCAACATCAAGGACAATAAGTGGGTTTGCAACACCACGTCCATCTTACGACGACTGATATAAAAAATAAAAATCCCCATGAGGACTAAAAATGAAATAATGACAGAACGACTTAAATATGCATTCTTTATCGTCTCTTCCGTCGTCGTATAAATGATTAAAGCGCCAACAAGCATCATGAAAAGGGCAAAATTTCCGATCCACCATTGTTGTTTCCGAACAATGTCCTCCATGTATTTCCCTCCTTTCCATTAGTTTTTTCGTATATAGGTTTCGACATCGCTTGATGATACTCCTAACGTATTGAACGTGTCAATTCTTTCCTAAAAAGAAAAGTCTTCCCTCATACGTGTCGCGGAAGACTTTTCTCTAACAATTATTGTCCTATAACCCAAATTGTCCTAACTCTTCGATGACATCCGTTGCTAACAAACTACTTGGATGTAATCGTCGTTCAACTTGTTTTGAAGCACGCGCATACCACTCTGCTCCTAGCGCTAGCGTTCTTTCGACATCTCCTGATGGATGTTGCGCAAGGAGACTCGTTAAAATTCCAAACAAGGTATCCCCGCTCCCTCCCTTTGCGAGACCACTCGATGCACCAGAGATGACAAACCCACCTCCATCTGGTTTAGCGATTAAAATGACATGGGATTTCAAAACGACAGTTACTTGATGCAAGACGGCATACTCAGTTGCTTGACCGAATAGATCATCTTGAATACTTGCAACAGTCTGATTCGTCATCCGAGCGAATTCGCCAATATGCGGTGTGACGATGATCGGCGCGGTTCGTTCTGGGTAACTTTCTTTTATTAGTGCTCCGGCATCTAACACTACCGGTAGATCACTTTCAAGTAGATGATCCACCCATGTTTCGGCTACTTCTTGCGATAAACCAGGACCGATTCCAACTGCTGATATGGAAGATAGCACGTTCTGAATCGCCGGTAACGTCTGGTCCATGACCATCGCTTCCGGTGCTTGAACGATGATCCCCTGTTTCGCAAGTGACGTCGTCGCGACTTGTAGTTTACCGACTCCCGTTCTTAAGGCTGCCCGCGTCGCGAGTTGGATGGATCCCGGCATCGTGTCACTTCCTCCAATCAATAATGCCGTTCCGTATGTCCCCTTGTGACCGTATGGTCCCCGCTTAAACAAGGAAGCCAGATCCTTCGGTGAGACGCGCCATTCACCAAAAGCCGGTAATCCGATATCTAGCGTTTCTGATTCTCCATAAAACGGTGCCGTCCGTATCAAAAAGGTAGATCGTTTCATCGCATGCAATTGAAATGTCGCATCTGCTCGAATCGCTATCTCTTTGAATCCTATAGTATGGTCCGTCGGCACACCGCTCGGAACATCTATTGCATAGATGCGTGCTCCTTGCTGCTTTTGTTCCGATACGAATGCACACTGCGCCTCGAATTCCGGATTAATCCGACCTGGATCAAATCCAGTACCGTATAAGGCATCCAAAATGACATCATATCGACCACATGGTTTTTCGGCTACAAGTCCGAACGCTTCTGCATAATGAGTATGAATCGCCGCACTATCCGAACGACTCTTTCCAAACGGAGTGAATAGCGTGACATCGAATCCGTCACGTATCAGTTCGCGACCAATGACATAACCATCCCCACCATTATTACCGGTTCCACACAAAATCAGTATTCGTTCTGCCTTCGAATGGCGCGTTTTAATCTGTGTTGCGATCTGACTTCCGGCTCGCTCCATTAACACCTCGAGCGGTAGCCCAGATGTCCGTGCCCACTCATCAATTTGTCGTGCTTCCTGTGTATCATAAATCATCATCTCATCACCTCTGTTCGACTATTCCCGTTTTAATCAGGACTAGTCGTATAAAAACAAAAAAGAAACGTCCCGAATGGACGTTCCCTTCTATTTAAGACGTCAAGCGTTGACAATTCGCACAACGTCCATAGATTTCGAATTTATGATCTTCGACTTCAAAACCAGTCTCTTGAGCGGGTGAAATCCACTCCATCGGGCAGACATTCAACGTCTCCGTCTTGCCACAGATTCGGCATATCAAATGATGATGGTGATGACCGGAAGCACAGGCAGCCCGATATTTCATCTCACCGTCTAATTCCGTCACTTCTAATAAGTCGATTTCCGAAAAATCATTCAAGTTTCGATAAATCGTATCATAACTTAACGAAGGATGAGACATCCGGAGAGCTTCTGCCACTTCCCGCGCACTGACATACCGATTCACTTCAAACAGATACGATAGCAAATCCAGACGTTTCGGCGTCATTTTAAACCCAGAAGCCTTCATTCGTTCACGCGCTTGTTCGATGTTCGTCTTCATGTGTTTTACCTCCTATCCAAAAACGTTCTAACAGCATGACGATGATCAGTTCGAGCACGGCAAGTAGGACAATCATTCCGCCGGGTGCTAAATCAAACTGATAAGCCAGGATGAGTCCAAGTACTGTTGCAATCTCACCGAAGATGATAGCTAAAAAAATCGTCGTCTTAAAACTTTTAGCAATTCGAAGTGCTGCCGCAACCGGCAACGTGATTAAGCTTGAGACAAGTAAAATTCCGACGATTCGCATACTAATCGCGATCACAAGCGCAACGACAATCATAAAGAGAATGTGAACTAAACGAAGTCGAATTCCCGAGACACGTGCCTGTTCCTCGTCAAATGAGAGGAACAACAATTCCTTATAAAAGGCAAAGACGAAGATGACGACCACGACCGTCACGATAAGAATCGTGTACACATCCGTTAAGGCAACAGCCGAAACCGTTCCAAATAAGAAGGAGACGAGATCCATTGAAAAGCCGTTCGCAAGACTAATGAATGTCGCACCGAGCCCCATCCCTGTTGCCATGATGATCGGAATCGCGAGTTCTTGAAAATGCTTATATTTAGCGCGCAACCAATCAATCGTCAATGCCGCGATGACCGACGTCACGATTCCTAAGTACAGTGGATTTAAGTCCGCTAATTGCGCGACCATACCAGAAATCAAGAGACTGAGTGCAATCCCAGCTAACGTGACGTGCGAAAGTGCATCTGCGATCAGGCTCATCCGCCGGACGACGACGAACGAGCCAATCAATGGGGCCGTGAATCCAATTAAAATGGCAGCTACTAAAGCATACTGTAAAAATTTCAACGTCATGAATGCTTCGATCATTGGACACTCTTCCCTTCGTGAACGAGGACACGTCCCGGAACTGGATAGAGGGAGCGGATCGTCTGTTCATCTAGTTCCCAATACTCTTTAATGCCACAGTTACAACCTAAGCGTCCATCGACCAAATGAATGACATCCGTGACGAGTTTGCTGACGAAATGGATATCATGTGTCACAAGGACGAACGTTCGCCGTTTATCTCGACGCAGTTCTTCAAGAATTTCATAAAATTCTTTCACGTATCGCTGATCGACACCAACAGTTGGTTCATCTAAAATCATTAAGTCTGGATCGTTGACGAGCGCACGCGCGATGAAGACGCGTTGTTGTTGACCGCCGGACAAGTCGCCGACTTTTGAATCACGGCGTTCCCACATCCCGACTGTTTCAAGGGCAGTCCGTACTTTGTCTCGATCATCGCGTGACAAACGACGAAAAAGTCCTTTTTTAGCATACAACCCCATCTCGACGACTTCTGCGACAGTTACCGGGAAACCCGAGTTAAACGAAGCTGCTTTTTGCGAGACATAGCTGATTCGCCACCATTCATTGAATTGCGATTGGGGTTGTCCGAATAAGCGAATCGTTCCTTTCGGTTGCAATAAACCTAAGATACATTTGATCAGCGTCGATTTCCCAGATCCATTTTCCCCGACGATTGCTAAGAATTGTCCTTGTTGAACCTGAAACGAAACTTGATTCAATACCCGGCGATCCGGATAATCATAGCTGACTTGATCAATCTCGATGATTGGTGTTTCCATTTATTTTCACTCCTTCCGTTTTCATAAAACGGAATAATTACGTCTTAACCAACTGTCTTATTATAGCGTTCGCTAATTATTGGTGCAACTCTAGCAACTTCCTATCCTCCTTTGAAAAAAATCAAGGTACAATAAAGACAGAAACTAGCTGTTTCCGGCTTGTTCAGGAAGGGAAATCTTTTAATGCACGCATCGCAGAGAGGAGTCGAGGTCACTTGAAACAAGAACTTGCAGTCATCGATATCGGTTCCAACTCAATTCGTTATGTCATCTTCCATCCGATCGCTTCTGGTCGTTACATCGAGAAGATTAACATTAAAGTCGTCGCGCGTTTATCTGCTCATATCAATAAAGACGGAGCACTTGACGACGCAGGCATCTCGTTACTCGAAGAAACGTTACATCGATTTTACGAAGTCGGTGTCACCCATGAGGTCGAGGAGACGATTTGTGTCGCGACCGCTGCTATTCGTAATGCGACGAATCGAGAAGCAATTGTTAAATCCGTTACTGAAAACACACCTTTTTCCATTCAGGTTCTAACAGACGAACAAGAAGCATACTATGGTTATTTTGCTATCATCAATTCGACCTTTCTGACAGATGGGTTTTCTGTCGACATCGGCGGTGGTTCCATGGAAGTCACCTTGATCGAAAATCGCGAGATGGTAGCGTATCATAGCTTTCCATTTGGCGCCGTCACATTGACACGGCAATTCGTTTCCGACGAGACACTTAGTGCAAGTGATAAGAAGAAGTTGATGAAATTCTTACGGGAACAATTCGAATCGATACCATGGCTAAGTGATAAAAAGCTTCCTTTAATCGGTGTCGGTGGTTCTGCCCGAAACTTCGTTCGTATCCATCAATCCAATCAGGATTATCCGCTTCGGAGCGTTCATCAATATCAAATCAAGGCGAAGGAACTCGCGAAGATGGTCGATGATCTGGAAGGGAAATCAGCGAAACAGCTATCGAAAATCGAAGGGTTATCAAAGGATCGAATCGATATTTTCCTGCCGGCATTGATTGCGATCCAAGGGTTAGCTCAACACATCGAAGCGGAAGAATTCATCATGAGCAATCTCGGTCTTCGTGAAGGTCTTGTTTACGAGTTCGACGTGCAGGACGAAGCATACCGCCGGATTGAAAACGTACGTGAGCAGAGCCTCTATCAGCTTGAAAGTGATTATAAGGTCAATCGTGATCGTGCGTCGTATATCGGAACACTTGCTAAATCGATGTACCGTCAACTCGTCACGTTAGACCTGGTATCAGAACGAGCGTCCGATTTACGCCTCCTCGATTCCGCAAGTCGTTTGTTTTATTGCGGTCAATACATTAATCCGGATACGCGATCAGACCAGACGTTTTATTTGTTGACGAACACCGAAATGAATGGCATGACGCACAAGGATCGCGTTGCGCTCTCACTTGTCAGCTCCTATTCTTCAGCGAAACGGATGCAACAACTCGCAAAGCCATTCAAAGAATGGTTCACGGAAGAATCACTGGACCGTTTCGACTTACTCGGTTCTTTACTCAAGTTAAGCCATGCCCTCGACGTGACGGAACGAAAAGCTGTCGATCATTTGGAACTGTTCCTTAAAAAGGACCAACTCCAATTCGTCCTCGATACAGGCGATCATGATTATGGATTTGAAGTCGAAAAAGCCGAAAAACAAAAGAAACACCTGGAACGAATCATTGATTGTACGATTACCTTCGAAACGAAAGGAGATCTTCCTTCATGAAGCTCGACATACCGGAACATTTCAATAATCGTGAGCTCAGCTGGCTCCAGTTCAACGAACGTGTACTGGGTGAAGCTTTTGACACACGCAATCCATTAATGGAACGTTTTAAGTTTCTCGGTATCTTTAGTTCAAATTTAGACGAGTTCTATATGGTAAGGGTCGGTGGCTTAAAGGATGAAGTGCTCGCCGGGTTCAATAAACCGGAAAATAAACAACAGATGACACCTAAACAACAGTTACGTGCGATCGCGTTGAAAACAAAAGAGTTAGTCGATCGGCAATACGAAGCATTTCAAGCAATCAATCAGACGTTATCAGATGAAGGCATTACATTCTTAAAATACGACGCCCTGACTTCAGAACAAACGACCTATGTAAAATCCTTTTTCCGTGAACAAGTCTTTCCGGTACTCACGCCTGTTGCTGTCGATGCCTATCGTCCGTTCCCGATGTTGTCTTCAAAATCGCTTAACATCGCAACGGTTCTTGAAGCAGAAGACGGGACGAAACGAAATTTGGCACTCGTACAAGTACCTGCTGTTTTACCGCGATTCGTCGATTTACCGGTAGAAGATGACGAGACGACGGCTGTCATTTTACTCGAAGACGTCATCATCGCCTTCATTGACAGTTTATTTAAAGGCTATCGCGTGTTGTCTGCCATGCCATTTCGGATCACCCGGAATGCCGACCTTCCGTTTCATGAAGAAGGCACACACGATTTATTGAAGTTAATTGAAAAGGAATTAAAAAAACGGCGTTGGGGGGTAGCAATTCGACTTGAAGTCCAAAAAGCTGCCATCAATACTGAACTAGTCAACATGCTACGCGATGTACTTGATTTGCAGGAACGCGATATCTTTGCTGTGAATGGTCCGATTGATTTGACGTTCTCCTTCGCCTTCTACAGTCAAATCGGTGTTGAATATGATCATTTGATCTATCAGACGATCATGCCGGTCGATCCACCCGCACTCGATAGTTCAAAAAATCTGTTCAAGCAATTACTGGAACGCGACTATCTCTTGCATCATCCGTATCATACGTTTGATCCTATCGTCCGATTCATCGTCCAAGCGGCTAATGATCCGAACGTCCTTGCCATCAAACAAACCCTTTACCGCGTATCTGGTGACTCACCAATCATTAAAGCCTTAAAAACAGCAGCCGAGAACGGGAAACAGGTCACCGTCCTCGTCGAACTCAAAGCTCGATTCGACGAGGCGAAGAACATCGAGTGGGCAAAGCAGCTGGAAAAAGCCGGCGCTCATGTCATCTACGGATATAGTGATTTAAAGACACACTCGAAGATCACGCTCGTCGTCCGACTCCACGAAGGAAAGATTCAGCGTTTCGTCCATCTTGGCACCGGCAACTATAATGATTCGACGGCGAAACTATACACGGACGTCGGATTATTGACGGCTCGAGAAGAAATCGCCGAAGATGCTACGAACTTCTTCAACTGGTTATCCGGTTATGGAGAACAACCGGAATGGAATGTCATTCAAACTTCACCGAACGCGATGCTTGAGAAGTTCCTGTCATTGATTGACGAAGAAATTCATCATCATAAAAAACACGGAAACGGCCGAATCGTCGCCAAGATGAATAGTTTAACGGAGAAAGACATCATTTTACGGCTCTACAAGGCATCGCGCGCCGGTGTACAAGTCGAACTTATCGTTCGTGGTGTCTGTTGTCTGCGTCCTGGCATTCCAGATGTTTCGGAGAACATTCGCGTCATTTCGATCGTCGATCGTTACTTGGAGCATTCACGCATCTTCTACTTCCATCACAACGGGCAGGATTTGATGTATGGATCAAGCGCGGACTGGATGACACGCAACATGCGAAAACGGATTGAAATCTTGTTCCCGATTATGGACGAAGAACATAAAGAGTATTTAAAGGATTGTCTTGCCCTCGCTCTTGCTGATAATGTGAAGTCACGCGAGCAGGCAGCAGACGGATCCTATCATTATGTCAAAGACGGAAAACAGAGTTGTGAATCACAATTGCTGATTCAAGACTATACGAGCGGCAAACTAAAACAAAAACCTAGTTTTACAGCTCCATTGACACAAAAGTGGATCACTATCGAAAAGAAGGAGGACAAAGTCATTCTTGATCAAAATGCCACATGACGTTTAAGATATACTTTACTTTAAATACTGATTTACAGCAGAAAGGACGAAATGTATGCTTCAGCAAATCTTGTTATCCCTTCTAGCCGGCGTCATCTGCGGAGTCGTGTTCACCGCACTGAAACTGCCGATTCCTGCCCCCCCCGTTTTTCCAGCAGTCGTCGGAATCTTTGGTGTCTTCCTTGGGATGAAAATCTATCTATTTTTAGTAGAACGCTTTTTCTAATCTAAATGAAAACAGTTCTCTTTACTGCCAGCGCAGATAGAGAACTGTTTTTTTTGATTCTTTTAAGGTTTTAATGATTGGATGATCAGTCGTGCGAGCTCTGCTTGAATAGAAAAAGCTTTACTCACTCTCTTCCGTCGCCGCCGCCGTATCCATAGCATGCAACATCCGTTGATGTAACCACCGGTGACATGTCGGACACACCGTCTGGTATCCTTCTGATGTCAAATGCCATTCGAGTAACGACTGCCTAGATTCCTCACAATGAACACATTGACGCGCAATTTGTTCTAGATGATTTCGCTCCTTGAAGCGCTCGATTCGACGTTGTTTAGATTGTTCGAGTGTCTGCACATCGGTTTCGAAATACCCATACTGCCATGAATCAAGTAGACGTGTGCGAAACGCGCCTTCGACTGGTCCGGTTTTAATCCCGAGTTGATCGAGCGGTCGTCCAAGTAACGGATGACGTAAATCCACACTGATGAGATCAAGACATACATAAGATCCTTCTAAATCGTCAGCAGCGGTCAACCAAAACGGATCTTCTGGACGTGTCGTATACTCCGTGAACAAGGCTTCTGCATACGCCATGATTCCATCAGTCGTCGCAAGAAACACTTCTTCTCCCTCCGCCAGTTCTGCCGGCAAATAAAACGGTTCTTTTGTTTCGTAATAGTGGACAACAGCTTGTCGTATCGCAAAACAAGTCTCATCAACGACGAGTATATGACACATCACAGACACCCCTTTATGAGTTATTCGACCGGTGCTCCTAGAATCGGTAGACGCCATTCCGCATCAAACGCACCTGAACGTAACATCTCGATTTCTTGTTTATACGGTGCCACTTTTTTCTTCGGATCAAGCCCGATGTATGGCGTCTCTAAGATTTTTGGTAAATGAGCCAGTGCAGGATGATGCACCACACGATGTAACGCATCAAATCCAATCTCACCAAAACCAATATTTTCATGACGGTCCTTCCGCGCACCGCGGATATTTTTCGAGTCATTCACATGGATGACACCAAGACGATCCAGTCCGACGATTCGGTCGAATTGTTCGAGAACACCATCTAGGTCGTGCACGATATCGTATCCCGCATCATGCACGTGACATGTATCAAGACAGACGGACAGACGATCATGATGTGTGACGCCTTCGATGATCTGAGCAAGTTCCTCAAAGGTTTTTCCGATTTCTGATCCTTTTCCAGCCATCGTCTCAAGTGCGATCTTGACCTGTTCGTCACCTGTCAGCACTTCATTGAGTCCCTCGACGATCCGTTTGATTCCGACTTCTTCCCCAGCACCGACATGCGCACCAGGATGTAATACGATGTGTCGTGCTTTCTCTAGAGCTTCTGCTCGTTTGATCTCGGCTCCTAAAAACGAAACCGCGAGTTCGAATGTCTCGGGTTTCGTCGTATTCCCCAAGTTGATGATATACGGCGCGTGCACGACGATTTCCTCTATTCCATTAGCACTCATATGTTGTAATGCTTCTGGAATCCGTAACTCTTCCATCGGCTTACGGCGTGTGTTTTGAGGTGCCCCTGTATAAACCATCATTGTCGTTGCACCATAAGATGCCGCTTCTTCACTTGCACCTAACAGCATTTTTTTCCCCGAAACGGAGACGTGTGAACCTATTTTCATGTTCTTTTCCACCTTTCTCTTTTTACAGTGTACCAAATCTTGAAAACGACAAGACACCCGAAAAATGTTTTTTCATTTTACGGGTGTCTTCGATGGTGTTATTTGGATTTGCGTGCGTTTTCTTTACGTTGCGCGCGACCGACACCACGTTGTTCTTTGATGCGTTCACGTTTTGCTGTTTCTTTCAGCTTATATTGATGCTTCTTCTTATAACCTGGTTTAACGCGTTTTTTCGCTTTTGCTGCTTCACCCGAAAGGCGGCTATGCGCTGTCTTCGAGACAGCAGTTTTCATATGTGGCTTCGCACGACGACGTTCTTTGACCTCAACGATTTGAGTGCCTTTGACATCGACGTTCGTGAATTGAATGCCACGATCCTCTAAGCGATTGATCATACCATTTTCGTGGTCTTCAAACAGTGTGTAGGCCAATCCATCTTGATCGACTCGACCTGTCCGACCGACACGGTGGACGTAGAAGTCTAAATCTTTTGGGATACCATGGTTGATGACGTGTGAGACGCCTGAAATATCAATTCCGCGTGCAGCAAGATCCGTCACGATAACATATTGATACTTCGCATCGTTGATTTCCTTGATCGCTTGTTTCCGGCGACGAGCCGGGAGATCACCGTGAAGGGAACCAACATTCAATCCTGCTTCTAGGAACAAAGCTTCGACTTCGATTGCTTCTGCTTTTGTGTTCGTAAAGATTAGACAGATATACGGATTCAGTGCTTTCGCGACTTTCAACGTCAATTGTGAGCGCTCACGATGCTTGACCGGAATCGTATGGTGAACGATTTTCTTCGCTGTCTGTTGTTTCGGATCCACATGGGCGTAACGTGGGTTGTTCATGTATTTTTTCAAGAACGGTTGTAATTTCTCAGGAATCGTTGCTGAGAAGACCATCATCTGCAGCTGTTCAGGAAGAGCTTGAGCGATCCGGTCAACTTCTGGCAAGAACCCCATATCGAGCATTTGATCCGCTTCATCGATGACGTAGTGCTTCACGAAATGCGGTTTTAAAGCCTGTTCTTTGAATAGGTCTAAAATACGTCCCGGTGTTCCGATGACGATTTGTGGTGAGACTTTCACACGACCGATTTGACGTTCGCGATCCATTCCACCTGTGATAAGACTCGTTTTGATGAAGTCTGGTTCCTTCACGAGTAATGATTTCAGTTCTTCATGAATTTGCCATGCAAGTTCACGCGTCGGAGCAACGATGATCGCCTGTAATTCTTGGAGCTTCGGATCGACGTTTTGAACGATTGGAAGAAGGAACGATAACGTTTTTCCTGTTCCTGTTTGTGATTGACCGATGATATCGCGCCCCTTTACTGCAGCTGGGATGATCCGCGACTGAATGTCGGTCGGTTTTGTGATGCGGGCGTCATCGAGTGCTTCGATGACGAACGGGTGTAATTGATAATGGCTGAATCCATTCATGAATTGACACCGTCCTTTCCTTATTTGCTGAGGCATCTGCCTCTCGATTAGTTCAACATGGTTATGGGTCTACTACCGTCATACAGATAGGAGTACGTATAAAAACGATTTGGAATCTTTTTGTTTTTCGTATGAAGCTTCAATGCACTGAAGGCGACTTTCATCATCTCATCAGCACTCTGGACGACCGTCGCATCCATCGATTTCATGTCAACAGCTTCTAATATAGCACGATTCCCGTCTATGCCGACAATTATTTTTCCTTTGATGCCTGCTTTTTTCAATGCTTCGAGGACACCGAGCGCGATATCGTCATTATGACAATAGACGGCATCAAACGGAATTCCTGACTCAATCACCTGCGTCATAACCTTTTCTGAAGTGATGGGGTCGTAATCCCCATTCACGGATTCGACAATCTGAAGTTCCGGCTCACGCTCAAGACCGGTCAAAAATCCTCGGTGTCGTTCATTGGTTGTATTGACGTTTGCTGTCCCTGCGACTTCAATGATATTGGCGGTAGCTCGTCCCGTCTGCTTGATACGTTCGTGTTTAATGAATGATGCAAGCTGCTCCCCGATCAATTGATTATTTGAAGTGATTGAACTGACCACTGCATCGGAGCGGATCAATCGATCGATGGCAAAAACCGGAATCCCGGCACGAGCCGCTTCTTCTAATGCATTAGCGATATAGACGTCATCTAGTGTCGTCACGAAGATCGCATCGACTTTCATCCGAATGAACTCTTGAATCTGCTCCCGTTCATTGATGCGTGAGTTATGGGAAGTCGTGACGACCGCTTCGTATTTATTCAGTTTGGCTTGTGTCTTGAACGCATCTACGAGCCGTTGTGCGAACTCATGCTTATCATTCACGATCGTAAATCCAACGAGATGACGTTGTGGACTAGGATCTGGATTGACGAACAAGTTGGAAATGAACAGAACGGATGAAATCCAGACAATCAGGACGAATAACCAGGCCTTATTGAATTTCATTCCATTTGCTCCTTTCGTGGCAAGTGAACTTGAATCGTCGTACCGACGCCCGGCTTACTATCAAAGATCATTTTCCCTTTATGATCACGGACGATTTGTTTCGACATGAAGATCCCAAGTCCATTTCCGTCGACTTTCGATGTTTTGAACGCTTGACCGACATGTTCGATTTGATCTCCGTCCATACCGATTCCGTTATCCTGAACAATGAAGACGACCTCTTCTGGATAGACATGGACATGCAGATGACATATGCCGTCCGGTCCTTTAAACGCAACAGCTTGTAGGGCATTTCGGACACAGTTTGCTAAAATCTGCAAGATCCCCTCTTCTGACGCATAAATCTTCGGCATAAAGGATGGTGTATAAATCTTGCAGTCCGCCTCGTAATGATGCGCTTCAGCTTCGAGGATATATGTCAATTTCTTCATTAAATCATTCATATCAATCGTCGTTTTTCGAAGCGCATTGTTCTCACCTTTTGACAGATCGAGCATCGTTTGAATCATACCATTCGCCCGATCGAGTTCTGATAAAGCAAGAACGAGCATTTCTGCATTACGATCTTTTTCCGTCGCTAACAACTGTAAGGTCATCTTAACAGGCGTCAATGGATTACGGATTTCGTGTGCGATTCCTGCTGCTAATTGACCGAGTGATGCTAATTTTTCTTGATGTAACATCGTTTGTTGCTGACTCAATTGCTCAAGACGCGCATTTTCCATCCGTTGTGCATACTCGTTATAGGCGGCAACGAGTGTCTTGACCTCATTAGATCCCGCTCGCTCAAGAACGATCGGTTTGGGCGAGGTGCTTTTCTCGATCTTATTTACAAGTTCAAGCATCGGCGCGGTCAACTGCTTCGACATCAAATAGCCGACAATTAGACTGAGGACAAGCGTTAAAGCCGCGATGATCAAATATTGTTGTCGTGTCGTATAGACCGGTTCATAAAAAACATTTCGCGGCGTTCGAACGAGTATTTTCCAATCCGTCACTTTTAAATCTTTCGCAAAGTAATACATATCTTGATTCGTACTAAAAATCTCGGAAGGTTCTAGCGATTTAAAAGCACGGTCAACCACACTTCTCGATAATACGCGCTCTTCATCTGTCACGAGATTACTGGATGTGGCTAACAATTGTTTTTTACTATTGAAAAGGTAAGCAATGGTCTGATCGTCGAACGATTCAAGTGAATTTCGAAAAACAATCGAATTCATGATGCTTAATCCACCACCAAAGACTCCGACACGCTCATTGCCGTCTCGAATCGGGATGAACATGTACGTGACAGCATCTGACTCCATTGTATATAGCTTGCTCATATGAAAATCCGTACTCGTCAACGTTTGCACAAAATCATCGTCTTTTAGGATGGTACTATTCTCCACTCGACGATCATCGCTTGAGAACCAGGTGATTTGTTTCGTCTTTCGGTCAAAATAAAAGAGACTTTTAAACCCTGTATCAATGTCTAACAATTTAGACTCCTCAATTTTCCGACTCAACTTTTTAGGGTTTTTGACATTCAACTGCAAGCTCATGATTTCTTCATGCAGATTCCCGACATTGTCGCGAATCGCATTTCCTGAGACCTCGACACTCTTCTCGCTCTGTTTCTCTGTTTGTTGCTCAACGCGGGAAATCGTGACCCGGTCCGCAGTGAAGGCAAGCGCTGAAATGACAAGACAAATCAGGATGAATAAGACAGCGGTGATTTGAAAAAAATACGACCGCATCATTTTCTTAGACTCCATCCCTTCGCCTCCCTTTTGAATAATTGACAACTTCATTAGTATAGCATGTTCTGTGGATGAAACAGACTCCTCTATTTTCATTCAGCTTCAATCAATGGTACACTCTAACTAATCATTCTTTTTCACAAAGGGAGAATCCATAACTATGCTAGTAAAAAAAATCAGCCCCCGCGGCTATTGTTACGGTGTCGTCGATGCAATGAAACTTGCACAACAAGCGGCATTGAATAAAGATTTGCCACGCCCGATCCATATTTTAGGGATGATCGTCCACAATGCTCACGTTACACGTGAGTTCGAAAACATGGGCGTCATCACTGTTGATGGTCCTGATCGCCTCGAAGCCTTAGAGACGATTCAAAAGGGAACGGTCATCTTTACAGCACACGGTATTTCACCTGCTGTTTATGCTCGTGCTGCAGAGAAGAACTTACACGTCGTCGATGCGACGTGTCCTGACGTGACGCGTACGCACGATTTGATTCGTCAAGTCGTCGCGGATGATTATGAAGTCATCTACGTCGGCAAACATGGTCATCCGGAGCCTGAAGGTGCCGTCGGCGTAGCGCCGGAACATGTTCACCTCATCGAAAAAGTCGAAGATATCGATGAACTTCCTCCTCAGCTTGCTCATAAAAAAATCATCGTCACGAACCAGACAACGATGAGTCAATGGGATGTCCAAGCTTTGATGGAACACGTTCGGAAAAAATATCCGCATGTGGAAGTACACAATGAAATCTGTAACGCAACACAAGTCCGACAAGAAGCGGTAGCAGATCAAGCAGGAGACTGTGATCTCGTCATCGTCGTCGGTGACCCACGTTCGAACAACTCGAACCGTTTGGCACAGGTATCCTTTGATATCGCAGGAACTCCTGCACATCGAATCGGCGATTTAACGGAGCTTGATTTATCATGGCTTGAAGGTGTACAGCAAGTCGGCGTCACATCAGGTGCATCGACGCCAACACCGATCACGAAAAAAGTCATCGACTTCTTACAACAATATGATCCTACTGATATTAGTACGCATGACAAGACACCATTCCTTGAACTAAGACGGATTTTGCCTAAAGTCAAAGTACTTTAATCCTAACAATCGATACAGCAAAACCGAGTCGCGATTATCATTCGCGACTCGGTTTTTTACTGCTCAAAAGATACCCTTAGCGTACTCGATTCGTTGCCTCACAAAAACTGAAACGGATTCGTATTCGCTGTTGAAATCAGCAGTTCGACGTCGATTTTTTTCTGTTCGAATCGACGCTTCAATTCGTTGACGACGCCTTCCTTCATGACCGACTCTACATGATGTCCGGGATCAACGACCGCTAGTCCAAGTGCCATCGCATCATGGGCGACATGAAAATAGAGATCACCCGTGACAAGTACATCGGCTCCGGCAAAAGCTGCTGTCGAGACATATTTATTCCCATCGCCACCGAGAACAGCGACTTTATTGATCTCCCGTGATTCGTCTCCAACGAAACGCAAGTTTTGAACACCAAACACCGTCCGAACATGCTCTGCAAATGCTCGCAACGTCATGGGTTTCGGCAATCGACCTATCCGTCCGAGACCAAGTGGCGCTGCCGGACGTTCCTGCTTTATGAGATCATAGGCTACCTCTTCGTAAGGATGTGCCTGCTTCATCGCTCGAATGACTTGTTTCTGATCCAATTCCGTCACGATCGTCTCAATTCGGACTTCAGAAACCCGCTCGAGTTGATTCGCTTCACCGATATATGGCGTAGCCTCAGGCGACGGTCGGAATTGCCCAGTTCCATTGACATGAAACTGGCAGTCACTATAATCCCCTTCTTGCCCGGCTCCTGCTTTTGCAAGTGCTGTCGAGACACGCTCTGCAGCTTCTGTTGGTACAAAAACGCTCAACTTGTAGCGCGTATTTTCAAATGTGGGGGCGAGAACTTCACATGACTCAAGACCGATTGCCTCTGCCATCCAATCATTGACCCCTCCTGGTGTCACATCAAGGTTCGTATGCGCAGCGTACACCGCAATATCGTGCTTGATACATTTTGTGACGATGCGTCCTGTTGCGGAACGATCCGTCACATTCGCTAACTTGCTAAAAATCGGTGGATGATGCGCGATGATGAGATCAACCTTTTTTTCAATCGCTTCATCAACGACAGACTCCAAGACATCAAGTGTCACGAGCACACGTTTTACGTCCTTGTTCAACGTTCCAATATGCAAACCGATCGGATCACCCTCGAGCGCGAATTTTTTCGGAGCGAATGCTTCAAACTGCTCAATGACATAATTCCCATTCGCCATCAGCTTGTCACCTCTTCCATCTTTTGAATCAATCGTTCGATCGCTATGATTTTTTCAGATAAGATTTCCGTAGTTTGTCCTTGTTTCATCTGCTTCAAAATATACTGACGTTTTTGTTTTTCCATTTGCCACTTTGCAATGAATTCTGGCGCTCGCTCTCGCATCAACTGAGGACCAAAGAAGAGTTCCCATTGTCGTGTTGTTTCGTCCTCTGAGTACAGTGTTTCATCTCCACGTTCTGCAACAAGAATTTCATAGATCTTCCCGTTCTCCTCGACGATGGCTTCTGACAATAAGGCATACGAATGTGCGAGTAACCAGTTTCGGACATCGACTGCATCGACATTCGGTTGTAGAATCAAACGCTCTTCTCCCGACAATCGATCTTTCCCTTCTTCAAGGATTGAGGCAATCAATGTTCCACCCATTCCCGCGATCGTGATTGCTGTCGCTTCTCCCGGTTTCAATACCGATAGACCACTCCCGAGACGGACATCAATTTGGGACTCGAGTCCTACAAGTGCCACTTGTCCTTTTGCGGCTTCCATCGGTCCTTCATTCACTTCCCCCGCGATGGCGCGTTCGATTTTATTTTGTTGGATACAAAAACACGGTACGAATGCATGATCCGAACCAATATCTGCAAGGATGGCTCCTTGTGGAATATACGACACGACTTTTTGGAGTCGTTGATCCAATACGACGTTCATTTGCATCTTCTTCATCCTTCCTATTTTCCGAAAAACTCTCTTTTAAAATAGCGGATTTACAGTAAAAAAGAAACCATCCGCCCATAAAAAAACATCCATCTCGTAACGAGATAGATGCTCTTGTTCTTATTTCTTAGCAGCTAACCATTTAGCTAGAACAGCTGCTTCTTCGTCATTCGCAAGACCGCCAGGCATTTGCCCTTTACCGTTCATTGCGATGTCCTTGATTTCATCTTCTTTCAGCTTCGCGCCGATCTTTGTTAAGTTCGGACCAACGCCGCCTTCTAAGTTTCCACCGTGACATCCTGTACATCCTTTAGATGCAAACAAGTCTTCTGGCTTCATTTCTGCAGTTGACGGCCCTTTGCGAGCTTCCTTCACCTGATCGACCCCAAAGTAAGACAATGAAATCATAGCGATGATGGCGATGACTGCGATCGCCGCGAACGGTACTAATGGATTACGCATTTGGATTCCCCCCATATTCTATACCCAACCAAGTTGGTGACTGAATGGTATTCCCCGTTACTATTCTACTGTAAAAAAAACAGGGAAGGAAGAAAAAAACGAAACTTTTTTCTTCCTTCCCACTAAAATTTCATATATTCTTCACACTTTGAATTAATCGAGGAAATCTTTCAAGCGTTTTGAACGACTCGGATGACGTAACTTCCGAAGTGCTTTTGCTTCGATTTGACGAATCCGCTCACGTGTAACGCCAAATACCTTTCCGACTTCTTCAAGTGTCCGTGTCCGACCATCGTCAAGACCAAAACGAAGACGAAGGACGTTTTCTTCACGATCCGTGAGTGTATCTAACACATCTTCGAGTTGCTCTTTTAAGAGTTCATATGCAGCAGCATCCTGTGGTGCTGTCGCATCTTGATCCTCGATGAAATCACCGAGGTGTGAATCGTCTTCTTCCCCGATCGGTGTCTCAAGAGAAACCGGCTCTTGCGCAATTTTCAGGATTTCACGGACTTTTTCCGGCGTGATTTCCATCTCTTTCGAAATTTCTTCCGGTGATGGTTCACGTCCAAGATCTTGCAAGAGTTGACGCTGGACACGAATCAATTTATTGATCGTTTCAACCATGTGAACCGGAATTCGGATCGTCCGCGCTTGGTCAGCAATCGCACGTGTGATCGCCTGACGAATCCACCACGTTGCATACGTCGAGAATTTATATCCCTTCGTATAGTCGAATTTCTCGACCGCCTTGATCAGACCCATGTTACCTTCTTGAATCAAATCAAGGAACAACATACCGCGTCCGACATACCGTTTAGCGATCGAAACGACGAGACGTAAATTTGCTTCCGCTAATCGTTTTTTCGCTTCTTCATCGTTTTGTTCGATTCGTTTCGCGAGTTCGACTTCGTCTTCTGCATTCAACAGATCAACGCGACCGATTTCTTTTAGATACATCCGGACAGGGTCATTGATCTTAACGCCGGGTGGAACAGACAAATCGTTCAAATCTGCCTCTTCTTTTTCGTCCCCTGTACCGTCATTGTTAACCTTGATACCTTCTGTTTCAAGCAATTGAAGGAATTCCTCGAATTGCTGAGCATCCATTGATTCGAAGGAACTCAGTTTGTCTTCGATTTTCTGGTGCGACAATTCACCATTCTTATGTCCGAGCGCGATGAGTTCCTCTTTCGCGAGACGGAGTAATTCAGCTTCTGATCTTGCTTTTTCTGCCATCGAACCATACACTCCTTCCACATCATGCAGCAGGTCATCGATCTTTTAAACGACGCTTTCGTTCAATGATCGCCTGCATCAGTTCCGCTTGGGCACGGATATCTGTTTGTTGATTCAATCGTGATTTTTCTTCTTCGAGCAATCGACGTTGCTGTTCGTTCTGGACGGCACGAATGTAATGACTGAGTAAGTCAGGATCATATTCAGGCATCAGCATGAACTCTAGATCCACTACGATTCGTTGCAGGGAAGCATCATGGAGCATCGTCAAAAAACGATCTGGACTTCCTTGCGTACCTGTCCCATAAAATTCATATAACTTGCCGGCAATCAATTGATGTGCCGGATCATTGAATTGGACACCCAGCTGCTCACGCACTTCTAGACATACTTCTTCGGAACGGATCATGTAGGCAAGCAAGAAGCGTTCAGCCTTTTTCCAGTTCGCGAACGTTCGATCAGGAGGTGCTGTCGGTACAGCAGTCGGGCGATCGGAAACGATTTGTTCTCTTTTCGGTTGTTGGACGGTTGGACGCACTTGTGAGATCAAAGAATCTTTCGAGAGTTTAAATTCCTCAGAAAGTTTTCCTAAATAGATGTCCCGTAACAACGGATTGGATGTTCGACCAATCTCTTCAAGCATAGTTTCAATATATCGAACGCGTTCTCCTTCTAATCGCAAGTTTTTTCCTTGTCGAAAATAAAAAGATTTAAATTCAAGACTTGAAACCCGTTTTTGTTCGATCCAGTGTAAAAACGTCTCTTCTCCCTGATTCCCAATAAAGGAGTCAGGGTCTTCGCCATCCGGTAAGCGGATGACGGAACAGTCGACGGCAACGGCTTCAAGCAACTGTAAGGCTTTTAGCGTCGCAGCGCGTCCTGCTTTGTCTCCGTCATAACAAACAATGACTTCATCGACGATGCGTGCCAGGTTTTGGGCATGAACAGACGTTAACGCTGTTCCTAAAGAAGCTACCGTATAAGGTATACCCGCTTGAGCAACACGCACAACATCAAGATTTCCCTCAACAAGGACGACTTGTTTGATTTTACGCATCGCCCCTCGTGCTTGAGCAAATCCAAATAACAGTTCACTTTTATTGAACAAAGGGGTTTCCGCTGTATTAACATACTTTGGGTCACGACCGTCAATCGAACGGCCACTAAATCCGACGATCGTGCCATCACGATCGGAAATAGGGAACACGACCCGACCGTTGAATCGATCTCGATAATCACCATCACGTCCGATTGAAATCAATCCCGCTTCGACCATCTCATCTAAATCAAACCCACGTCGTGCCAAGGAATCCACTGTAAAACGATCTTGATCCGGTGCATACCCGAGTCGAAACTCACGCATCGCCCCCTCGCGTATACCGCGATTTTCTAAATAGATTCTTCCGGCGTCGCCTGCTTCCGTTTGAATCAGCACCTCGTGATAGAGCTCGGTGACGATTCGATGCGCTTCGCGCATGCGGAACTTCTTTTCCTGTTCAGGCGTCGATTCCGACTGCTCGAATCGGTCCGGTTCTAGCTCTGGAAGTGTGACGTCGCTTCGGTCGGCTAATTTCGAAACGGCTTCCTTGAAACTCATTCCTTCTGTTTCCATGACGAAAGTAATTGCATTTCCTCCTGCACCACATCCAAAACAGTAGTACATTCCTTTATCAGGAGAAACAGAAAAGGAAGGTGATTTCTCAGAATGAAACGGGCAAAGCCCTGAATATCGATTCCCTTGTTTTTTTAATTCTACACGTTCTGAAATCAATTCGACGATGTCCGTTGCTTGGCGGACCTGATCGACGATTTCATCAGGAATTCGCTTCATTCCGTCCTCTCCCCTTTCCTCGAGAACTTATCCTTACATGACCATACCCGCAATGAAACGGAACGATGACTCGTTCCGTTTCATTAGAAAAAGGGCATTATCTCATTTATCAGCTAAACAAGTATACTATGTTCCTGACTGCTTGACTAGTCATGCGCTTTCCCGGAAATTCCGGTCAAAATCAAATTCGCCGTCTCTTCGACTGCTTTATTCGTCACATCAATAATTTGGCATCCGATTCGTTCATATAAATTCCGTGCGTATTCAAGTTCCCGATTGATTCGGTCCATCTGCGCATAGGCTGCTTCAGGTTTGAGTCCTAATGAACGCAATCGTTCCATTCGGATATCGATCAACTTTTCCGGTGAGATGAGTAGTCCAAAACATTTTTCTTTTGGAATATCGAATAGCTCTGCCGGTGGAATCGATTCGGGTACGAGTGGTACATTTGCTACTTTATATCGCTTTAAGGCTAAATACTGCGAGAGCGGCGTTTTAGATGTACGCGACACACCAATCAAGACGATATCAGCGCGTTTAATTCCTTTTGGATCACGTCCATCGTCATACTTAACAGCAAATTCGACCGCTTCGATTTTCCGGAAGTACTCCTCATCTAAGCGATAGATTAATCCAGGTTCTTCCTTCGGTTGCATCTGCAAACGATCTTCCATCGTGTCAAGCAATGGACCAAGTAGATCAATCGCCTTTACACCGTGGGCACGCGCTGTGTCTGCAAGCAGACGACGATGCGTCGCATGAACGATCGTAAAAGCGATCGTCGCTTGTTCTTCTTTCGCATGAAGAACCAAGTCATAAATGACTTGATCATCATCGACGAACGGAATGCGGACCGTTTCGATGGCTTGTTCCGGGAACTGAATAGCAGCTGCGCGGACGACGAGTTCACACGTCTCTCCGACAGAATCACTCACGACATAAATCCGTTGACGCATCAGGAGCCCCCCTTAAATTTCTTCATCACGTGCTAAAGCGACCAACACTTTCGTCATGTTCGTTTTCGTCATTCGACCGACGACTTTCAAGACCCCGTTCTCTTCTTCGACGACTGGCATCGAATCAATCTGTTTTTCGATCAGTTTCATGCCGGCACCAATTAACGTTTCCGATTTTTCACAGACTGTCAAATTTGGCATTCGTGTCATGATTATGTTGACCGGTAACGAGTCTAATTCTTGATTACCGATTGCCGCACGTAGAAAATCCTTACGTGATAGCACACCGACCAACGCATGGTCCTTGCTGACGACAAACAGCGAACCGACATCTTCTAGGAATAAGTGAACGATCGCATCGTATACGGTCATCCCTTCATGAATGACCTTTGCTGATGACATGAATTCGCCGACGGTCAAGGTGTCCAGTTTCTCATGAAGCATGGAAGCATTTTTCTTTCCGACATACATATAGCCGACACGTGGGCGCGCTTCTAGCATGCCGGTCATCGTTAAAATCGACAAATCGGGTCGTAATGTCGCCCGTGTCAGGGAGAGCGCTGCAGCAATCTGCTCTCCCGTGATTGGACCATTCTCTTTGACGATTTGGAGTATCTTTTTTTGCCGTTCATTTAACTTCATCGGCTCATCCGTCCTTTTTCTTTACGCTAAAGTGAGTGCATTGAACCGAGCGACTGATTCGATAGCTTCTGCAAATCGTTTCATTTCGCTAAGACGGTTCGTACGGACCGTTTCGTCATCCGTCATGATCATCGTACCGTCAAAGTAGGCTGTGATCGACGGAACGGTTGCCTCAAGTGCCTCAAGTGCACGTGCATAATCAAGTGACGCGATAGCTTGATCGACCTCTGGTAAGGCTTTCTCAATCGCCTCATGCAATTCGCGTTCCGCATCATTTTCAAAGAGCGCTGGATTAACAGTTGTGACACTTTCTGCTTTTTTCGAGATGTTCAAGACACGGCTTAATTGTTCGACCGTTTTCTTGAACGATTCTTTTTTCGTCGCCTCTTCGAGCATGGCAGCACGCTTTTCATTCGCTTCGACTGTCAACATATGGTCAAGAGCGGCTTCGACGACATCATGACGGAAGTCCATTTCCGATAGACGGTACTTCAAACGTTGCGCAAAGAAATCTTGTAATGCGGCTTGTACTTCTTCGGCATCCTTCGTATAAAGACCTGCTGCCACCTGTTCTGAAACGACGAAGGCAATCAATTCAGTCAATGTCAGATTCAACTTTCGATCTGATAAAATCTGAACAATCCCTTGTGCTTGACGACGCAATGCATACGGATCCGCTGATCCACTCGGAATCATACCGACACCAAAGAATCCAGCGACGCTGTCCATCTTATCAAGGATCGCGTAGAGTGTCCCTGTCGGTGTCTCCGGACTTGCATCACCCGCGAAGCGTGGCATGTAATGTTCGCGAATCGCAGCAGCGACTTCCGGATCCTCGTTTTTCATGTTCGCATAACGTTCACCCATCAGACCTTGTAATTCCGTGAATTCATAGACCATTTGACTGACGAGGTCGAATTTATAGATCTGTCCTGCACGTTCGACACGTGTTTTGTCTGCACCGACACGATCTGCAAGTGCGAGTGCCATCTGACGGACGCGACGGACTTTTTCGCCTGTCGTTCCTAATTTTTCATGGAAGACGATTTTATCAAGACGTTTCGCCTGTTCATCGATATCTGCTTTTTTATCTTCTTCATAGAAGAACTGCGCATCTGCTAAACGGGCACGGATGACTTTTTCGTTTCCGCGTGCGACGTTTTCAAGATGTGTTGCGTTTCCGTTTCGTACCGTCACGAAATAATGGAGCAACGCCCCGTCACGTTTGACCGGGAAGTAACGTTGGTGTTCCTTCATCGTCGTGATCAAGACTTCTTCCGGTAACTCAAGATACGCTTCATCAAATGCACCGAACAAGGCTGTTGGATACTCGACGAGGTTCGTGACTTCTTCAAGTAAAGACGCATCGATCGGCACTTCGAATTGTTCGCGTGCCGCAAGCGCCGCGATTTGTTCTTCGATCAATTGACGACGTGCTTCGTAACTGACGATGACATTTTCTCCTGCGAGCGCTTCGACATAGGCATTCGGACGTAGGATCGTGATGTCCTGCCCGAGGAAACGATGTCCACGCGATGTCCGACCTGTTTCGACGGATGCGACTTCAAACGGGATGACTTGATCGTCAAGCAGGGCAATCAACCAACGAATTGGACGCATATAACGTAACGATTGTGTGCTCCAACGCATGTTTTTCGGGAATGTCATCGCTTCGACGACTTGTTTTAGTCCAGGAAGTAAATCAGCTGTCGCTTGTCCGACTTCCTTACGTGTCGCATAAAGGTATTCGACTCCTTTTTCTTCTCCAAGGAAGAGATCGTCCGTCGTTAACCCTTTACCACGCGCGAATCCTTCGGCTGCTTTCGTCCAGTTACCGTCTTCATCCATTGCGATTCGTTTTGCGGGTCCTTTTAATGTCTCTTCGAGGTCGCTTTGACGTGCTGCGAGACCCTTGACATATACTGCGAGACGGCGTGGTGTCGAGAAGGATTCGACGCTTGTGAACTCAATCCGTGCTTCTTCAAGGAAACGCGTCACGCGTTCCTTGAGTTGTGTTTCGGATTGAAGGACGAATCGAGCCGGCATTTCTTCTAAACCGATTTCAAGTAATAATTCATGCATGTGACTCACCTGCTTTCGACTTGATCAATGGGAAGCCAAGACGTTCCCGTTCTTCGATGAAACTTTGCGCACAACGACGCGACATGTTCCGTACACGATGGATGAACCCTGTGCGTTCCGTGACGGAAATCGCGCCCTTCGCGTCGAGAAGGTTAAAGGTATGCGAACATTTCAAGATGTAATCATACGCTGGGAAAACGAGGTTCTCATCCAAGGCACGATTCGCTTCTTTTTCATATTGATCGAATAACGTAAAGAGTAAAGCGACATCTGATGTTTCAAATGTATACTTCGAATGTTCGAATTCCGGTTGATAGAAGATATCACCGTATTTGAAACCATCTGTCCAAACGAGATCAAAGACGCTCTCGACATCTTGGATGTAAGAAGCGAGACGCTCGATTCCGTAAGTAATCTCTACTGCAATCGGATTACACTCGATTCCACCGACTTGTTGGAAGTACGTGAATTGTGTAATTTCCATTCCATTTAGCCATACTTCCCAGCCGAGACCAGCAGCACCGAACGTTGGGTTCTCCCAGTTATCCTCTACGAAACGGATGTCATGTTCGAGTGGATTGATCCCGAGCAACTCGAGACTTTGTAAGTACAGTTCCTGAATGTTGTCAGGTGATGGTTTCATGATGACTTGGAATTGATGGTGTTGATACAGACGGTTCGGGTTTTCTCCATAACGACCGTCAGCCGGACGGCGTGATGGTTCTGTATAACAAACGTTCCACGGTTCCGGTCCGAGACTCCGTAAAAACGTCATCGGATTCATCGTACCGGCTCCTTTTTCTACGTCGTATGCTTGCATCGTCAAGCAGCCTTGTTCTGCCCAAAATTTTTGTAATGTCAAGATCATGTCTTGTACTGTCATCTTCACGACTTTCACCTCCGAAATGATTAAGGAACGCAAAAAACGCCCCTATGTACAACAATCGTTGCACATAGGGACGAGACGAGCCCGCGGTTCCACCCTACTTGCATGCATCGCATGCCACTCTTTTTGACAAAAAAACACTCCGAAACGCCGTTCGCGCCCCTCTCACTCCCAGCTCACACCACCCTGGAATCGCTTGATTGAGAAAAAAGACGGTACTCCTTTTCGTCATCGTGTTCATTTAGTTACTTCTTCCGCATTCATTCTACCGAACCCGCTTGTTGCTGTCAATCATTGCCGAAATCAATCAACTGGTCGAGGACACGTTTTGAACGCAGACGTAATCCGCTGTAGCGTTCCATATAAGCATCCATGATTTGACGCAATAGACGCTTCGTTTCTGGCTTTACCGTCACGGTACCAATCCGTGAGAAATCATATACGGAAAACACATAGAGCATCTTCGCAACTGCCTCTGACATATAGACAGCATGTTCATCCTCATGGCGATGCCGGCGACAGAGTAGACCGCCATGATGTAACGAAAAAGCGAATGGTGCTTCAGCACTCCCGCAAATCGTACAGCCATTCAAATGTGGAGCAATGCCTAGATGACGCAACAGACGCAATTCGATGATGAAAGAGACGACGTCAGGATCTAGTCCTTCATCCATCGCCTCTAGTCCTTCGACGAATAAATCGTAAAGCGCCGGTTGCGGCACCCGTTCATCAAGCGCTTTATCCGCAAGCTCCAATAGATACATCGCATAAGCCATCAACACGACATCTTGCCGAATATGCGCATGACTTGTAATGACGTCTGCTGATTTTAACTGACCGAGACCCCGTGAACGTGGATAGATATAGACAGCTCGGACGAAAGGCTGACTAGCCGCGTTAAAACGGCTACCCGGCTTCTTCGCTCCTCGCGCCATGACGGCGAGCTTGCCGTATTCACGTGTCAGTAGCGTGACAATCTTATTCGATTCACCATATACGACCGTTCGTAATACAAGCCCTTCCGCCTTATCGATCATCGCTTAATACTCATCATCGCGGAAGCCGAGTTCACGCAATTGACCGGCCTTGTTGCGCCAATCCTTTTGGACTTTGACCCACAAGTTCAGGTAAACTTTCGTCCCGAGTAACATCTCAATGTCCGTTCGTGCTTCAGAGCCGATTTCTTTTAGAAGTGCTCCGCGTTTACCGATGATGATTCCTTTTTGGGAATCGCGCTCGATCAAGATCGTCGCATGGACATCCACCATGTTTCCATTCTCACGTGTCTTGATTTGATCAATCGCGACGGCAATCGAGTGTGGTACTTCATCGCGTGTCTTTTGCAAGACTTTTTCACGAATCATCTCTGAGATGATGAAGCGCTCTGGGTGGTCAGTGACTTGATCCGCTGGATAATACATCGGTCCTTCTGGTAGAATTTTTGCGATTTCTTCAAGTAACGGTCCGACATTATTCCCTTGTAGCGCCGAAATCGGAACGACTGCCGCGAACTCGAGTTCATTTTTGTACGACTCGATGATCGGTGGAATATCATTCGGATGAATCAAATCGACTTTATTCATGACGAGAATGATTGGTGTATCGAGTTCCTTCAATTTTTCAATAATGAAGTCGTCACCTTTTCCTTTTTGTTCCGTCACGTTGACCATGAACAAGATCGCATCGACTTCACGCAATGCGTTCGTCGCGACCTTCATCATGAAATCGCCGAGTTTATGTTTTGGTTTATGGATCCCAGGTGTATCGATGAAAATCGTCTGAACATCTTCTGTCGTATAGACACCTTGAATCTTATTACGCGTCGTTTGTGGTTTATCAGACATGATGGCAATTTTTTGTCCGATGACACGGTTGAGGAATGTCGATTTTCCGACGTTCGGGCGTCCGATGATCGAGACAAAGCCCGATTTGAATCCTTCTTTAAACATGTAAATCTCCTTTCGTGAATGCTCCCGGTAAGAGGGCGCCCACTGTTGTTTCTGTGACATCCCCTTTAAGGTTCGTCAAATAGATTGGCATATCCGCATCACACATCTCTGATAACACTTGGCGGCATTGTCCGCATGGTGCGACCGGTCCTTCTGTGTCCGCAACGACAGCCATCGCTGCATACTCGCGCGCATCTTGTGCCCACGCAGAGAAGATAGCTGTCCGTTCTGCACAGTTACAAAGACCATACGCTGCGTTTTCAATATTGCAGCCATGGAAGACTTGTCCGTCTTTCGTTAAGAGAGCAGCACCGACTTGGAACTTTGAATATGGAACATACGCTTTTTCGCGTGCACGTTTAGCTTGTTCGAGTAATTGTTCTGTTTTCATGTGAGTATCCCCTTTTTAGGAACGGTATTGGCCAAAAAGGCCGGATTCTTATTGTACCAAATATGGGATGAAGATGCATAGCGCAATCGCAACAGATGTAAGCGCCAACACTAAAACAGCACCACTCGCGATATCTTTAACTGCTTTTGCCAGTGGATGCCACTCCTGCGTCACGAGATCCACGACGCGCTCAAACGCTGTATTGAACATCTCGGCACTTATGACGATCCCGACCGTCAGAAAAAGAATCGCTCGCTCGACAGATGTCAACGGTAATAAAAAGGCGACAAGTAATACGATGCCGCCAATGATGACATGAACTTTCATATGCCGTTCTTCTCGAATCGATTGGCGCAACCCATGCATCGCATGTCGAAATGGTTGCCACCAGCTTTTCACAACGTGCCCCGGAATAACTCGAAGTGATGCAGGATTTCCTCCTGTCGCTTCGTCATGATTTCCTCATCTGCCTTTTCAATGTGATCATATCCGAGTAAGTGGAGGAAACCATGGACGGCGAGAAAACCGAGTTCACGCTCGAAATGATTGCCATATTCAGCCGCCTGTTCGCGACATCGTTCCACGGAAATGATCAAATCACCGAGGACGACTGGTTCATCTTCCAATAATCCAAAATCGATTTCATCTTCTCCGAGTTCTTCCATCGCGAAGGAAATGACGTCTGTCGCCTGATCTTTCCCACGCCATTCACGATTGATCTCTTGAATCTCATCGTTTGAGACGAAAGTCACGGACAACTCACTGTTCGGATCGACTTCTTCTTGTTCCGCCGTGTAAATCAAAATCGATTCGACAAGCTGTCGTTGTTCTTCCGTTAGACGATTATTTTCGTCTGTCATATAAATGTTCATTTCGTTGCCTCTTTCTTTAATTCTGGATACTCGATTCGTTCATGGAACAAACCGGATAAGGTATGACACGCACTTTCACCGACGCGATAAATCTCACGTGTCGTGATGTCACATTCCGCAAATTGGTCGTCCATCATCTTTTCACGAATGATTTTCGCGACTAGGTCCCGAATTCCTTCTTCCGAAGGAGCTTTCATTGAACGAACAGCCGCTTCAATCGAGTCGACGATCATGATGACTGCCGCTTCACGCGTTTGTGGTTTAGGTCCTGTATAACGGAACGTATCCTCATCGACTTCACCTTGTTCTGCTGCCTTGACATAAAAATATCGGAGCAACGATGTTCCATGATGCTGGCGACAAATATCGATGATCGCTGCCGGGAGTTTTGCTTTTTCGAGCAATTCAACACCATCCTCTGTATGTGCCAAGATGACACGTGCCGACTCTTCCGGCGTCAATCGATCATGCGGATTGCGTCCATGCTGGTTTTCAATGAAATAAAGTGGTCGTCGTGTTTTTCCTAAATCGTGATAGTAGGCACCGACTCGCGCAAGCAACCCATCTGCACCGATTGCTTCACAGGCTGTTTCTGCTAGGTTCGCGACCATCATGCTATGATGATACGTTCCTGGCGCTTCGACCAAGAGTTTCTTCAACAAGGGATGCGTCGGGTTCAACAGTTCGAGCAGACGCGTCGGTGCTAAGATACCAAATGTCATTTCGAGGAACGGCAATAACCCAATCGCAAGAATGGCACTCAAGATCCCACTAGCAATCGCAAAACCGACTAAAGTCAATGTTTCACGTAATTCGAATGTGCCACTACGTAATAGAACGAATGCAAAGAAAATCGCGATGTTTGCTCCGGCAATCGAAATACTGCTCATGAAAATACGACGACGTGACAAACTAGACTGTAGGAAAAACGTTGCGACTAAACTACCGACTAACAAATAGATCGCGATATTGAAGCTGAAGTTTTGATTCGTACTATAGAAGAACGTTCCAGCAAGCGCCGTAAAAAGAGAACTCGATAATGCAATCCGTTCGTTCAATAAATTGCGCAGGACAAGCGCAGCAAAAGCGGTCGGTGTGAGTAAGTAAAGTGCAGGATTGATGTCGTCTGCTAAAAAGGCCATGCCATACATGACAAGCAATTGTAAGCTGACGACGAGGTAGACAAGCCCAAACAACCGGATCCGCCCCATCTGTGCATACCGTAGTTTCGAGCGATGAATGAAGCCGAATAGGAAAGCAGTCATCAATGCACTGACAAGCATCGCTCCAAGTAACGGTTTCAACGACTGACGGTCAGAAATCAAGCCGACGAGTTGTAGCTGGCGGTAAGCATCTTGCGAAATCACTTCGCCTCGTTTGACGATCACTTCACCTTCTGAAATGATGACCGGTTCGACTTTATCACTCGTCTGCTTACGAAGCTGTTCCGTCTTTTCCGGATCATAGACGTAATTCGTCACGATCAGTTGATCGGTCAGCGCTTTAGCGACTGCTTTTAATGAGAAGGAGAGCGGCGAACGTTCGATATCAGTCCGCGCATTCTCACGTGCTTCTGCTACTTCACCACCATCGGACGAGATACGTTGACGCATCGCTTCTTCAATCGCTGTAATGACGACGTCACGTGTCGTATTCCGAAGTGCTGTCGTCGACGTCACAAGCAAGCGTAACTCATCATCCTTCAACAGTGTCGCCGCCTCCGTTCCACGCAGACGCTGTTTGATTTTACCGATCTCATTTGCTTTTTTAATACCGGATAAACTAGCAAAAAGTTGTTCTACTTTATCAATTTGCTGTGCTGCATACTCTTGTTTGATCGTATACTGACTCTCGATTGCAGCAACCGAATTTTCCTTGATTTGATTTGTTGCGACCCGGTCCTCCATCGTCAAGGGTGACCGGATATCTTCTTCTGCAATTGAGAATGGTTCTGCGGACAAGGCTTCTGGTCGAACGCTGACATACATCATCGTCGATACGATGAGATAGAATATTACTGTCAAAAGACCGACCCAGACCCCAACCTTGCGCATATCATCTCCCCCTTTTTCCTCTATTTCCGTAACGGCTTAGGTCAAATCCTGACTATAAGCATCAACGATTTTTCGGACAAGTGGGTGACGTACGACATCAGCTGAGCCAAAGTGCTCAAAATGAATCCCTTTGACATTGCCGAGCAAATGTAACGCTTCTTGTAGACCAGACGTTTTTCCACGCGGAAGATCGACTTGCGTTAAATCGCCCGTAACGATCATCTTCGAATGGAATCCGAGACGCGTCAGGAACATCTTCATTTGTTCCCGTGTCGTATTTTGCGCTTCATCGAGAATGACAAAAGCATGTTCAAGCGTCCGTCCTCGCATGTAAGCAAGCGGTGCGATTTCGATGACACCACGTTCAAGCAGACGAGCCGTATGCTCGACACCAAGGACGTCATGTAGCGCATCGTACAGAGGACGTAGATAGGGATCGACCTTTTCTTTAAGATCCCCTGGAAGAAATCCTAGATTTTCTCCTGCTTCTACTGCCGGACGCGTCAGGACGAGTCGTTTGACGTGACCTTCCTTCAGTGCTTTTGCTGCCATCACGACTGCGAGATATGTTTTTCCGGTCCCTGCTGGTCCAATACCGAATGTCAAATCACAGCGATCAATTCCGCGAACGTAACGTGCTTGACCGAGTGTCTTTGCACGAAGTGGTTTTCCTTTATGATTCGTATGAATGACCGTATCGTAAAGTTCCAGTAGTTCATCCACACGATCTTGACGTGCGAGTTGAATGGCGCTCGTCGCGTCACGTTCCGTTAAAACAGCTCCGCGATTCACAAGTTGTTTCAAGACGCCTACGACCTGTCCTGCTAAGATCACAGACTGCTCCTGTTCGGATTGTGCCAACAGCTCATCTCCTCGATGGGTCAGCTGAACGTCAAGTTCTGCTTCCATCGTACGTAAGACTGCATCATTCGGACCGACGAATGCTTGAATCTGTTCTGAATTCGAAAATGCAAATGGGATTCTTTCGTTGAATATCACGTTGTGAATGGCCTCCTAGTCATGGATAACAAGTTGTCATCGCTTCATATCTAATCTCTTCCACTTTAGCACTTCCGCCGAAAAGATGGAAAGAAAAACCCGTTCCCACCTTTTAGGAAATAAAAAGAGTCGATCCTACGCGTCTCGTAGGATCGACTCACTAGACAAATATTAGCGTTTGCGCTTGGAAACAGGCGCACCAAGAACTTCACTCCAAACGATGGCACGTCGCATTTCATCTTGTGAAATCGTCGTTGCTGATGCTGAACGACTAGACGATCCAATGGCACTATCTGCTA
The DNA here is from genome assembly GCF_018619055.1 of Exiguobacterium sp. s130. Classification (NCBI taxonomy): domain Bacteria; kingdom Bacillati; phylum Bacillota; class Bacilli; order Caryophanales; genus Exiguobacterium; species Exiguobacterium sp. s130. The sequence continues at coordinate 63,555 of NZ_JACSNI010000003.1, read as the reverse complement.
CGCTATCTTTGATTTCGCCAATCGTCGATGAGGACATCCCTTTTTTCGAATGTTGCTTTTGACGTTGATCCAAACGTTGTTGCAATTCCGTTCGTTCATGAACTGGTCGCGCTTTCGTTTGCGTTACCCCCGGTTGTTTCTTCGCGGGTGCTTTTTTACGAACGACAGGTGGAGGTAGCGTCTCTTGTCGCATCGTATCGACCTGTTCGGTCATTTGCTTCACATATTCACCGAACTCCTTTGAAGGAGTTCGGTTCGTCTGCTTCGGTTTTTTATCTGCTGCTTTTGAGATGACGGAGATGACACCGAATGCGATCATCAATCCGACCCATATGATATCCATACCGTCTCACCCTTTATTGTGAGTCATTTGGTGATGATTGCCCACCGATTGCTTGGCGCATTTTCGTATCTGCTGTCACGTTCAAGTAGTTCGCATAATCCATGACACCAAAGTTACCGTCACGCATCGCTTCAGCGATAGCAAGCGGCACTTCCGCTTCAGCAGCGACAACCTTCGCACGCATCTCTTCAACACGTGATTTCATCTCTTGTTCACTTGCGATCGCCATTGCGCGACGTTCTTCGGCTTTCGCTTGCGCAATGTTCTTATCTGCTTCCGCTTGATCCGTTTGAAGGACCGCACCGATATTCTTACCGATATCAATATCTGCAATATCAATCGAGAGAATCTCGAACGCCGTACCCGAATCGAGTCCTTTTGCAAGAACCGTCCGTGAGATCATCTCTGGATTCTCAAGTACTTCTTTTTGGTCATTACACGAACCAATTGTTGAGATGACACCCTCACCAACACGTGCGATGACCGTTTCTTCCCCAGCACCACCGACGAGACGATCGATGTTCGCACGTACCGTGATCCGGGCTTTCGCTTTCACTTCAATCCCGTTCATCGCCACACCGGCAATGAATGGTGTTTCGATGACTTTCGGGTTAACCGACATCTGAACAGCTTCTAAAACATTACGACCAGCAAGATCAATCGCCGCTGCGCGTTCGAAGCTCAACTCGATATTCGCACGGTGTGCTGCAATCAAGGCATTGACGACGCGGTCAACGTTACCACCAGCAAGGAAGTGACTTTCCAGTTGGTTCGTATTCAAGTTCAATCCCGCTTTAACTGCCTTGATCAACGGATTGACAATCTTAGACGGTGTTACTCGACGAAGACGCATCCCAACTAATGTAAAGATCGATACGCGCACTCCCGCTGCGAGCGAGCTAATCCAAAGTGGAATCGGAACGAGCGTGAAGAAGATGGCGAGGAAAATTAAGATTCCTCCGGATATGAGTAATACAGTCAATAATTCAGGTGTCATGTGTGGGACTCCTCCTTCGTATGTTGGACTCTAACAATGACGCGTCCGTGCGTCACTTCTTTTACGACGATCGTTTCCCCCGCTTGAATGAAGGTCCCTTCCGTAACGGCATCGATTCGATTTCCGTCGATTTCAATTGTTCCTGACGGACGGAGAGGTGTCAGACTGACTCCTTCTTGTCCTAACAGTTGCACTTTGTCTTGATGAGAAAGATAGCCTTTTTCAGACGATGTGGAATCTGTCAAAATCAAACCTCTCCATAATAAGGATTGATTCGATTTAATTCTGCGATATGCCCAGTATCCGGCCGCAAGTGATAGAAATACAGCAAGTCCAACCGCTATGCCTACTTGACCAACTGTAGCACCTGCCATGATCAGACTAGCAAGGACAGCACCGATCCCAAGGACGCCAAAGATTCCGAACCCTGTGACGAATATTTCGACCAGTAACATGAGGACCCCGATCATGAAGACCGTCAAAATCATCCCTAAGCTAAACGTCATGCGTACGTTCACCCCTTTTCATTCGTGTCAGAAGCTGCTTCTTTTGCACTTTGATTCGTTACTATAATTATATACGCTTTCAAAACAAAAAGGTTTCATGACTATTCTGAATTCATTAAGAAACTTTTAATTGTGACAGGAACGACAAAAAAGGTGCCCCGAAGGACACCTTTTTCATGTATTAAGCGAGCCGTTGTTTGACGAGTCGATTAATTAACGCACCGTCTGCCTTGCCTTTAAGCTGCGGCATGACGATACCCATTACTTTCCCCATATCCGAAGGAGCAGAGGCACCCGTCTGCGCAATAGCTGCGTCGACGATTTCCTGTACTTCTTCCTCGGAAAGCTGTTTTGGCATATAAGCTTCGAGCACGACAATCTCTGCTTGAATTTTCGCGACGAGATCGTGACGACCAGCGCTTTCGAATTCTCGGAGGGAGTCGTTGCGCTGCTTCATTTCACGTGAAAGAATCGTTAATTCTTCCTCGTCTGTCAATTCTTGCTTACCGAGTTTGATCGTTTCATTTTGCAGCGATGATTTCACCATGCGAATCGTCGTAAGACGATCTTTTTCACGAAGACGCATGGCATCTTTCATATCCGCTGTCAAACGCTCCTGAAGACTCATGAGGATACACCCTCTCTAACGTTAGAACTTCTTACGCTTACGCGCAGCCTCCGATTTAAGCTTACGTTTTACACTTGGCTTTTCGTAGTGTTTACGTTTACGAACTTCTGCAAGCGTACCATCTTTTGAAACACCACGTTTGAAGCGACGAAGTGCGTCTTCAAGTGATTCATTTTTACGTACACGAGTTTCCACTAGTTTTCCCTCCCTCCGATATTACCGACTAAAGGAAACGTGTCAGACACGTCATACAACATTATAGTAGGAATATACAATTTGGTCAACAGTTGATTCAAGCGACTTTTCTGTACCCTACGCTGTTCCTTTTTGTTCTTTTCTATCCTCTCATGCTTGCATCCGTTTGACAACAAAATCTGATCATTCCTGCATCAAAATCCAGAAACTTTTTCGTAAGCGTTATCATCATTTTTTAAAATGTTTTGTCAAAAAGGGTGATGATGTGTCAAAATATAGGCAATTATCAAACAAAGGAGTGTGACATCACGTATGAAAGAAGCAAAACGCATCATCTGGGGCTTGATTCTCGGCGTAGTTCTCGGAATCATTCTGGCTAGCATACCGGATAAGTCGATCTATGAAGGATTGAATAAATATGCTTTACAACCAATCGGAACAATCTTCCTGAACTTGATTAAGATGCTCGTCGTACCGATTGTCTTCTTCTCAATCGCCCTTGGTGTCATGGGACTCGGTAATCCAAAAGAACTGGGTCGTGTCGGTGGAAAAGCGATCATTTACTTCATGACGACGACAGCTGTCGCGATCGTCATCGCTCTCGGTTTATCATTATTGATTAAACCGGGTACATTCGGTAACTTCGAGACGCAAGGTCTTGAATATGATAACGGAAATCTACCAGATACGAGCATAATCAACACAATCGTCGGTATGTTCCCGACGAACCCGATCACGTCGATGGCAGAAGGCAACATGTTACAAATCATCGTCTTCAGTGTCTTTATCGGTTTCGGGATCACATTTCTCGGTAAAAAGGTCTCGACGTTACGGACTTTCATTGAACAGGGTAACGATTTAATGACATATTTGATCACACTCGTCATGAAGATGGCGCCGCTCGGAGCGTTCGCCTTGATTGCATCGGCAGTCGGTTCACAAGGCTTTGATTCCTTAAAAGCGATGGGACTTTATATGGGTGTCGTCATTTTATCTTTGATCGTTCATTCTGTATTGACATATGGTTCGACTGTCTCACTTCTTGGGAAGATGAATCCGTTCTTCTTCTTTAGAAAATTCGCACCTGTCATGTTGTTTGCTTTCTCGACGTCTTCGTCGAACGCAACACTTCCTGTCGCTATGCAAACGGCTCAAAAAGAGCTGAAGGTTCCACGCTCCGTCTCTAGTTTCGTTCAGCCACTCGGTGCGACGATCAATATGGATGGGACGGCAATCATGCAAGGAGTTGCGACTGTTTTCATCGCGCAAGTCTATGCGGTTGATTTAACACCTGGGCAACTTGCGACGGTCGTTCTGACAGCTGTTCTCGCATCGGTCGGAACAGCTGGTGTTCCGGGTGTCGGTCTCGTCATGCTAACGATGGTTCTTCAGTCGGTCAATTTACCCGTCGAAGGGATCGCTTTGATCATCGGTGTCGATCGTCTTCTGGATATGATGCGTACAGCCGTCAATATCACGGGTGACGCAGCATGTGCCGTCATCGTCTCGAAATCAGAAGAAGATAACCTCAAAGAAGGTAAGGAAACTGATGAACGCTATGCGTAATCGTATGTCTCTTACTCCGACAAAGGACGTTCCGCAAACTGCGGAACGTCCTTTGTCGTTTGTTTGATTATTTTGCTAAGACGAACGAGCTGAGTCCCTCAACACGAACCGTACCTGAAACAGTGCGGATCGTTTTTGTTCCTGCTTGTTTACCATCTACGAGAAGCTTCCATTTCCCTTTCGGTAGCTTCATGTCAACTACCGTTCGATTTGCATTGTGAATGACATATAAATCGTTCTTCTGTTGTGGCGCGTCGTCATCTAGTCGATACGCAATGACTTGTGCCGGTGCTGCTTCAAACGTCAAGTAACGACGGATATCTTTCGCTGTTGCTAAGTGAAGTGCAGGGTTCTTCTTGCGCAATGCAATTAATCCGGTCATATAATCGACGTCTTGTTGACGATCCATCTTCCGTTTCCAATCGAGCTGGTTGACAGAATCCGGTGATTTATATGAGTTATGGTTGCCGCCCTTCGTCCGCATGAAGTCCTGTCCTGCATGGATGAACGTCGTTCCTTGTGACGTCAACAAGATGCTTGAAGCCAAACGATGCATCTTTGTCTTCGTTGCGTCATTGTCTTGCGGATTCGTCAGGTTCAACTTATCCCAGAGCGTATGGTTGTCATGTGCTTCAACGTACGTGATGGCTTGATCTGGTTCTTGCGTAAATCCTTGAATCTCTTTGTCATAAGCAATTTCTCCGACGATTCCGCGTTTGATGCGCGTTTCAAGACCCGTTGTTCCGTTAATGAAACCAGCATCTGAATCGATGAAGACGCTACCTTTAAGCGCATCGCGCAGGTTGTCGTTGAAATGTCCGATTCCTGGCATTTGTTTTGTATTCGTTTGGTTTGCCTTATCCATCTCCGGAAGCGGTGTTCCAAGGCTCCACCCTTCTCCGAATACAAGAATCGACGGATCAATTCGTTTTGTCGCCTGTTTGACAGCATTCATCGTCTTGACGTCGTGAATGCCCATCAAGTCAAAGCGGAATCCGTCCCAGTGGTATTCTTTCGCCCAATATGAGACAGAGTCAACGATCAATTTGTGCATCATTTGACGCTCAGATGCTGTATCGTTTCCGACACCAGTTCCATTCGCTAAATCGCCGCCTTCTGTATAACGGTAGTAATAACCAGGGACGATTTTATCAAGGTTTGATGCCTTTGCGTCAAACATGTGGTTGTAAACGACGTCCATGACAGCACGAAGTCCATTGTCATGTAGTCCTTGAATCATCTGCTTCATTTCTGTGATTCGGACTTTTGGATCATAGGGGTTTGTCGCATACGATCCTTCTGGTGCATTGTAGTTCTTCGGATCATAACCCCAGTTGTATGATTTAAGCGGATTCGTCTCATCGACGGACGCTGTGTTGAAATCATAAACAGGAATGAACTGGACATGCGTGATACCAAGTTCCTTCAGATGATCTAGTCCTGTCTTCGTTTTTGTTTTCTTACCATTCTTCGTCAAGCGAGTACCTGGTTCGATGACACCAAGATATTTTCCTTTTTGTTTGATACCTGAATCGTAACCCGAGTTCGTCACATCAAACATCGATAGATCACGGACATGTGATTCATAAATGATCGCGTCTGTTGCGTGACGAAGTGGCATTTTCCCATTCGTCCAACGTTTTGGATCCGTCTCGCGTAAGTCGACGACGACACCTTGGTCTCCATTGACAGCGACTGCTGTCGCATATGGATCCACCGCACGCGTCGATTCTTTTGCGTGCTTGACTTCATACGTGTAACCGACACCGTCAAGGTCACCCTTGACCGTCACTTGATAGACACCACGTTCCGTTCGTTTCATCTTGATTTCACGCGTGATATCCTCTGTCGTAGCAGCTTGTTGTTTCGGTAAGCGATATAGTTCAAGTTCAACGGCTTGCGCTGTCGGTGCCCAGACTTTAAACGTCGTCTTCGATTTTTGATAGTCGACACCGAGTTTTCCATCGTAGGCATACTTTTGGTCGAATGCTTTCGAACGGAGCACTTTACCTGCTTCAAGAATTGCTTCTCCAAAAACAGGATGAGATGCTCGGACGACTTTTGCTAAATCGATATCTGAAGTGACTTCGACTTTCGCCGTCTTGGCATCGATTGCTGACACGACTGGATTCGTCACGCCTTCAAACGTAAATGCCTTTAAGTCTTCTGCCGTCATCGGTGTATTCGTTTTAAGCGTCATCGTCCGGAAGTCATCAGCCAAAAAGCTCGTGATTTTTGGCGTGCGATCAATTTCCGGTTTACTGTAGTACACTGTCTGGTCCCCTTCGATCAACCAGATGTCCTTCGCCCCTGCATAAAAGAAACGATCGGCTCCGTCTTTTTCCGACCAGCCCTCAAGATGAGGAATGACGCCTGCAAGACGTGCTTTCGTTGGGTTATCAAGCGTTACTTTGGCAATGGCACCAAACTCATCTTGCTGATCGAACTCGAAACGCTTGCCATCTTGCGCTTCCGGCCAAGACCAGACGCCGTATTTATCATAATCATTGTCATACCGATAATAGTGGATGTTCGTGTCGATTTTTTCGACGTCTGCTCCATTAGTCGGATTGACCGTCGAGATGTCCTTGCTTCCCGATTCGATCCAGATTTCAGCAACTCCGTTTTTAATCATGTCTTTCGTGATGAAGCGGTCGTTCTCAGATCCTCCATCCTTGTTCCAGTTATCATCTCGGACGATAAAGCCGACTTTTTCCGGCTGATCGACTGGAAATTCATAAGTTGCCACTTTGCCGTAAGTATCCTCACCGTTAAAAGCGTGGGCTTTATTCGGAAAATAATCCGGACCGTTCGCCCATAACCACAAGTTCCAATCCTTCGTGGCGTTCGGGTCTTCTTTGTAATGAATGATGACCAATGTAGACTTTCCTTTTTCCAATGCTTGACCGGATAAAGACAGTCCACTAAATATTAGTGCAAACGTTAGCGCAACGATACAAACGGATCTTATGCGTTTCATGCGATAGCCATCTCCTTTTGGTATGTAATCGTTTTCATTTTGCATCCGTTTACAAGTCCTGTCAAAGCCTATTTCATCGATTTGATCGAAAATAAGACTTTTGAACCAAGCACTTTTTTCAAAAAGAATGATGCGTTACTTAAGAGAAAGATAGGAAAAAGCGCCTCCACAATCATTTGCTAGAGACGCTCAACCTTGTTTATTTGATGGTAATACTAATTATGACTTATGATCGTGCGAGAAGTTTAGCGATCGTCTGCTTCGTCTGTTCCATTGATTCGTCCGATGCAAAGAAATACCAGACACCATCACTTGCGATATATCCTTCTCCCTCGATTTTCAGCGGCTTCAATTGTTCGAACCCCCGCTGATTTTCCTGCGCTAGTTGCGCTGCGACATCGAGTCCAATATTCGTCGTAAAGTTGTTTTTCATGACGTCCGTAATCTTTTCGAGTTGCGTCAATAACTGCGGTCCAGCAAGCTTCATTCCGACGGCTTCTAGCACTTGACGCTGACGAATTTGTCGTCCCATATCGCCGAGTGGATCTTGCTTTCGCATACGTGCGTAACCACTCGCTTCAAGACCCGTCAGATGAATTTTCCCTTTCTCATACTCCTTTTGAAGACGACGGTCGTTCCAACTGAAGGCAGATGGATTGTCGACCGTGACACCCCCAACAGCATCGACCAACTCAATCAATCCATCCATGTTGATTTTCGCATAATAAGGAATATCGGTCTCAAACGTCTGCTCCACCGTCTCGACTGTCTCTTTCACCCCCCCATAGGCATAGGTATGATTGATTTTAGTCTTTTCGCCAGACGGCACGGTTACCTGCATATCTCTTGGAATGGACAGGGAAGTCGCTTGTCTTGTTTTTGGATTGAATGAAAGAAGCATGATGGCATCGGCACGTCCCTTATCGTTTTTCCGTTCATCCACGCCCAGTAACAAGACATTGACCGGCTTCATCGATTCGAGTGGCTTCGGCCGCTCTCCATCTAACGGTGTTAAAAACGCGTCTGCCGTTTGCTTCACTTTAAAAAAAGCTAAACCAGCTGATGTACTAGCAATCAGAACGAACCCTAGTAGGAGCGCACTCAATACGCGCCAAACAAGGCGTGGTTTTCTTTTCGCCATTCGGGATCTCATGTCATGAACTCCTTCATAGTGTGTTTTCATACGTCTTCATCAATCCAGCAATGTTCGAGTTATGCAGGAACAGCACGGAGTCGACTTGTTTTTGTTTAGCGAACTGCGACACATCGAATGATTTTGGGACGTAACGAACGTCGACGACTTCGAGATTGGCACTTTTAGCAAGGAACGGTAAGACTGGATTCGCGAATGAATCCTTTAAGACGAGAATCGTTGGTCGATCATTCTTCGTCTGCTCCTTCATCGACATGATGCCATGATTCCCGCGCAAGAATACTTCATATCGATCGACGTAATCTCCCTCTTGCTGAACGAAGGATTCATCAATGACTGGGCGATCGCATGCACCGTCGTAACAGACATTGATTCCTTTGAAAAATGCTGGTTCATAATAGGCTAACTGATCACCAGACGTCGCATACGCAAGCGTCGTCTTTCGCGCTAATGAACCATAATAGGCATGCTCACCTTCTTTACGATTTGATTTTGATGGCATGACTGGTCGTAACTCCATCCCCTTCGTAATCGTCTGATATGCCGATGCTGCCCCGTCGATATTCCAGTGATGGTCCGTCTTGAAGTAGTCCGTTAGTTTTAATTGATCAAGTGACAAATTCGTCATCCCGGCAGCCTTGAAGTCCCGAATCATTCCTGCGTATCGTGTCCGCGCATTCGAAGCAACATACGATGGGATCAACTGATCGCGTTCAGCAATGACCGTCTTCGATGGAGCTAGTGCCATATAGACGGGTCGATCGACTTCTTGCACGAATTGCTGAAACGCGTTTGGAATCTGGACTTGAGTCGAGGCACTCGGTTCGATCATATAGCCATTTTTAGCTGTATAGATTCCATTACGAAAAGGCTGTCTGAAGACATCCTTCGATAGTAGCGCCTGCATCTCAACGAACGTCCCTCGCAAAAGCAGTTGGTCCGTGAAATACGTCTCCATCTTCAGCATGTCTTTTCCAGTCGCGATTCCTTCGATCGTCGGATCGACCGATTGTGCGAGTGTACGATTTTCTAACTGGGAACGCACACGATCCTCTCGAACGAGCGTTCCGACACCAATCGTTAACAAAATGAGTAAAAAACTAATCGTCGTCACCCACATCATGATCCGTTCAAAAGAAGTCGTCCGTTGTTGTCCCTGCTTATTTTCTGTTTCAAGTGGCTGTGCCATCAGTAGACCTCCTTTTTAGAAGCGGAAATAGATGAATGGGTTAAACGTACTTGCAACAAGTGCTGATGTCGCCAAAAATAGTAGCAACATCGCATATCCATACTGCATCGTCGTACCAATTCTTCCGAGTGACACAACTAATCGCTCTCCGATGATTTTCGGAATCGGTGTCGCTGCGATACACGCGACAAGCAGTAGAACACCATTTTGGACAAGCTGGTAGCTCGCGCGTTCATCCCAGATCACATCTGGTACGAACATCGCTTGAATGTACGTAATGGCTTCCGGGAACGTCTCGGAACGGAAGAATACCCAACCGACCAACACAAGTACGAGTGTCCAAACGGTCGAGAAGACTGGCATTTTCTCCAACCATTTCCCGAGAAATGCTTTCTCAAGCATGATCCAGATTCCGTAATACGCTCCCCACGCGACGAACGTCCAACTAGCACCATGCCAAAGACCTGTCAGCATCCAGACAATTGCTAAGTTGCGATACTGTAACCACGGTGAGACACGATTTCCACCAAGCGGGATGTAGACATAATCCCGGAACCACGATCCAAGTGAAATATGCCAACGACGCCAAAATTCAGAAACGGACTTTGAAATGTAGGGATAGTTGAAATTCTCAAGAAAGTGAAATCCGAACATCAAAGCAAGTCCAATCGCCATGTCGCTGTATCCAGAAAAATCAAAATAGATTTGTAAGGCGTAGGCAATGATGCCGATCCAAGCAAGCCCCATCGAGAGATCTTTCATATTGAAGATGGCATCCGCGACTTGACCACATCCATTGGCAAGAATCAGTTTTTTAGCTAAACCAATCGTAAAACGCCGAACTCCTCGGGCAAAATCGGAAACTGTCTCTTCTCGTGACTCGATTTGGCTCGCAATCGTGTTGTAGCGAACGATCGGACCCGCGACGAGTTGAGGGAAGAACGCGATATAAAGGGCGAGGTCAAGCGGATTCTTTTGCACCGCTTCCTTCCCTTTGTAGATGTCGATGACATAACTCATCGCATGAAACGTATAGAACGAGATACCGAGTGGCAAGACGACTTCTGGTACGAACCATCCTAATCCGAATGTCTCGTTGACTGAACGAACAAAAAATCCGCTGTACTTGAACCAGCCGAGTAACCCCAGATTGACTGCAATCATACTGAACATGATCCACTTGACGCCGATTCGGTATCGATACAGATCGACAAACAAGGCGAAGAAGTAGTTGATCGTGACGCTCAGTAGCATCAGCAATGCAAAACGCGGTTCTCCGAATGCATAAAAGAATAGACTCGTCACTAATAACCAGCCATTTCGGAAGCTGCGTGGGAGTAGGTAATAGACGATCAATACAGTCGGTAAGAACAGAAATAAGAATATCGTCGAACTAAATAACATACGTCGCTTCCTCCCCTGCCGTGACATGTTGCACAATCTGAATGTCCCGGAGATGGACTCGGAAGCTCCCCTCTTGCAAGAACTTCCATGCCACCTTGAAATACTTCGCTCCTGGTACTCGTTTCATCTGTACATGAACGACTGTCTCATTCGTCAATGTGACGGTCTCCGTTTCCGATCCCATTCGTTTTTTCTGTCCATATTGCATCTTGAATAACTGAACGACACATGGTGCATCGACTTCGAAATGACAGGTCACCTCGATGATGTCTCCTGTAATCGTGGCGTCTGACCGGTATAACTTTGAAGGCGGATGTTGAAATCCTTGATCAAACAACTGAATGTACAATTTGTCATCTGCCGTCGCTTCTTGAAAATCAAAATAGATACCATCTGTAGCATCCTCAAGCAAGATTTTTTCCTGCGTTCCGAATGGAAAGAACTGATAAATCGCTGGAGGAATACGTTGACTCATACAGGTACCTCACTCATGATGGCATCGACGATTCGCTCTGCTGCCTGTCCATCGCCATAAGGATTCGCGGCTTGCGCCATCGATTGATAGAACACCTGATCCGTCAACAATTGATGACTCATCGTATAAATCATCTCTGGGTTCGTCCCGACGAGCTTCAACGTTCCAGCTTCGACCCCCTCTGGACGTTCTGTCGTCTCCCGTAAGACAAGAACAGGCACGCCGAGCGAAGGTGCTTCCTCTTGAATCCCACCTGAGTCAGTCAGAATGAAGGATGCCCGAGCCGCAAGATTATGGAAGTCAAATACATCAAGTGGTTCGATCAATTGAATCCGCGGATGATGCTCCAAGCGAGCTGCCGCCTCTAGTACGACCGGATTCGGATGAACCGGATAGACGATTTCGATTTCTGGATGTTCATTCGCTAGTCGCTCGATTGCATCAAAAATCGTTGCCAGTTGTAAATGATTCTCACGGCGATGAACCGTCAAAAGAACGAGTTTTCGTCCCGACTTCTCTAGGCGCGATAGGACAGGATGTGTATATGTCGGTGATACAGTCGTCTTCAACGCATCGATGACCGTATTACCGGTTACGATGATTGGCGTCTGCTTGTTCTCAGCACGTAAGTTCATTGCTGCCTGTTCAGTCGGTGCAAAATGATAATCCGCCAACACACCTGTCAATTGACGATTCATCTCTTCTGGGAACGGCGCATACTTTTCATATGTCCTTAATCCTGCTTCCACATGACCGACTGGAATCTGTTGATAGAACGCCGCTAAAGAAGCAGCGAACGTCGTCGTCGTATCCCCATGGACAAGGACGAGATCCGGCTGTTCCTTTTCGAGGACGCGACGCATCGCGTTTAAAATACGCGCCGTCATTTCCTCTAACGTCTGACGCGGACGCATCAAATCCAAGTCATGGTCCGGAGTGATCTCGAACAGTTCAAGGACCTGATCGAGCATCTCTCGGTGCTGTGCTGTAACAACGACGATTGGTTCGACGTCCTGACGATTTTCAAGTGCTTTAACGACCGGCGCCATTTTGATCGCCTCTGGTCGTGTTCCGAATACAAGCATGACACGTTTCATTTACTTCATCCCCTATCTCATTTCATGACGATTGTTCAATCGTCTCGCCCATCATTTGCTGATCCACGGAACCGATCCGTTCCGTTCGTTTCTTAGCTACGTAATGGGAGGCTTGCTTTTTTGATAACTGTTTGTACCAATATAGATATTTATTGTATTCAGCCAACGTTTCGTTCGTCGGACCAAATAGACGTACTTCCCCGTATTCCAACCAAAGGATTTTTGTACAGAAACTCTTTACCTGGCTGAGCGAATGACTGACGAAAAAAATCGTTTTCCCTTGATCGCGGAATTCACGCATCTTATCGAGGCACTTTTCAGTAAACGTTTGGTCTCCGACTGAGAGTGCTTCGTCGATGATCAAGATATCTGGATTAATATGAATCGAGATTGCAAAACCAATCCGAGCGCGCATGCCGCTCGAGTAAGTCTTGACTGGCTGATCGATGAACTCCCCGATGTCAGCGAACTCTAAAATTTCTGGAGTAATCGTCTCGATTTGTCGTTTCGTCAAGCCCATCATCAGCCCTTTTAATTCAATGTTATCTCGCCCCGTCAGTTGACTATTCAATCCACTAGAGATGGCAATCAATGCTGACTTTCCACCCAATGTGACCCGACCGTACGTCGGTGGTGTCACGTTAGCAAGCAGATGCGATAGTGTCGATTTCCCACTTCCGTTGATGCCAACGATACCGACGATTTCTCCCTCTTCCACAGAAAAGGAGACGTTCTTCAGAGCATAGAACGATTTTCCATTCACCTTACCGAACAACACTTCTTTTAGCTTGTCGATCGGTCGGGCATAGAGCATGTACCGTTTCGATACATTCTCAAACACGACATGACCCATCGTTCTCCCTCCTATACGTAATCGATGAAATAGCGTCGGAATCGAATGTGAATCGATGCTCCAACAAGTAAGATTGCAAGCGTCATACACCAGAAGTACAAGCCATACCACATATGATCGAGCAGATAGCCCGTTCCGATGAGTGCTGAACGATACCCCTCAATCAAATAAACGAGTGGGTTTAGCATCAACAACATCTTAAATAACGAGTGATCTGGCGGAATCCACATGATTGGCGTTAAATACATCAGCATGCGGATCGCAGATGTCACCATGTTTTGCACATCTCGAATCATCGTCGCAAGTGCGGATAACAATAAGGAAACCGCATAGAGGAATACGACGCCCGCCGGTACGATATATAGGAGTTCAAACGTATGCCATCCCGGGAAGTAACCGAAGGCACACCCTAAAATGATCGTCAAAGCAATCATCGCGAGATGACGGTAGAATTGTGCCAAAATGACATACGCTGGAATCGTACTTAGTGGAAAATGCATCTTCGAGACGAGAGCGACCCGACCATAAATCGACCGGGAACCACTTGGAATCGTACTACCGATGAAGAACCAAGCAATCAATCCGCTGACGAGCCAAAAGACGAACGGAATTCCATCGACTGGATGACCACCACGAATCCCGAAGCCGAATACGACCCAGTAGACACCGATTTGGAGAAGTGGCGTCATGATCTCCCAAAACCAACCAAGGTATTGCATGCTATATTGACTCTTTGTTTCATAAAGCGAGAGCCGAAAGATCAGATATAGATGATCCTTCAACTCTCCCCCAATCGTTCGTATCGCGTTCATATCGCTTTCGCATCCACTTCCGTCACGCGGTGCGTATGCAAATTACCGAAGTTCAGGACTTTGACAGCGTCGAGCGCTTTGACGATCCCTTTCGTATCAAAGAGTAACGGTGTCCGCATGTAGTTTGCGAGACGACGTGAATCGAATTGTTTGAATTCATCGTGGTCGACTAAGACAAGCGCTAGGTCGGCGCCTTGAATCGCCTCCAACTCATCGACGAGTTCGAAACGTGTCGAAATCGAGCGTTCGACGTGCGGATCACAGACAGCGACGTCAAGTCCACGGTCGAGTAATTGTTCAATGACTTCGACAGCTGGACTCTCGCGCATGTCGTCGACGTTTCCTTTATACGTGACACCAAAGACGGCGATTTTTGGACGGACACGCGAACCGACGAGACGAGCTGCTTGTTCGGCAACGAATTGTGGCATCTGAACGTTCGTTTGTCGTGCCGTATGAATGATGCGAGCAAGCGATGGGGCTTTTGCGACGATGAAGTACGGATCCACTGCGAGACAGTGACCACCCACTCCCGGTCCCGGATGATGCAAGTTTACCCGTGGATGCATGTTCGCCATCTCGATCACATCTAAGACGTTGATCTCTAGTTGATGACATACTTGCGTTAATTCATTTGCGAGCGCAATGTTGACATCGCGGAATGTATTCTCCATCAACTTCGACATTTCGGCTGTTTTTGCATCGGTCCGGACGATTTCACCTTGAACGAATGTTTCATAGACGGCAGCCCCTGCCTCCGCACACGCTGGCGTCAATCCACCGACGATTCGGTTATTATGGATAAGTTCATGTAAAATTTGTCCTGGCAACACACGCTCTGGGCAATGGACGACATAAATGTCCTCACCAATCGTAAATCCAGCTGCTTCGATTAAGGGACGGACATGATCATCCATCGTACGTGGCGCAATCGTCGATTCGACGATGACGACATTTCCTTTTTCAAGGAATGGCAGCATGTTGTTGACCGCTGAAATGACATATTTCAAATCACATGATTTATACGTATCGTTCAAGTTCGGCGTTGGAACGGCGATTAAGAAAACATCGGCCCGTTCTGGCGTAAGTGTCGCTCGGAATTTTCCGTTCGCGACGACCCGTTTGATGACATCCTCGAGTCCTGGTTCCTCAATATGAATCGTTCCCGTATTCAGAAGATTGACGATCTGTGGATCGATGTCGACACCTACGACTTCCGTGCCATGATCCGCGAACATCGCAGAAGAAGGTAATCCAATATATCCTAGTCCGATTGTGCAAAGTTTCATTTTGTCATTCCTCCATCGAGTTAGTCATACTAGCCAACGAACGGTCTGTGGCTTGGCTGTAACTAGACCATAACGACATTTCCTTTGCTTTCCAATGCTTCTAACCATCTCTTAAACCATTCTTCACAGACCTTACATTTCCAGCGTTTTCTATTGTTTTTGTAAATCTTATGAAGCTTTCACGAATACTTCGTTGCCATTCATATCAAACGAAACGACCCGTCAAGAATCCACCTTCATTCCACGTGGATTTCCCTTCGAGTCGTTGACTATTTTTTTTATTTTGTCCCAGATTCCATGAAAATCGAGTCATAGACAGCAAGCAGTCGACCTTTTTCTTGCTCCCAGTTGTATTGTCTCCTTGCTACGCTTGCCCGCTCCTGCATCGCCCGTCGCAAGCTCTCATCCTTCACTAGACGATTGACCGCCTCGGCGATACTCTGCGGGGATTCGACATCGACGATTAATCCAACTCCTTCTGTATCGACGACACGACGAATTTCTGGTAAGTCGGCCGCGATGACAGGAATCAACGCCGCCATGTATTCGAATAGTTTATTTGAAGAAGCGGAATAATGATTGAAGCAAACGTTCTGGAGGACCTGAAAGCCGACCGTTGCCGCTGCCGTGTAACTGGGTAGTTCAGCAAGCGGAACCTTATCAATGAAGCGGATACGAGACTTTTCCGATGATTGCGTGGCCAGTTGCATCAGTTTCCCTTTTAACTTTCCATCTCCAACGAAAATAAGTGTTCCTCGATCGATGAACGGCATCGCTTCGATGAGTCGCTCTAGTCCACGTCCTTCTTGGATGCCACCTTGATACAATAAAATCGGCTCATCTGGTGCAAGTGCTAATTCTTCGCGTAACGGTCGCGGTTGCGGAATAATCGGTTCGTAAAACGGATAATTGTGCAGGACGGATGGTCGCGTTCCATATAACTTCTGATGGTAATCTGCACGCGTGTCATTTTCAACGATCGTCTGATTGACGAAGTGAAGCAACCAGCGCTCTAATTTCCCTTGCATGCTCCCGTATCCTGTCCGATCGGTCTGGACTTCATGCGAGTCATAGACGATTTGGGCACCACGCGCTGCCCCAATCGCTTGTGGTAACGTATTGACATCGTTCGCATGCATGACGTCATAATCATGCTTTCGGGCAGCACGTGTCATACGAAGAATGCCGAAACTGTTATAGAGGGCGTAACGGATGAATCGACTTCGCATGAGCAAAAAGAGCACGAGCATCACGGGAATAAGCCATGGCGCAAGAAGCGCACCCATCACGCCGATGACAAGTGTCCGTTTTTTCCGTTTACGAAAGAACGGGAGCCACCTCGCAAAAGGTGGCGTCCGATCGATTCGAATGACGCGAAACCCTGACATCGGGCATTCGACTTCTGGAAGTGTGCCGTCATTTAGACAGTATAGGTCCACGCGGTGTCCTGCTTCGACGAGTGCTGTACATTCACGCAAGACACGAGCGTCATTCGTAAACGGATTCCAAACAAACATTCCAATTCGCTTCATTCTGCGACCGCCTTTCGTGACTGCGTTTGTTCGATAGCTTCAAACAAGCGCTGTTCATTTTGTTCCCAATCAAAATGATGTTGGACGTATGCCACACCTGCACGCCCCATCGCTGCACGTTTCTCTGGATTTCGTGATAACTCGAGAATATGATCGACGATCTCCTCTTTTTTTCGCTGGACAGACACGTAACCCGCTCCTGCCTCTTCGATGACATGCGCCGCGTGTCCGGATACCGCTCCGACGATGGCACACCCCATCGCCATGTAGTCGATGATTTTTCCAGGTGTCACCGTATCGAACGCTGTACTTTCGACGAGTGTCGCAAAGGCAATATCACTCTTCGCAAGTTGTTTCAACGCATCCCAGCGTGGCATCGCGTCAAGAAATTCGATGTTCGTCAACCCACGTTCCTTAACGAGTCGTTCGAACGTTTGCTTGTGATAACCGTAACCGACGACTTGAAAACAGATATCTTCCTCTTGTTGAAGTTCCTGTGCGACGTCAAGCAACAAGAACACATCTTGTGCGAGACCGATATTTCCTGTATACACGACGCGGACTTGTGCCGATACTTTTCGGCGTTTGATCAACCACTCATTTTCCTCGATAGAGTTCGGGATATAATGAATTTTTTCCGGTGCAATGCCCCGCCCTTCAATATATGATCGAAACCCCTCACTGTTGATGACCAATTGATCTGCCTGACGATACATCCACTTTTCAAGCCAGTAGAGCGGCGTCAATAAGAGACGCGAATTCGTGATGCCGACGCCAATCAATGATTCCGGCCATAAATCACGTACATCGAGAATCAAAGGAGCCTTTTTGACGTGTTTCGCGACGACCCCGACGAGTCCCATGAAGATGGATGGCGTCGTCGCATAGATGTAGGCATAGGATTTCGGGTCATGTCGCACTTCTTTCACCGCGAGCACGAATTGTTCCACGAACAAGCGAAGACGCCGCCATAAATTATTCGTCGCCCGGACGTCACGCGGTTGGATACGGGTTACATGTGCCGTATCGAGGCTCGGTTCATCCCAGAACATCGAGTCCGTATAGAGTTCTGCCGTCGGATAGAGCGGTTCTGACGTCAACACATGGACGTCACTTCCTGCTTGTTCCATCCGCTTGAAGATATTCTTCATTCGGTTTGCCGCACTCCCGATTTCCGGATAGAAATTTTGACAAATCATCAAGACGTTCATCGACGACTCCGGCGCTGCTTGAGTTGACGTCGGAACTTCCAGTAGCGGACGACGATTTTTCCGAGCTTTGATCGTGCGAGTGAGCGGTATTTTGATTTCCATGATGCATTCGCCTCCAGCAATTCCAGATTTGACACCAATGACGCTTCGAATCGATCAAGCAGTACGGCATATTGTTCTTCGAGCATCTTATATTGTTCACGCTGTTCCTGTAGTTGCTGTTCATGACGTAGTGATTCCGCTTGTGCCTGCTCGAATAAATCTGTTTGTTCCCCTAACCGCTGAACTTTTCGTTCTAGAGTCTGTTGCTTGCGCTTTAAGTCAATGATCGTTGCGAGATGCAATCGTTCCACCTCTTCAAAGGCGTCCTCGAGCCATTCGACTTCCGCCGGTAGAATAGATCGACCGGATCGAGGTTCCGGATAGACTTGAATCGTGATCCCAAGCCACTTGTCAATCCGCTCGATCGTCTCGATCTTACCGAAGGGTGTCAACTGTTCAAGCAGTCGGTTTAAATAATACGTCCTTTTGTGATCCGCATAATCGTTCACTCCAAATGGGACTGTGATGACGAGTCGTCCTTCTGGTGCGATGAACGAGACGGCACGGGCGATAAAGCGCTCTGGCTCCCCGATATGTTCCAGTACTTCCGTCATCAAGACTGTATCGAATTGAATGTCAGGTGTGTACGTCATGACATTTGCTTCATGTAATTCCACTTTTTCTTTTACGGATGCCGGTTCTTCAAGTAACGCTTGTTTGGCCTCGATGATCGCTTCTGGTAACACATCGATCCCGATGACATGTTTCCCTTCGCGTCCGAGCAAAATCGGGACGACTCCACCCGAACAACCAATATCTAAAATGTGCTCTCCTTTTGCTTGTCGAACGATCCAGTGAACACGCGCGCGGACTTTTTTACCGAATCCACCGCCTAACTGATCGTAGTAGGCAGCTCGGATTTGATCCTTGGGGCGTACTGTTTTCATCGATGCCGTCATTTTTGCACCTCCTCGAGTAGTAAGTGTTGAAGTCGATCCGTCTCCTGTCGATCTGCAAGCTCCATGAATCGACGAATCAACGGGTTCGTCAACGTGATTGGTTCATAGAATCCGATAATCGTGCGTAGTAATGCGACACTCGGTGCAAAGTCCTTATCACTGCAGTAGCGTAACTTGACAAGATACCAATGCTCAAAGAAATGCTCGAATCGAGTTTCCTTGTATTCCTCTAGCACTCCATAACGAGCGAATTTCTCAGCTCGTGCCCGCTCTCGGACGACACTTCGTTCAAAGAACTTCACCGTCAATGCATTCACGGTTGACCCTGCAACGGCTGCGTAATAATAATGGATGACTCGATTGACGAGTAAGACACGGTTCGCGCGAAGCATCAATTCTTGGAAGAACAAGGAGTCCTGACCGACCGCACCGACGACTTGTTCCAATTGATGTTCAAGCAGGAAGGTACGACGGACGACGAGTGCTTGAATGCTTTGTACCGCAAACCGATGTTTCAATAGAAAAGCTTTCGGATCCTCACAAACCGTTCGTCCTTGTTTACGAATCGTTGGCAAGGCGATGATGCTCGTCTTCTCGGCAAGCTTTTTCATATGCCCTGCCACAAAATCAAGTGATGGATCTTTTTCTAGTTCTTGAAGCAAAAAGGCATATCGATCACTGAGTACCTCGTTATCCGGATCAAGGAACGTCACATAGTTAGCTCGTGCCATCTCGACTCCTTTGTTACGCGGACGTGAAGCACTACCGCTTCCGCCTGTCTCGAAGAAATAAGTTCTGACATTTCCATAGCGTCGCGCGAGACGCTCTACGGCTTGACGTGTCGCTATGTCCGTCGATCCATCATCTACGAGTAAAATCTCCGACTCCATGAATCGATCCATCCGCGTTAGACTGGCGAAACATTTATACGTGAGGTGTTTCCCATTGTTATAGATCGGAACGACGACCGACAGTTGCGGGGGCTGATTTGTCGGAACTACCGTCTGCTCGTTCCACTCAAATTGATCGAGCAACAGTGTTTTTCCGTTCAGTTCATCTGCCTGGAACATGTCATATCCGATAGCTGATCGCCAAACAATCGCACCGTTTCGGCTACCGCTCATCTCTTGTACATGATACGGATGCTCGCTTCCCTTTCGGACAATGCTGGCATCGCTATATTTAAAGCCATTCACGAGGTCCTCTAAATAATATTCGCCGTAAGATTCCTGTCCATCCATCCAAGCAACGAAATCCGCTTGATCATAGGTTTGCTCCGTCAACGTATCCGCTGAGACGATTTCATCTGGTGTGAGACTTTGGCGATCGATTGCGTTACGGATGGCTTCCCCGTCTTGAGCGACAACGACTAATAAGCGATGTTCCCGTGTCTCAGGTACTCGTCCAATGAACGCTAGAATCTGATCCATCCGTTCGAAGACTGTATGTTCCGTCATGACGGCACGAAGTCCTTCTGCTCGCAATCGTTCGATTTCTTCTTGCGACGTACGTTCTAAGATCGCCGTCGCCTCCTGTGCGTCATGCACGGTGAAGATGTTCGGAAATTCGTTGTTGACGGCGATACTGTAATTCGACAGGATCAAATTCCCGAGTGCTTGCGACTCATAGACGCGACGAGCACACATCGTTTTACTGTACTTGATGCTATTCAGGTTCAAGACCCAGTCGTAACATTTACTAACTTGTTGTAAAGCATCATAAGGAATCGCTGGTGCGACCCGTGATTGATAGCGCTCCGGAAACTGATAGGCTGGTAAGTCGAGATGATAATTCCGATCCACGATATCGAGTTCGTGCGAGGATTGCATCACCCCATCAAACAACATCTCCGTATCTTTCACGCGCTCCGGATATTTCGCCATCCAGCTACCGGCAAATAAAACGCCTTTCTTACGGCTACGTGTCGCTCCGATTGGATTGTGAATCAATGGATTGATACCAAACGGCATCGCCATAATCCGATCATGACCACATAAGACGCGATATTCAGGAATCATCGCCTCATCTGAAGTCAGGACATAATCGGCAGCTTGCGCCACGTCTTGAAACCGTTCATGATTGCTCGGATCTTCCGTTGATTGAAAAACGACTGGAATTCCTTTGGCTTTGACTTCCTGCATCATCGAAAGCAGTCGTTGGCGTTTCTTTGAATTCGGTGTGGCGACACCTTTCCAATCATCCCCTCGTAACCCCTTCCATGAAGAGACGACTAAAAAGAGATCAATCTCGCGCTCGAAAACTTCTTCGAATGTATGCGCATTGACGTAGTGGAGATGAACGGCATCTTCATAATAGGCGTACATGAATTCCGAGCAGACGATCGCCATCTCGATTGGTCGCTTTTCATAGTAACGCGTCGTCGTCCGGACCGGAATCTCCGAGACATCCAATTGATCTAGTAGTGAAGCTTGGCTATTTTGTCGGTAACGTGTCGTCGTGTTATTAGAAGTTCGAACCGTCGGTAGTCGCAAGACGTCTAGCTGACGGAGTTTTTCGAGTGCATCTTTACTTGCGGTCGTCTCGCTTGTCAGCCGTTTTTTCTCTTCGCGGACCCAGTTCAGTTGTTGCATGATTTGTCGTTTCCATTTTTGATCACTCACACGTAAACACCCTTCCTCTTTTCAACTCTTTCTTAGTCTACGGAAGCAGTTCAAAGGCTACTTGAAGGACTTGCAAGGTTTTTGTAAAGACTTCATGAAGCTTTTTTGGATTTTCCTTACATTCCATTTCAGTCAACCTGTATTTCCTAGGAAATCGACCGGTTTCGCTTTCTTGTCCGTGGAAGTCATTCACATGTTTTCAAAAACGAATCCTATGCACCCTCATTGTTTTGGATTTAAAAAACGGGGAAACATTACTATGTACTGATAAAAGGAGATGACTGGACATGTTAAACGAAAAAAATCATGATTTACCAGATGAAAAGGCAGACGTTGGTCTTCACCCGGACCCTGATCCAGCTGAGACATCAAATCCCGGCATCAAGCCTGCGGAAACACAACATCCGGATCCTGATCCTGAAGAGCTCAAGCGCGATCGAAAAGATTCATGAATCTCACGCCATAGAAAAAGAGGTTGCGGAAATGATTCCGCAACCTCTTTTGGCATGTTTACTTCACTTTTACTAGTAGTTTCCCTGTGTTCGAGCCATCGAACAAGCCAAGGAACGCATCTGGTACACGATCGAACCCTTCAAAGATCGTCTCTTCATATCGTAATTTCCCTTCACTGACCCATTGACCGAGTTGCTCAGCCGCTTCCTTGAATCGTTTGCCATAATCCCCCACTAAGAAACCTTGCATACGCGCACGCGCAATGATTAATTTCGATTGAACACGTGGACCGATGTCCTGTTGTGCGTTATACCCAGAAATAGCGCCGCAGACTGGTACCCGCGCGAATGGATTGAGTCGATCCAGGACCGCATCGCCGATCTCTCCACCGACATTTTCAAAATAAACATCGATGCCGTCTGGACACGTCCGGTCTAAAGCTTCCCGGATGTCTTCCGTTTTGTAGTTGATGACTTCGTCAAAACCAAGATCTACTTTTAAGTGCTGTAACTTTTCGTCACTTCCTGCAATCCCAACTACTCGTGCACCTTTGATTTTAGCGATCTGACCAACGATCGATCCAACAGCCCCTGCTGCTGCCGATACGACAACAGTTTCTCCTGGCTGTGGATTCCCGATATCAAGCAACCCGAAATACGCCGTCATCCCTGTCATTCCGAGAACACCGAGCGCTGTTGAGATTGGAGCGATCTGCTCATCGATTTTACGGACATTTTTCGCATCGACGACTGCTTTCGTTGCCCAATCGAGCATCCCCACGACGACATCACCTGACTTGAACGCCTCACTTTTAGACTCGATGACACGCGCTACGACACCCCCGTGAATCGGTTCATCAATCTCAAACGGTTGCGAATAAGAACGCGTATCGTTCATACGTCCCCGCATATATGGATCGACTGAGATATAGAGTGACTCCAGTGCGACTTGCCCTTCTCGTAAATCTGCTAACTCAAATGATTCATAACGGAATGTTTCCCCTGTTGGTTTTCCGTTTGGTCGTTCCGCTAATACGATACGTTGTTCTGACATGATTCATGACCTCCTCATTCAATGTACTTCTTCACTGTAACAATTCCGTTTCTGAAAGACGAATCCTTTGATCGTTTGGAATTTTCTAACTTTTTCTTGACGTCCTTCTGTTCTTACCGTAAGATAAAACACAATTCATAACTTTTATACTGTTATGCACAAAAGCGTTACATAAGGAGAGGATTTTATGGATTCATCTATTTTGCGTCAGCCACGTCAATTTGCAGTGCATGTTTTAAACGGTCTCAGTATTGGAATTCTCGTTGCCCTTATTCCAGGAGCCTTACTCGGTGAACTCGCTAAGGCATTATTACCATACGTTTCTGGTGCCCAACACGTTTTGGACGCAACGACACTCGCGATGCGACTTTTACCAATGGTGATTGGTGTCGCCGTAGCGATGCAATTTAAAGTGACACCGATTGCCACCACGTCGATTGGACTCGCGACGGTCGTCGGCTCAGGTGTTGCGACCCGTGCGGATGCGACATTCGTTTTCGTCGGTACAGGTGATGTCATCAATGCTGGTTTGACGGCAGCTATTGCAACAGCAATCGTCTTATTGATTGGTGAACGCTTCAAAACATATACGGTGCTTGTCATGCCAACGATTTTGATTGTCGGTGCCGGTGGAATTGGTGTTCTGACGTATCCGTTCGTCACACGGATTACGACAGCAATTGGACATGTCATCTCAGACTTCACGGCACTTCAACCCGTCTTGATGGGCATTTTAATTGCGGTCGCCTTTTCCGTTCTCATCGTCTCTCCGCTTTCGACGGTCGGCATTGCAACCGCGATCAGTTTATCGGGTGTTGCTGCCGGAGCTGCCAATCTAGGTGTCTGTGCTGCTGGTTTTGGTCTTGCGATTGCCGGTTGGCAAGCGAATTCACGCGGAACGTCGATTGCTCATTTTCTCGGTTCTCCTAAAATTCAGATGGCGAACTTCATTCGTAATCCATTGATGATTCTACCTGTCATGTGTAGTGCCGCTATCCTTGGTGCATTAGCTGGAATGCTCGGTGTTCAAGGTACACCGTTTAGTGCCGGATTTGGAATGTCTGGTTTAATCGGTCCAATCAATGCGCTACACCTGATGTCAGGAGGATGGACGCTCTTCAATATGACATTCGTGCTTGGTCTTTTTATCGTCTTACCCATTATTCTCTGTTTATTGTTCCATCTACTCTTCCGGAAGTTCCGTCCATGGATGAGCGCAGAACCATACCGACTCGATTTCGAGTAAGTGCATCTTGCTTGATATTTTAACCACAAAAAAGCCAAGCCGACCGTCTGAAAAAATCGACGTGTCTAGCTTGGCTTTTTACTTCTTTATTTTTCAATCACTGTTAACAAATCAAGCGGTGTCTCGATGACATGATCTGCCGAATTCCACTCGGATGGCGTACCAAAACCATATTGACATAAGACGACCGGCATATGTTCCTTACGAGCCGCTTCGACATCAGAAGACCGATCTCCAATCATCCAGTAAGATCCTTCTCCAAACTCATCGCGGTGAGCGCGTAAGATATCCGATTTTTCTTTTCCATTGACGGATTCCAAGCATTTCGGACTTGTGAAGAACGAGCGGATTTCCTGACTATCAAGCACAAGGTTTAGATAGTGGTTGCCGCAATTACTCGCAGTTGAAATGGTATGTCCCGCAGACACTAGCGCTTCTAATAAAGATCGAATTCCGTCGAACAAGACGTTCTGTTCTGCCATCGTCGCTTCTAAATGACCATGTCTCTTTTTACGAATCAACCGAATATCCTCTTCTGAAGCTTCCGGAATCGCTTTTCGCCAAAAGGCGCTTCCTGCAAGACCGTAGCTTGCCTGAACGCTTTCTTGCGAAGGTTTTGGAAGATGCGGCATGTCCTCCATCGCTCGATGGATTGCTTCTGTCATCTGTTCCGTTGAATCGATCAATGTACCGTCAATATCGAATAAGATAATTGCCATGTTCCCACTCCTTTTAGATCTCTTTTTTTGCTTTTCTCTTTTTTTGAATCAAGTAGCCAACCGTAATCAACACGCCTAAACCAATCCAAACTATCGGATGATTGAGATGGTGCAATTTTCGCCATTCATGACCAACGGCTTTCCCGCCCCAAATGAAGATCGCTGACCAGAGGAAAAAGGAAATCGTCGTCACGACGGTAAACGTCCAGCGTGAAACACCAGTTAGACCGGCACCAATCGCAAATCCGATACGCCACATTGGAGAAAGAAGAAGAATATAGCGTCCCTTCGTCTCCATTTGCGTCTGAAACTGGAGCATTTTTGTTTCCGAAATCCGAAACCATTTGAACAAACGATTCAATAACCGTTCACTCCCGAACTGACCAATCGTAAAGAAGAGGTTCTGACTAATGACGAAGCTCACTACAGCGAGGAACAACATGAATATAAGATTCGCCTGTGCCGTATGCACGAGATATCCGGCATACGCGAGCGGTACTTCGCTCGGTATGAATGGAAACATGAGCGTCATCATGATCCCGATATAACCGTATGATTCCATCCAGTGGTGTCCCATCTTCGCCCTCCCTCTCTCTTTACCAGCTATTTCTAGTGTATCGAACTTTCAAGAGGGCGTACAGGAAACGGCTCTTTTTACATCAGAAAGAGCGACTTCTCATAGTGAAGTCGCTCGGATCATTATCTATTTGATTAATACGCATCCTCACTTTGTACTGGTTGCGTACGGCGCTTTTGTTGTTCATCTTGCCAGTCACTGAAACGTGTCAATTCTTCAAAGACTGTTTTCGTGACGAAAAGGATGACCGCGATATCGTCTGCGAAACCAAATCCGAGTACGAAATCAGGTACGAGGTCAATCGGTGACACGAGGTAAATCAACGCTCCGATTACTTTTAAGATCGTCGTACGACGAATGTTGCGATATTCACCTGACTGGTACGCGCGAATCATATCGACGAACAACGTCAACGGTGAGAAGACGACGGACAAACGAGAGTTCCCGTTTACCTTTGCAGTTGCTCGTTGTAACAGCGAATTCGTCTTTTTCGGGCGATCAATATAATCTTTTGCATCTTCGGCATATTGATTTTGTTGTTTTTCTAATTGTTGATTCGAGAATTTCATTCCTATTTTCCCCCATTCTAAAGTAACTTCGACGCTTTTCTATTTCCCTGTTCCTACGGATGATAATCCTGTCAGGTTTCAGGATATGATGGAACGGTAAAAAAAGGAGAGAAGCGTTACAGAAAGGATGATTTTTATGAATCATGTTAATCAAACCGTCATCATTACGGGAGCCGCGAATGGCATTGGTGCAGAACTCGCCCGCACCTACGCTGCGCATGGCGCAAATGTCGTTCTTGCTGACATCGATCAGATGACAGGAGACGAATTAGTTCAACAAATTGAAGAAGATGGTGGGACGGCTTACTTCTATCACCTCGATATCCAACACGAAAAAGACGTTCAACTGTTGATTGAGAAAGCGATTGAACATACTGGTCGTATCGACATCGTCATCAATAACGCCGGTATCATGATTCGAAAACCCTTACTCGAATTGTCACTTGAGGAATGGGATCGGGTTCATCATACGAACCTGCGTAGTATCTTTTTAACGACTAAGGCCGCTACACCTTATTTGAAACAAAGTAAAAGTGGTGGTCGGATCGTCAACCTGGCTTCGACCCGCGCCTTCATGTCGGAACCGCATACAGAATCTTATGCATCGACGAAAGGTGGCATTTTTGCTCTGACCCATGCACTTGCTGTCTCACTCGGAGAAGACGGAATTCTCGTCAACGCGATTGCTCCTGGTTGGATTGAAACCGGTGACTATCAAGAATTATCACCTGAAGATCATAGTCAACATCCAGCTGGTCGCGTCGGAAAACCAAGTGATGTCGCTCGTGCGGCTCTCTATCTAACACACCCGGATAACGATTTCTTGACGGGCGAAACACTGGTCCTAGACGGTGGGATGACACGAAAGATGATTTATGAAGAATGATTCGGACAGAGTGCCTTTCGGGGCACTTTTTCATTTCACAAAAAACTATATTTATACCTTTTTCAAACATTAATAAACCTTCTATTTATACGATGTTACAAAAATATATCTTCTGACATCATTCGGAAATCAATCACTTACATAATGATTATTCCTTTCATATCAACATATTCTATTTATTCTTCTGTTCACGCATCATTATTTTCATAAATTCTTCATACTTTCTGCTAGCTTCTCTTGTATTTTTTTAAAAGAATTGTAAAGTGGATTTTCTGATTTTCTTGTTAGAGTGGGATAGGTAACACTTCACAAGGGAAAGGAATGACGCTTAGTTTATGAAACGACCTTTCGGAAAGTCACTCGGGTTATCGCTCATGACACTTACCTTACTCGCAAGTCCGCTCATGACGACGACTCCCGTCGATGCGGCAAGTTCATATAAAGAGAAACAACAACAAAATCAGCAACAACAATCGAAGCAACGCGAGGCGTTGTCTCAAAAAAAGAATCAATTATCTAAAGCACAGCAACAAGTCTATGCACTCGATCAACAGATCAATGGACTAACGTTACAAGTCGTCGAGAATCAAAAGAAAATCGACGAAAACACGAAACAGATTGCTCGATTAGAAGATAAGATCGAGAAGTTGCAAAAGAAAATCAAGAAACAAGAAAAAATGCTCGGTGATCGTCTGGCGGTCCGTCAGTCGAAAGCCGATAATGCCCCGCTCCTCGAAGCCATCTTCGGTGCAAAAGATGTCGGTGATATGATCAGTCGTTTCAATGCCTTCAATACGATTGCGGAAAGCGATGCTTCTTTATTAAAAGATTACGAATCAAACAAAAAAGAACTGGCAGCTGCGAAAGAAGAATTGAAGCAGACACGCCAAGACTTGATTGAAGATCGTAATGTTTTAAAAAAGAAACAACGTGAACTCAAAAAAGAAAAACAAAAACGAACAGCACTCTTGAAACGTCTGACGTCACAAAAGAAAAAAATCGAATCCAACATCCTCAGCCTGAAAGAGGCATCGGCCCAACTGAAGGCACAGGAAGCAGCTGAAAAAGCAGCAGCACGAGCAGCAAAGGCAGCTGCTGCAAAACAATCGGCGGCGCCAGTATCTGTTAGCAAGGCTAGTACGAAAGTCATCTCAAAAGCAAAAGGTAAATTCATCAAACCTGCTCAAGGTTCTATCTCGCAAGGAATGGGGGCAGCAAGCGGAAGTAATGGTTATGCGTACCACAATGGAACCGACTTCGCTGGTCCACTCAACTCGCCAATCGTTGCATCTGCAAGCGGGACAGTCATTTTAGCAAGTTCAGGTGGCCCTTACGGCAACCACGTCTATATCTCTCATAATATCGACGGAAAAACGTATACGACCGTGTATGCCCATATGAATGCCTTGAACGTTAAACAGGGACAACAAGTCAAACAAGGACAGCAAATCGGTGTTCTCGGAAGCACCGGTAACTCGACTGGTCCACACTTACATTTTGAAATCCACGATGGTGGATACCAGTATGATGCGAATGGACGGACGAATGAGCTCGATCCAGAAAGCTTCTTCTAAGTCGATTCAAGAAAAAGGGGCTGACTCAAAAAAGAATGACGCGTCTCTTCACGCCCTTTCCTCAGGCGAGACACAAGCCAGTTTTCCTGCTTCATTTAAGCGGGAAAGCGGGTCTTGTTCGTCTCTGACAACGCACAAATGCGTTTTTCCTGTAGGAGTGGCGTGTGACGCGTCATTCTTTTTATTATGAGATAAGGGGGACAGATTGATGATCTGTCCCCCCTTATCTTTGTAGAGACTGACTTTTGAGTCAGCCTCTTGCTGTGTTCATTAAATTTTGAATTGATGTGTCTGACTGTCAAGCGACGTCGTCGTCGACTCGAGTTCTTGCATCAATTGATGAATCTGTTCGAACGATGCCTGTTGATCACGCATCGAAGCAGCGATCTCTTCATTTCCGGCTGCAAGTTCTTCCATGACACCACTAACTGTACTGACTTGACCAACGACATGGCGGGCTTGTTGTTTCGAATGTACGAGTTGTTTCGTCACATAATCGAGTGTTTCGGTCACACTCGCTACTTTTTGACGCGTCTCACCGAATGCTTGTTGGACGTGTGTAAAATTCTCGACCTGGTTCGTCTGTTCCCGCTCCGCTTGCACGAGTGCTTCTTGTAAAACAGCACCGTCTTGGCGAATCGAACGGACGAGTGAGAAGATCGAACGTGTCGCCTCATTTGTCTCGTCCGCTAACTTTTTGACTTCACTTGCCACGACGGCAAATCCACGACCGGCTTCCCCAGCCCGTGCAGCCTCGATAGCCGCATTGAGTGACAATAAATTCGTCTGCGCAGAGACTCCCGCGACGAGTTGTGCCATCTGCTCGATTTGTTGCGTCTGTTCTAAGAAACCTTCCAGTTTCTGACCGAGTTCACGATTTTGTTCTGTTGACGCGCGAAGTGACCGTGCTTGCTGTTCCATGACGGAACTACTTTGAACCATCACGTGATCGGCCGCTTGTCCTTCTGCATAAGCGGTTTGTGCACGTTGTTCACTCTCCTCGAAGAGCTGTTGCATATCGGACATCGTACTGACTGTCGTCTGGATATCATCCGACACCGTTTGTGTACCACTCGCCATCTCATTAATCGCATGGGTCATGTTACCAGAAACTTCGACGATGTTCGCGTTCTCCGTCGTCGCTTCCGTACTCATCTGACGAATCGTGTTCGACGAGCGACTGATCGTTCCGATGACCTCATGTAAAGTTCCTTGCATCTGCGCAACAGCCGTCTCGAGTCGACCAATCTCATCTTTTCGACCGGATACGACCAGTTCCTGTGACAAGTCTCCATCCGAAATTTGCTCTGCTGTCCGGACGACACGGCTGATCGGTCGCGTGATACTACGTGCGAAGTACCAATTGTATAAGGCTAGACCAATCAGGAGGAGGAATGTCGCGATTAGGACGGTCCGCGTCAAATTCAATGTCTCCTCTTTTGCCTCACGTTGTAAGACATCATAAAATTCCCCATTTTTCGTATGTAACGTATAGAGATCACTAAGGACACCTTCGATTCGTGCAGCATGGGAGCGAATGTCAATCGGATTCACCGCGTCCGTCAGTTCCGTCCGTTTTGCAGCGAGCGTCTTATACTTCATATCCGCCCGGTTCAACTCTTCTTGAAACGCTGGAATCAAATATGTCTTCTGTAGCTGATTCAAAGCTTGCTCGTTCTTCCTACTAAGAGCCTGAACCTGCTCCGCCTGACTCTCAGACGGTTGGCTTGCCAGTCGGTTCCATGCTGCCTGTTCATATAAGAGCTTCGTTTCGAGTTCTGAAATTTCAACGAGTTGTTTCCCGTAGTCTTCGTTATAGGATTGAATTTGACGGAGTTGGAACAAGGTCCATCCCATCAAGATGACGACACTCAAAATCGTCACTAATGTTGAGAGTAAAAATCGTTTCCGTAACGTCATTGGATCGTCACCTTACCTTCGAGCACGTCTTGTTGCAGCTGCTCTAATTTTTTTCGTTCCCCGTCCGTAAAGTTCGTATTACGGATTGGAGCCAACTGGATTGCCCCTTCTTTGACACCTAGGACGACTTGTCCAGATTGGAGTCCTTTTGCATCCACATCTTGTCCGATTTTCGTAATCGCAAGATCAACTTGTTTTAGCATCGACGTCATGACGGCGTCAGGCGCGATCGGGGTCTGATCGCTATCAACACCGATAGCTTTTTTCCCCTTCGTTTGCGCTGCCTCAAGGACGCCGCTCCCTGTTAATCCAGCAGCTGCATATAAGACGTCTGCCTTTTTCTGCATCATTTCGTTTGCAAGCGTCCGTCCCTTTTCGGGCGCCGCAAAGTCCTCCGCATATTCGACGAGTACCTTTGTTTTCGGATTGACGGCTTTAGCGCCAGCTATGTATCCTTTTTCGAACTTCTCAATCAAAGGCGACTTCATCCCACCGACGAAACCAATCGTATTCGTCTTGGTTTGGATTCCTGCAGCGGCACCGGCTAAATAGCTTCCTTCGTCCTCTTTGAACGTAACCGAGAGTACGTTCGGTAACGTCGAGACGGCATCAATCAAGGCGAATTGTTGTTTCGGATATTTTTTAGCAACGGTCTCAAGATCTGTCTGCCCCATGTAGCCGAGTCCGACGATAACGGTCGGCTTCTTTTTCGCTAACGCTTCAAATGCTGTTTTATAGGTCTTCGTTTCGTTTAATTCCCGGTAATCGATCGACCAGCCTTCCTTCTCCCGTAACAACGCCATACCGCTCATCGCTGCATCGCTGAATGATTGATCGCCAAGACCAACGTCCGATAAGACGACCGCCATTTCCTTTCGCTCCTTGACTGCCCGTTCTGGATCATCGATGACACTACCGCATCCTGCAAGGCTTAGTGTCGATGCCAGTATGATTCCGCTCCACCGTTTCATTCATTCCACATCCTTCCGACATTCTACATCTGATTATCGGAAGCGATGTCTGACTTCTTAATACAAAATTTAAATTCAGAATAGTCCCATAACAAAAAAACGCCCCTCTAAAAAAAGAGGGACATGTCAGATATTCTTAGTAATCGCTATCAGACGTACCACCTGTAACGATTGCGATTCCTGCTGATGCACCAATGCGTGATGCACCTGCATCGATCATTGCTTTTGCACCTTCGAAGTCACGAACGCCACCAGATGCTTTAACACCGATGTCAGGACCAACTGTCTCACGCATGAGACGGATGTCTTCGACTGTTGCACCACCTGTTGAGAAACCAGTCGATGTCTTCACGAAGTTAGCACCTGCTTTAACTGAAAGTTCAGCAGCTGTTTTGATTTCTTCTTTTGTAAGAAGGCAGTTTTCGAAGATGACTTTAACGAGTGTACCGTTTGCCGCTTCGACAACCGCACGAATGTCACGTTCAACTAACTCAAGATCGCCATCTTTTAATGCACCGATGTTTAGAACCATATCGATTTCTGTCGCACCGTTTTGAATGGCATCTTTTGTTTCGAATGCTTTCACTTCTGGCGTGTTTGCTCCAAGTGGGAAGCCGATGACTGTACAGACTTTGACGTCATCATCTGATTTTAAGAGTTCTGCTGCTAACGCGACGTATGTCGGATTAACACAGACGCTTGCGAATTTGTATTCTAATGCTTCTTTACAGAGTGTCTCGATTTGAGCACGTGATGTTTCTGGCTTCAGTGCCGTATGGTCGATCATTCCTGCTAAATTCATGATTGTTGTCCTCCTTAAGGGTATCCCTTAGACTCTGATTTTATTCTATCACGCAAGAGGTCTGACTTCTATCTTTTTACGCGACTTTTCGAAGCTGTTTTTTTCGAATCCAGACTCCATTGAGCGTAAAGACAATCGCTGCTGTCCAAATACATGTAAACGCCACCATGTGTGTTTTAGTAAACGGTTCATGATAGAGCAAAACACCGAGTCCGAGCGACAAGGTCGGTGCGACGAATTGAAGGAATCCGACCCATGTGAACGGAATTCGTTGTGCCCCGAATCCAAATAACAAAAGTGGCACGGCGGTAACGATCCCGGTCAAGATAAGTCCGGTCATCGTACCGATCGATTCAGTCATCGAAGACGTTCCCTGTACTTGCCAATAGCCGAGGAAAATCAAAGCAAGCGGAAGTGGCGCCATCGTCTCAAGCGTCAGACTGACCGTTGATTCCAGCGGTCGCCGCTTTTTGACGACGCCGTAAAAACCGAAGCTTAAGGCAAGCGCAATCGAGATCCATGGAAATTCGCCGTAGCCAATCGTTAAAATCAGAACACCGATCGTCGCAAGGACAATCGAGATCCATTCAATCCGTGAGAGCTTTTCTTGAAAGAAGAAGACACCAAAGACGATGCTGACGAGCGGATTGATGTAATAGCCGAGCGACGCCTCAACAATGAATTGATGATTGACAGCCCATATGTAGATGAACCAATTCAAGCTGATGATCAGTCCATTTAAGAAAAAGAGTCGGCGCGTGAACGGATCACGCAATGCCGTCTTCCATTTTCCAAGTGCTTTTTGAAACGACAGTAAGATGAGTAGAAATAGAAACGACCAGATGATCCGGTGCGCTAGTATCTCTTCACTCGGTACATTAGCGAGCATCTTCCAGTAAAGCGGTAAGAGCCCCCAAATGATATATGCGACAAGCGTCGCAAAAAATCCCGATAGATTCACATAATCCCTTCTTTCGTTATGATACCTTCTTCATCCGTATCTTTCCTGCTGATAAACCGCTGATCGTAAACAAAGCAACGGCAATCCAAATGAACAGAAAAGCGATGAAGTGAATCGTCGTAAAGACGTCATTAAATAGATAAATTCCAAGTAGTAGCGTCAACGTTGGTGCAATGTACTGCAGAATTCCGACATAGACAAACGGGATTTTCGGCATCCCGTATCCAAATAACATCAATTGGACTGCTGTTGCGATTCCGAGCATGATGATTGCAAGCAGTGCACTCGTCGGCATCGCAAGCGGTTGACTATCTGTCACACCAAGCGTCAAGAGAGCGAACGGGAGCGTGACCAGTGTCTCTAAAAATAATCCGGATAATGGTTCAGCTGCTGCCTTTTTCTTTAGTACACCGTAAAATGCGAACGAGACGGCAAGTGAAAAGGCAATGATCGGAAATTGACCATAACCGAGCGTTAAAATCATCACACCAGTGATCGCTGATACAATCGCGATGATTTGTGGACGCGTTAATCGCTCCTTAAAAAAGATTAAACCGAACAAGACGCTGACGAGCGGATTGATATAATACCCGAGTGACGACTCAACGATATAGCCTTCCCCGATGGCATACAGATAGAGTGACCAGTTCCCACCTAATACGAGACCTGCCGCAAGCACCGTATAGCGCTGGCGTTTGTTTTGCCACAGGTGACGAACGAATTGAAACTTCTTCGTCAGGCGTAACAACAGTGTCACGAAGATGAACGCACTTAAAATCCGGATCGAAACGACCGTCCATGCTGGAATACCAGTTGCAAATACTTTATAGATCGGCAATAGTCCACCAATCACGTAAGCGACGAATGTCGCACTCATACCCCTTTTGTCCACGGTCATCCCCCTTATGTAAGAAGAAAGCCGCCAGTGGCGACTTTCATTGAACCTTATTGCCCGTCAAGCGTCGTAAACAATTCGCGTAATTCCGCTTCCGTCAAATCACGCCAAGAACCGATCGGTAAATCGCCAAGCTCAATGTTCATGATTCGGACGCGTTGCAGCCGTTTGACCCGGTAGCCGAATTCTTTACACATACGGCGAATCTGACGATTTAACCCTTGCGTCAAAATGATGCGAAATGTCCGTGTCTCGAGCGGCTCAACGATACATTCCTTCGTCGTCGTACCGAGAATGTCAACACCACTCGCCATCCCTTGAATGAACGTATCCGTAATCGGTGCGTCGACGGTCACGATATATTCCTTGTCGTGATTATTTTCCGCTCGTAAGATCCGGTTGACGACATCACCGTCATTCGTCAACAGAATCAAACCGTCTGAATCCTTATCGAGACGACCAATCGGGAAAATCCGCTTCGGATGGTTGACGAAATCGATGATGTTTCCTTCGATATCAAGCTCTGTCGTACATGTGATGCCGACCGGTTTATTTAAGACGATGTAGACAGGTTTTGGTTTCGTTTGGAGTGGTTGACCGTCGATTTCGACGACGTCCGTCTCTTCAGCTTGCGAGCCGAGTTCTGCCGTCAGACCGTTGATCGTCACACGACCTGCGTCGACTAATTTATCGGCAGCACGCCTTGAGCAAAAGCCCGTTTCACTAATGAATTTGTTGATTCGCATGAATGATATCCTCTTTCCTTAATTGAACTGTATTCAGTGTAGCGCATTCCTGAAATGAAAACAAAAAAAGTGGCAAAGAAAACCAGAGGTTTCCTTTGCCCTTTCGATTAGACTGCAGCGTCTTTTAATGTCTGCATGATGCGGACGAATTGACCGTCATTCATCGGATAGCCCGCTTTCGTGATTTTGACACGAACGAGTTGTCCAATCATTGACTCATCGCCTTCGATTGCGACACGCAGATAGTTATCCGTGTAACCGACGAGACGACCGCCTGCCTCTTCCGAAAATTCTTCCGGAATGATCTCAAGCAGTTCTCCCTCATATTTCGAAGCATATTCCTTCGCGAGTTGATCCGATAAGGAAATCAAACGTGCGACGCGTTCTTCCTTGATTGATTCCTCGACTTGATCGTCCATCATCGCAGCCGGTGTTCCGGTCCGTTTCGAGTACGGGAAGACATGCAACTCACTGAACTTATGATCGTTGATGAAGTTGAACGTTTCCATGAACTCTTCTTCCGTCTCACCTGGGAAACCGACGATGACATCCGACGTGATTGCACAGTCAGGCAGGACTTCCTTCAGACGCGTAATCCGTTCTCCGAATTCCGCCATCGTATACTTCCGGCGCATCCGGCGAAGGACCGTATCGGATGCCGACTGGATCGGAACGTGCAAGTGACGAACGACGATTGGTGAGTCCTTCAGGACATCAAGTACCTCGTCCGTGATTTGACTCGCTTCGATCGACGAAATCCGCAAACGTTCGAGTCCATTGACGGATTCGAGTGCTTTAAGTAATTTCGCTAAGTTGTAGTCTTTTAAGTCTTCTCCGTATCCGCCTGTATGGATTCCCGTCAAGACGATTTCTTTATAACCCGCATCAACGAGCTGTTGTGCTTGCTTCAAGACATCTTCTGGTTGACGAGACCGCATGAGACCACGCGCCCATGGAATGATACAGAACGTACAGAAATTGTTACAGCCTTCCTGAATTTTCAGAGAAGCCCGTGTCCGGTCCGTAAAGGCCGGTACATCCAGTTCTTCATAGACTTTGGCTTTCATGATGTTTCCGACCGCATTGATTGGCATGCGTTCTTCACGGAATTGTTCAATGTATCCAATCATTTTATGCCGATCTTGTGTTCCGACGACGACATCGACGCCAGGAATCGCCATGATTTCAGCAGGAGACGTTTGAGCATAACAGCCCGTTACGCAGATGACACTATCCGGATTTTGGCGAATCGCCCGTCGGATGACTTGGCGACTTTTCTTATCTCCGGTATTCGTAACCGTACATGTATTGACGACATACACGTCCGCATGATCAGCAAAATCAACGCGTGCGTAGCCAGCGTCCTTGAACAGTTGCCAGACAGCTTCTGTTTCGTAATGGTTGACTTTACAGCCAAGCGTTTGAAAGGCAACAGTTGCCATTTCGTTCACCCTTTCAATTCAAAATGATACGAGACGGCGGAAAGGACATAAAATGGTGCCGTTTCCGTCCGTAAGATGCGGCGCCCTAGAGCGGCTTTTTTAAAACCGGCATCCGTCAAACGTGCGATTTCTGCTTCAGCGAACCCACCTTCAGGTCCGATGACGACAAGAAGGGAATCTCCCTCTTGTAATCCAGCAAGCGTCGTAGCGAGGACGGAGGCCTCCCCTTGTTTCGCTGATTCTTCATAGGCAACCAGACAAGCCGTATAGTTCGATGCATCCTGTAAGACTTCATCATACGCCACGAAGTCGACTGTCGGCAAGTGGGCACGGTACGATTGTTCCGCTGCTTCCTTGACGATTTTTTCGAGTCGTTCAATCTTCTTCGGAACCTTCTTTTGATCCCATTTCGAGACGGAACGGTCGGCTTCGAAAATTCGTAGATGATGGATCCCGAGTTCCGTTGCTTTTTGGGCAACGAGTTCGATTTTATCGCCTTTTGGCAATCCATGGGCGATCGTCACACGAATCGGTAATTCCGTTTCGATCGGTAGAGTCTCTTCGATCCGGGCAGAAGCCGCTTGTTTATCGAGCGCTTCCAGACGGCACCGGTAAAGACCTGTCCCGTCGAGTACGAGAATCTCTCCGCCGACTTCCATCCGCATGACGTTTTTCATATGGTGTGCGTCGTCTTTCGGGAGATGAAACACATCTCCCTGACGCATCGAGGGCTCGACGAAATACCGTTGCATGTGTTTACGCCTCCCGTTTCGCGATGATCGCGACCCAGTCCTCAAGCTTCGTCGTCTCGACGATCGTAAATCCTGCTTCTTGCATCGCTTGGACGACCATATCCTTCTTCTGACTAATGATACCGGAAGCGATGAAATGACCACCTGGTAACGTCAACGTATAGGCATCCTTGACGAAGAGGAGGATGACTTCCGCTAAGATGTTCGCGACGATTAACTCGACCGGCTCACTCAATTCCTTCATCAAGTCGCCTTGGCGAACCGTGATCTGCTCACTGACTTCGTTCAAAGCGACGTTTTCCGTCGCTGATTTGACAGCGACTTCGTCTAAATCGAGTGCAAAGACATCCTTTGCCCCAAGCTTCGCAGCTGCAATCGCTAAGACACCGGATCCCGTTCCGACATCGACGACACGGTCTTGCTCTTGCAAGTAGTTCTCAATCGCTTGAATACAGAGGACCGTCGTCGGGTGTGTTCCCGTTCCGAATGCCATACCTGGATCGAGCTCGATGATTTTTTCATCCGGCTGTGGCGTGTAGTCTTCCCACATCGGGACGACCGTCAGATGGCGACTGATCTTGACCGGCTTATAGAATTGTTTCCATGAATGAGCCCAATCTTCTTCATCTACTTGAGTCAGCGTGACAGCACCCGTGCCAATCGACAGACCGAAGTTCGTCAACTGTTGGATGTCATGTTCGATGCCTTTGATCGTGTCCGTCAAATCGCTGCTTTCTGCAAGATACGCCTTCACGAGTACACCTTGTGTCGGATACTCGTCTCGTTTCGTCTCATCCCAAATTTCACCGAAGTTATCTTCGCGGTGGGACATCATCTCGAAATCTTCGACGTCCTCGATAACGACTCCGCTTGCTCCCGCTTCATGTAAGATGTTTGAAACTGCTTCGATGGCTTCTTGTGTCGTATGGACACAGATCTCTGACCATTTCATTTCTTGTCACGCTCCTCTGTAGTGATCACCCTGTAAAGAATGTCTTGATCCGGCTGAAGACACCTTCGTGTTGCTCTTCGACACCTTTTTCATCGCTGATTTCATTGAATTCCCGTAAGAGTTCTTTTTGACGTTCCGTCAGATTCTTCGGTGTAATGACGACGACATTGACGTACTGGTCGCCATGGTGACCGGATCGAACGTTCGGCATCCCTTTTCCGCGGAGACGGAATCGTGATCCTGTCTGTGTTCCGGCTGGAATCTTCAGACTGACCTTACCGTGAACAGTCGGCACTTCGATCTCATCGCCAAGTGTTGCTTGCGCGAATGTAAGTGGCATATCCATGACGATATGATCGTCGACACGTTCGAACAGTTCATGTGCTGCGACACGAACGACGACATACAAGTCACCTGCTGGTCCACCGTTGACACCGGCTTCCCCTTTACCTGCTAAGCGGATTTGTTGCCCATTGTCGATCCCTGCTGGAATTTTGACACGGACATCTTTGTTTTTGCGAACGCGACCGGCTCCACGACATGTTTCACATGGCTCCTTGACGATTTGTCCACGGCCATGACATGTCGAACATGTCGTTTGGTTGACGACACGACCGAACATCGTGTTTTGTTCGACGTTGATGTGACCCGAACCACCGCATCGTTTACATGTTTCCGGATGTGTTCCTGGTTTAGCACCCGAACCATGACATGTACCGCAATCTTCTTCGGCTGGAATCGTGATCGTCTTCTCGACGCCTGTGACCGATTCCATGAAGTCGATTTCCTCGACGTATTGTAAATCCTGTCCTTTACGTGGTGCGTTTGGATCTTGACGACGTCCGC
The DNA here is from genome assembly GCF_018619055.1 of Exiguobacterium sp. s130. Taxonomy (NCBI): domain Bacteria; kingdom Bacillati; phylum Bacillota; class Bacilli; order Caryophanales; genus Exiguobacterium; species Exiguobacterium sp. s130. Next base: position 24,339 of record NZ_JACSNI010000003.1, on the reverse strand, counting down.
CACCGAAGAACATGTCGAAGATGTCGCCAAATCCTTCAGCTCCACTGAATCCACCGCCACCTTGTGATGGATCTTGGTGACCGAATTGGTCGTAACGTGCTCGTTTATTGTCATCGGATAACACTTCATACGCTTCCGATAATTCCTTGAATTTCGCATCCGCATCTGCTTCCTTGTTGACGTCCGGGTGGTACGTCCGGGCAAGCTTACGGTACGCGCGTTTGATTTCCGCTGATGAGGCATCGCGCGCGACGCCTAGTACTTCATAATAATCGCGTTTTTCCACGTGCAGTCTTCCTCTCTCGATTCCGATTCATTTCATACTGTTTGATTTTACCGAACTTCGTGCGACATGGAAAGAGCCAAAGCGCGGATACGCTTTGGCTCTCTCTAGCGCCCGAAAAATCGGTCGGATGAATTACTTGTTGTCTTTCTCGTCGACTTCTTCGAACTCAGCGTCCATGACGTTGTCGTCTTGACCACCAGCTTGTGCGCCTTCAGCGCCAGCTTGTTGCTGTGCCATGTTCTCGTAGACTTTTTGTGTCAACTCTTGAACGACTGTCGACAATTCGTCTTTTGCAGAACGGATTGCTTCGATGTCTGTTCCTTCGAGAGCTTTTGTTACTTTTTCTTTTGCAGCTTCTGCTTTTTCTTTATCAGCGTCAGCGACTTGCTCACCGAGGTCTTTGATTGCTTTATCTGTTGCGAAGACGAGTTGGTCTGCTTCATTGCGTAATTCGACTTCTTCTTTACGCTTGTTGTCTGCGTCCGCGTTTGCTTCTGCATCTTTGACCATTTGCTCAATGTCCGCTTCAGTCAAACCGCTTGATGATTGGATCGTGATTGACTGTTCTTTGTTCGTTCCGAGATCTTTCGCAGAAACGTTAACGATACCGTTCGCATCGATGTCGAATTTAACTTCGATTTGTGGCACGCCACGTGGTGCTGGCGGAATATCCGTCAATTGGAAGCGACCAAGTGTTTTGTTATCTGCTGCCATTGGACGTTCCCCTTGGAGGACGTGGATGTCAACAGCTGGTTGGCTGTCTGCTGCAGTCGAGAAGACTTGTGATTTCGAAGTCGGGATCGTTGTGTTACGATCGATCAATTTCGTCATCACGCCACCCATTGTCTCGATACCGAGTGAGAGTGGAGTTACGTCGAGAAGAACGACGTCTTTGACGTCTCCTGTCAATACGCCACCTTGAACCGCTGCACCGAGGGCAACGACTTCATCCGGGTTAACCCCTTTGAACGATTCTTTACCAGTGAAGTCTTGGATTGCTTTTTGAACTGCAGGAATACGAGTCGAACCACCAACGAGGATGATTTTGTCGATTTTGTCTGGTGTCAGACCTGCATCGTTCATAGCACGGCGTGTTGGTTCCATCGTACGTTCAACGAGATCTGCTGTGAGATCGTCGAATTTCGCGCGTGAAAGTGTCATTTCCAAGTGAAGTGGACCTGATGCGCCAGCTGTGATGAACGGAAGGCTGATTTGTGTTGAAGAAACACCTGAAAGGTCTTTTTTCGCTTTTTCAGCTGCATCTTTCAAACGTTGAAGCGCCATCTTATCTTGAGCAAGATCGATGCCGTTTTCTTTTTTGAATTCTGCTACGAGATGGTCGATGATTTTTTGGTCGAAATCATCTCCACCAAGACGGCTGTCACCAGCAGTTGAAACAACTTCAAAGACGCCATCACCGAGTTCAAGGATCGACACGTCGAACGTACCGCCACCAAGGTCATAGATGAGGATCGTGTGATCTTCGCCTTTTTCGAGACCGTATGCGAGTGCTGCCGCTGTAGGCTCGTTGATGATCCGTTTTACATCAAGACCAGCAATTGTACCAGCGTCTTTTGTCGCTTGGCGTTCTGCATCGTTGAAGTAAGCCGGTACTGTGATGACAGCTTCTGTGACTTTTTCACCGAGGTAGTCTTCTGCTTGTGCTTTTAATTTTTGAAGGATGATCGCAGAGACTTCTTGTGGTGTGTAGTCTTTGCCTTCAACTTCTACTTTATAGTCTGTACCCATATGACGCTTGATCGACATGATCGTGTTCGGGTTCGTGATCGCTTGACGTTTTGCAACTTCTCCTACTTGACGCTCGCCGTTTTTGAATGCGACGACAGATGGTGTCGTACGGTTTCCTTCTGCATTAGCGATGACGACGGGTTCGCCACCTTCCATTACTGCAACACATGAGTTCGTTGTACCTAAGTCAATACCGATGATTTTTGCCATGATCTATTTCCTCGCTTTCAATGATTGGAATAATGAAGTACAGGCTGATTACTCAGCTACTTTAACCATACTCGGACGAATCACACGATCGTGCAATTTGTACCCTTTTTGGAATTCAGCGATGACGACACCTGATTCGTGTTCTTCGCTCGCTTCTTGAACGACCGCTTGGTGTAAGTTCGGATCGAACGCTTCACCGACAGCTGGAATCTCGACGACGCCTTCATTTTGAAGCGTTTCGACGAGTTGACGTTTTACCATCTCGACACCCGTCAAGACAGATTTCGTCTCCTCGTTTTCCGTCTCGATTTGGAGCGCCCGGTCCAAGTTATCGACGAGTGGCAACAGCTTTTCGACGATCGCTTGTGAAGAATACTTCGCGCGGTTCTCTGCTTCGACACGGTTACGACGCTTGAAGTTCTCAAAATCCGCACGGAGGCGTAATTCTGAAGCTTTTGCTTCTGCGAGTTGTGCTTCGAAGTCTGGCTTCTCGTCTTCGACAAGATCCGCTTGGATGACTTCTTCTTCTGTGACTTCGACGGTTTCAGTCGGCTCTGTCACGTTTTCTTCTTGTTGGAGGTTTTGATTCTGTTCTTTTTCTTCCACTCTGAATCGAGCCCCTTTCTATATTCAATCCAAATTGTTCTTATGCAATTCGGTTTGGAATGCTTGAAGTAGATGGATGATCGAGTTGATTCCCCGGTTGTAATCCATCCGTTTCGGTCCGATCAATGCCAGTGTCCCAATTGAGACACCGTCGACCGAATAATGGGCCCGGATGACGCTACAATCTTTTAATGCATCCATATTGTTCTCACTCCCGATCGTAATCAAGATTTGATTATCGAGATTCGGTCGTAGGAAATCGAGAACAGCTTCTTGCTGTTCGATCAGTTCGAGAACAGGTCTTAATTTTGCGACGTCCTGAAATTCAGGCTGATCGAACATGTTGGCTTTCCCGCCCAAATAAATGAACGGTCGCTCCTCTTGATCCGTCAAGACGAGATCAAGTGCTTTCGAGAGCAATACCGTCTGCTCAGAATGCTCTGAACGGAAGCGACGGATTTCCTCAAGCAGACGACTGCGTAAGGCTGAGAGCGGCGTACCGCGCAACGTCTGGTTCAGACGTTCCATCAGTCGGCTCGCTGCTTCCTGGGACAACGCTTGATTCAATTGCAATGTCTTGTGTTCAACATGTCCCGTCTCCGTGACGAGAACGATGACGACACGACCTTCGGCAAGAGGAATCAATTCTAGATGATGCAGGCGTTGTCCGTCTTCTTTTGGTCCAAGTACAAGTGTCGTGTAATGGGTTAAATCACTCAACAGGTCTGCTGTGTGCCGAATCAACCGATCATTCTCATTCACAGAATGGGCAAAGAGTGACTTCAATGCCTGTGCTTCTTTTGGTGTGATGTTTTCCGGACGAATCAGATGGTCGACATAAAAACGATATCCGAGTTCAGAAGGAATCCGTCCTGCGGAAGTGTGTGGCTTTTCAATCAGACCCATCTCTTCGAGGTCCGCCATCTCGTTACGAATGGTCGCGGAACTGAACGTCACGTCGTCTCGTTTTGAGAGCGTCCGTGAGCCGACGGGTTGAGCAGTCTTGATATAATCATCGACGATTGCACGTAAAATCAACAATTGACGATCCGTCAGCACCTTCTTCACCACCTTATTTTGTTAGCACTCACTTTTAACGAGTGCTAATTACATCTTTTACTATAAGGAATTGTCCGCCCGATGTCAACTGAATTACGTGTCCCTTTGAACAGTTTCCCATTCTGCGATACAGTGAAACAAAGAATGGAAAGGATGAATCGGATGATTGAATTATTGGCAATGGCGGGAGTCTTTGTCTGGCTGTTCATCGCGGTCATCGGAACGACTGCGTATTTTTTAAGGAAGTCGAAAAAATGAGAGAAGCGGTGTTTCACATTTGGGAAACACCGCTTCTCTCATTTTCATTGATTTCATTTACTCTTATGTCATTGTACTTGCGCTTCGCCGATGAACTCTGCAAAGACTTCGTTCGCTAGCGGAATTCCGGCTGGCGTCAAACGGATATGTGTCTCCGTCTGCTCGACGAGACCGTTTGGCAACAACCGTTTCATGACGTCACCAAATACATCTTCAAACGCTACTCCATACTTCGTCCGGAAACGCTCGAGCGATACGCCATCCTTCATTCGAAGGCCGAGGAACATCTCTTCTTCCATCCGCTCAACGTTCGTCAACGGCGTCTCTTTTCGAACCGGTAACCCTTCTGCCTTGATATAGTGCGGAATCGGTGCAATGTTCGCACGACGCGTCTGATTGATGTAGCTATGTGAGCCTGCACCAAATCCGTAGTACTCATCGTTTTCCCAGTAGACGCGATTATGACGACTCTCTTTTCCTGCTTGCGCGAAGTTCGAGATCTCATACTGTGCATAACCACCTGCTTCGATCGTATCGATCATCACTTGATACATCTCTGCCTCGAGATCTTGCGTCGGTAGCGGTAGCTTTCCTTTTCGCTCTTGAATCGCAAAGACCGTATGCGGTTCTAAAATCAATGAATAAGAAGAGATATGGGTGATCGGCAATTGAAGTGCCCGCGTGACATCGTAGCGGACCTGATCGAGCGTCTGATTCGGTAATCCGAACATCAAATCAACGGAGATATTATTAAATCGTTTCGCTGCTGCGTCGAGCGTCTGGGCGACTTTCGCTTCCCGGTGCGTTCGACCGATGCGTTCGAGCAAACCATCGTCAAACGATTGGACACCGAAACTGACACGATTGACACCACCTGTCTTCATAATATCAAGTTTCTCTTCCGATACACCGTCCGGATTCGACTCGACCGTGTACTCTAAATCATCGCCTGTCAGTGGCAACAAGTGTCTCTGGATGATTTCCATCAAACGTTGCATCTGTGGTTCATTTAAAGCAGTTGGTGTTCCGCCACCGATGAAGATCGTCTCGAGATGGTCCGTCGGGTATTGTTTCAACGTCAATTCGATTTCGCGTTCGAGGGCATCGAGGTATTCATCGACGGGCTGATTCTTTAAAAAGACTTTATTGAAATCACAGTAGTAACAAATATGTTCACAAAAAGGGATGTGGACATATGCGGCGCGTATTCCCATTTCGCCTCATCCTTTCTCTATAAAAACCAAAAAGGGGACGCAAGCGCCCCCCACCTGTTTAATCTTCGTCCATGGATAGAACGGACATGAAGGCTTCTTGCGGTACCTCTACTGAGCCTACCATCTTCATGCGTTTCTTACCTTCTTTTTGCTTCTCGAGCAACTTCCGTTTCCGAGAGATGTCTCCCCCGTAACATTTTGCGAGAACGTTCTTACGTAATGCTTTGATCGTCGAACGCGCGACGATCTTCGTTCCGACTGCTGCCTGAATCGGCACTTCGAACTGCATCCGCGGAATCAATTCCTTCAGCTTATCAACGATGACCTTTCCACGTTCGTACGCGAAGTCACGGTGAACGATGAAGCTAAGCGCATCGACGTTTTCGTTATTAAGAAGGATATCCATCTTAACGAGACGCGACTGTTGGTAGCCAATCAATTCATAATCAAGTGACGCATATCCTTTTGTACTCGATTTCAACTGATCAAAGAAATCGTAGACGATCTCAGACAACGGCAATTCATACGTGATTTTGACGCGTGTCGTATCGATATATTGCATATCGACGAATGTTCCACGCTTCTTCTGACACAACTCCATGATCGCACCGACGTAATCATTCGGTGTCATGACGGCAGCCTTGACGAATGGTTCTTCAATGAATTCGACTTTTTGCTGATCCGGCATCTTCGATGGGTTATCGACATGCAAGACTTCACCTGCTGTCGTCGTCACGTGGTAGATAACGGACGGTGCCGTCGTGATCATATCGATGTTGAACTCACGTTCGATCCGCTCCTGAATGATTTCCATGTGGAGCATCCCGAGGAATCCACAACGGAATCCGAATCCGAGCGCTTGTGATGTCTCTGGTTCGAATTCGAGCGCTGCGTCACTGAGTTGTAGTTTTTCAAGGGCTTCTCGTAAATCATTGTATTTCGCAGCATCGATTGGATAGAGTCCACAGTATACCATTGGATTCATCTTCCGGTATCCTGGCAGTGCTTCAGTAGCTGGCTGTTTCGCGAGCGTAATCGTATCCCCGACACGTACGTCGCCGACCGTTTTGATCGAAGCAGACAACGTCCCAACATCACCGACTGTCAATTCTTGCTGACGTAATGGTTTTGGTGTCGCAACGGCAAGCTCCAGAACCTCAAAGTCCTTACCTGTCGACATCATCCGAATCTTGTCGCCGACCTTAACTGTTCCGTTGACGATTCGAATCGATGCTACGACACCACGGTAAGCGTCATAATAGGAGTCAAAGATCAATGCTTCGAGTGGTGCAGACGGATCACCCGTCGGCGCTGGTACTTTCTCGACGATTTGTTCGAGAATTTCTTCAATGCCGATCCCTGCCTTCGCAGAAGTCGGAACGGCTTCAGACGCATCAAGCCCGATGACATCTTCGATTTCTTGACGGACGCGTTCGACATCCGCAGAAGGTAAATCGATTTTGTTGATGATCGGAAGGATTTCGAGATCGTTGTCGAGTGCTAAGTAAACATTCGCAAGCGTCTGCGCTTCGATGCCTTGCGCCGCATCGACGACGAGGACAGCTCCTTCACAAGCTGCAAGTGAACGTGAGACTTCATATGTGAAGTCGACGTGTCCCGGTGTATCGATGAGGTGAAGAATGTAATCTTCCCCGTCTTTTGCTGTATACTTCAATTGAACAGCATTCAGTTTAATCGTGATGCCACGCTCACGTTCGAGCTCCATGGCATCAAGTGTCTGATCTTTCATTTCACGCGATGTCAGCGCGCCAGTTTTTTCTAAAATCCGGTCAGCGAGTGTCGACTTCCCGTGATCGATATGGGCAATGATCGAGAAGTTACGAATACTCTTCTGCCGCTTTAAACGGTCTTCATTCGTCATGTTTAGAGTCACCTTACCTTATTTTCAAACGTACATACGGTTCATTATACCAAAAAGCGCTTCACTGTACTATCTCGTTTTGCTTTACCCGAAAAACAAAATGTGAAGATTCCCTAGACGTCGTATTGCTTTTAAGAAAAACGTTTGCTACAATTGTGTTTGTTCTGTTGAACGATAACTGCAGATATGCGAATATAAATCTCGAATGAGTTTTATTGGAGGTGAATCATCCATGGCTAACATTAAATCAGCAATCAAACGCGTTAAAACAGCTGAAAAACGCCGCGTCGCTAACGTACAACGTAAATCGGCAATGCGTTCAGCGATTAAAGCAGTCGAAACTTTCGCAGCTGAAGGTAACAAAGACCAAGCGGTCTTTGCTTTCGCTACAGCTTCTAAAAAAATCGACAAAGCTGCTGCTAAAGGTCTCATCCACAGCAACAAAGCTGGTCGTGACAAATCACGTCTCGCTAAACTCGTAAACGCACTTTAATTCTTTCCGAAGAATACGGTGATGGGTCGCCACTAGGAGGTATCTCCAGTGGCGATTTTTTTATATGATGTGAAATGGCGGACGAAGGACTCGTGTGAAACGATTCCTTCGTCCGCCATTTGTTGTCCTATTTGTCGTTTAGACGGTCGATCATGACATAGTGAAGACCGATTCCTTCAATCATGAAAGGCTCTCCGACGCGCTCTAGTCCAAGACGCTCATAAAAAGGAAGTGCCGTAATGCGGGCGTTACACCACCAAGCTGTCACTTGTCGTTCTTCCAAGAGACGACGGGCTTCTTCAATCAGCGCCCGACCATACCCTTCACCACGCACTTGTTCACTCGACGCCATTCCACGCAGCTGGTATGTCGCTCCTGGCGCTTGTGCATGTGATTGTTCCGAGAAACTACCGATCGCGACGATTTGTTGTGCTTTTATCCCGCCGAGATGAAACGTCGAGGCACGCGCATCGTCTGGATAAACACACGCTTCACGTGGTTGATGCGGACGCAACACTTCATGCCGTAATGGGATGACTTCTTCTGCTGTAATGAGCTGAACTTTCATGTTTGATTTCCTCCTCTTATAACGTCGCTAAGCGAACGATCAACGCATCAAATAAAATTTTCTTATCACCGCGCCCCGTCTTCATGCCTTCATCCGTCGTCGTGATGGCGATGAGTGCTTGCTCGAGCTGCGCAAACGTAAACCGCTTCGCAGACTGTAATGCCAATTTGATCGCATATGGATGAGCTCCGACTTTTGATGCGATTTGTCGTTCTCCGTACCCTTGTTCTGCTAATCGTTTCGATAACAGCATCATCCGGTATTGGCGTGCCATCAGTCCAAGAAGTGCCAACACTTCCTGTCCTTGTTTTTCTAGGTCGCGAATCAAGCGGATTGCCGGTTCGAGTTGACGCTTCATCAAGTAGTCCGTTAATTGAAAGACGTTGTCCTCTAATGTCCGCGGAACCAACAAATCGACATCCTCGATTTCGATCGTCGGGCGATCTCCTGCGAACAACATCAACTTCTCCAGTTCGTGCGCTAATGTCCCCCACATCTCAGCAGTCAAGAAAATGAGTCGCTCGATTGCCGGACGTTCCATCCGATATCCTTTGTCGTTAACAGCATCCAAAACGAAGCGGAACAACTCTTCGGTCGTCGGTTTTTTTGCCTCTAGTACCGTCGCGCGCTCCTTCAATCGTTTGACGACGGTTTTTCGTTCATCGAGCTTTTCCGCTTCGACGATCAAGACAACGACCGCGTAGTCTGCCGGTTGTAGGATATAATCTGCTAACCGTTCGAGGTTATGTTGTTTTTTATCTTTCGCTCCTGTCAGAAACGTTGCCGGTTTTGCAACGACGACACGGTAGTCGCTTAAAAAGGGTACCGTTTCCGCTTCATCGAGTACTGCATCAAGCGGTTGGTCGTTCAAATCGATTTTCATATAATCAAAGCGTTCTCCGTCTGGCAGAGCCGCTTTCACGATTTCACGTTCCCATTCTTCTAACAAGTGTCGTTCTGTTCCATATAATAAGTATAAATTCGTTAATTTTCCGTTGACGAGCCAAGGAGTTTTCATCATTCCCACCACATTTCACAGTTTGTTCTTAACTTCATCATAGATAATCCTCTTTTATTCCGCTATACTAGAAGCGGAATCTATTAAGGGGGAATGCAGCATGGCACATTCAGTACGCCCACCAAGTGAAAACGCGTTCGAGAACGATATTCAATCAAAACGCAACGATGCGCTCGACTCTGCCGTTGGTTTTGGTGCATCATTCGGCTTCTTCGCAGTCTTGTTCATCATCGGTGTCGCAATTAAGTTCTTAAGTCTATAATCAGTAAAACAGCAACCTTGGGGGGTTGCTGTTTTTTTATTTTATCATAGGTTCACAGCCCGCTGAAGAACAAGTTACACTCCCATCCTCATCCGTTCGAAAGACGATCCGATTTGTTCCGATTCGTTCGAGGACGTCCGGATGCGGATGCCCGTATCGATTTTTTCGCCCGACTGACAAGATGACAATCTTCGGATTCGTCTTTTGCAAGAGTTCTTCACCGGTCGATGTGTTCGAACCATGATGTCCTGCTTTTAGAATATCGATCGGACCAATCGTTAACTCGTCCTCGATTGCTAGTCCAGCGTCACCCGTCAGTAAAACACGTTGCTTGGCGATCTGCGCAAGTAATATGATAGACCGATCGTTCTCTTCTTCTTTTCGTTCAGTCGGTGCAAGCACTTGCAACCAAGGACGAATCATTTGCCCCTTTTGTACGAACTCGACACGTGTCCCAGTTGCTTCGATCGAACGAATCAAAGCGTTTCGCTTCTCATCCGTGTTGTCATACGCCCCTAAATAAATGGTTTTCACGCGAACTTGACGCAGTAATCCTAGCAGTCCACCGACGTGATCATGATCAGCATGCGTCACGATGAGACCGTCGATTTCTGCTTCTCCTCGTGTGAATAAAAAGGGCGCGACGATATGACTACCCGGATCAAACGGACGGAGCAGTGGATGCGTCGTTTGCTGATAAACACCACCTGTGTCTACGACGAACGTCTCTCCTGCTTTCTCAAGTACGATACTATCCCCTTGTCCAACATCTAAAAACGTGATTTGTTCAGGTACGCGCCACTCCGTGTAGCCCCATGCCGTAAGTAAAAGAATCAGCGGGAGAGCATGCCCCCACCATCTCCGCTCAGCAATGAACCATGCGATTCCTGTTCCGACAACGACGATTGTCAAGACGATCGGAGAAAATGCTGGAACGGCAACCATTGCTAGCGGCAGATCCTCCGCCAGTCGTAACGCTTGATCCATCCATTGAATCGCGTACTGATGCGCGATCTGAAACGTTGAACGAATCGGTAAGAACGGGAGGGTCGCAAGAATGAACGATCCCGGCAGAATCACCCATTCAATCCAGCTACCAATCAATAGGTTTAACAATGGTGACCAAATTGAAACCGTCGTCTGTTCAATCCCCTGTAAAAAGAGGAGGGTTCCAAACTGTGCCCAAGCACTGATCAGCAGCCAGTTCCAAGGACGACGAACCGAACCCATGAGTCGTCTCGACAGCACAAGAAACAGCGTCAGCCCGACCGTCAATTGAAATCCGATATCGTAAATGACAGTTGGTTGAATCGCTAATTGAAAAGCCGCGACCCCCGCAATGACCTCGACCGGATCTAACGGTTTTTGGAAACGACGACCGAGCAACAGAATGATCGCGACAAGCACAGCCCGAGTGACTGGAGGACTCCACTCCGTCAACCATCCGTAAATCGGCAGTAAGATCAGAACGATATCAAGTCGTTTTTCTTTTGTCATTCTGATTTTTCGTAAGACATACAGCAGACTAAATACTAAAAAAGCGATATGTGATCCTGAGATGACGATTGCATGTAATAAGCCGAATTTCTTAAACCGTTCGAGCGTCACTTGATCCATTAGTCGATCCTCACCAAACACAAGCGCTTCGACGTAGAATGCTTGCTTTTGTGGTAACAATTCTTCGATCCGTTTTAGCCATACTTCACGTACCCGTCTTCCTTCTGCCGCATACCCAGGTGTCCGATGACAGGAATCAAATGAACGGACTTCCCACTTTCCAGCGTAACGATGTGTATGCATGAATTGCTGTTCATCAAACCCTCCCGCATTCGATTGTTGGCGGACATCGAGCGGTTCCGTATTTATGCGACAGGAGTGCCCGATTCGTTCGTATCCCGTCTCTTCTTCTGCAATCGTTGCCGTCAATAGAATCGATTGACCGTTACTCTCTGCCTCATAACGAATTCGATCTCCATTACGCTTCCCTGACAAGATGTCAACAGACGAGACGTCGTGCAGTTCAGGTGACAGATGACCCATTCCGATGAATAGACAACTCAGAATGAACAAGAAGAAAAGACGACCGATTGAAAAAGACCATGACTTCATGATCGCAAAGAGCATCAGGAACACTAACCACCAGATCGATTCTTTGATGGCGACAATGAATAAAAGGACGAACAGCGCATGAAGTGGCATCAGTAGACGATCAGGTAGGATTTAAGCGATTCTAACGTCTTTTCCCCAAAGCCCTTCACATCGCCGAGTGATTCATACGTCGCAAATCCTCCCTTCTCCTCACGGTAGGCCAAGATCGCTTCTGCTTTGGCAGGACCGATTCCCGGAACCTCCATCAATTGTTCCGCCGTTGCCGCATTGAGGTCAATCAATCCTTTCGGTATCTCTGGTTTTGAGCGTTTCGTTGGTTTTGGCTGATCTTTCGTCTTTTTTACCGGCACGATGACTTCCTGTCCATCAATGAGGCGTGCCGCGAGATTCATTTGTCGAATGTCAGATTTCGCAGTCGTCTTTGCTTTTTCGATTGCATCCTTCACTCGATCACCGAGGTGGAATTGATAGGGTCCAGGTGCTTCTACCGCCCCTTTCACATCGACCATGATGAGTTTGTCACGAATCGAGGTATCCTTTTCTGCTGGCTCTGCTTTTGCCTCTTGTTGTTTATCCGTTAAGGACGGTTGATCGACCATCGCTTCATTCGAACAAGAGGGTAATGGTACGAACAATAAAATGATGAGTAGTAGGACGACGACGAGACCTGCGATCTGTTGTAAACGTGGAACGGTCAAGACGAATCCCTCCTTTTCCTACGACTCTAACAGGCGCTACGGACTTCAGGAAACGAAGGAATACGTACTAACCACTCTTTTACAACACGATACGGTATGTTATGTCGGATGAAGGTCATATCATCCATACCGTTACTTTGAATTAGCCTCTGTTTGACGAACAAAAAATCCGTATCCTTCAAGCAACACGAACGTGTATCGCTTAAAGAAGACGGATGAGATCACTTTTACATTTTTTCAGCAACGAAGAAAATCCGCTCGGCTGTCTCAGAAGGAGCATCCGGTCCAAAATCGCCAGTGACCGCGAGAACCCGGAATCCTGCGTCGCGTAACCATGTTACGTATTGTGCTGGAGGATATGTCCGCTGATGATGCGTTTCATCGACACGCTCATAACGACCGTCCTCCTCCTCGATGAAGAAAGTCAGCTCATGGACGACAGAAAGCGGTGCTTCACCAGGATCCGCGAACCAGATATATGAACTTTGCTCCGCATGTGTCGCGTACGTCTTTCCATTGAACAACGTCTCCATCTTGTAAGGAGAGTGTGTATCAAACAAAAGACGTCCACCCTCTTTGAGGATTCCTGAAACATGTGTAAACGTCTGTCTGACATCCTCTTCCGTCCGGAGATAATTCAAGGAGTCGCATAGGATCGTCACGGCATCGACAGGTGTCGGCAATTCGATTTCGCGCATGTCTTGCGCCCAGAATTGAATAGTCAATCCCTCTTCCATCGCTTTTTCCTGTGCGACTTCGAGCATCTCTTCCGATAAATCGATCCCGAGCATCTCATAGTGTGCCGCTAATGCAAGCGTCGCCGTACCCGTTCCACATCCGATATCAGCAATCGTACTTCCAATCGGAACGTATGCTTTGACCCAGTCAACCCATTGATCGTAAGGGACGTCTTGCATCAATTCATCATAGATGTAGGCGAACTGTTCGTATGCCATTAGTTGACCTCGACTTCAACCTTTGGAGCATCTGCCCATAGTTTTTCGAGGTTATAGTAATCACGATCGTCACGGTGGAAGACATGAACAACGACGTTTTCAAGATCCGCCAACACCCAACGTGCCGCATCGAATCCTTCGAGGCGTTTGATCGGCAGGTTATGTTCGTGCGCGACTTCTTTGAGTTCACGCGCGATCGCCTGTACTTGTTTTTCTGAATTTCCTTCACAGATGACGAAATAGTCGGCAACTGGTGAGATGCTCGACATATTCAGGACGACGATATCTTCAGCACGTTTATCGTCGATGGCATTTACGATTAATTGTAATTCTTGTTCGACTGTCATAGGACGGTCCCCTTTCGTTTGGCCGCGACGAAGGCATTATAGGTCTCAATCGTTCGCGGAAAGATGATAGCTTGTTTCGTACATAAAAAATGAATCGTCTGACTGAGTGTTGCGATGACGGCGTCCGTCAAATCCTGCTCGGCTACTTCACGAAGCGCTTCGACACCCGAATAACTACGATTCGGCTCAATCGCATCCGCCACGAAGATGATTTGATCAAGTAACGGCATACCAGGTGCCCCTGTTGTATGATTCGCGATGGCTTGATAAATCAAGTCTGAATCAAGACCAAGTTCTCGACGCACAAGCTCCGCACCCACTGGCGCATGAAGTAGTTCGTCATCATAGTCGAGTAAGATCCGTTGATTCAATTCAACGGCAATCGAACGCATCTCATTCGTATCGCGGTATTTTGCATAATCATGGAGCATGGCAGCAAGTGTTGCTTCTTCTTCGTCAACACCATATTTAAGAGCCAAGTGTCGTGCCGTCTCGACGACACCTAAAGTATGCACATAGCGTCGCTCAGGCAATGTGTTTTCAATGATTTGACGTGCTTCTTCAAGGCGCATATAGATTCCACTCCTCAATCCGTTGTCGAACGGCTTCCGGTACAAGATAGCGAATGCTCCGTCCGCGCGCGACCCGTTGCCGGATATCCGTCGAAGAAATTTCTAACAATGGCATATCGACCGCTTTCACACGGGCACCACGCGGAATCAGATACCGACTGCCCGGTCGAGCGACAGCACCAAAGACGACTTCCTCGTATAACCGTTCGGCTTGATACCACGTATCGAGACTCACGAGTGAATCTGCGCCGATTAGAAACAGAAACTCATGCTCCGGGTATCGGTGCTTGAGTGCACGAATCGTATCATACGTATAGGAAGGTTCTTTTCGCTCAAATTCAATCGCAGAGACAGAGAAGGCAGGGTTCAATGCAATTGCTTCTTCTACAAGATGGAGACGCTTAGTTGCGTCTGTGACAGTACGTTGTTTATGCGGTGGTACATTCGCTGGTAAAAACCAGACCGCATCAAGTTCGAGTTGTTCCTGCGCTTGTTCGGCAATCAGGAGATGACCGATATGCGGAGGGTCGAACGTTCCGCCCATCAGTCCGATTTTCATCGTGGCAATTCGAGCGTCTTGTTCTCTTTTGATTCTTTATAGAGAACGATGACTTTTCCGATGACTTGAACGAGTTCAGCATTCGTTCCTGCGACGAGTTCTTGTGCGACATCCTTTGGTGCGTCCGCACAATTTTGTAGTACTTGTACTTTCAAGAGTTCCCGTTTTTCAAGGGCATCCATCAAATCAGCACACATCGCTTCGCCGACTCCATTTTTACCGACTTGGAAAATCGGGTTTAGATCGTGAGCTGTCGCGCGTAAAAAACGTTTTTGTTTACCTGTTAACATGATTAAAACTCCTCCAATTGCTTTCGTATCACCTGCTCGCCAAGTGCGAGATCAGGTGCTTGTCCGGTGAAGCGTTCAAATGCTTCAGCCGCTTGTAAGACGAACATCGGGACGCCGTCGAGTGTGTCGAGACCTTTTTCAGTCGCTTCACGCAATAGACGGGTCGGCGTCGGTCGATAAATAATATCACAAATCAAAGCGTTCGTCTCTGTCAATTCGATCGGACGTGCTTCGACATGTGGCGCCATCCCGACAGAAGTCGTATTGATGATGACGTCGTAACTCGTTAAATCAAATGTTTCGTGCCATGGCAAGACGTGTGTTCCGAATTCATCGGCAACCACCCTAGAGCGTTCTTCTGTGCGGTTCGTGAGCGTCACATCTCCCGGTAGCGCAGCAATGATTCCTCGCGCTGCACCGCCCGCACCAAGGACAAGTGTCTTTTGAAATGACGGACGACGTTCTGTCAACGCACGGACGAATCCGATTCCATCTGTATTCGCACCAATCAACTGCCCATTCTTCCAGTATACCGTGTTGACGGCGCCCGCTTTTTGAGCTGCCGGCTCCAGCCGATCCAGGAACGGAATGATTGCTGTCTTATGGGGAATCGTCACATTGATTCCATCTAGCTGATGTGTACGTAATTTTGTAATGATTCGTGGCAATTCATGCTCCGTTACATCGATAAGGTCATAACAGCCGAAAAGCCCAGCCGCTTCCAGCCAAGCTGTATGCAGCTCAGGTGAAAGTGAATGGGCAATCGGATGACCGATGACGGCAAAGCGCATCAGACGAGCGCCTCACGTAAGGATACAGCGACACCTTTCGGGGCGTAAGCAGCGACACGTCCACCTTTTCCGTGAACCGCAACCCACCCGAGTCCACTGAAGACGATATCCGTCTTCATGTTATCGCGGAGGCTGAATTCATGACGGACGAGCGGCGGTAGCATCTCACGCGTCTTTTCGTTTGGCGGAGACAACAGCTCACCGTTGTGGTTCGCGTATAAATCGTCTGCCTTTTCAAGCTTCGTCCGGTGAACTTTCAATTCGTTCGACATGTAGATGACGAATGAACGCTTGTTCCCTTCCATATAGTCCAATCGTGCAAGACCTCCGAAGAAGAGTGTCTGTTGCGGATGGATTTGGAAGACTTGTGGCTTGATCTCTTTTTTCGGTGTAATCAGCTTCAAGTCCTTTGCATCAACATAGTGAGCCATCTGGTGATGATTGATGATCCCCGGTGTATCATACAGGTTACAGTTATCGTCGAGTGGAATGTCGATCAAGTCGAGTGTCGTTCCTGGGAAGTGACTGACCGTGATGACGGCTTCATCTTCTTCACCGAAGCGTTTGATGACTTGGTTGATCAGTGTCGATTTCCCGACGTTCGTACAACCAACGACATAGACGTCGCGGCCTTTTCGATAATAATCGATTTTTTCAGCGAGTTCATCGACTCCGTGCCCCTTTTTCGCACTGATCAGATGAACGTCGACTGGACGTAATCCAAGTTCTTTCGATGCTTGACGCATCCAGTTCATGAGACGGTTCGGGTTGAGTGACTTCGGTAATAAATCGGCTTTGTTCCCGACGAGTAAGACATCGTTTTTACCGACGAACCGATGTAATCCCGGTAACCAGCTTCCATTAAAATCGAAGATATCAACGATTTTAACGACAAGTGCATCTTTTTGACCGATTCCGTCTAAGATTTTAACGAAATCATCGTCCGATAACGATACATCTTGAATTTGATTGTAGTGCTTTAATTTAAAGCAACGTTGGCAAATGACCATTTCACGATCAAGTGCGGATTTAGGTGCGTATCCTGGTGCTTTCGTGTCTTCCGTTTGAATGGCGACACCACAACCAGCGCAGTGGATTTCTTCGATCATATTATGTTGAGCCGCATGCGGGAACGATATCCCTTCTCTTTTCACCGTAGCGCCCTGCTCGCTACTCCAAGAGCGTAACTTCCGACCTCTCGCCGTACATGTTGCGACTGCTGCCTTCCCTTTCATCTACCGATCTGACAGGGTTATTGTTGCTTATCCTGACGAAGTGTTTCGATCGGATGCTCCAGTGCAGAAGGATCTTCCTTGACGCGTTGTGTCAATTTATAGATTCCTTTGCGTTTCATCCGGCGGAAAATGACACGTTCCATCAGGCGATTGAATTTCGTGACGACACCGTCCGTCTTAACGACGGGTTGAACGTGGATGACTTCGATTCCAACGGAGTTTGCACCGAGTACATCCGTGAAGAGTTGGTCTCCTAAGAAGACGACTTCTTTCGCGTGATAGCCGAATTCCGTCAATGCCCGTTTAAACCCGATAGGAAGCGGTTTTCGAGCAGGCGCAATATAATGCAGTCCGAGTGGATCCGCGAACTTCTTAACGCGGTCTCCGTTATTGTTCGATACGATGATGACGTCAAAACCATATTGATTATTCACCATATCCAGCCAAGCAACCAATTCGTCTGGAGCATCTGCGATATTCCATGCGACGAGCGTATTATCAAGATCGGTCAAAATCGCTTTGACACCGTTTCGTTTGAGCATTTCAAGGTCGATATCGTAGATCGAAGCCACGAAATGTTTCGGATAAAGTCGTTTGAACAAGAATAAAACCTCCAGATAATGGTCTAGCTCTATAGTTAAGTTTAAGAAACAGTTATGCTCTTATCGTTCGATTATAGCACAATCAGGTAGCAAGAGCGACGCACAAAAGAAAACGGAAGGCGAACCTCCCGTTTTCTTAATAATACCGAATCCACAAATAGAGTTGGGATAGGATCAACGTTACGATCGTGATCGGTGCTCCGTAAATCAAAAAGCGCATATAGGTGAATTTTTCACCTTGTCGTGTCGCAAGACCCGCGACAATGACGTTTGCCGATGCACCGATCAATGTCCCGTTACCACCGAGACATGCACCGAGTGCGAGGGACCACCATAAAACATCCACTTTCGCATCTGCTGGTGTAAGTCCGATCCCAGCAGCGACATCATTGATGAGCGGGATCATTGTCGCAACGAACGGAATGTTATCGATCGTCGCACTCGCGATACCGGACAACCAAAGAACAGCAGTTGCTGTCGTCTGAATGTCACCGCCTGTCAGATCAATCGTCTTCTCCGCAAGATATCGAATGATACCTGCTTCCTGAATTCCACCAACAAGTACAAATAGTCCGGCGAAGAAAAAAATCGTAGTCCATTCAACACGCGCAAAGATCCCTTCCAGCTGATGATCGTTTTCAATCGTTAGCAACATCAGGACGGTCGCTCCAAGAATTGCGATCGCTGGTGCTTCGAGATGGAGTCCGATTCGATCAAGCATCGGATGCAACACGAAGAGTGCAATCGTACTAACGAGTACGACACTACTCCGCGTGACGAGTTTTCGACTGACAATATAACTCTTTTCATCGATTTCCATCAATTTTTGTCGATCTTCTGCCTCGACGTGCAGTTGCTTCCGGAAGACGAAGTACAGAATGCCGATCGTCACGACCGTAATGATCAGGATGATCGGTGCAAGATTCAGCAAAAAGGCATTGAACGTTAAGTGTGGATTCGCGGCACCGATCATGATGTTCGGTGGGTCGCCAATCAAGGTCGCCGTCCCACCGATGTTCGCAAATAATACTTCGGCGAGCAAGAACGGAAACGGCGCGATTTTAAGTATCTTTGTAATCGAGAAAGTGATCGGAACGATCAATAAGACTGTCGTGACGTTATCCAAAAAGGCAGATCCAAGTGCCGTCAATGCGGATAATAGAATCAACACTTTGATTGGGTCTCCTTTTGTTGTCTTCGCCGCACGAATCGCAATATATTCAAACAATCCAGATTGATTGGCAATCGTAACGAGAATCATCATCCCAATTAATAAGACGATTGTTCCCCACTCGATGTATTCAAATAATGCAGTCTCGAGATCCACAATGCCGACGATGACCATCGCGAGCGCTCCAAGCAAGGCGACGATCGCCCGGCTTACTTTTTCACTGATGATGAAGCCATAGGTCACTAAAAAAATGATAAGTGCGATATATGTCTGGACCTGTGTACTTCCGACTTCTGCTAATGCCATTGCCGGCATGATTCATTCCTCCTAAACGTAAGGAGACGCCCCGAACGGGCGCCTCGCTCTCATGAATGCCATTGTCCGAGGCGTTGCCCCATTAAAACTGGTCCAATCGCTTGACTGTCTAACGTCAATGCCTCTTTCCGACAAATCAGGACGACCGTCGAACCGAATGAGAAGTATCCAAACTCATCCCCGCGACGAAGGTCCTTCGACTCGTTCGTCCGAACGATCGAGTTGACGTTCAGTGCGCCGACCATGACATGTTCAAGTGCATGTTTTCCTTGGACGATACGTGTCACGCGACGATAATTCCGTGTCAATGGACGAAGCGCATGTGTGAGACCGATCTCATTCACTGGTGCTGAATCGCGACCGAGCGTATAGCTCGTCCGGACTGTTCCATCCATCGGCACATGAACACGATGGTAGTTTTGCGGACTTAAGTAAAAGATCATCACACGTCCCCCGACATATTGCTGTGCTTCATGATGGGAACCGAGTAACTCGGATACCGTATACGATTGTCCTTTGACGGTAAAGCGGCTATCAGCCGTCAAGTCGTCAACGACAGACAATATACCGTCACACGGACTGACGAATGCGCCTTCTGATTGATCAATTGGTCGCATTTCCGGTTTGACATGACGAATGAAAACGTCATGTAAACTCGAATACGCTTCTAAATTCCGAGTCGCTTCTGCCATATTCAAATCATATGCCCGAACGAACGGACCGATAAACGGACGACTGATACGGCTCATCGCAAAACGTTTCAGTTGTTTGGCAACAAGCGGGTGTCCATTTAACTCGAACACGCGAGAGTAGAACCATTTTTTAATCATTGAGATCACCGGATGATTCTTCTTTTGAATCCTTTACTTCTTTTCCAGCAAAGAACTCTTTGTAGCTGTCTTCTGTTTGTTCACCAGCTACCCGTCCGACTTCCTTACCGTCTTTAAAGTGAACGACAGTCGGTGTACCCTCGATGCCAAACGTATCCCAAGCCGACTGTTCGACAGCAAGATCGATCTGTTCGAACGGAATGTCTTGTTTTTCACCAAGCGGAACAAGATATGGTTTTACTTTTTCGCAGTGCACGCATCCCGTTTGATAGAAATACGTATAGAATTCGTCACCGGATTTTACTTTATCTGCGACTTGTGTAGCTGTTAGATTGCCATTCTTCGATGCGGAATCATCACGATCCGTGAAGACGAGCAGTAATCCTCCAACCAATACGATCAAGGCGATGACTCCCGCTGTAATCCAGTTCGCCTTGGATTGCGGTTTTTTCGTGTTTTTTCGTTTCGACTTCTTTGACACGTCTATCCCTCCGTCATTCTGGTATAAGCCATTTTTTCTGAATCATTATAGCATGACCATTCGCAAGAATCGTATCGATTTGCAAAGCGTCATCAATCAGTAACAGATCAGCACGTTCTCCGGTCGCTATCCGCCCACCCGAAACGCCATATGCATCCGCGACATGTCGCGTGATCGTCGAGATTGCCTGATCAAAAGCAACACCACGCTCTACTGCATCGCGCACGGCTTGCATCAAGGAAGATGGTTTTCCTGTATCGATTCGCACTAATCGACCTACATCATCAAACGCCGGAAGACTTGCGCCAGCGTCGCTCGACATCGTGATCTGCTCGAGTGGGATTCCCGCTGCTACAGCCCGGGCGACAGCCTGTCCTGCTGGAATCTCGCCTTCCGCAATGAAGCTTTCCGTCGTACACGTCGTGAAATCGATTCGTCCGCCCTGTTTCGCCCAAGCGAGTCCCGCCTCAAAAATCCGTTCACTCCGGTTGATATGCGTCGGGAGAAATTGCCCTATTGGAATATCAGTCGTTTCAATCACTTCATGTAATAAATCAAGCCCTTGTTTCCCGTCTCCGATGTGGACGTTCATCGTTCCCGACACGCCTTTGACCATGCCGGCGATTCGAGCCTCTGATGCTAACCGCGCGAGTTCATGGGCAGTCGGCTGTGTCGATCGGTGATCATTGATGGCAATCTCTCCGATGCCAATCACTTCATTGATGAGGACGATATCATGCCCTGTCGAATGTGTCAGGAAGACGGGTGGCACCATGTAACTTCCGCTCAAGAGAAAGGGACGAATACCGAATGCGGCATATCCTCGTATGTGTGCCAGTAGATCAATTCCGGTTCGCGTCCAGCCATCTGTTCCGAGCAATCCGACGACTGTCGTGACACCGCCTTCGAATATGTCACGAACAGTCAACGGAGCCGTTCGTGTCGCAAATCCGCCTTCCCCTCCTCCACCAATTGGATGTAAGTGTCCGTCGATGAAACCAGGAACTAGCCGTTTGCCGCGACCATCAATTCGGTATGTAATCAGTGCTTCATCTATGGTGTAGGAACCGATTCCGATGATCTGATTTCCTGCTATGTAGACATTTTGCGGCATCTGTTGCCACATGACCTGTTCGATGACGATCATCGCTCATTCCTCCTTAAGACAAAAAGCGAGCCTATCGTCCAAGTGACGATATCTCGCTTTTCCTTATTCTGCCTTAGTCCCTTGACCAAGACCTAAATCTTCATTGACGGCATCGAGTGCGAAGACGACAAGTGAAGTGACGACAGACATCGCTGTCGCGAATCCAAAGCTATACGATACTGCATCAACCGCTGATACGATGAACACGGCTGTGTTCACGAGTAAGAATGACCAAAAGAATGTAACGAGAAAACGCATGATTTCCCCTCCGTTTCCATAACGTACTATAGAGTTATCCTACGATTTGTAGTATACCATTTTTTAATCTAAGCAACAGCTTTTCTCTAATTTTTTCAAGCGCTTTCTTTTCCTTGAAAAACTTACTCGTTTCATACGAAGGACAATCGCTTCATATGATACAGTAGAATTAACGAAAAGAAAGCGGAGGATTTCATCATGACCCGTCACTTAATTGCTGTCGATCTCGACGGCACCCTTTTAAAGGATGATAAAACGATCAGTGTGGCGAACATCGCTGCGCTTCAACGTGCACGTGCAAACGGTCACGAAGTCGTCATTGCGACAGGACGACCGTTCCGTCACGCTCGAAAATATTACGAACAGCTTGGATTAACGACACCGATCGTTAATTTTAACGGTGGTCTCGTCCATCACCCGCAGAATGTTCATTTTGAAGTCCAGCACCATCCGATTCCACTCAAGACCGTCCAACATATTTTGGAATCCGTCGCTGAAACAAAGACACAAAATATCGTTTGTGAAGTCACGGATCATGTCTATTTTCAATATGATCCAGTCGGTATCTACGAATTTTATACCGATCATGCCTTGTCTGTCA
The DNA here is from genome assembly GCF_018619055.1 of Exiguobacterium sp. s130. Lineage (NCBI taxonomy): Bacteria > Bacillati > Bacillota > Bacilli > Caryophanales > Exiguobacterium > Exiguobacterium sp. s130. Next base: position 1,772 of record NZ_JACSNI010000003.1, on the reverse strand, counting down.
CAACAGGAGATTTACGAAAAGTACTTCTTCACGAACCAACGTCACTTTTGATTCATGCTAAAGGAGAACATGTCGATGAGATTCGTTCCGAACTATCTGGTGTCCATGCTGAGACAGTACTTAATCGTCAATGGGTGAAACCTGAATTCATGGTCGAAGTGATGCGAAAAGGTACAAGTAAGGCGGTCGGTCTTGCTCACATCGCGCATCATCTCGGGATTGATTCCCGACAGATCGTCGCGTTTGGTGATGAGGAAAATGATTTAGAGATGATCGAATATGCTGGACATGGTGTCGCGATGGGTAATGCCATCCCTGCGCTGAAACATCTGGCAAACGGCACGACGAAGCGAAACGAGGATGACGGGATCGCGTATTACTTGAGACACGTACTTGGACTCACATGAAAACAGATAAAGAGGCTGACTCAAAAAAGAATGACGCGTCTTTTCACGCCCTTTCCTCAGGCGAGACACAAGCCAGTTTTCCTGCTTCGTTGGAGCAGAAAAGCGGGTCTTGTTCGTCTCTGACAGCGCATAAATGCGCTTGTCCCTGTAGGAGTGGCGTGTGACGCGTCATTCTTTTTGTTACGAGATAAGGATGGCAGATCATCATTCTGCCACCCTTATCTTTGTAGAGACTGACTTTTGAGTCAGCCTCTTTTCATTATCCTTTTCGGAAGTATCCGACGACCGAGTCCGTCGCGACGACGTTGATGAATACTGTCTCGTCCGCTTCCCGACAAATCCGTTCGATATCCCGCAATTCGTGACGCTCAATGACCATCATCAACGTCGCTTTCTCAGCTCGTGAATACGTACCGATCGAAGGAATCTGCGTGATTCCACGAATGATGTGCTGATGCAGAGCCGTCGTGATGTCATCCGCATGATTCGTGACGATAAAAATCGTCAAGCGTTGGTTACTTGTATGAATCTCATCGACGACCTTAGAAGTCACGTAGATGAAGACGATCGTATATAAGGCAGTCGACCAGCCGAACAAGGCACCTGCCAATAGTGCGATCAAAAAGTTCAAGACGAACAGATATAAGCCGACACTGCGATCGGAAAAACGGGCAAAGATGAGGGCAACGATATCAAACCCACCCGTCGAAGCACCGAATTTAATCGTGATACCGGTACCAATCGCAAGCAAGACCCCTCCAAACACTGCATTCAGTGTCTGATCACCTGGTATGACAGCATATTGAGGAATAAGGCCAATAAAAATCGTCGTTGCCAGAACCGAAATCAACGTGACGATTGTAAAACTCCGACCTAACATGATCCATGCAAGCACGATCAAAGGGATGTTCAGCGCTAAGAACCAAACGTTTTCACCAAACGCAAACGCTGTATTTTGAAGGACTTGCGTCAAGATTTGGGCAAGTCCTGTAAATCCAGTCGAATAAACACCACTTGGAATCAAAAACCAGTTCATGGCAACGGCAATGACGAATCCTCCAATCGTAGCCACGATCACTTTTAACATACTTTCCTTTACTACTGCTGTCACACGCCGTTCTCCTCTCATTCATAACTATCTTGAAACACTTTAGCACATTCAAATGTCCCCGGATAGTCAAGATTTCCAAAGATTGATGTTCTTTTTCATGATGGCGTTTTCATTTGTGACAAAGGTGTCCTCTAATTCGTGTTACACAAAAAAAGAACCGACTTGGTGAACTGAACCAAAAAAGTTAGACAATAAATAATTTGTCAGGCGACCTTGAGGACCTGAGTCCGGTATTCCACCGGGCTCAGGTTTTT
>NZ_JACSNI010000020.1:0-356 GCF_018619055.1 Exiguobacterium sp. s130 | reverse complement strand
AGTCACGATTGACGAAGCTTGCGCTTCATTCGTTTTTGTATTCCGTAGAATACGATTTTTGCCTCATCGTTCAGTTTTCAAAGTCCAATGTATTTCGTATGAAAATAATGGTCGGGAAGACAGGATTCGAACCTGCGACCCCTTGGTCCCAAACCAAGTGCTCTACCAAGCTGAGCTACTTCCCGAAAAGTGCACCCTGAGAGATTCGAACTCCCGACCCCTTGATTCGTAGTCAAGTACTCTATCCAGCTGAGCTAAGGGTGCATCATATGGTGCGGTCGAGAGGACTTGAACCTCCACGATGTTGCCACCACTAGGCCCTCAACCTAGCGCGTCTACCGATTCCGCCACGACCG
>NZ_JACSNI010000019.1:0-397 GCF_018619055.1 Exiguobacterium sp. s130 | reverse complement strand
AGGTAGCCGTATCGGAAGGTGCGGCTGGATCACCTCCTTTCTAAGGAAAACGTCCCTTACGGGACATGCCCATCGTTCAGTTTTGAGAGTCTAATTCTCTCTAGTCATGGAATGGGCCTATAGCTCAGCCGGTTAGAGCGCACGCCTGATAAGCGTGAGGTCGGTGGTTCGAGTCCACTTAGGCCCACCATTTCCATTATAATTTCATTCCTGGGGCCTTAGCTCAGCTGGGAGAGCGCCTGCCTTGCACGCAGGAGGTCAGCGGTTCGATCCCGCTAGGCTCCATTTGTCTTGTCCTTTGGATAAGGCACTCGCACCTTGAAAACTGAAGACATCAACAAGACATCAAACTTTTAATTAACCATGTCATTTAAGACGTGTGTTCTTAGAATACCAA
>NZ_JACSNI010000018.1:0-795 GCF_018619055.1 Exiguobacterium sp. s130 | reverse complement strand
GTTCCCATGCCGAACACGGAAGTTAAGCACTTGAACGCCGAAAGTAGTTGGGGGCTTCCCCCTGTGAGGATAGGACGCTGCCAGGCGATACATATGGAGGATTAGCTCAGCTGGGAGAGCACCTGCCTTACAAGCAGGGGGTCGGCGGTTCGATCCCGTCATCCTCCACCATTTTTATTACACTTGCCGGTGTAGCTCAGCTGGTAGAGCAACTGACTTGTAATCAGTAGGTCGCGGGTTCGACTCCTGTTGCCGGCACCATTTTCATCTTCAATGATCACCAGAATTCAATTATGAATGAAGGTTCTACCTTTTATATCCCTGCCGGGGTGGCGGAACTGGTAGACGCACAGGACTTAAAATCCTGCGGGGGTTTCCCCGTGCCGGTTCGATTCCGGCCCTCGGTACCATTTTCATTTTGATGTTTGCTGTTTGATCCTTATATTCCGCACCCTTAGCTCAGCTGGATAGAGTACTTGACTACGAATCAAGGGGTCGGGAGTTCGAATCTCTCAGGGTGCATTTTCGGGAAGTAGCTCAGCTTGGTAGAGCACTTGGTTTGGGACCAAGGGGTCGCAGGTTCGAATCCTGTCTTCCCGACCATCTTCAATTTCATCCCTTTAATGGGGCCTTAGCTCAGCTGGGAGAGCGCCTGCCTTGCACGCAGGAGGTCAGCGGTTCGATCCCGCTAGGCTCCACCATTTTTATGACGAACTTTGAAAACTGAACGATGAGGCAAAAATCGTATTCTACGGAATACAAAAACGAATGAAGCGCAAGCTTCGTCAATCGTGA
>NZ_JACSNI010000017.1:0-878 GCF_018619055.1 Exiguobacterium sp. s130 | reverse complement strand
ATGGTGCGGTCGAGAGGACTTGAACCTCCACGATGTTGCCACCACTAGGCCCTCAACCTAGCGCGTCTACCGATTCCGCCACGACCGCATAATGCTATTCAAATATAAATGGAGCGGAAGACGGGATTCGAACCCGCGACCCCGACCTTGGCAAGGTCGTATTCTACCACTGAACTACTTCCGCATATAAATGGTACGGGTGAAGGGACTTGAACCCCCACGTCAAAGACACTAGATCCTAAATCTAGCGCGTCTACCAATTCCGCCACACCCGCATAAAAATGGTGTGTCATGCAGGATTCGAACCTGCGACCCTCTGATTAAAAGTCAGATGCTCTACCAACTGAGCTAATGACACATAAATAATATGAAGTTGAAAAATGGGGCGACTGATGGGAATTGAACCCACGAATGCCGGAATCACAATCCGGTGCGTTAACCACTTCGCCACAATCGCCAAAATAAAAATGGTGCCGGCAACAGGAGTCGAACCCGCGACCTACTGATTACAAGTCAGTTGCTCTACCAGCTGAGCTACACCGGCAAAAGAAATGGTGGCTTTGGACGGAATCGAACCGCCGACACAAGGATTTTCAGTCCTTTGCTCTACCAACTGAGCTACAAAGCCGATATTAAAATGGCGGTCCTGACGGGATTCGAACCCGCGATCTCCTGCGTGACAGGCAGGCATGTTAACCGCTACACCACAGGACCGTTTAAGTATAAGGTGACGACTTCTATAATGATAAAACATCTATGTAAGTCTGTCAATTGTTTTATTAAAAAAACAAAAGCCTGGCAACGTCCTATCCTCACAGGGGGAAGCCCCCAACTACTTTCGGCGTTCAAGTGCTTAACTTCCGTGTTCGGCATGGGAA
>NZ_JACSNI010000016.1:0-1382 GCF_018619055.1 Exiguobacterium sp. s130 | reverse complement strand
TCAAATATACGAAGGCATTTAAGATCAAGGTCGTTGAACGTTATCTGACGGGACGAGACGGATACCAGATTATGGCGGAGGAATTCGGGATACGACCTGAACGAGTCCGTGAGTGGTCGCGTCTTTATGAACGTTGGGGAGAGACGATCTTCGATCCTTCCTATACAACACACTCGCCGGCATTTAAACTGGAGGTATTAAACGACATGGCGACCAACGGACTGTCCTACATAGAGGCAGCCGTAAAATATCGAATTTCCTCCCCGGGGATGATCTCGAACTGGCGATCGACGTATGAACGGGAAGGGACCGCAGGTCTGGTCGCTAGACCGAAAGGACGTGCCCCGATGGCGAGACGCAAGAAGAAAGATTTTGAAGAGATGACAGAAGTCGAGAAGCTCAAGGAGCGGGTCGAGTATCTCGAGATGGAGAACGCTGCGCTAAAAAAATTGAGAGCCTTGGTTCAAGAAGAGAATGCGCGACGAACCGGATCAAGGCGCAAGTAATCGATGAGTTGCGGGCGGTCTATCCCGTTCCGGGACTCCTCCGCGTGCTCGAGATGGCTCGGAGTGTCTACTACTATTGGCGGACGCGCCTGACGGGCGAAGACAAGTACGCGGAAGTGAAGTCGGCTATCCATACCCTCTTCCACGAACATGAGGGACGATGTGGCTATCGTCGCATCCACGCACTTCTCGAACGCCAAGGCTTCCGGCACGATCCGAAGACCGTGCGCCGTCTCATGAACGAGCTCGGTCTCAAGTGTCTTGTCCGCATGAAGCGATACCGTTCCTATAAAGGACGGGTCGGAGAAGTCGCACCGAATCTTCTCCAACGTGACTTCAAGGCAACCGGTCTGAACCAGAAATGGGTGACTGACGTCACTGAATTTCACCTATTCGGGGAGAAGCTCTACCTCTCGCCGATGATGGACTTGGGAAACCGTGAAATCATTGCCTATACCCTATCGGACCGCCCTACATACCGATTCGTTGGCGAAATGTTGGACCAGGCAATCGCGAAGCTCGACGGAGAGGCGCGCCCAATCCTTCATTCCGATCAGGGGTGGCATTATCAGTATCGAGCGTTCACTGGTACGCTCCACGAACATGGCATCACGCAAAGCATGTCCCGTAAGGGCAACTGTCTCGACAACGCAGCCATCGAAAGCTTCTTCGCCGTGCTCAAGTCAGAGCTCCTGTATCTCAAGGAGTTTGATGACATGGATCACTTCAAATATGAGCTTGAGCGTTACATCGAGTACTATAACCATCGTCGTATCAAGAGACGACTAAAAAACCTGAGCCCGGTGGAATACCGGACTCAGGTCCTCAAGGTCGCCTGACAAATTATTTATTGTCTAACTTTTTTGGTTCAGTTCA
>NZ_JACSNI010000015.1:0-3606 GCF_018619055.1 Exiguobacterium sp. s130 | reverse complement strand
TGCTGGGCTTCCCATTCGAGATTTTGCAGCAGTGGGATTCGGATCGCCCCCTCCATCTCTGACATCAAGTTCGCCAATCGGACGTCACGGCGATTCGTGTTCAGGTCCTCAAGAATTTCTTCGAAATCTTTTCGGAAGTTCGCTAAAGTTTTCATTTTTTCACCCTCCTCATTTTTGTTTTCGTACGTAGTCCTGCAGGACGCCTTCGACGAGTTCGTAGAGTTTCATGTCGTTCTCGAGTGCGATATGCTTCAGACGCTTGTGGAGCATCACGTCGAGGTCGAGCGAGACCTTTTTTCGAATGATTTGTTGCGGTTTCGTCTCAATTTCGAAATAGCCGTCGTCGAGTTGCGACTGTCCGGTCACGGGATCCACACGCAATGGTTCCTTCGCTAGATTCTTTTTCTCCTTCACCCGTGTCGATTGGACGAAGTCCAGGACACGCTTCTGGGCGTTGGGATGGTCTCCAGCAATCTGCCAACGCTTCGTCTGTTGATCGAACGTCGCCCCAGCCTGTTTCAAGGCTTCTCGTAGCTTCTCCTTGCCTACTGGAGCATGCTGTTTCGCGATATCGAGGAACTTCATCCGTTTGTTGAGTTCCGTCACATCAAGGATCGTCAGTTCCATTTCTCTCATGCGTCCCACCCCCTCAAATTCTATACCCGACTTATTTTTTAGCCTCTTACCCTCTTAAGTTTCTACATTACAGGGCTGGACACCTGCATTTCTCCTTAACTTTCGCTCTTCTAGATCGTTCGGTAGTTGATATAAACGACCAACTCCAGCACCTATTTTTCTCTCTAGATGCCTGTTTAAGATTTTCGCTTTCCTGATCTACCGCACTTCGTTCCGGCGTTTACGCCTTCACTTCGCTTGCTGGCGCACTGCGGGATGTTGAATGGAATCGCTTCGCTCCCTCCTTCAACATCCCTCGCACGACACGTGAACCTGTCGTTGATCTTCATCTTTTCGGCATTTTCTGTTCGTTTTTTTCATAAAAAAGACTTGTAGAACTAAAAGAGCAAGGACATACTGCGGGAGGCAGGCGAGGAAACGGCTGGATGGGCAGACTAACCCCTTGCAAAAGGAAAGAGTTAAATCTGCCCATCGGTGCACTGCGTCCAGTGTAGGACGAGGTATCCGTATGTCTAGGCGTTCCAAGATTGCAGGGGAGTCTCGCCCCTACGATATGACTCGCTGCGCTCTCGCACACACAAGGCGTTTCCACGCCCTACCTTGTTGCCTTTCGGCGACTCGTCATATAACCCACTGTATGGCGACCAAAAGTCGCCATATGTCGTGTCACAGCAATCATACAGCCGCCTACTAGGAAATTCCCCACCGTTTGTCGTGGGACTGCCTACGGTCTCGTACCATATGACCCCGTCTGAACCTCTCAACGATCTTTACCGTATCCCTTCGGGACTTAGGCTATGTACAGGGCTCTCCGTCCTTCCCCTGCTAACGTCGCATCACGTGCTGGAACTGCGGTGACGACCGATCCATTCTACTGCGTCGGCTGGATGAACCTACTCGTTTAAAGAGCGAGTGCTGACCTCTTTTTATGTAAAACCAAAACAAAAAGGACATCATCCGATAGCGAGTTTTGTAAAACTTGCTACTGAATGATGTCCTTTTTCTACACTAAAACCTTGAATGTTCAAGGTTTCCTTAGTATGATAAGTGCATCTAAGTTGAAGTCACGTGCAATGTGCCTTCAACTATTCAATAGCAAGTGTTCGTGCACTCGCTATTCAAAAGCGTCACTTCGTTGATCATCTACTCGTCGCCAAACGAGCAGATGGGAGAAGTGGCGTTTTTTGTTGTTTCGTCCGTATTTTGTTACTGATTATTCTACCTCGCAGTAATTTTTCTGACAACACATTTCCTCATAATATAAGCAATACAAGAACGCTTTTTCGTTTTTTTTCGAATAAGCGTTTTTTATATGTAAGTTAATATACCTTTTTTTAAAAAAGTTACTTTTTCCCTTAAAAGTATTGTTTCAACCAAAATTGTATGTAATCTTTTTATAGTCAGAAAACGTTTACAAATATAGGGGGACATTGAAATGAGTTCAATCAGAAAAGTTTTTACATGTTTTGCTTTACTAGGATTTTTGTTTGTCGGAGTCAATTCTAAAGCTCATGCTGCTGGAATTGTAGATTCATACAAGTACTCAGATTACTTTAATTCAGTTTCTTGGATCACTCGTGACGGAGTAGTATCTTTAAGTATTCACCCAGATAAAGATTCTCCATTGATCACAACTAACGGCAATATCAAAATGGCTCATGCTAGTCATGCATTCAATTTACTTAAAAACAAATGGTCAAGTAGCTCAAAATGGAAAAATACTAAAGCAATGAGCGCACAATTTCATTGTCATGTATTAGGAGCAGGTAAAGCTAAAACTCCTTGGAATTTAGAACCACATAGAACGACTACTAGTTTGCCAGAAACAATGGCAAAAGCGTGTAATCCAAAAAACTAAAAAAACAAAAAATGAAGAACTTAAAAGTTCTTCATTTTTTGTTTTTTAACCCTAGTGGAATAGCTACGATAGCAAGAATTCCGATAATAATAGTTAAATAAAATGGCACACTTGATCCATCCATATTTAGATCATCAGTTAGAGAACCTGCTTTGAAGAATAACATGATTGAAACAACAGCGAGGACTACTGTATTAAATGATATGTATACAAAAGACGAAATTTTAGATGGAACCACCAAAAAGATTACATTTAATAAAACTAAAAAAACTAATAAATAAAAAATTGAATTCAAAGAATCAAAAGTACCAGCCAAGCAAAAACACCCCTTTAATTAGTATAAGAAAAATATAGCATTATCTAACAAAAAAAGTTTGAATTAATCTTTTTTATTACTTTTAATTACTTTATCGTCTGGCACAGTGTGTGCCAAATCAATCTTTTTAGTGGCACGCGGTGTGACCTTTTGGAGATTTTGATGATATCAGGGAAACACTAGGCTCCGCCTAGGCTAGCACGGTGAGTGATAGCAGTTTCCCCTTATGCTCTTTTTCACCATTTTTGAGTATTTTTCATTTTAAGATGTGTTTTAAACCAGTTGTTACTTCTGAATTTTTTTGATCATAAGCAATCGTTAAAATCTTATCGTCGATCACTTCGTACGTGTAAGTATAGTCAGGTTCATTCTCGTATCTGACTTCTAAAAAGTATCTTCCTGTCTTCGAATCATACTTCATTTCTTTTTTGGTTATGTCTTGATCGTAATCTTTTTGCTCTAAGAGTTTTTCGATTTTCGACTCTATACTGAGCTTAGAAAATATCCGATACGATGGATACGCAGCAATCAAAATAACTAAAACAATCAACGTAAAAACAAATGGACGTACTTCTTTTTTCATTCTGTCACATCCGATCTGAATGATTTTTTATGAGTAAGTATAGAGTAAAAAAGAGACGAAAAGTTTGTGAAAACACATCCTTTTCGTCTCTTTTTTCGAAAGCGTGGATCTACCAGTCGTAAGATTGCGAGGAATTGTCATTTCACGCAACGTTACTTTTTTTCACGATTTCAGAGCACGCGAGCGTTCGAAATCTCACGGTACAATTTAATC
>NZ_JACSNI010000014.1:0-3818 GCF_018619055.1 Exiguobacterium sp. s130 | reverse complement strand
TTGCGAGGAATTGTCATTTCACGCAACGTTACTTTTTTTCACGATTTCAGAGCACGCGAGCGTTCGAAATCTCACGGTACAATTTAATCTCTTCCGGATGCTGGGCTTCCCATTCGAGATTTTGCAGCAGTGGGATTCGGATCGCCCCCTCCATCTCTGACATCAAGTTCGCCAATCGGACGTCACGCCGATTCGTGTTCAGGTCCTCAAGAATTTCTTCGAAATCTTTTCGGAAGTTCGCTAAAGTTTTCATCTGTTCATCCTCCTTATTTTTGTTTGCGTACGTAGTCCTGCAGGACGCCTTCGACGAGTTCGTAGAGTTTCACGTCGTTCTCGAGTGCGATATGTTTCAGACGCTTGTGGAGCGTCACGTCGAGGTCGAGCGAGACCTTCTTCCGGATGATTCGTTGCGGTTTCGTCTCGATTTCGAAATAGCTGTCGTCGAGTTGCGACTGTCCGGTCACCGGATCCACACGCAATGGATCCGTCGCTCGAGTCTTTTTCTCCTTCACCCGTGTCGATTGGACGAAGTCCAGGACACGCTTCTGGGCATTCGGATGGTCTGCAGCAATCTGCCAACGCTTCGTCTGTTGGTCGAACGTCGCCCCAGCCTGTTTCAAGGCTTCTCGTAGCTTCTCCTTGCCTACTGGAGCATGCTGTTTTGCGATTTCGAGGAACTTCATACGTTTGTTGAGTTCCGTGACGTCAAAGATCGACAGTTCCATTTCTCTCATCTGTTTCAATCCTCCTTGCTCGACACCATCCTTATTTTTTAACCTCTTACCCTCTTAAATTTCTAGATTACAGGGCTAGATACCTGCATTCTTTTTGAAAAATTCGCTATTCTAGATCGTTCGGTAGTTGATATAAACCATACATTCCAAAATCCCTTTTTCTCTCTGGATGCCTGTTTAAGATTTTCGCTTTCCTGTACTACCGCACTTCGTTCCGGCGTTTACGCCTTCACTTCGCTTGCTGGCGCACTGCGGCATGTTGAATGGACTCGCTTCGCTCCCTCCTTCAACATCCCTCGCACGACACATGAACTCGTCGTTGATCTTCATCTTTCTGGCACTTTCTATTCCTTTTTTTCATAAAAAAGACTTGTAGAACCTGAAGAGCGAGGGCATACTGCGGGAGGCAGGCGAGGAAAACGGCTGGATGGGCAGACTAACCCCTTGCAAAAGGAAAGAGTTAAATCTGCCCATCGGTGCACTGCGTCCAGTGTAGGACGAGGTATCCGTATGTCTAGGCGTTCCAAGATTGCAGGGGAGTCTCGCCCCTACGATATGACTCGTTGCGCTCTCGCGCACACAAGGCGTTTCCACGCCCTACCTTGCTGCCTTTCGGCGACTCGTCATATAACCCACTGTATGGCGGCCAAAAGCCGTCATACGTCGTGTCACAGCAATCATACAGCCGCCTACTAGGAAATTCCCCACCGTTTGTCGTGGGACTGCCTACAGTCTCGTACCATATGACCCCGTCTGAACCTCTCAACGATCTTTACCGTATCCCTTCGGGACTTAGGCTATGTACAGGGCTCTCCGTCCTTCCCCTGCTAACGTCGCATCACCTACTGGAACTGCGGTGATGACCGATCCATTCTACTGCGTCGGCTGGATGAACCTACTCGTTTAAAGAGCGAGTGCGGACCTCTTTTATATGTAAGACCAAAACAAAAAGGACATCATCCGGTAGCGTGTTTCGTGAAACTTGCTACTGAACGATGTCCTTTTCTCTACTTAAAACCTTGTAAAAGCTAGGTTTCCTTAGTATGATAAGTGCATCTAAGTTGAAGTCACGTCCAATGTGCCTTCAACGATCAATAGCTAGTGTTCCCGCACTCGCTATTCAAAAGCGTCACTTCGTTGATCATCTACTCGTTTCCCGACAAGTAGATGGGAGAAGTGGCGTTTTTTGTTGTTCCGTCCGTATTTTGTTACTGATTATTGTACGCTTACATCAATTTTCTGACAATACAATTTCAAAAAATGAATTCTGTTTTTCATTTTTTTCTTCCGCCACCGAAGAAAATATATGTCACAAAAATGATAAGTGTTATAGTCAATGCCGAAAAAACTGTTTTAAACGTACCATCAGGTAATATTTTCGAGATATAGAGTAAAGTCATTAATATAGAAAAAGTCAAATGGTTACTTCTCATTTGCGAAGTGAGCTTATTCCAATTGAGGAACACCAATAACATTGCTACCGGAGCAAAGAGTGCGGCAATAAAAAAGAACGGAACATTCTTCATATAAGAAGGTGTTTTAATTTCTTTATCTTCCATTTTTATCACTCCCATTGAGTTATTTTATGAAGAAAAGAAAAGTTTTAGTCACATCGCTAGCATTGTCTTTAACCTTCTCAGCATTCGCTCCCTCCTTCGCTTCAGCAGCAGAAAAAACTTCACCTAAACAACAGGTCTCCAATGCAAATTTAAGCATTAACTCTTATCAAAAGTACATAGATTTTCTTGAATCAAATCCCGATGCTTTAGGTGATCCTGCGCTTACTGAGGAGTTTGTATCTAAATTACAGTCTTCAACAAGCACTACAAAACCTGGACAATATGAAACTATGGGAAAGGTCACTCTTGCAGCTAAAGCAGGTGCCAAAGCAATTAAAGCCACTATGAAAAAAATTGGGAAAGAACGATGGAATAACTGGGTAGATAGTATGGAAAAATTCTACGGAATCCCTATGGCTTATCTTCACTATCAAGGTATTACTAACCTCGTAGACATCCTCTCCAACTCAGATGATTCATTTAAAGCAGCAATTTCAAAATATCTCATTAGCAAAGGTATGAATCGAATCATGGCGAACATCATAACAAATATTTTTGTCGCCTTTGTCCTATAAAAAAAAATAAAAGCAGCACGATTTTCTAGTTTTCTTCGACTATAGAGTCTTGTTGCTTTTTTAGTATTAACGAATACAAATTATCTATAAAGATCATCCGAAAACTTTTATTAAAAATGGCACACGCCGTGCCAAAATGATGTTTTTTCTGGCACGCGGTGTGACCTTTTCGCGTTTTTGATGATATCAGGGGAACACTAGGCTCCGCCTAGGCTAGCACGCTGCGTGATAGCAGTTTCCCCTTATGCTCTTTTTCACTGATTTTAACTTTTTTTGTTTTTTAGAGTATCTTAAAACTGTAGCTAATTTTAAATTTTTTTGATTGCTAATCAGCTTTGGAAAACAATTTAAGGAGGGGCATTTCTTGAAAAATATAGACCTTGATTTCCTACTCAGCGTTGAAGACTACGAATTGGAATTGGATACGATGTCATTGAAGGGAAATGACCATTACGCGATTGATTTATATTTTTATGGAGCTGACGATGTGTCCAAGTTGATAATAGATGATCCTTCGCGAGACTATTTTTTAATGCGCTTTGAAAAGTATGCTGTGTTTATGGGGACTCTTCAAGAGCATGGAATCCTTGATGACGGACTCAGAAATCCCTATCCAATCGTGAAGCTACAAGAGTCGATTTTTGGTGAGTTTGCCGAGAAATATATGAAAACAAAAGAAATCTACACCGAACGTGGTGACCTGAATTTATTTGTTATCAGAACGCATGAACAAGAATTTTATATTCTTTCTTATAGTGATCCGATGGTCATAAATAATATGGCTAAGAGCGAGTGAAAAGTTTGTGAAAACGGTCGATTCCGACCGTTTTTTTCGTGCTTGGCTTAATACCAAGGGTATCGTTGCGAGGAATTGTCATTTCACGCAACGTTACTTTTTTTCACGATTTCAGAGCACGCGAGCGTTCGAAATCTCACGGTACAATTTAATC
>NZ_JACSNI010000013.1:0-3016 GCF_018619055.1 Exiguobacterium sp. s130 | reverse complement strand
CACTCGCACCTTGAAAACTGAAGACATCAACAAGACATCAAACTTTTAATTAACCATGTCATTTAAGACGTGTGTTCTTAGAATACCAACGCTAGATCAAGGTATGAAGGGCGTACGGTGGATGCCTTGGCACTAGGAGCCGATGAAGGACGCGACGAACAGCGATATGCTTCGGGGAGCAGTAAGTATGCTTTGATCCGAAGATTTCCGAATGGGGGAACCCACCATCCGTAATGGGATGGGACATGTTACATGAATACATAGTGTAGCGTGAGGCAGACCCGGGGAACTGAAACATCTAAGTACCCGGAGGAAGAGAAAGCAAATGCGATTCCCTGAGTAGCGGCGAGCGAAACGGGAACAGCCCAAACCGGAGAGCATGCTCTTCGGGGTTGTAGGACACTCTATACGGAGTCAAAAAGGAAGACAGTAGGTGAAGGACCTGGAAAGGTCGGCCGAAGAAGGTGACAGCCCTGTAGCTGAAACTGTTTTCCCTCCAGAGTGGATCCTGAGTACGGCGGGACACGTGAAACCCCGTCGGAATCCGGGAGGACCATCTCCCAAGGCTAAATACTCCCTAGTGACCGATAGTGAACCAGTACCGTGAGGGAAAGGTGAAAAGCACCCCGGAAGGGGAGTGAAATAGATCCTGAAACCGTATGCCTACAAGTAGTCAGAGCCCGTTAACGGGTGATGGCGTGCCTTTTGTAGAATGAACCGGCGAGTTACGATAACGCGCGAGGTTAAGCCGATGAGGCGGAGCCGTAGCGAAAGCGAGTCTGAACAGGGCGTTCAGTGCGTTGTCGTAGACCCGAAACCAGGTGATCTACCCATGTCCAGGATGAAGGTCAGGTAACACTGACTGGAGGTCCGAACCCACGCACGTTGAAAAGTGCGGGGATGAGGTGTGGGTAGCGGTGAAATGCCAATCGAACCTGGAGATAGCTGGTTCTCCCCGAAATAGCTTTAGGGCTAGCCTCGAGGTTGAGAGTTCTGGAGGTAGAGCACTGATTGGACTAGGGGCCCCCACAGGGTTACCGAATTCAGTTAAACTCCGAATGCCAGCAACTTATACTCGGGAGTCAGACTGCGAGTGATAAGATCCGTAGTCAAGAGGGAAACAGCCCAGACCGCCAGCTAAGGTCCCCAAGTGTATGTTAAGTGGAAAAGGATGTGGCGCTGCCTAGACAGCTAGGATGTTGGCTTAGAAGCAGCCACCATTCAAAGAGTGCGTAATAGCTCACTAGTCGAGTGGCGCCGCGCCGAAAATGTAACGGGGCTAAACATACCACCGAAGCTGCGGATTCCGTAAGGAATGGTAGGGGAGCGTTCCAAACCGCTGCGAAGCTGTACCGGAAGGAGCAGTGGAGCGTTTGGAAGTGAGAATGCCGGTGTGAGTAGCGAAAAGAGGGGTGAGAATCCCCTCCGTCGAAAGCCCAAGGTTTCCTGAGGAAGGCTCGTCCGCTCAGGGTTAGTCTGGACCTAAGCCGAGGCCGAAAGGCGTAGGCGATGGATAACAGGTTGATATTCCTGTACCGCCGATCCACCGTTTGAACAATGGGGGGACGCAGGAGGATAGTGACGCATGCGGATGGAAGTGCATGTGCAAGTTTCAAGACCGTCTGATTGGCAAATCCGTCAGGCACCACAGTCAAGGAACGACGCGGAGTCCCGTAGGGACGTAGGTCACGATTTCACACTGCCAAGAAAAGCCTCTAGTGAGGGGGAAGGCGCCAGTACCGTAAACCGACACAGGTAGGCGAGATGAGAATTCTAAGACGCGCGGGATAACTCTCGTTAAGGAACTCGGCAAAATGGTCCCGTAACTTCGGGAGAAGGGACGCTCTACATGAGTAGAGCCGCAGTGAATAGGCCCAAACGACTGTTTAGCAAAAACACAGGTCTCTGCTAAATCGCAAGATGACGTATAGGGGCTGACGCCTGCCCGGTGCTGGAAGGTTAAGGGGATGGGTTAGCGCAAGCGAAGCTTTGAACCGAAGCCCCAGTAAACGGCGGCCGTAACTATAACGGTCCTAAGGTAGCGAAATTCCTTGTCGGGTAAGTTCCGACCCGCACGAAAGGCGTAACGATTTGGGCACTGTCTCAACGAGAGACCCGGTGAAATCATAGTACCTGTGAAGATGCAGGTTACCCGCGACAGGACGGAAAGACCCCATGGAGCTTTACTACAGCCTGATATTGAGGCTTTGTGCATGATGTACAGGATAGGCGGGAGACGTCGAGCCCGGAGCGCCAGCTTCGGAGGAGTCACCCTTGGGATACCGCCCTTCATGCATAGAGTCTCTAACTCGCAGCCGTGATCCGGCTGGAGGACCGTGTCAGGCGGGTAGTTTGACTGGGGCGGTCGCCTCCTAAACAGTAACGGAGGCGCCCAAAGGTTCCCTCAGAATGGTTGGAAATCATTCGTAGAGCGCAAAGGCAGAAGGGAGCTTGACTGCGAGACCTACAAGTCGAGCAGGGACGAAAGTCGGGCTTAGTGATCCGGTGGTTCCGCATGGAAGGGCCATCGCTCAACGGATAAAAGCTACCCTGGGGATAACAGGCTGATCTCCCCCAAGAGTCCACATCGACGGGGAGGTTTGGCACCTCGATGTCGGCTCATCGCATCCTGGGGCTGGAGTAGGTCCCAAGGGTTGGGCTGTTCGCCCATTAAAGCGGTACGCGAGCTGGGTTCAGAACGTCGTGAGACAGTTCGGTCCCTATCCGTCGTGGGCGCAGGAAATTTGAGGAGAGCTGTCCTTAGTACGAGAGGACCGGGATGGACGCACCGCTGGTGTACCAGTTGTTCCGCCAGGAGCATCGCTGGGTAGCTACGTGCGGACGGGATAAATGCTGAAAGCATCTAAGCATGAAGCCCCCTCCAAGATGAGATTTCCCTTTGAGTAATCAAGAAAGACCCCTCAGAGACGATGAGGTAGATAGGTCACGGGTGGAAGCATGGCGACATGTGGAGCTGAGTGATACTAATCGGTCGAGGCCTTGTTCTAGCAGATGC
>NZ_JACSNI010000012.1:7812-14286 GCF_018619055.1 Exiguobacterium sp. s130 | reverse complement strand
AGTCACGATTGACGAAGCTTGCGCTTCATTCGTTTTTGTATTCCGTAGAATACGATTTTTGCCTCATCGTTCAGTTTTCAAAGTTCGTCCGCGCCTGTTTTGGCGACTCAATTAGAATACCAAGTCTGAAACAAGAAGTCAACAACTTTTTTGAAATTGTTTTTTGCTTGTTTGCCGTAAGTGCTCGTCCTCTTAAGGACATGAATTAATATATCACGATAATTAGATAGGCGCAACTACTTTATTAAAATAACTTATAGTTTTTTTAGAGCATGTAAAAACCGCAGACAAGAATGGCTGCGGTTTACTTCATCATCAATGAGACGCGTCTTCTTTTTGCTTCGCTTATATAGAAGAAATACAGTGATTCCGCTAACTTCATTTGTGCTTCTAAATCACCATAGTCATCATAGCTGATTTCTAGAAGATGGCGTTTCATCAAATAATCTTCTTTTGCTTTTGCTAATTCTTCTAACAAACGCTCGTCGTACTCACTGCGAATCTTCTTTCGAAACCAACTCATAGTTCGCGACGTCCCTCCATTGCACGAGATAACGTCACTTCATCTGCGTATTCAAGATCTCCACCAACCGGAAGACCATGGGCAATCCGAGTGATCCGAATACCTGTCGGTTTTAAGAGACGCGATAGATACATCGCTGTCGCTTCTCCTTCGATGTTCGGATTGGTTGCTAAGATGACTTCCGTAATCGCTTCGTCCGCTTGAAGACGTGTCAGTAGACTAGATACATTGATATCCTCTGGACCGATCCCTTCCATTGGACTGATCGCTCCATGTAAGACATGGTACAACCCTTGGTAATCTCGCATCTTTTCCATTGCAATGACATCCCTTGAATCTTGGACGACACAGACGATCGTACGGTTTCGGTGTTTATCTGTACATACATAACAAGGATCTTGATCCGTGATATTCCCGCAGACACTACAGTAGGCAATGTCGCGCTTCGCACTGACCAATGCTTTTCCGAACATCAAGACATCGTCTTCTTCCATATCAAGGACATGAAACGCTAGACGAACTGCTGTCTTCGGACCAATCCCCGGCAGTTTTGTAAAACTTTCGATCAAACGACTAATCGCTTCAGGATATTGCAAGTGGTTTCCTCCTACGAATTAAAACATTCCCGGCAGATTCATACCTTGTGTGAATTTCCCCATTTTACTTGAGACGAGTTCATCGACTTTCTTCAAAGCATCGTTCGTTGCAGCTAAGACAAGATCTTGAATCATTTCAACGTCATCTGGATCAACGACTTCTTCTTTAATGATGACATCTACGATATTTTTATGACCATCGGCGACGACTGAGACCATTTCCCCGCCTGCTGTACCTGTCACTGTCAAATCTTTTAATTCTTCTTGTGCTTTCGCCATATCCTTTTGCATCTTCTGCATCTGTTTCATCATATTATTCATGTTTCCCATTCCGCGCATCTGTATTCCTCCTCGAATTTAATCTTCGAACTCTACGATATCACCAAAACGACCAAGCGTCTCGGACAATAACTGATCGCTCTCCGATTCTTGTTTTGTTTCCTTCTCTTCTATACTACTACTATTTCGCTTAGCAACAAACTCTGCCTTCAGTTCATGCCAATCGTTTGAGAGAATCGCTAAAATTTCGCGTTTGACGCCGCATATTTCATATAATGCTTCCTCAATCACGAAACGTGTTCGTTCATTGGTCATGACTTGCTCGAAATGCCATCCCTTACCGTCATCGAATTCGATCAATAGCGTATCCGCAGAGCAGAGAACCGGTTTACTTTCATGAAGCAACGAGTAGATTGGTCCATCTTCTTTTAGAATCCACTTTAGGATATGATCCCAGCGTTCCTGAATCTCACGCAACTGGGCTTTTTCTGCTCGTTCTAGCATTTGGCGAATCCGCTCTTTGGCGATTCGAACGGTTGGTCGTCCTTGTTTCCGCTTCGGCTGGGCTTGTGGTGCAGCCGCTTCTTGAGCTGGAACACCATTCGACTTCCACTGATGCATCTGTTCCTTCATTTCGCGGACTTCCTGCTGCAACGCTTGGACGATCTGCCCCGTCGTTCTTCCTTGTTCCGCGATTTGAATGAAGGCAATCTCAACGAGGACCCGCGGATGATTCGTTAATCGCATTTGTTGTTGGCAGTCATGTAACTGATCAATGATCGTAAAGCATGTCTCTGCTTCAATCGATTCAACGAATTGTTTGAACTCATCCGTCGGGCGAGCACGCTCTAGCAAGTCGACAGCTGTAGGAGAGGCTTTCAATAATAAGGTGTCTCGGTAAAAGAAGACAAGATCCTCAACGAAACGTTTTAAATCTTTTCCCGCTCGTTGCATCGTCTCAAGCGTCTGTAACAACTGGTCGACTTGATGTTCATGCAAGGCACGGGCAATGTTTAGTAATGCTTCATCTTCTACTGCCCCTGTTACTTCAAGAACAGCAGCATCGTTCAAATCACCGTTTGAAAAAGCAACCGCTTGGTCGAGTAGACTCAGTGCATCACGCATGCCACCATCCGCTGCACGGGCAATCAATCGTAAGGCCGTATCCGAATACTCGATCGATTGATCTTTTAAGATATATTGCATCCGTTCTACAAGTTGATCGACTTCATGCCGCTTTACATCGAAACGTTGGCAGCGGGAGATGATCGTCGCTGGGATTTTATGTGGTTCGGTCGTTGCTAAGATGAAGATGGCGTGTGCCGGCGGTTCTTCTAGTGTTTTAAGCAGTGCATTAAAGGCGCCTGTCGACAACATGTGTACTTCATCAATGATATAGACTTTATAGGCTGCTTCTGAAGGGGGATATTTGACTTTATCCCGGATTTCCCGAATTTCATCTACGCCGTTATTGGAAGCGGCATCGATTTCGAAGACGTCTGGACTTGATCCTTCCGTGATCGCAAGACACGTGGGGCACGTATTACACGGTTCTTTGACCGGAGCATGCTCACAGTTGATCGCTTTAGCGATGATTTTGGCAAGACTCGTTTTTCCCGTTCCACGAGGACCCGAAAATAGATAGGCGTGGGACATGCGTCCCTCCATCAATGCATTTTGGATCGTACGGGTGATATGCGCTTGTCCAACGACTTCGTCGAAACGTTGCGGACGGTATACGCGGTATAGTGCTTGATAGGCCAAGTTTGCGCCTCCTCTTTTTAAGTTCCTCATTCTATTTTACCTAAAAAAGTCTACAACCGAAACCGGCTGTAGACTTGTCTTTAAAAATTAAACTGCCGCGCACCATATTCTGAAATATGTTCAACATGCGTTACTCACGCAGCCTGCTCAGTCCAAGCACCCCTGCAACACACAGAGAGCACCACTTAAGGCTGCTTCCTTCCGGACCTGACCTGGTTCATGGGTATCTGTTGCGCAGGACTCAAACGTCAACGCTACTTACGTGAGGCAGACCACACCAATCATATCCCTCGACATGGAATTCAGTCTCGCTATAGCGGATTGCGAGTGACAGGGAACCGCTACATCCCCACCTAGCACGGCAAATGGTTTATCGATTTTTAGTGGCACCTTGTTTCAGTGCTTTTTCATTATACTGTTTCATCTGGTGTGATGCAACCCATTGCCCGCTTTCGTGCTTTCTTTTTCGCACGTAGTTCCCGAAAGAACGTCGTTAGCATCTCCCCACACTCTTTTTCTAATATACCGCTCGTCAACTGTGAGACATGATTGAACCGATCGTCTTGCACCAAGTTCATCAGTGTTCCACAACATCCACCCTTCGGATCGACGGCACCAAAGATGACATGTTCGATCCGTGACAGCATGATGGCACCCGCACACATCGGACACGGTTCGAGTGTCACGTAGAGCTCACACCCTTCAAGTCGCCAGTTCCCGAGCTTTCGGCAAGCTTCCTCAATCGCGATCAACTCGGCATGTGCCGTCGCCTGTTGATCCGTTTCCCGGTGATTGTAACCCGTCGCGATGACTTCATCGTCTTTGACAATGACACATCCAATCGGAACTTCTCCGATCTGTTCTGCCTTTTTTGCTTCTTCGATCGCAAGTCGCATATAGTGTTCCTGTCGTTCCATCGATGATACTCCTCACTCTAAAAAAATTCTCCTTTTGAAACTTCAGCAAGTCGTACTTCTTTGTGCTAAAATATAAATTGCACTTTGCTGAACGGAGGGTCATTGTATATGTTCATAACGGTTGAAGGACCGATTGGTGTAGGCAAAACATCACTTGCGAACGCCATCAGTCACCATTTCTCTTTTTCTATGTTACGCGAAATCGTCGAAGAAAATCCCTTTCTTGGAAAGTTCTATGAAGATATCGAAGAATGGAGCTTCCAGACGGAAATGTTCTTCTTGTGCAATCGCTTCAAACAACTCGATGATATCGAACGTCATTACCTCAGTAAACAACGCTCTGTCGTTGCTGATTACCATATCTTTAAGAACTTGATCTTTGCACACCGCTCTCTAAAGGTAGAGCATCTTGAGAAGTACGAACAAATCTACTCGATCCTGACGACAGATATGCCGAAACCGGATGCTGTCATCTACTTGAACGCAAGCATCGACACCTTGATGAAACGTGTTGCGCTGCGCGGACGAGAAATCGAAGAAAACATGTCACGTGCCTATCTCGAACAATTAGCCGAGGATTACGAGACATTCGTCACGGAATACCAAGCCAAACATCCGGAAGTCAAAATCATCCGTTTCGACGGGGATGCACTCGACTTCGTCAAGCGGCCGGAAGATCTCGAGTACGTCTTGACGACGATCCGGAACGAATTATATGAAGGAGCGAACCACGCATGAACTTGAAGCTACGCGAACAATACAACATCCCGGCAGATGCCGTCATTACGATCGGCGGTATGGTCGGGATCGGTAAATCAACGATCACAAACGGATTAGCAGATGCCCTTGGTTTCCGGACGTCACTCGAAAAAGTCGATACGAACCCTTACTTGGATAAATTCTATCATGATTTCGAGCGTTGGAGCTTCCACCTCCAAATCTATTTCCTCGCTGAACGCTTCAAGGAGCAAAAGCGGATTTTCCAATACGGTGGTGGTTTCATCCAAGACCGTTCGATCTATGAAGATACAGGGATCTTCGCTAAGATGCATTTCGAAAAAGGAACGATGTCTCCAACGGACTATGAAACGTATTCAAGTTTATTTGACGCGATGGTCATGACACCATTCTTCCCACATCCAGATCTTTTGATCTATCTCGAAGGTTCATTCGAGCAAGTCCTTGAACGGATTCGTCTTCGCGGACGTGAGATGGAGCAACAGACTCCAATCGAATATTGGGAAGAGATGTATGAACGCTATACGAACTGGATCAACAACTTCACGATTTGCCCGGTACTCCGCTTGTCGATCGACGAATACGATTTACTGAACGAGCCAGAATCGATCGACCGGATTCTCGCGAAGATTGAAAAACAACTTGAAGTTGCGCGCATTGCCAATACACGATAAATGATCAGATCTGCCTCTTAGGCAGATCTTTTTTTGCGCAAAAAAGGAGACGCGTCTCGCATCTCCCTCCTATTAACCAATCACTTGATTGATCTGTTCCATATGGTGTAAATCATGTTGAGTCATCGCTCCGAGGAACTGACCAATCGTCAACTCTTTGTCTTTAATGACGACCTTGTCCTGCAGGCGATCTTCCGGAATCAATTCGACTGCACGGCGCAATAAGTCACGGCTGACTAAAAACTCATCGATCGTCAAGATCCGTTGTTGCTCACGGCTCATCTTCGCTGCTTCATCATTGACGGCTTGGCTATCCGGCGCAACACGGAATGGTTCACCCGCGAGCAAGTACGGAATACGCTCTGCGACCATGAAACGATCCCATGGTGATAAGTGACCAATGATCTCAGCAACCGTCCACTTACCTTCCGCATACGATGTCCGCCATGCTTCTTCTGAAATCTGTTCTAAGTCTTTTACATATGTCATCGTCATCGCATAATGCGAAAGCAACGATTCTTTTGTTTGTTCGTTCATTTCGTCCACCTCTTCTTCGTTTTTCACGTAGGCAACCATAGCATGCACGAAGAAAACGATGCAACAAAAAAGCACCTCAGAATTGAGATGCTTCATAAAAAGCGGAGTCGGTGGGATTCGAACCCACGCGAGCCTTGCGACCCCTAACGGATTTCGAGTCCGTCCCCTTCAGCCGGACTTGGGTACGACTCCATGATTATTATTATTTTTGGGTAAAAAAAAAGAAGTGGAGGAGGCGGTGGGATTCGAACCCACGCACGGCTTTCGCCGCCTGACGGTTTTCAAGACCGTTCTCTTAAACCACTTGAGTACGCCTCCAAGCTATAAAACGTGCATGTCGTTGTCAAAAAATAAAAATGGAGGAGGCGGTGGGATTCGAACCCACGCACGGCTTTCGCCGCCTGACGGTTTTCAAGACCGTTCTCTTAAACCACTTGAGTACGCCT
>NZ_JACSNI010000012.1:0-7712 GCF_018619055.1 Exiguobacterium sp. s130 | reverse complement strand
CCGTACTTCTTACCAGATCATGATGACCTGTCTGTTTTCCTGACATTAATTATGATAGCATCTGCCTTTTAACGTGTAAAGACCTTTTCTAAAAAAACTTTTTAAAATACAGAAAGGGGGATTATTCCCCCTTCTGACTTAAGCTTGAATCACTTCAAGACCACCCATGTATGGACGAAGCACTTCTGGAATAACAACTGATCCATCCGCTTGCTGGTAGTTCTCTAAGATCGCAGCAACTGTCCGACCGACTGCAAGGGCAGAACCATTCAACGTGTGAACGAATTCTGGTTTCGCGTTCGCTTCGCGGCGGAAACGGATTTGCGCTCGGCGTGCTTGGAAATCTTCAAAGTTTGAACAAGAAGAGATTTCACGGTAGACGCCTTGACTTGGCATCCAGACCTCGATGTCGTATTTCTTCGCAGCCGTGAATCCAAGATCAGCTGTACACATGCTCAATACTTGATACGGCAGTTTCAGCTTTTTCAAGACTGTCTCTGCCTGTCCCGTTAACAATTCAAGTTGCTCGTAAGATTCTTCTGGTTTGACGAAACGAACGAGTTCAACTTTATTGAATTGGTGCTGACGGATCAAACCGCGTGTATCGCGTCCGGCAGAACCAGCTTCTGAACGGAAACATTGGCTGTATGCGGCATAGCCGATCGGTAACTGATCTGCAGTCAGGATTTCTTCGCGGTGCATGTTCGTCACTGGAACTTCTGCTGTCGGTACGAGGAAGTAGTTCGTCTCTTCAATCTTGAACGCATCCTCCTCGAATTTCGGCAGTTGTCCTGTTCCTGTCATTGAATCGCGGTTGACCATGAGTGGCGGCAAGATCTCTGTGTAGCCGTGTTGATCTTGATGGAGATCCATCATGAAGTTGATCAATGCCCGCTCAAGACGTGCCCCTGCCCCACGATAAAAGACAAACCGGCTACCTGTGACTTTTCCAGCACGCTCTACGTCAACGATCTTTAATTGCTCCATCAAATCCCAGTGCGGGACCGCTTCGAAATCAAACGCTGGTTTATCACCGACTTCACGGATGACGACATTGTCATCTTCAGAAGAACCGACCGGTACGCTGTCATGTGGAATGTTCGGAATACCGAGGAGAAGTTGATTCAATGTCGCTTCGACGTCACGTAATTCGTCGTCAAGCGTCTTGATCTCGTCCCCGACACTACGCATCGCAGCAATCGCTTCATCTGCATTCTCTTTATTGCGTTTCAGTTCAGCGATTTTTTTCGTCGCTTCATTTCGTTCTGCTTTCAACACTTCTGTCCGCGCAATCAGTTCTCGACGCTTCTCATCAAGTGCAAGGAAACGGTTCATGTCCGTCAAGTCCTCTCCTCGGTGCGCTAACTTTTCTTGAATGGCGTCAAAATCTTGGCGTAATCGTTTAATATCAATCATCTTCAATTCCTCCTTTATGTCATAAAAAAAGGCGACTCGTCTCTTTCCGGTATTCCTACCGAAAAGGGACGAATCACCTGGATCCGCGTTGCCACCCTCATTGCTAGACACATCTAGCCAACTTAAGACGCGATAACGGGCGTACCCGCACCTTGTTCGCAAGGTGTGCGATCCGGCTCGATTCAATCCATCGATCTGACTAGTTCACACCACCCACTAGCTCTCTTAACAGTATCGATACATCTACTTGGTCCGTTCATAGCATCTTTATGAGATTAGTCTTACTTTACACCATCGTCTTGGAAGTTGACAAGAGCCGATTGTTGAATCGCTTGTTCAATTTGCTTCGACCAAGCCGTCCAAGCGCGGACGAGGCGTGTCGGAACACTCGCAAGTGGAACGGCAGTTGCGCTATACAAATTCACACGCGGTGTCTCAAAACCTGGTAGATAGACCCCATCGTCCGCGACCTGTACCGTACCGACGACTTCTTGTTTCGTCACGGGAGCCGTTGTTTTTGAGAAGTCGAACCGTGGTTCCCGCGTCTTCGCTTGTTTTAAGACCGTGATGTATAACGAACCGTCCGTGACGACGTCTAACTGCCGGATAGTTGCCCCTTTAATCGGAAGAGCGTCTTTGATCCGTTCCCCTTTTCCGTAATACGTCAATGGCTCAAACGTCGCAAAACCATAGTCGAGTAGCTTTTTCGTTTCCTTGAAACGGGCTTGATCGGAATCCGTTCGCATGACGACCGTGACAAGTGTCATATTATCCCGCGTCGTTACGCTCGCGAAGCAGTAACCTGCTAAATCGGTCGTTCCTGTCTTCATCCCCCGCATGCCAGCATATGCGAATTTTTCCTTCGCCAGCATCTTATTCGAGTTATTCAAGACCTCTCCATCAAGTTTCATCTGTGTTTTATTCGTCACATCCAGTACATCCGGATAATCCTTGATGTAGCGGATGACGAGTAACGCGATATCCGTTGCTGTCATCAGATTTGTTCCCGGAAGCGTCGCATCGACAGCATCAAGTCCGGATGCATTCGCATACTCCGTATCGTTCATACCGAACTGTTTCGCTGTCTCATTCATTTTTTCAACGAATGTCGCCTCTGAACCGGATACCGTCTCGGCTAGCATGACGGCTGCATCATTGGCTGATTTAATGAACGCCGCGTTATACATCTCACGAACCGTATACGTTTTTGCTTTAACAGGAACACGAGCAATGCCGGACGTGTTCGCAAGCTTTAATACTTTTGCACTCGGTTTGATTTTTTGATCCCACGTCAGCTTTTTTAATTCGATTTGTCGTCGAACGAGGTAAAGCGTCATCAGCTTTGTCATCGAAGCCGGTGGTAGAGAAACATCCGCTTCCGATTGAAGGAGGATTTTTCCTGTGACCGCATCGGCCATTATGTAAGACTCTGCTTGAATCGAAGGTGCCGCTTGTCCAGTTGTAGGAAAACCTACGACCAGCAGGACACTTAAACAGAGTAGCAAGATTCGTTTCATCGTGTCTCTCCTTCACTCAATCATTCATTTTACAAATAGTGTAGCACAAAAGAAGCACCCGACAGTAGAACCTGTCAGATGCTTCCACGCTTTACGAACGGATCGATTGACGCTGTTTAATCTTTTGTAAAAAATACTGATGTAAGCGATCGTCCTCTGTCAATTCAGGATGGAATGAGCACGCGAGGTGTAATGATGTCTCGACGGCAACGATCTGATCTTCGACTTTCGCAATCACGCGTGTTCCTTCCCCGACAGACAGAATCAATGGCGCTCGAATGAATACTGCCTCGATTGGTTCCTCAATTCCTTCAACCGGTAGCAATCCTTCAAATGAATCAATTTGTCGACCGAAAGCATTTCGACGGACCGTCATCGAAATTGCGTTGAGATGGCTCTGACCTGCTTCGACAGCGGTTGCGAGTAGAATCATTCCGGCACATGTCCCGAACATCGGTAGCGTCGTCGCTTTTTCCCGAAGCGGTTCCAGCAATTCATAACGTTCGATCAATCGACGCATCGCGGTCGATTCGCCGCCGGGTAAGACGAGTCCATCCAGCCCTGCAAGATCACTCGCTTGTTTGACTAGAACGACATCGACACCAAGACCTTCCAGCTGCTGTTGATGTTCACGGACTGCACCTTGAACATCCAGAATACCAATTACCATCCGCGTGTCGCCATCCGTTCCTCAAACGGCATCGAAGTGACATCGATTCCCTTCATTGCTGTTCCGAGCCCTTTGGATAAAGAGGCAATCCGTCCAAAATCATCTTTATACGTAACCGCTTCAACAATCGCCCGAGCCACACGTTCTGGGTGTTCTGATTTAAAGATCCCCGATCCGACGAAGACACCATCTGCCCCAAGATGCATCATGAGCGCGGCATCAGCTGGTGTCGCAACTCCCCCGGCTGCAAAATTGACGACCGGTAGACGTCCCTGTGTCCGAATATCACGTAATACTTCGTACGGCGCACCCCATTCTTTCGCAAATGTCATCAATTCATCAGGACTGACATGCAAAATCTGCTTCAATTGTGCTTGAATTTTTCGCATATGGCGAACGGCTTCGACGACATTTCCTGTTCCTGGCTCACCTTTCGTCCGAATCATCGCGGCTCCTTCGGCGATACGACGGGCTGCTTCCCCAAGATCACGTGCGCCACAGACGAACGGTACCGTGAACTCTGACTTCAGTAAATGATATTGTTCATCTGCCGGAGTCAGAACCTCACTCTCATCGATGAAATCGACCCCCATCGATTCGAGAACACGTGCTTCGACGATATGACCGATCCGGCATTTGGCCATGACGGGAATCGAGACCGCTCCGAGTACTTCTTCCGTAATCAACGGATCTGCCATCCGTGCGACGCCTCCGTCACGACGAATATCCGACGGGACACGTTCGAGCGCCATGACTGCAACAGCACCTGCTGCTTCCGCAATCTTTGCTTGTTCCGCATTGACGACATCCATGATGACGCCACCCTTTTGCATTTCAGCCATTCCACGTTTGACACGATCCGTACCTTGTTGACGTTCCATATCCATTCCCCCTTGGTTGACTTTCACCCCTTTAGTATACGGAACGTTGACACTTTTAAAAGTATCAGTTTATGATGATTTCAACAGGTCAGTTTATTATGAAGGAGTCATACGAGATGGACATGCTATCGTTTCAACTTACACGCGATCAAGAGAAACCACTTTATGAACAACTTTATCAACAGATTCGAAACGAAATCATCGTCGGGCGTTTAGCCTACGGCACAAAATTGCCTTCTAAACGAAAGCTCGGTCAATTCTTGAACTTAAGTCAAACGACAATTGAACTTGCTTATCAACAACTTGTCGCAGAAGGTTATGTCGAATCCATCTCGCGTAAAGGGTATTTCGTTCTTGCCTATGAGGAGCTTGCTTACGTCAAAACCTCACCCGTCATCGAACCGCGTGTGACTAAAGAAAAACCGGTCATCACGTATGACTTTCATCCAAGTAAGATTGAAGGGATCTCTTTCCCGTTCACCCGTTGGCGAAAGTATGCCAAAGACATCATCGATACCGATCACCATCCACTCGTCTCGCTCGGTCATCCGCAAGGCGATCAAACGTTGCGTGAAGAGATTGCGACCTATCTTTATCACTCACGTGGTGTTGTCTGTTCTCCGGAACAGATCGTCGTCGGTTCAGGTATCGAGCAACTGTTGCCCATCGTTCTTTTCTTACTAGGACGAAACGTCACGTATGGCATCGAGGATCCCGGTTATCATACGACACGCCTCTTGCTTGAAAATCATGAACGAATGATTGAACCGATTCGTGTCGACGCGAATGGATTACGCATCGATCAACTGCAGGAATCAAATGTCGATGTCATGTATGTCACACCGGCACATCAGTTTCCGTCAGGTAGCATCCTGTCCGTCAATCGAAGACACCAGTTGTTGAACTGGGCGGCGATGGATCCGACCCGTTTTATCATCGAAGACGACTACGATAGCGAATTCCGCTATAGTGGTAAATCGATCCCGTCTCTTCACAACATGGACAGCAATCGTGTCATTTATATGAGTACCTTCTCAAAATCGCTCATGCCTTCACTACGGATCGGTTATATGGTCTTACCGGAAGTCTTACGCGCACAGTATCAAGCCGAATTATCCCATTATACCTGTAGTGTCTCGCGCTTTGATCAAACGATCTTGACACGTTTCATGAAAGAGGGCGACTTTGAACGACATCTTAATCGGATGCGTAAAGTCTATCGTCGTAAACTAGATGTGCTGATCCAATCGCTTCGTCGGATCCCTGCTTTACGGTTGACTGGCGAAAGTGCTGGACTCCATGTTGTCGTTTCCGTAGCGAACGGAATGACGGAGCAAGAGCTAGTAAAGCGGGCACAACAACAAGGCATCCAAGTATACGGTCTCTCTCAATATGCCCAGTTACCGCTTCTCTCCAATACGCCTCAAATCGTTCTTGGATTTGCGAGTCTCTCTGAGCATGAGTTGACGGAAGGATTACAATTATTGATAGACGCATGGAATCTGCATAGATCATCATAAAAAAAGCCTCGCCTTTCTGCTAGAGAAAGACGAGGCTTTTGTTTATTGACGTGTGTAGTTAGAGGCTTCTTTGGTAATTTGAATATCGTGCGGATGGCTTTCTTGCAAACCAGCGCCCGTCATACGGATGAACTGTGTCTCTTCACGCAATTCTTCTAACGTCGCAGCACCACAGTATCCCATACCTGAACGAATACCACCGACGAGTTGGTACACTGAGTCACCGAGTTTACCACGGTAAGCGACCCTTCCTTCGATTCCTTCTGGAACGAACTTTTTGTCTGCTTCTTGGAAGTAACGGTCTTGGCTACCGCGTTTCATCGATGCTTCAGAACCCATACCACGGTACGTCTTGAATTGACGTCCTTGATAGATCTCCATCTCACCTGGGCTCTCTTCTACTCCTGCAAGCAAGCTTCCGAGCATGACAGCGTGACCACCAGCAGCAAGTGCTTTCACGATATCCCCAGAGTACTTAATGCCACCGTCAGCGATAATCGAAACGCCGTGTTTTCGTGCTTCTGTCGCACAATCGAAAACGGCTGTGATTTGTGGTACACCGACACCTGCGACAACACGTGTCGTACAAATCGAACCAGGTCCAATACCGACTTTAATGACAGATGCACCGGCTTCAATCAAATCGCGTGTTGCTTCTGCAGTCGCAACGTTGCCTGCAATGATTGGTAAGTTTGGATATTCTTCACGTAATTCACGTACCTTGACGAGAACACCTTCTGAGTGACCGTGAGCTGTATCGACGACGAGTGCATCAACACCTGCATCGACCAGGAACTTCGCACGTGTTGAAGCGTCTTTCGTCACACCGACAGCTGCTGCGACAAGTAAACGACCGAATTGATCTTTCGCAGCATGTGGATACTGTTCGACTTTTTCGATATCTTTTGTCGTGATTAATCCTTTTAACACACCGTTCTCATCAACGAGTGGTAACTTTTCGATGCGATGCTTATGGAGAATCTGTTCTGCTTCTGCGAGGGACGTACCAACTTTTGCTGTCACGAGTTCTTCTGTTGTCATTACTGTTTCAATGACGGTCGAATAATCCTTAACGAAACGAAGATCACGGTTCGTCAAAATCCCTACTAATTTACGCTCTGTTTCGTTGTTAACGATCGGAACACCTGAGATGCGATATTTACTCATTAAATACTCAGCATCGTAGACTTGACGCTCTGGCGTTAAATAGAACGGATTCGTGATGACACCATTTTCAGAACGTTTGACGCGATCGACATGTTCTGCTTGTTCTTCCATTGACATGTTCTTATGAATAACACCAAGACCACCTTGGCGTGCCATTGCGATTGCCATCGGAGCTTCTGTGACTGTATCCATCCCAGCACTGATCAACGGAATATTAAGTGTGATCCCTTCACATAGCGTGACAGATAAATCAACGTCGCGCGGTAAGACACTCGAACGACGGGGTACGAGTAAGACGTCATCAAACGTCAAACCCTCTTTAGCAAATTTGTTCTCCCACATGTTATCCACTCGCTTTCTCTTTTATAAAAGAATATTGATGTTATGGTAACAAGCAGAGGGTGTCATGTCAATGACTCGACCAATAATCAGAACAGTCTGAAGTTTCACATAACACAAAAAGACCGACCTGCAATCTGCAGATCGGTCAAGTGCCTGGCAACGTCCTATCCTCACAGGGGGAAGCCCCCAACTACTTTCG
>NZ_JACSNI010000011.1:0-41576 GCF_018619055.1 Exiguobacterium sp. s130 | reverse complement strand
ACCGGAGTCACGATTGACGAAGCTTGCGCTTCATTCGTTTTTGTATTCCGTAGAATACGATTTTTGCCTCATCGTTCAGTTTTCAAAGTTCGTCGTGTCGTTTTCAGCGACTTTAATATCTTAACAAGTTATCAACCCGATTGTCAACAACTTTTTTGATATTTATTTTTGTGTGTCACGACCATTCGCGGCACAAGAAGTAATATACCATGGCTTTTTGAATCGTACAAGCATTTTATTAGAAAAACATTTAAAAACTTTTATTTACCCGTTTTTTGACTCGTTTATCCCTACATTGACTTCAAAAAGAACGCTCCGTTCCTTCTATAAGCTATAGAAGAAACGGAGCTCTACTCATTAATTTTGTTGGTGACGCATTGTTGGGAAGAGTAATACATCACGAATCGATGGCGCATTCGTCAACAACATGACGAGACGATCGATCCCGATTCCAAGACCACCTGTTGGCGGCATACCGTACTCGAGTGCTTCAATGAAGTCTGTATCCATTTCATGTGCTTCGTCGTTTCCTGCTTCTTTTTCGACGAGTTGTGCTTCGAAACGTTCACGTTGATCGATTGGATCGTTCAATTCCGTGAAGGCATTCGCATGTTCACGACGGACGATGAATAATTCAAAGCGATCCGTAAAGCGTGGATCCTCTGGATTTTTCTTCGCAAGTGGTGATACTTCAACAGGATGACCATAGACGAATGTTGGTTGAACGAGTGTTTCTTCTACTTTTTGTTCGAAGAACTCATTCAAGATATGTCCCGTCGTCATGTGCGACTGGACTTCAACACCGTGTTCATGCGCGAGTTCAAGGGCACGTTCGTTTGAAATCTGTTCGAAGAAGTCGACACCTGTTGCTTCTTTAACGAGATCGACCATGTGCGCTCGTTTCCAACCGACAGATAAATCGATGACGTCTTCTCCGTAAGTGACTTGTGTCGTACCGAGTACTTCTTGTGCGACGTGAGCAATCAGATTCTCTGTTAAGTTCATGATGTCTTTATAATCCGCATACGCTTCATAGAGTTCGATCATCGTAAACTCTGGGTTATGACGTGTTGAGATTCCTTCATTACGGAATACACGACCGATTTCGTAGACTTTCTCAAGTCCACCGACAATCAAACGTTTCAAATGAAGCTCAATCGCAATCCGCATGTAAAGCGTCATGTCGAGTGCATTATGATGCGTGATGAACGGACGCGCCGATGCTCCACCCGCGATCGTATGCAACATTGGTGTTTCGACTTCCAAGTATCCGAGGTTATCAAGATATTGACGGATTCCACGAATGACTTTACTACGGGCGATGAATGTCTCACGTGATTCTTGGTTCGTAATAAGGTCGAGATAGCGCTGACGGTAGCGTTGCTCGATATCCTTTAATCCATGATATTTATCCGGAAGCGGACGTAACGCTTTTGTCAATAACGTAAATGCTGTGACATGAACAGAGAGTTCACCAACATTCGTCTTGAACACGTATCCTTGGATCCCGACGATGTCACCTAAGTCACATGTCTTATAGATCTCATACGCCTCTTCACCGACATCATCTTTACGGACATACAACTGAATTTGACCTTGTACATCCTGAACGTTCGTAAAACCAACCTTCCCTTTACGACGTGTCGTCATGACACGACCCGCGATAGCAACTTCCGGTTTTAGTTCAGCCAACTCTTCTTTTGTATGTTCACCAAACGACGCACGAATGCTCGCGGTATCCGTCGAACGTTCAAAACGTGCGCCGAATGGATCGAGACCTTGTTCACGCATGGCGTTCATCTTACCGAGACGCACCTGCATTTGATCGTTCATTTCCATATCCTGACTCACTGTCTTCACTCCTTTTAATAATGGTTCACGACGATTCTCTCGAATAAAAAGCTGTCGGAATGACCGACAGCCCTTTTAGAAAACCGATACGCTCATCTTCAATGCAACTAGCGTACCACAAAACGACTCTGTCCGACTATACTTTACCTGTTAGGCATATGCTACGTCTTCTTCGAGTGTCTGTAAGTACTGCTGTAGCAGTTCAACGAGTCCCGCGTGTGTGTCGATATTGAATAACGCATTGCGAACGCGACCGTTCCCCTTCATTCCTTTCAAGTACCAGGCGACATGTGTCCGCATTTCGCGCACGGCGAGTTCTTCTCCCTTTAGCGCGACTAGTCGTGTGGCGTGCAAGAGACAGATATCAATCTTCTCGCGCGCCGTCGGTTCTGCCGGAAGCGTTCCTGATTCGAGATACTGGATCGTCTGATACAACATCCATGGGTTTCCGAGAGCGGCCCGTCCGATCATGACACCGTCGACACCAATCTCATCAATCATTCGTTTAGCATCTTGTGGGGTTTGAACATCCCCGTTCCCGATGATTGGAATATTGACCGCTTTTTTTGCTTCACCGATGATGTTCCAGTCTGCGACCCCTTCATATTTTTGTGAACGTGTCCGTCCGTGAATGGCAACAGCCTTCGCGCCACCTGCTTCTGCCGCTTTGACATTATCGACACAATAGATGTGATGACTGTCCCAGCCGGTCCGCATCTTGACCGTCACCGGTTTATCGATTGCTTGTGTCACCGCATGGACCATCTCATAGACCTTATCCGGATCAAGCAACCATTTCGCTCCAGCATCACTTTTCGTGACTTTCGGGACGGGACACCCCATATTGATATCAATGATGTCGGCATTCGTATTCGCTTCGACATATCGCGCTGCTTGAACGAGTGTCTCCTTTGAACCACCATAGATTTGAAGACTGAGCGGTTTTTCCCGCTCATCCACGTACAGCATCTGTAGCGTCCGTTCGTTCTCGTACAAGATCCCTTTATCGCTGACCATCTCCGCACAGACGAGTCCTGCACCGAATTCTTTTGCGATTAACCGAAACGCCGGATTACAGACGCCTGCCATCGGTGCCAAGATGACTTGATTCTTCAATTTGACATCACCAATGTTAAATTCCATTATTGTTCCTCCGCTTCTAAAAGACCACCTAAGCGTCGCACACCGTTTCGTTCTGTCTCCGGTAACTGCTGGTACAATTGCTCGACACTTTGCCCAAGACCAGGTATGACGCATGTTGCTGCCAGTTCAAGTAATGGCGCGAGGACGAATGCCCGCTCTTGCATCCGCGGATGCGGAACGGTTAATCCTTCAAGGTCAATACGTTCTCCCCCATATAACAAAATATCTAAATCAAGCGTCCGCGGTCCATTTTTGAACAGACGCTCGCGCCCTTCTAGCTGTTCGATTTCCTGCAGTCGTCCAAGTAAGACCTCTGCCTCGTCCGTTGTTTGAATCGCGACGACCATATTATAAAATAAATCCTGCTCGAGATACCCGACAGGTACGGTTTCATAAATGGAAGAGACCTTTACATCATGAACAGACGGTAATGCTCTCAGGCGAGCAATCGCTGCTCTTAAGTGAGCCGCCTTATCGCCGATGTTCGAGCCGAGTGCAATGTAAGCTTGCTTCATGCATAGTCCCCCCGGAGTCGATTGATCTCGACCGCCACATGTTCATAATGACCAGCAATCGGCGGATCCGGCTTGATGACTTTGATCGACGCTTCTTGAATTCGTTCGTCTAACGCAAAGACTGCTTTTGCAATACGATCCGCCAAGGCTTCGACGAGTTGGAGCGGTTCTCCTTCGACGACACGTTTCGTCGCTTCATACAATTCGGCGTAATTGACACTTTTCGTTAAATCATCCGTCCGACCGGCTTCTGCCAATGCAAGTCCGATCGATAAGTCGACATTAAAGCGTTGACCGAGTTTCGTCTCTTCTGCAAATACACCGTGATACCCATAAAAACGCATGCCTGTTACATGAATTCGATCCACCGTTATTCCCCCTTCGTCGCAGCCAACATGATGTCCATCATCTGTGCTGCCCGTTTGACTTCTTTGACGTCATGCACACGCATCCAGTCACATCCTTGTTGAATCCCGTAGCACACCGTCGCAATCGTTCCTTCAAGTCGTTCTTCCGTCGGTAATCCGAGCGCGAGACCAATCATCGATTTACGGGACGTCCCAAGTAAAACGGGATACCCGAAGTCCGTTACGATCGATAGATGACGCATCAGGTACAAGTTCTCTTCATGCGTCTTCATGAATCCAATCCCCGGGTCGAGCCAAATGTGCTCTTCCGCTACACCTGCCTGTTTCGCTAACCGAATCGATTCCTCAAGGTCTGCTCGGACTTCTGCAAGCATATCTGCCCCGTGCGCCGTCTCCCGGTTATGCATCAAAATGATCGGTACACTGTATCGCGCTGCGACGTTGACCATCGAACGATCGCCCCACTTCGAGCCCCAAACATCGTTAATGATATCTGCTCCCGCTTCAATAGCAGCTTCTGCGACGACCGGTTTGTACGTATCGATCGACACGAGGACGTTCAGCTCTCGTTTGATGCGTTTAATGATCGGTAAGACACGGGCGAGTTCTTCTTCGACTGATACGAATGCTGCACCTGGTCGTGTCGATTCTCCACCGATATCGATTGCATCTGCTCCATCCGCAACGAGCTGACGTGCTTGCCGTATCGCTTGCTCGACATCGACATATTGTCCACCGTCCGAAAAGGAGTCCGGTGTCACGTTCAAGATACCCATGATGTAAGTCATCGTTGTTCCCTCCTTGTCGTCACCTGTTCGACGGATTGATCGAACAGCGTCATGAGTTGTGCATATCCTATTCCATTGATTCCAGGGAAAGGGCGTCCGTCAAGTGCCGAAATGGCGACCGCTTCCTGAACGGAATTCGTATAGATGATCTCATCTGCTTCTTCGAGCTGTGGTAAATACGCCAGGCGTTCTTCGACTGGTAGGTGTTGCATCAAAAACTGACGGGTAATCCCGTTCAGTGCACCAGTTTCAAGCGATGATGTATACCATGTACTTCCGTAACGCCAAAAGATGTTTGACGTAATGCCCTCACAGACATGACCTTCCTTCGTTAAGAACAACCCTTCTGCTTCCGGATTGAACAATTGGCGTTTCGCCAGTAGATTGTTCATGTAATGATGTGACTTCAAGCGGTATGTCGTCTCCGGTGTACTGCGCGGTAAACGAATCGTCTCGAGTGCACGTTCCGCCCGTTTCCGCGGAGCGATTGGTTTCGCATAGATCAACACGGTCGGCGTATCGTAAGGATCGATTGATAACCCGATCTCGCGTGGACCGGCCGAGACGTTCAAGCGAATGTATAAATCGTTCGCCCCATGTGCGTCATATAAATCTTGGATCGCTTGCCGTAAGGCTTTCCGGTCATATGCTAGCTGGATCCCGAGTGCGACACAACTCATCTGTAAGCGTTCAATATGATCATCGAACAAAAACGGATGTCCGTTATACGTCCGAAACGTCTCGAATACACCCATCCCGTAGACGAATCCGTGATCGAGTGGGGAGATTCTTATCTCTTCTTCTCGTTTGATGATTCCGTCATGCCAGAGATACATAATGCGTCAACTCCAAGAAATTTTTTAACATCTGTTTACCGTCTCGTGTCAAAATCGCTTCCGGGTGGAACTGGACACCTAAAATCGGCAACGTCCGGTGACGGAGTGCCATGATCTCTCCGCCGGCTTCCGCTGTCACTTCGAGTACTTCCGGGAATGTCTTACGTTCAACGACAAGTGAATGGTAACGCGTCACCGGTGTCGCTTGTGGGATCCGTTCAAAGATGCCTTGTCCGTCATGCGTCAGTGGCGAGACTTTTCCGTGCATCAGCTCCTTCGCACGGACGACTTTACCACCGAATACTTGTCCAATCGCTTGATGACCTAAGCAGACCCCTAGTATCGGCACCTTCCCAGCGAAGTAAGCAATCGCCTCTAGACTGATCCCCGCTTCATTCGGTGTACAGGGACCCGGTGAGATGACGAGATGATCGGGTTGCAACGCTTCGATTTCCGCAAGCGTAATCGCGTCGTTGCGAAATACCCGGATGTCTTGTCCAAGTTCGCCGAAATACTGGACTAAGTTATACGTAAAGGAATCATAGTTATCAATCAATACAATCATCGTGTTCCCTCCGCCGTTTCTTTTGTCACCCATAACGCTTTGGCCTTACTGAGTGACTCCTCATATTCACGTGCCGCATCCGAATCCGTGACGACTCCAGCACCTGCTTGAACATATGCCATCCCGTCTTTTGCGACGAGTGTCCGAATCAAGATATTAAAGATGACATCATCCGCCCAACTGATGAAGCCAAGCGATCCAGTGTAGATGCCGCGCCGAACTGGTTCCAGTTCTTCAATGATTTCCATCGTCCGGATTTTTGGCGCACCGGTGATCGTCCCACCTGGGAACATTGCAGCGAGCACTTGACTCCCGGAGTGTTCCGAAGCCACTTCCCCTCTGACGTTTGAGACGATATGTTGCACGTGGGAGTATTTCTCGATCACCATCAGCTCATCGACATGAACCGTACCATAACGACTAACGCGCCCTAAATCATTCCGCTCTAAATCAACGAGCATCACATGCTCTGCCCGTTCTTTTTCGTTATCCAGTAAGGTTTTCGCGAGTCGTAAATCCTCTTCTTCATCCTTCCCGCGTGGTCGTGTTCCCGCAATCGGGCGTGTCGCTAACGCATCACCGATTTTTTCGACGAGCAACTCAGGTGAGGCGGACACAAGTGTTAAATCCTCATCTGCGAAGTAACCCATGTATGGAGAAGGATTAATTTGTCGTAATACATCATACAGATGTTCCGCTGTCGTCCCAAGCGGTTCTTGTTGGCGGACGGACAAATTGACTTGGAAGACGTCACCATCCTCAATATACGATTTAATCCGGTGTGCCGCTGTCATGAACGCTTCCTGTCCGAAAGCTCGTTCTCGCTCGCCGGATGAACCGGTTGTTGTAAACTGCGGTCTATTTGTCTTGACGCACCAACGCGCGACTTCTTCTTCAAGAATCTGTGTCGCTTCCTCTGCTGTGTCTCGCGTCACGGCAATGAACAATTGCTTCGTTTCCTCATCAAACACGGCAACTTCATCGTACCAGTAGAACGATAAATCAGGTGTTTGTAGATCATCCATCGCTTGCTCCGGTAGCTTTTCTAAATAACGGACAGCATCATAACTGACATATCCGGCAAATCCACCAAAGAATGGCGGCATTCCATTCGGTCGGATGGATTCACGTTCGACGCGGAGTCGTTCGAGTAGATCAAACGGGTTTGCCGTCGACGTCTCGACTTTTCCATCTGTCTCAATCGTCGTCATCCCGTCCTTTGTCCGGAGGTATCCGACAGGACGAGTCGCCGCCATCGTATACCGTCCGATTCGACCGCTTTCGAGCCAGACGTGTCCTGTTGTTCCAATCGTCTGTTCGACATACCGATTGTAGAATTGTTCTTTCGTCCATGGTATTGCTTTATATTTCGTCTGTCGCATACGCGTCCCCCACTTCACACTATTCTGCTCTCATTATACGCAAAAAAGTACACGGAAGCCGAATGACTTCCGTGTACGTATGATGGATTACTTCGATTGATCTGCTTCTTCCTCGACTTGATACAGCGGTGTACTTAAGTACCGCTCACCGTTTGAAGGAATGATCGCGAGGACATTTTTTCCTTTACCGAGACGTTTTGCCGTCTTGAGCGCCGCTGCAATCGCAGCACCTGACGAGATACCGCCTAAGACACCGTTCGTCTTCGCTGCTCGGCGTGCGTGATCAAATGCTTCTTCCGTCGTGATTTGCTCGACACCATCATAAATATCTGTATCGAGAATCGACGGTACGAATCCAGCACCGATACCTTGCAGTTTATGCGGCCCCGGTTTACCACCTGATAAGACCGGTGAATCCGTTGGTTCAACAGCAATGATTTCAATGTCTTGGAAAGCATCGCGCAACACTTTACCAGCACCCGTGATCGTCCCACCGGTTCCGATTCCCGCGATGAACGCATCGAGTTGCATACCTTCGAACGCTTCGACGATTTCAGGACCTGTCGTTTTTTCATGCACGACTGGATTGGCACCGTTATTGAATTGTTGAGGCATGAAGTAACCGTGCTCTTCCGCTTCCGCTGTCGCGCGAGCGATCGCCCCCTTCATCCCTTCAGGACCTGGCGTCAAAATCAATTCCGCACCATAGGCGCGAAGCAACGTCCGACGTTCCATGCTCATTGTTTCCGGCATGACGAGGATGGAACGGTATCCCTTCGCCGAAGCGACCATCGCTAGTCCAATACCCGTGTTCCCACTCGTCGGCTCGATGATCGTATCTCCCTCTTTAAGTTGACCTGCTTCTTCTGCCGCTTCAATCATTGATAACGCGATCCGGTCTTTTACGCTAGATCCAGGGTTCATGTACTCCAGTTTCAGATATACATCTGCATCCTCAGGACCCGTTAGATGATGTAACTTGACGATCGGTGTCCGACCGACTAAATCTAATACTGAATTCGCAATACGCATGACCATTCCTCCTCATTAGTGAACCGCTTGAATTCCAAGTAATCCGATAGATTAATTATCAGCGGACTGGATGAAATCTGTCAATCAAAGCGTTTAACTTCCGGCTTTTTTCCATCCTTTGTCTGGCGCTCGACCGCTTCTTGAATCAAACGATCGATTGTCTGCTTCTCTTGTTCCGTTCGCATCGTCTGATAGACCATTGCTCGGGTGATTTTTTCATCACCGACTTCGGCGATGACATCCTCAAGCGGACCGCCAATGCTGTCCTGAACGATTTTAGGAGAATCGACCTTAGGGAGCTCACCCATGAAGGCATAAGCGCCGGTCATGAAATTCGTCAACAATAAGATGAAGATCAACATCCACAAGTACTTAGGTTGTACATTCCCCATATCGGATCCCTCTTATGCTCTTTCAAGTGATTTTTCGCGAAGTTCCTCTAATTCTGGAACATCATAGTGGTAATGCTCTGAACAGAAGTGACAAACAGCTTCCGCGCCACCATCTTCATAAATCATCGCTTGAATCTCATCTGGTCCGAGGGCAATAATCGCTGTTGCTAATTTGTCGCGGTCACATGTACATTCGAATGACACCGGAATCGTATCAAGATGTTCGTAGTCACCGAGAACGAGTTCTAACATTTCTTCGGGTGTTTTTTCCTCACCGACGAGAATGGAGATTGGTTTAAGAGCTCCGACACGTTTTTCAAGCGCTGCGATCGTCTCTTCCGATGCACCCGGCATCAATTGAACGATCAACCCACCTGCTGCAATGACCGATTCGTCTTCTGGGTAAACGAGAACGCCAGCTCCAACGACTGATGGACTTTGTTCCGATACAGCGAAGTAATACGTGAAGTCTTCGCTGATCTCACCGGTTTGAATCGGAGATTGACCTCCGACAAAGTCACGCAACCCGAGATCCTTGATGACAGAGATGTTTCCGCGACCGACCGCTTCACCGACTTTTAATTTCGTCAGACCGTCTGCATTGACGTACGTATCCATCTCGACGCGGGGACGACTGACATATCCACGAACGACCCCTTTTGCATCGGCATCGACGATGATTTTTCCGATTGGTCCATCGCCTTCGACTTTCAATGTGACACGTGTATCGCCTTTTTGCATCGTACCCATCATCGCGCCGATTGTTAGTGTCCGACCGAGCGCTGCCGTGACGACCGGTGTCGTCTGGTGACGAAGTTGTGCTTCATAGACCGTTTTTGTCGAACGTATCGCAAATGCACGAACTTCTCCGTTGAAGCCTAACGCCCGTACTAAATAGTCATCTTTTAATTGTGCTAATAATTCTTCCCGTTTCATCTTAATCCCTCACTTATTTCGTTCGTAGATAATCCGTAATCCATCTAACGTCAAGAATGGATCGACGATCTCAATCATCGTGGATTCCTCGCTGATTAGTCGGGCTAAACCACCGGTCGCAATGACCTTCGCTTCACCCATTTCTTCTTTCATCCGGTGAACGAGTCCGTCCACCTGCGCCACATATCCGAAATACGTACCCGATTGCATCGCATGGATCGTATTTCGTCCGATGGTTGACTGCGGTTTCGCAATTTCAATTCGCGGCAATTTTGCTGCCTTATTATAGAGTGCCTCGGTCGCAACCATCACACCCGGTGAGATGATGCCGCCGTAATACCGTTTTTGTGCATCGATGTAACAGTACGTCGTCGCTGTTCCAAAATCGACGATGATCATCGGTCCCTCGTATTTCGCCGTCGCCGCTACTGCATTGACGATTCGATCGGCTCCCACTTCCCGTGGATTATCGACTTTTAAATCGAGTCCTGTCTTGATTCCTGGTCCAATCAAAAACGGACGGCGTTTAAAGTAACGCACACACATATTTTCTAGCGGAAACACGACGGGGGGTACGACAGATGATAACACGATTCCCTCGATTTCTTCCACGTTTAGCTCTGCGTCACGAAATAACGCTTTGACGAGCATACCGTATTCGTCCGTCGTCCTTGTCCGGTCTGTCGCAATCCGCCAATGCTCGATCAACTCTTGTCCTTGATAGACACCTAAGACGATATTCGTATTTCCGACATCGATGACTAAAATCATTTGCTTATTTCCCCGCTTCTTCTCGATTTTCATGCTTCTTTTTATATTCCGTTGTTTCGCGCTCGGAATGATATACGTTGTGATTATACCATGCTCGTATGGTCACACCTACCGATGTGTATTCGCTCGGTCTGTAACAAAAAAGAACGGATTCGATGCGAGATCGAATCCGTTCTATCCGTTTACACTTGATCGTCGCGACGCGGCGTATCT
Organism: Exiguobacterium sp. s130; assembly: GCF_018619055.1. Taxonomy (NCBI): domain Bacteria; kingdom Bacillati; phylum Bacillota; class Bacilli; order Caryophanales; genus Exiguobacterium; species Exiguobacterium sp. s130. Next base: position 30,784 of record NZ_JACSNI010000011.1, on the reverse strand, counting down.
GGTGTATCCGTATCTACATTTTGTCCTTCGTCAACGACTGAACCCATTTGCGTTGGAGACTCTGTCGGTTGATCGACGGTTGCATCTGTCGATTCCGGTGCTTTCTCTTCTGCTTTTGGAGTCGTTGCTTCTGGTTCATGTTTTTTGTATTCGCCTGTCTCTAAGAGATGGTGAATTTGTTTTTGATCAAGTGTTTCGACTTCAAGCAACGTCGTTGCAATCAAGTCGAGCTGATCGCGCTTCTCAGTCAGAATATCTTTCGCTTTTTGGTAACAGCGGTTGATGATCGCTTGGATTTCCGTATCGATCTCGTGTGCGATTGCATCCGAGTAATTCTGTTCGTTTTGGAAATCACGGCCGAGGAAGACGTTACCGCTTTGACCTGATCCGAATTGAAGTGGTCCGAGTTTTTCACTCATTCCGAACTCCATGACCATTTTCCGTGCAAGACCTGTCGCACGCTGGAAGTCATTGCTTGCCCCAGTCGAGACTTCTCCGAAGACGATGTCCTCTGCGACGCGACCACCGAGCAATCCAGTAATCTTATCTTCGAGTTCCGGCTTCGTCATGAAGTAACGATCTTCTTTTGGCAACATGACGACATATCCGCCCGCGTTACCACGAGGAACGATCGTTACCTTGTGTACTTCATCCGCATCGTCGAGCGTGACACCGATGATCGTATGTCCAGCTTCGTGCCATGCGACGATCTTTTTCTCTTTCGGCGAGATGATTCGGCTCTTCTTCGCTGGTCCAGCAATGACGCGGTCAATCGCTTCTTCGAGGTCAACGATTGAGACTTTATCACGATCTGCACGAGCGGCAACAAGTGCTGCTTCGTTTAGAAGGTTTTCAAGATCCGCACCTGAGAATCCAGGCGTCCGTTGTGCGATGGCTTTCAAATCAACCGTTGAATCAAGCGGTTTGTTCCGCGCGTGAACTTTCAAGACTGCTTCACGACCGACGACATCTGGACGGTCAACCGTGATTTGACGGTCAAAACGACCTGGACGGAGTAAGGCTGGGTCAAGAATATCAGCACGGTTCGTTGCTGCGATCATGATGATGCCTTCGTTTTCACTGAATCCATCCATCTCAACGAGAAGTTGGTTCAATGTTTGCTCACGCTCATCATGTCCACCACCGAGACCTGCGCCCCGTTGACGACCAACAGCATCGATTTCATCAATGAAGATGATACATGGTGCATTTTTCTTCGCGTTTTCGAACAAGTCACGGACACGTGATGCCCCGACACCAACGAACATCTCAACGAAGTCAGAACCTGAAATCGAGAAGAATGGTACGCCAGCTTCACCAGCTGCGGCACGTGCGAGCAACGTCTTACCTGTACCTGGAGGACCTACGAGGAGGACCCCTTTCGGAATACGGGCACCGAGTTTCGCGAATTTACGCGGATCTTTCAAGAATTCAACGACTTCGACGAGTTCTTGTTTCTCTTCGTCTGCACCGGCTACATCATCAAACGTAATCTTTTTCTTCTCTGTATCATAGAGGCGTGCCTTCGATTTCCCGAAGTTCATGACGCGACCGCCACCACCGCCACCTTGTGCTTGATTAATCAAGAAGAAGAAGAGGATGAAGATGATGATGAATGGAACGATCGTCGTCAGTAACGCGATCCAACCACCATTCGTTTCTGCTGCCTTGAAGTCCAATTTGACTCCTTGGCTTCTGAGTTGCGTATAGAGATCCGTTAGTTCCGTATCAACAGCCGGTACGACTGTCTCATACGTTGAATCTTTTTCACGCAAATCTCCTGTCACATTATACGTCTGCCCTTCATATTGGAAGGTAGCCGTCTTGATTTCACCTTTTTCAACAGACTCGACAAACTGTGTGTAATTGATTTCTTTGCTTTTGTTCACTGGACTCTGCAAGTATTGCAGAAACAAGATCAAAGCTAGAAAAATGACCCCAAACACGAGGGTATTCTTCACTGCTCGGTTCATCTTATGCCTCCTCTCCGCATCCATCTCGTTTTTCTAGTGGATGAATACGAATCCTGGCGCGACAGGGCGCGCTTTGTAATTGGTTTCATCTTATCATGGGACAGACGAGATTAAAAATAATTAGCCGCCGTAGACTGCAGGTTTCAAGACACCTACATACGGAAGGTTACGGTATTTCTCTTCGTAATCCAGACCATAACCGACGACGAATTCGTGTGGAATGACGAAGCCGCTGTAATCTGCGTGCAAGTCATTCTTCCGTCCTGTCGGTTTGTCGAGCAATGTCACGATTTTAACGGACTTCGCTTTCCGGTACTTGAAGAGGTCAACGAGGTAACCAAGCGTTAATCCGCTGTCGATGATATCTTCGACAATCAAGATGTCGCGTCCTTCTACCGATGTGTTCAAATCTTTTTCAATCTTGACTTCACCTGTTGATGTTGTCCCACCGTGATACGTTGAAACGTCCATGAAGTCCATTTCAAGATGCATATCCATCTTTTTGACAAGATCAGACATGAACGGCATCGCGCCTTTTAAGACACACACAAGCAACGGAAAACGATCGTGATAATCCGCTGTCAATTCGCCGGCGAGTTCGCCCACTTTATTTTGGATCTCTTCTTCTGAAATCAGTACTTTTTCCATATCGTTCATCAAGGTCATGCTAGGTATTCCTCCTCCATAATAAACACTACATTACCATTCTATCATTAAATAAGATTTTGCGAGGAGTTCAAATGACCCGAATATTGCAATTCGATGTCCAATGACGGCTAAAATCACTCCATTTGCATCGACGACGACCGGAACCTGTTTTCGGAGATAACGCGGAACCTTAGCGTCAATCAGAATTCGACTGACTTTTTTCGATCCCACCGCAAGCTGGATCCGATCTCCTGGACGTGGCGGACGCACCGTCAACGGGAACGCAATCGCGTCCAGCGGGATACCTTGGTTTCCGATTGAGAAGCGAACCATTTGTTCACCATAATGATACGTTCCCAAATTCTCCCCTACTTGAAACGGTAAATCGTCATTCATTGACCGTATCACACGATCCTGCATTAAAAAACCATATGCACGTCGCATCCTCCAGTTTCCATAATACACTTCGTCCGAGCCCTTATCCACCCGAAGCCATGTAACAAAGTGACGAATCGTTTCTGAAGAAAACGTTTCTCCTGTTAGTGTCGGCAAGACGAGCCGCTGTAAATCCGTCGGTAATTCTAAAATACGTGCGATCGGAATTCCGTTTGTTTCCTTACACCGGTCGAGATAGGTCGCAACGAACGTTGCCTGCTCACGCATGATTTGCTGTCGCGCATGTGCTGCTGCTGCTGTTGCTTGTTCAAACTCTGGACGCATTTCTCGGAGTGTTGGAACAATCGTATGCCGGATTTGATTGCGCAAATAATTGGTTTCTGCATTTGACGCATCTTCTCGCCACGGAACTTCATGTTGCAGCGCATACTCGAGTAATGTTTGCTTCGATTCATGTAGTAACGGTCGATGCAACCAACCGTTACCAAACGGACGAATGACAGGAATACCATCAACCTGTGCTTCTCCACGAATGAGCTGAATGAGTAGCGTCTCGATTTGATCATCTTGATGATGGGCGAGAACAAGACGCGAGCGTCCGGTCTCTTCCATGATGCGCTCAAAAAATGCATACCGTTCCTCACGACATGCTGCTTGAGAGCTCGTACGTCCTGCCCAGTCTAAACGCGTCATGAAAAACGAAATCTTTCGAGTTGCTGCCCAGTCTTCGATAAAATGTGCTTCTTCGTCGGATGCTTCTCGTAATCCGTGATGCACATGTGCAATTGCAATGTCATACCCTTCTCGATACAACCGATCGACGAGTACCATCGAGTCACATCCTCCAGACACTCCGACTAGGAGCGGTTCGAACGGCACACCTTCCATTACGACTTCACCCCTTTCCGTTAAAACCTAAAAAAAGCTATCTCTATATAATAGAGATAGCTTTTTGAGAATGACCCGTACGGGATTCGAACCCGTGTTACCGCCGTGAAAGGGCGGTGTCTTAACCGCTTGACCAACGGGCCAAAAAAATATGGTAGCGGCGGAGGGAGTCGAACCCACGACCTCACGGGTATGAACCGTACGCTCTAGCCAGCTGAGCTACACCGCCATATTTTTAACTCGTGCGTCTTAAGCACATTTTCTATAATACGGGCAGGTCAAATGAAAGTCAACGCTTTTTATAAAAATAATTTTAAAAAAATAAAAGATGGAATGAACGGCGTCATTCCATCTCTATTCTTATAGAGAACAGGTCAGCAAGTTATTGACGTTTTGCGCCGCGCCCGCCACGTTTTGAATCCGTTTGACGTTTCAATGTAGCAAGACGATCTTCACTATCTTTCAGGAAACTAGACATCAACGTATCGAACGATTGTTCTTTGCGCGGTGGTGGTGTATTACGGCCACCTTTGTTGAAGCCTCCACGATTACCGCCTCCACGCGGTCCTTTGTTATCGAACGAACGTGGTCCGCGATCTTGTCCTGCTGGACGTGGTCCACGATCGAACTGACGTGCTGGACGTGGGCGTTCACCTTCTGGACGATCGACGGCTTTTTTAATGGAAAGACCAATCTTACCATCGTTTTCAACACTTAAGACTTTAACGGTGATTTCTTGACCAACCGTTAATACATCATTGATGTCCTTAACATAAGAATCTGCCACTTCACTAATGTGAACAAGACCAGTTTTCCCTGTTGGTAACTCAACGAACGCTCCGAAATTCGTGATGCCTGTTACTTTCCCTTGCACTTTGCTGCCTACTTCAATCGACATAAATTGTATTGCTCCTTTTTAGTTGATTCGTTTCTTATTATACGAGTGATTCATTCTTTTTTCAATCAATCGGCAACCTTCAATTAGTCTTCAGGTGAAAAGTAGAAGATCGTTTCCCCTTTTTTCGAATAGAGCAACTCACTCCGGGCTAAGTTCGCCACATATTCTTTATCATTGAGACGATTGATTTCTTCTTTCAGACGAGCAGTCTCTTTTTTTGCTTTCGTCTGCTCCTGTTCAGCTACTTGAAATGACTGCTTTTGTTCTGCGATCAATTGCCGTTTTTCCATGTATGACCACCCCATGAGGGAAAAGATGAGCAAAAAGACGGTCAGACACAAGAAAAAGCGATTTTTGAGACGTCGACGGTTTTCAATAGCATTCTGACTCAATTGCTTCTTACGGTCATTGAGCGGCTTGATCTTTGGCGTTTGACGCCCTGATTCGAGCGGTGTTGGCATATCATCCCTCCTCTTTCTGAGTGGTCATCCCTGACACTCTTTAGTATACTTCCTTTTTCCGGTAAATTACATCGATTCTTCGGAATTCACCTTTTCTTCACGGATGATTTCATACATATCTGATGCTTCTTCTTTTTTCGCATGTTCTTTAATGCTTGAAATCGCAACTGTCACGATCTTATTTCCGAACCGAATCGTCATCTCATCACCTGCTGCTACCGTGCTACTTGCTTTCGCTACATTACCATTGATCGTAATCCGACCTTGATCGGCGACTTCTTTCGCAAGCGTCCGTCGTTTAATCAGACGCGATACTTTTAAAAATTTATCAAGTCTCATGACTGTTCCTCCTGCTTCGCTTGATGCCAGAGTGAATCTTGCTCTTCAAGCGTCATCTCAACGAGCGGTCGATCCGCTAGTTGTTCCATCCGTGTAAAACGGCGAATAAATTTATCATTCGTTCGTTGTAATCCTTCTTCTGCCGATAGACCGAGGTATTTTCCGACGAGTGTTATCGAGAACAGGACATCTCCAAATTCTCCGAGTCGTTCTTCTGGGGCTGCTTCTTTCAATTCACGTAACTCTTCGATCACTTTTTCAAGTGCCCCCTCGACATCTTCCCACTCGAAACCGACTTTCGCCACTTTCTTTTGAATGTCTTCTGCGCGCATCAAAGCAGGTGCTCCTTTTGTCACACCATCAAGCAAAGAAGTCCGCTCCGGTTTTTCTTGTGCTTTGATGTCTTGCCAGTTCGAAACGACGTCTGCTGAAGAATCAACAGTCGTTTCCCCGAAGACATGCGGATGGCGACGAATCATCTTATCACTGACGCTTCCGATGACGTCCCGAATATCAAAATACCCTTCATCTAGACCAATTTGTGCATGGAGCATGACCTGTAAGAGGACATCTCCTAGCTCTTCTATCATTAAGTTATCGTCCTGAAGGTCGATTGCTTCCAGTAATTCGTAAGATTCTTCGATTAGATGTCGTTTTAAGGACTCATGTGTCTGCTCTTGATCCCACGGACAACCACCTTCACCGCGTAAACGAGCGATAATCTCTTTTAAGGTTGCGAAGTCACGATTCAACGTCTGCTCATCCGTAACCGGTGGTACATAGACCGTCGTTAAGTTACTGAGCGTCGTCACATGATCGAGTTCATACAACGGTACGTTTTGGACGGTTTGCTGACTCGTACCTGCTGCTGTGACAAGAGTGACGAGATGTTCGTCCGGATAACGTTCCATCAACTGGACTTTTAAGTCGCCAGCGACGAGCGCGTCATAGACTTGCCCAATCAGTAGATGTTGACGAATCTGTGCTTCATCGACGGCAAATGCCGTTGCATCAAGTAACTGGAATCCTTCAATCGGATCCACACCAAGTGCAGCGAACATCGGATCGAGAAAACTTTGTCCCCCTACGACATCGACATTGTCTGTCCGTTGCAACAACTGTTGCACGGTACTCTCAGCGACTAATGGATGTCCTGGAACGGCATAGATGATATCCGTCGTTTCAGAAAGACGAAGCAATTCCTCGACGATTTCTGTATATACGTCCTCAAACCGACTATGTCGTTCGTAAACTGAGTCAAATGATGTAAAGTTCATTCCCTCTGCTGCAAGTTCTGAAACGACTGGATGATCCACTGTCCGCAAATAAATAGGTTGTGTCGTGTTTTTTAGTAATCGATAGATGCCAAACGGCAATTGTTCGAGTTCGCCGACGCCAAGACCGACGATCGTAATTCGGTGTGTCATATGCTCCTCCTACGTTGGTACATCTGATATAACTTATCTCCTAAAGGCAATAACGCCCACTCTTGTTCTGATAAGGCACGAAAGCGTAACGCCATACTGCCATAAATGATGGCACCACCGACGACAAGAACGCCGACTTCGAGTGCCGCACCGATTCGTGTCTCAAGCTCAAACAGCTGGAAAAACGTCTCGATCAGATACAGAAACACACCCATGGTAAGCACAGGTAAGACCAGTCTTCGATAAAAGGCGTTTCCTGCTGATACATGACCGAACTTCCGGTTCAATAAAATCCATTGTGCTGCCGCCATGACGGCAAAACCGCCAAATGTCGCCATACCCGCTCCGATCATACCATATCGGGGAATGAAATAGAGATTCAGAGTAAGCTTCGCCCCTAATCCGATAAGAACACCGATGAGCGCATATTTTTCAGCATCAACCGACTGGAGACAAGAGACGATCATCATCGCGATCGATGCGGCAAATGCCGTCGCCGCGAGCCAAATCAACCCTGCTGTTCCCTGGTCATCTTGATATAACGCAATATTGAGCGGACGCATCACACCCATTAGTCCGATTGTCGCTGCAGCGGCAATCAATAAACCGGAACGGAGTAATGTCTCGAGTTGTTGACGCACCATCTGTGGATCGTGTTTCCGGTATGCGGTCGACAAGGCTGGCACACTCGCAAGACTCATCGACGTCGCAAACAGAATCGCGAATTGCAGTAACGGATACCCACGGTCGAGTATTCCTTTTTCGATTTTTGTCTCCGTCGTATTGCCAAGTAGATTGACGAACGTTAATCCATCAATCAATTGCATCAGCAACAAGGCAAGTGACGCGATACTAACCGCTACACCGCTTGTCACGAGCACTTTTCCGACACGTCTTATATGAATACTCGAAAATACCGGACGACCGATTTTTCCTTTCGCAAAGCGTAACAAGACGAATAACGAAACGATGCTGCCGCCAATCGCCGTTAAATGAGCGCTCGCACCAATCCAGTAGGGGTCCGCTTGCATCGAGACACCGATATACGTCACAAGCAACAATAGTCCGACACGGACGGCATTTTCAGAGACTTGGGATACAGCCGTCGGTCGCATCTCAAGATCTGCTTGGAACATTCCTCGTAGAACAGCAATCACGGGTAGTAAATAAAACGTACATGTTACCGCACGCAGGGGCACAACCAGTTTTGCATCCCCGAACCACCCAGCGAGCGTCGGGGCGATCCACCATCCGAGCAGACCGAAAAAGACGGTCATGGCAAGTAAGACATAAAAAATCGACCAGAGAACTTCTCGTTTCTCATCCGGGTGGTGAAGCGTCAACTTCGCCACGATGACAGGCAGCGCATAAATGCCGAGCGCTGCCGCAATCGCAAATAATGGATAGACGGTCTGGTAGACGTACAACCCGAAATCACCAGCGAGGTTCTGATACGGAATCCGGTAAAAGAAGCTGAGCAATTTTGAGATATAACTAGAGATCGCAAGCAGTGCTGCGCCTTGCGCAATCGTTCGTCTATTCATCGCGCAACGAGCCGGCGATCAAGTTCCGCCAATAATTGTTCTGCCTGCATCGTCATCTGTTGCGTCGACTGTTTGTTGCGGTTGAGGGTTAAGACGAGTTTCTGCTCTTGTTGTCCCATTCCAAGACCACGTCCCAGTGGGACAGTCCATTTAACGAAGTCCGCCACGTCAAGCTGCTGTGTTGCTTGAAGCGACAAAACGATCTCGATTTTCGGATCGGTTTGTTTGACACGCTCGACACGCGCCCGTTCCGCGAAAATCCGCATCCGTGTCAATTGGATCAAACGCGCGACCTCATCCGGAAACTCACCGAATCGTTCAAGCATTTCCGTTTCGAGCTGCTCGAGACTATCGACAGTATCGACATATTTCAAGCGTTTGTAGAACTCGATTTTCAGTTCGGAGTCTGTCATGTAGTGCGATGGAATATAGGCATCAAGGCTGAATGTGAACTCAGGAACGAATTTCTGGATGCGTTTTTTACCTTTCATCCGTTCTTTCCGCTCCTCGACTGCTTCTGCAAGCATCTGCGAATAGAGATCGAAACCAACAGAATCGATGAATCCAGATTGTTGCGAACCGAGTAAGTTCCCGGCACCGCGAATCGACAAGTCACGCATTGCGATTTTAAAACCGCTCCCGAGCTCCGTGAACTCCTTGATCGCCTGCAGACGACTTTCTGCCACTTCCGTCAATCGTTTTTGTGGACGGTACGTAAAGTACGAGTAGGCAACGCGACTTGAACGACCGACACGACCACGTAATTGATAAAGCTGTGATAAGCCCATTTGATCGGCGTCATGAACGATCAACGTATTGACATTCGGGATATCAATCCCCGTCTCAATGATCGTCGTACTGACAAGAACGTCGGCATCTCCTTCGAAGAAGGCGATTAGCTGACTTTCGAGTTCGGTTTCCGTCATTCGACCGTGAGCCGTGACAATTCGTGCTTCCGGTACGAGGGCGCGAATCTCTTCTGCCTTTCGCTCGATGCCCTCGACACGGTTGTAGAGGAAGAATGCTTGTCCACCACGTCCGAGTTCCCGTTCGAGTGCTTCCCGCATGACGATTCCGTCGTATTCCATGACGTATGTCTGAACCGGATAACGGTTTTCCGGTGGTGTCTCAAGGACGGAGAGATCACGGATTCCGATCATCGACATGTGCAATGTCCGCGGAATCGGTGTCGCTGTCAACGTCAAGACATCGACGTTTGTCTTCAACTGTTTCAGACGTTCTTTGTGTTTAACACCGAATCGTTGCTCTTCATCAATGATCAACAATCCGATATCAGCGAATTGGACGTCTTTCGACAGCACACGGTGTGTTCCGACAACGACATCGATTGTTCCCTCTTTTAACCCTTGTTTCGTTGCCTTCAATTCTGCCGGCGAACGGAACCGGCTCATGACCGACACTCGAATCGGCCATTCACTGAATCGTTCAAGCATCGTTTCGTAGTGTTGTTGTGCAAGGACGGTCGTCGGTACGAGCAACGCCACTTGTTTTCCAGACATGACTGCTTTAAAGGCTGCACGAATCGCAACTTCTGTTTTCCCGTATCCGACGTCGCCACATAATAGACGATCCATCGGACGCGGACGTTCCATATCCTTCTTGATCTCAGCGATCGATCGCAATTGATCGACCGTTTCCTCATACGGGAACGAAGCCTCGAATGCTTGCATGTTATCGTCATCCTCTGGGAACGCAAAACCGACGGCAGCCTCGCGAGCCGCATAAAGCTTGATTAACTCGTCAGCGATATCCTCGACCGATTTTTGGACCTTCGCTTTGACCTTTTTCCATTCCGTTCCACCGAGTTTATAGATCTTCGGCTCTTTTCCTTCAGCGCCGACGTACTTTTGAATCAAGTCGATCTGATCGACAGGAACATACAACGAGTCCTCTCCCGCGTAGACGAGATGGAGATAATCCTGATGATTACCGGCTACATCAATCGTCTTGATTCCATGGTACCGCCCAATCCCGTGATGAATATGGACGACGTAATCGCCTGTCTTCAATTCTTGGTAACTCTTGATCCGTTCAGCGTTCGTCAGCTTCGTCGTTTGCTTCCGGCGACGCGCCGGTTGCTTGAAGACCTCTTCTTCCGTGATGACGACGAGACGCGCATTCGTCATCTCGAATCCACCATGGATTCCGCCGATCAGAATCGCGGGTTGACCACGAGTGATGCCTTCTTTTGTTACGATCGAGGCTTCAACCCCATAATCGGATAACGTCTGGCGCATCCGCTCGGCACGTTCTCGGTTGCTCGCTAAGAAGACCATCCACATGTCAGCGCGACGATATCGCTCGACTTCTTGCTTCAGGCGTTCCATCTGACCATGGAACGGCGCAATCGGTTTGATGCTGAAATGGATTGCCGCACTTTCCGGTACACCGCTCCGACGAGTCGGAAGGAGCGAGAGGTACAACAAGGGGTGTCCTTCAAAGACATGTGTCATCGGAACGGACAGGACGTAATCACTGACGCTTTGTCCGCGTTCGATGAGCGACGCCATCCATTCTGCTTCCTCTGCATCCTGGACTTCTGCCGCTTCTTCAACCCGCGCGACTTCATCGACGATCAAGACGCTGCCCGTCACGTCTTGACGTAACGTCGACGTGTAGAGGATTGGTGCATACTTCGCGAACTGTTTCGGACGATCGCCGTTTTCTAACAACTCGACGTCGTAAGCGATCCCCTCTTCGAGTGCCGCGAGGACTTCCGTACTTTGGACGCGCTCTTTCGTCACCTCATAAAGACGACGGACTTTTTCGCCAGCCTCCTTTAACTGATCCTTGGTCGCGAAGTGTTCGGCTGCTGGCATCAAACATGCTTCTGCGACGACGCCAAGCGAACGCTGGGTCTCCGCATCGAATGTATAGATCGAGTCGACTTCCTCGTCGAATAGATCGAGCCGGTATGGGCGTTCGACCGTAAGCGGATAAATATCGATGATACTCCCGCGAACGGCAAACTCACCTGGTGTCGTCACGGTCGCTGTCCGTTCGTACCCCGCATCGACTAAATCTTGGACGAAGTCCGGAATCGATAAGATGTCGCCCGGCTTCACCTGTTTGACGTGTGACAAGAACGTCTCTGCATCCGGAACATATCGACGTAAACCGACGAGCGGAATGATCAAAATTCCGTCGTCCGTCGTCAGTAAACGATGACGAGTCTCAATCCGCGTCGCCCGCAGTTCTGGACTTGCGCCATAAGAAAGTTCTGCTGCTAACGTCTCATCGACCGGATAGAGCATGACGTCTTCTTCCGGTACGAGTTCAATCAAATCATCGTACAGTTTTTGTGCTTGGAACATATTATGTGTCACGAGTACGAATCGACGTTTCGTCTCCTGATAAATCCCGGCTACGAACAATGCCTTTCCACTGTTCATCAGACCGGTGATCAACTGAGCGTTGACACCGTCCCGGAAACGTTCCCGAACCGTCTTGATTTCAGGAATCGCTAGTAAGAGTTCTTGTAATTGTTTCATCTTCTTCCTCCTAAAACACGACAGCAAAAACGCTTTGGAACCCCCAAAGCGTTGCGTTCAGTTATACCGATTCATCAAAGCGAGAAACGGGGTGTCTATAAAGTCCGTCGCTACATCGACAGACGCATTGAGTACGTGTTGCAGACTTCCTTGTTCCGCCTTCGAAAAATTCATTAACACCCAGTCGATGACTTGGATGGGTGCCGGTGGTCGACCAACACCGAGTTTAAGACGCTTGATTTCCTGCGTACCGAGGTGCTGGATCAACGACTTGACGCCGTTATGACCGCCTGCACTGCCTTTCGAACGCAAGCGCAATTTCTCAAGTGGTAAATCCAGATCATCATAGATGACGAGCACATCCTCGACCGCGATCTTATAGAAATCAAGTAACGGTCGTACCGCTTCACCTGATAAATTCATATACGTCAATGGCTTGACGAGCACGACACGTTCTCCATTTATCATTCCCGTTCCGAAGAGGGCTTTAAACTTCGATTCTGAAAGCGTGATCCCGTGTTTCTCCGCTAAGGCATCGATCGCAAGAAAACCGATGTTGTGGCGCGTATTCGCATACTTCGCGCCAGGATTCCCTAATCCGACGATACATTTCATACCGATTCCTCATTTCTGTTTAAAAAAGTAAACGAACAAGGGGTCCGATTTCAATAAACCGGACCACATCGTTCGTATGCATCAAGCAATCAGCTGAAGAGCGGGCTGATTGATTTCTGTTCGTGTACACGGATGATTGCTTCTGCAAGCAAGCGTGCCACAGAGATTTGTTTGATTTTGCTTGCACATTCGCGTTTTGTTAAATCGATCGTGTTCAAGACAACGAGTTCTTCGATCGCTGAGTTCTCGATCCGTTCCATTGCCGGACCTGAAAGAACTGGGTGTGTACAACATGCATAGACTTGTTTCGCTCCGTTTTCGATCAAAGCGTTCGCTGCAAGTGTGATCGTACCCGCTGTATCGATGATGTCATCGATGATGATGGCAATCTTGCCATCGACTTGACCAACGATGTTCATGACTTCTGCGACGTTCGGTTTCGGACGGCGTTTGTCGATGATCGCGATTGGTGCTTTTAATTGCTCTGCTAATTTACGTGCCCGTGTGACACCGCCATGGTCTGGAGAAACGATGACGAGTTCGTTTGGATCGATGTTCTTTTTCTCGAAGTATGAAGCGAGAAGCGGTACACCCATCAATTGATCTACTGGAATATCGAAGAACCCTTGGATTTGTGCTGCATGGAGATCCATCGTCACGACGCGTGTCGCCCCTGCTACTTCAAGCAAGTTCGCAACGAGTTTCGCCGTGATTGGCTCACGTGAACGTGCTTTGCGATCTTGACGCGCATAACCGTAATACGGAATGACGACGTTGATCGTCCGTGCAGACGCCCGTTTCAGTGCATCGATCATGATGAGAAGTTCCATCAGGTTTTCGTTGACTGGTTGGCTTGTCGATTGAACGATGTAAATATCATCCCCTCGGACACTTTCTTCGATGTTCATCGAAATTTCGCCATCACTGAAGTGTTTGACTGAACTTTCGCTCACCGGGATTCCGATGACTTTAGCGATTTCCTCTGCCAGTGGTTTGTTCGAGTTGAGTGCGAAAATACGAATTTCATGTTCTAAGACAGTAGACATGTGTAGGTGGCCTCCATTTGTTTGGGTTTAGACGAGTAGAGCGACAAGTAATGAATTAACGATAATCGGGTTTCGTCGTTTGACGTTCCCGTGCGATCGCGAGACCGTTTTCCGGCACATCGTCTGTGACGGTTGATCCGGCAGCAACAAGGGCATTCTTGCCGACCGTGACCGGTGCAATCAAGTTGACGTTACAGCCGATGAAGGCATCGTCCTCAATGATCGTCTGGAATTTATTTTTTCCATCATAGTTGACCGTGATCGATCCACAACCGAGGTTGACGTTCTCTCCGATTGTTGCATCTCCGACATAGCTCAAGTGGGCTGATTTACTACCTTCGCCAAATGTTGATTTCTTGATCTCAACGAAGTTTCCGACGCGTGTGTTCGCACCGAGAACCGCTTGTTGACGTAAATGCGCAAATGGACCGACTTGTGCCGCTGGACCAATCTTACTATCCGTGACGACGGATTGACGAACAATGGCGCCATCTGCCACTTCACTGTTACGGATATCCGAGTTCGGACCAATCGTACATTCTGAACCAATGACCGTCTGACCGAGCAACTGCGTACCAGGGTAGAGAACAGTATCTGAACCAATCGTGACGTCAGGTCCGATGTACGTCGAAGACGGATCAACGAACGTGACACCTTGACGCATCCAGTACTCATTCGTTCGCTTGCGCATCGACGTTTCTGCTTGTGCAAGTGCGACGCGGTCATTGACACCAATCGTCTCTTCGAACGTAGGTGCCGCATACGCTGCGATCGTCTCGCCTGCTGCCTTTGCAATCTCAATCACGTCTGGTAAGTAATACTCACCTTGCGCATTATCGTTCTTAACCTGCTTCAGCGTCGCGAACAACATCTCATTATCGAATACATACGTACCGGTATTGATTTCACGAATCGCGAGCTCTTCTGCATTCGCATCCTTATGCTCGACGATTTTCGAGACGTTTCCGTCTTCGCTACGAACGATACGTCCGTAACCTGTCGGATCGTCAGCGAGTGCCGTCAAGACGGTCACTTTTGCGTTTGTCTCCGCATGATGTTGTAACAATGAAGCCAGTGTGTCACTCGTCAAGAGTGGTGTATCGCCACAGACGACGAGCGTTGCTCCCTGTTCGTTCCCGAGTACGGGTTCTGCCATTTGAACAGCATGTCCTGTGCCAAGCTGCTCACTTTGAAGTGCGTATTCCACCGATGTGCCAAGCACTTCTTTGACGGATTCCGCACCGTGACCGACGATGACGACCTGTCGCTTGACGCCGAGCGTCGCTAATTGATCGACGACGTGCTGTACCATAGGTTTCCCAGCGACTGGGTGAAGTACTTTGTAAAGCTTCGATTTCATCCGAGTTCCTTTACCCGCTGCTAGAATTACCGCGAAATGATTCATCCTTGTCGCTCCTCCACGTAAATTAGTGTTGATTTCGTTCTGAAATAGTACACTCGTTCCAACTATAACGAAAATAGCATCGTTATTCAATGATGGGTCGAAGCAGAATCGATGAAAAATCGAGAAAAAAGACAGGTTTTCCCAAGAAGAGAAAACCTGTCTTTTTCTTATGCTTGATCTGCCGTTTGGGCAGAAGAGACTTCGTAACCGATGCCTTCTTCTTGATCCTCACGTGCCGCATAGGCTTCGAGTACTGAATCTTCGACCTTTTTTCGCATTAATGCATTGATTGGATGAGCGACATCCCGGAAGATACCTTCTTGCGTTCGTTTGCTTGGCATGGCGACGAAGAGACCACTGTTCCCTTCGATGACACGCAAATCATGTACCACGAATTCGTGGTCGAGCGTAATAGAGGCAAGTGCTTTCATTCGACCCTCTGCTACGACGCGACGAATTTTAACGTTCGTAACGTTCATTTTGTCCGCACCCCTTTAACCGTTGTCACAACTCTTCGTTGTCTACTTCTACTTACGGCTTAAAACAAACAAAGGTTTAGTCTTTCCCAATCTTTTTACGCATAATTTCCAAAAGTTTGATAATTACAGTATAGTTACAATCCATGCGGCTGTCAATTTCAGGTAGTCTCAGCTTCTGAGAAATAGTGGTCGACGTTTCCACGCTTAACTTGGATTTGACCAAGATCGACGTCGACGTCCGCTAATTTCATTAAGCTGACGTATTCGTTGACCATCTTCTTCTCAGCACCCTCTGCCTCGATTAAAACACCAACACCTGCGACCTTTGCTTCAAACTCGCTTAAGAGACTCATCATTCCGCGAATCGTTCCGCCGGCTTTCATGAAGTCATCAATCAATAAGACATTCGCTCCACGTGGTAAGCTTCGACGCGCGAGTGCCATCGTCCGGATCGCTTTTGAAGAACCCGAGACATAGTTGATGCTGACCGTTGATCCTTCCGTAACGCGACTATCTGAACGCACGATGACGAACGGTACACCAAGTTGCTCAGCGACTGCATAAGCAAGTGGAATCCCCTTCGTTGCGATCGTCATGACGACATCGACTTTCTTTTGGCTAAAGACAGATGCAAACACTTGTCCCATTTGTTTGACCATCTTCGGATCTCCAAGTAAGTCCGTCAAATAAAGGTATCCCCCCGGTAACAGTCGGTCTGGACGAGCGACACGTTCACATAGATCATCGATGAACGGTAACGCCTTCTTACTGCTCCACGTCGGAATGAACATGACGCCACCCGCAGCACCAGGTACTGTAACGAGACGACCTGTTCCCTCATGTTCTAACATCTCGCTGACGATATCTAAATCTTCACTGATCGACGATTTCGCCGATTTATAACGTTCTGCAAAAATCGTCAATGAGACGAGATGATGGGGATGGTCAAGCAAGTACCGCGTCATGTCGACCAATCGACCACTTCTCCGAATTTTCATTTGTTTCGTTCCACCTCTCCGTAATTCCGAATATTCAATAGTGAATATATCATTTTCATACGGATATTATCAATGGTTTTCGCCTAAAAGACGAACGACGTAGACTTCGTTACAAAAGCCGCGTAATCCATTATAGAGACGCTGTGCCCGATTTTCATGCTCCGTTAGAGCAAAGACCGTCGGACCACTTCCGCTCATTAAGACGCCTTCTGCGCCACAACTTGCCATGAATTCCTTAATTTGCTCGACTTCTGGGTGCATCGGCAACGTGACCGCTTCGAGTACATTACCGAGTGATTGGCAGATGGCTTGGAAATCTTGCGCCTTCACCGCATCAATCATTGCTTCGACGTTCGGACGTTTTGCCGTGTTCAAGTCGAGGGCACCATAGACGTCAGCTGTTGAAACACCGATCGTCGGCTTGGCAAGAACAACCCAGCATGGGGGTGGTGAGACAAGTTTTTCTAGCTTCTCTCCGCGACCCGTTGCAATCGCTGTTCCACCCATGACACAAAACGGGACGTCAGAGCCTACTGCTGCGCCGACTTCCGCCAACTCTTCAAGCGTCAAACCGAGTTGCCACAACTCATTTAATCCGCGTAACGTCGCTGCCGCGTCACTGGATCCACCAGCGAGTCCGGCTGCAACTGGAATGTGTTTCTCTAAGAAGATCTCTACTCCTGTCTTGACGTCGTATTTTTCTTTTAAGATCGCTGCTGCTTTATACGCAAGATTACGTTCGTCGTTCGGAACGTAAGCGTGCTGGGCATTCATTCGAATTTCTCCTGACGGCAGCTCCGTCAATTCTAGACGGTCTGCCAAATCGACTGTCGTCATCACCATATGTACATCGTGATAGCCGTCCGGGCGCTTTGCCGTCGCATCTAGGACTAGGTTGATCTTGGCCGGAGCCTTTACAATAATCGTCATCGTGCCGTTCCTCCTCTAGTTCGTTTCCTGTAGGAATTGTATCAACCTTTCCACAAAAAAAGAAGCGAACATTTTGTCCGCTTCGGAAGGTAAGTTTACGAATTCGCAAATTCGATTTGTACGGAGTCTGTTAGCACGTCGGCGTAGCTATAAGAAACTCGCTCGACATTGTGGCGCTCTGCGTCTAGCTTGACTACAAACACCGAAGGATACGTCTCAACGAGCGTTCCGATTCGGGTTACGACCTTTTTACGACCGCCGCTTGCTTTTAGCGTCAGTCTTTCACCAACATGTGTTTCGAAAACATGTCTGATTTCGTTCAACGTCTTTGGCATACGCTTCACCTCACTAATATTTATTATAGCATATTAAATAAATATTAGAAAGGGGAAATATTATATCTGTTCTAATCGTATCCGTCAACGTTTTTTAATTGGCAAAAGTGCATCCGCTAACTGTGCGAATTCCTGCAGGCTGAGCGTTTCTCCGCGACGACGTGGTTCGATTCCAGCTTCCAACAATGCCGCTTCGACCGCCGCCTTTTCCGTTTTCCCGAAGTGTGTCGTCAAGTTGTTCAAAATCGTTTTCCGGCGTTGTGCAAAACTTGCTCGGACGATTTCGAAGAATAATGCCTCATCCTGTGTCAGTACCGCCGGCTCTTTTCGAATGTTCAAACGGATGACTGCTGAATCGACATTTGGTGCCGGAATAAAGACTTGTTTTGGAACCGTGAAGCAGACTTCAGCTTCCGCATAATACTGAATCGCGATCGATAGAGAACCGTATGCTTTCGTGCCCGGTTTTGCACCGATTCGTTCAGCGACTTCCTTTTGAATCATCATGACGAGCGTCCGAAACGGTGCTTTCGCTTCGAGAATCCGCATGATGATCGGTGTCGTGACGTAATATGGGAGGTTCGCGACGACGGCAATGTCAGTGATGCCTTCTTGCGTGAACTCTTCTGCGACGATCGTCGAAAGATCAAGTTCAAGAGCATCGCCGTGAATGACCTTCGTATGGGGATATGGTGAAAGTGTATCGTCAAGAATCGGTAGCAACCGCTGATCGATTTCAAGAGCGACGACTTTTTTCGCCTGTTTCGCCGATTGTTCCGTCAATGAGCCGATTCCTGGTCCGATCTCGAGTACGCCGCTTTCAGGCGTTAATCCAGCTGCCCCGACGATGTTTCCTAATACGTTTAAATCGATTAAAAAGTTTTGTCCCAACGATTTTTTAAACGAAAAGCCATGTTTCGCTAAAATTTCCTTCGTCCGGTGCAATGTAGCAATGTCTTTCAAACTTCTTCCTCCTCTAATTGTTTCAATGCCGCTTCCCATTCCGCCCGCGTGATTCGGATCGATGCGACGCGTTTGACGAGTTGTTTTGCATTCGGTTCACCAATCGCAAGAATCTGACCGAGACGACGACGACGGATCGAGGCTGCTGGTCCACCAATCAAATCGGCTGCTAGAATCATCTCACGTGTCACTTCGGCAACCGGTGCTTCTTCCGTCTCATAGACAGCAGCGAGCGCCTCTTCGATTGCGGCAGGTGAGGCATGCTCCACACCGATTTTCCCTCGTTTATCTTTTGCTTGAGCACGCGGAAGATAGGCGTGTTTACAGCCTGGTACGCGTTCATTGATTCGGGCACGGATACGATCTCCTGGAAAATCAGGGTCCGTGAAGATGATGACACCGCGTCGTTCCAGTGCCTTCTCGATGCGTTGCATCGTTTGTTCATTAACGGCTGAACCGTTCGTTTCAATTGTATCGACATCAAAGACTTCTTGTAATCGTGTCGTATCATCCCGTCCTTCGACGACTATGACTTCTTTTAAGCGTTTCCGCATGATCTCTCCACCTTCTTCAAACACTCTCGTAATTGTACCTGTTTCCACGAAAAAAACAAGGAAGCGTCACATGTCCGCTTCCGTTGCACTAGGAATGACCCAGACTTGTAGTTGTTTTCGACCGAACGTCTTTGCTTTTTGTTCGCCATCGACTAAAATATCAATCTTATTGCCTTTAATGGCACCACCTGTATCGAGAGCGATCGCAAGACCCACTCCTTCGACGTAGACCTTCGTACCAAGCGGAATGACCTTCGGATCAACCGCGATAATCGGCAAACCTTGATAGGTGATCGTATCGGTCACGTCATACCCGGTCGCTGTCAAGGCACGTCCGTTGTACAAACGACTGCCGTTCGAAGCTGGGTCATTCGTATACGCCGTCGCTTCGACCATCAAACTCTTCGCACTCGAAAAATCAAGGTCTGCATCGGCTTTCGGTGTTTCAGTTAGTGGATTGGTCGCTTGTTTTTCGTTGAAGACGGGCGTTTCGATTGGTGTCTCAATCGGTTTTGTCCCGACTTTAACGACTTGTTTGATCGGCGTCCGTGTCACTTGGTCATCAATCAGTTTTTTCTCTTTACTAAGACCGTCAGCTAACGTCAATTGATACTTTTTCGTTCGGACACCCGGACGACCTGATGCCGTCACCAGTTGCTCGCCTTCCGGTAAGGTCGGATCCTTGACTTCTTCAATCTCAAACGGCACGAGCTGTTCTTGCGTCAACGTCGCACGACGTGTCGTGTTGACCGTGATCAACGTCCCTTCCGTCACGCGGGTATCAGGATCCGGAGCGACCCGGTCTTCCTTTTGCAGACGGATTCCTTCCCGTGCTAACAATTCCCGAACTGACGTCTCATACGTGTAGATTTGTCGGGCTTTTCCACCGACGACGAGGTCAACGGGAAAAGCTTCCCGATACCGAACTGTCATGCCGTTCGTCAACACAGCGTCAGAGGACGGATAGATATCATCCGTGTCGGCTTTCTTGATGCCGCGTTCTGCCAGCAAATCCTTCACTTGGCGTGCTTGCGTTCGAACGCGACGAGACTCACCATATCCCATGATCAGCGTGATTTCTTTCGCCCGCTGAATGACGATTAATCGTTTTTTCGGCAGGTCGGCACTAAGTGCTGGTTCAATCACATCATTGTCACGCGTCGTAATACCGGCTTCTTCAAGTGCTCCATAGACAGAGTCAGCTGTCGTTTCAATTTGCTGTTCTTGACCATCAATCAAGACAGTCACGGTTTGTGGATGATCCATCATCCCATAGACGAGTGCTGCCGCAAGTAGCAGGCTGCACCCGATTGTAATGAACGTTAACGAACGCATCATGGCAAACGGAAGACCCGTTTTGCATTTTCCGTCGTCGCTGCTTCGACGTCAGCGTACATCATGCCACGGAGCTGCGCGATCTCTTCGGCGACGAATCGGACGTAAGCCGGTTCGTTGCGTTTACCGCGGTGCGGTGTTGGTGTCAGGTACGGACAATCCGTCTCAACGAGTAGACGATCGAGCGGGACTTCCTGCGCGACACGTTTCGGCATCTTCGCATTCTTGAACGTAACGGGACCTCCGAGTGAAATGTAGAAGTTCATCGCTAGGCAACGTGGTAATAATTCAGCACTCATGCTGTAGCTATGCAGAATCCCGCCGACTTCTTTTGCATCCTCTTCTTCAAGGATCCGTAACGTATCTTCTGTCGCTTCCCGGTTATGGATGACGATTGGTTTCTTTTTCTGCTTCGCGAGACGGATCTGTTTGCGGAAAGCTTCCTGCTGGACATCTTTCGGTGACGTGTCCCAGTGATAGTCGAGTCCGATTTCTCCGAGCGCAACGACTTTTTCGTGATCCATCAACCGTTCGACCTTTTGGTACGCTTCCTCATCAAAATCAATCGAGTCGACGGGATGCCACCCGATGACCGCATAAAGATCATCGTACGCTTCAACGAGTTCCATCGCACGATCGATCGTCTTATGATCAAATCCGACGACGATCATCGGTGAGACACCGTTCGCGCGTGCCCGCTCGATCGTCTCGTGGACGTCGTCCGCAAATTGGTCTGCATTCAAGTGAGTGTGTGTATCGATTAACATAGCTGTTCGACTCCTTCTTTAAAAAAATGCCTGTGACATGAAGTCCACAGGCATCGGTTTTATTTTACGCTTGCGCCGTTCGCCATCGTTGACGGGACCGTCGCTAGTTCAAGTTTTCCTGCTTTTTCAGCAGCAAGGACCATTCCTTGTGAGAGTTCGCCACGTAACGTGACCGGTTTTAAGTTCGCCACGACGATGACTTTTCGTCCGACTAAATCTTCCGGCTCATACCACTGAGCGATACCAGAGACGATTTGGCGTGTTTCTTTGCCCATATCGACTTGTAGCTTCAATAGTTTTTTCGCCTTTTTGATCTTTTCAGCCGTCACGACTTCACCGACACGTAATTCGATCTGATCAAAGACATCGATTGTCGTTTCTGGACGAATATCTTCGTCTTCTTCTTCAACTTCTTCTTCCTCAACACGTGCTGCAGAAGCTTGACGCATCATGTCGACGATTGCTTCGACTTCTTCTTTGACGTCGAGACGTGGGAAGATTGGTGTCGCTGTACCGACTTTCGTTCCTGGTGCGATGTCTGCGAATTTCTCGAGCGCTGCCCAGTCCATCGCTTGTCCAGAGAGACCCAGTTGCGCGAAGATCTCTTTTGGTGAACGCGTCATGAACGGTTGCAACATGATCGCCACGTGACGTAAGACGCCGACGAGATGCACCATGACCGAACCGAGTTCCGCCGTTTTGGATTCGTCTTTTGCAAGCACCCATGGTTGTGTCTCATCAATGTATTTATTGGCACGGCTGATCAATTGCCAAATGTTCGATAGCACGACAGAGAATTCCATGTGTTCCATCGATGCTTCGACTTTCGTGACCGTTTCTCTTGCAAGATCTGACAGTGTCGCATCAAACGGTGTCACATTGCCTGTATAGGCTGGGATCTCACCGTCAAAGTATTTCGTGACCATCGCGATCGTTCGGTTGAGTAAGTTCCCGAGGTCGTTTGCTAAATCGTAGTTCATCCGCTCAACGAATGCTTCAGGTGTGAACATACCATCTGAACCGAATGGAACTTCGCGTAACAAGTAATAACGAAGGGCGTCAAGACCGTAACGATCCGTCAATGGGATCGGATCAACGACGTTCCCTTTTGATTTCGACATTTTTCCGTCTTTCATCAACAACCAACCGTGTGCGAAGACTTTCTTCGGTAATGGGAGATCAAGTGCCATCAAGAGTGCCGGCCAAATGATCGTGTGGAAACGAACGATTTCTTTTCCGACGAGATGAACATCTGCTGGCCAGTACTTATCGAAATTACCATGATCGTCCGTACCATAACCGAGTGACGAGATATAGTTCGTCAACGCATCGATCCAGACGTAGACGACGTGCTTCGGATTCGACGGGACTTGTACACCCCAGTTGAATGTCGTCCGTGAGACCGCTAAGTCTTGAAGACCTGGTTTAATGAAGTTATTGATCATTTCGTGTTTACGTGATTCTGGCAAGATGAATGACGGATTCGCTTCAAAGTACTCAAGTAGACGGTCCGCGTACTTGCTGATCCGGAAGAAGTAACATTCTTCGCGAACGAGTTCGACTGGGTGTCCACTATCGGGGCTCTTTCCGTCAACGAGTTGTGATTCCGTATAGTACGTCTCATCCGGAATCGAATACCAACCTTCGTATTCACCTAGGTAGATATCGCCTGATTCAAGAAGTGTCTCGAACACTTTTTCGACGACTTTCTTGTGACGTGGTTCCGTCGTCCGGATATAATCATCGTACGAGATGTCGAGACGATCCCATAAGACTTTAATCTGCTCGACGACACCATCGACGAATGCCTGTTCCGAAATACCTGCTTCTGCTGCTTTTTCCTGGATCTTTTGACCGTGCTCATCGCTACCTGTCAAATACCGGACGTCGAATCCTTGAAGTCTTTTGTACCGTGCCATTGCATCTCCAGCCACCGTCGTGTACGCGTGACCGATATGTAGTTTTGCACTTGGATAATAAATCGGGGTCGTGATATAAAATGTCTTTGCCATGTTATTCCTCCGTTCTCTTATTTCCATCTTCATTATAGGCTATTATACGCTGTTACGGGACTGATGTCGAAATTCACTTTTTGTCGAATCGAAACATTTTTTGACATCAGACATCAAATTACAAAAAAACACACTCTATAGTTTCATTTCCTTTAAAAAGGGAAAATATATTAATAAATCGTTTCAAATATGGGTTTTTTGAGAAATAAATGACATTTTGATTTCAAGCTATTCAGATTGGTTGACTACTTTTGGAAAGTCTAGTATTCTACATTCTATAGAAACGATGTCGAATTTTGACGATTTTTCAAAAGAAAAAGAGATCCATGACATCAAAGGAGGAACAACAAAATGAAATCAACAGGTATTGTACGTAAAGTAGACGAGCTCGGTCGTGTCGTAATTCCAATCGAATTACGCCGTACACTTCAAATCGCAGAAAAGGATGCCCTCGAGATCTATTTCGACAACGAACAGATCATCCTTAAAAAATATAAACCAAACATGACTTGCCAAGTGACAGGTGAAGTATCAGAAGATAACTTCAAATTGGCTGATGGTAAATTGATTCTTTCACCAGATGGCGCACAACGCGTTCTCGTTGAATTAAAAGATTTCCTCGATCGTCATTACGCAAGCAACGAATAAACAAAAAAGGAAGCTCCTTAACGGGGCTTCTTTTTTTAATCTGCTTCGTGAAACGCGAGGTACAATTGCTGACGATCCAGTCCTCGTTCTTTTGCGACACGCTTCAACGCTGCATTCGGTTTTTCGCCCTCTTCGATATACCGACGGATTTGCTCGAGGGGATCACTGTCTTGAATGACGGCATCCGGTCGTTCTTCGTTTGATCCTTCGACAAGGACGACGAACTCACCTCGAACGTCTTCTGCTGCCCAAGCGCGTAATTCACTCACACTTCCACGAATATACTCTTCATACCGTTTCGTTAGTTCTCGGGCTAACGTCACCTGGCGATCACCAAGTACTTCTTCGATCCCTTGCAACATCTCTTTTAATCGATGCGGTGCTTCATAAAAGATGAGTGTTCCTGATTCGTATTTCAATTGCTCTAACGCTTCGCGGCGTTCTTTTTTCTTTCGTGGCAAAAAACCATAATACAAAAAGCGTTCTGTCGACAGACCGGACGCGACAAGGGCTGTCAATGCAGCGTTCGCACCCGGAAGAACGATGACAGGAATATCTGCTGCGATTGCTTGGCGGATCAAATCGCTTCCCGGGTCCGAAATACCGGGCATCCCGGCGTCGGAGACGAGGGCAATTTGCTTTCCCGCCTCTAAATCAGCGAGTAGTCGTTCGCCACTTGTTTGTTTATTATGTTCATGGTAACTGACTAGCTTTGTCTCAATCGAAAAATGCCGAAACAGTTTCATCGTCTGCCGGGTATCTTCTGCTGCGACGATATCAGATTCCTGTAAGATCCGGACGGCTCGATAGGTCATGTCTTCTAAATTGCCGATTGGTGTCGGGACGATATAGAGACCGGCTCCTTGCTGTTGATAGCTACTTGTCGCTTTCATGAGGTTCCTCCTTGAATCAAACGCTCTTTCTGTGAACGTGTCAATTGTTTAATCGCGTATTCCCGCTTCATCGCTTCTGATTTTGTCGCGAAAATTTCCTCATGAACGAGGACGACCGGCAGACGGGCACGTGTATACTTCGCCCCCTTGCCTGCATTATGTGTTGCGATGCGTTGCGTAACGTCTACCGCGTAACCCGTATAATACGTATCATCTTGGCAACGAACGATATAGACTGCATGCTCAGACATCGAACAGTTCCTTCATCTGAGCCGCATACGAGTTATCCGCTTCATAGACGATGAACGGGGAAAGAACCTTCAGTCCAGGTTTTGCATCCTTGATCCCCTCGATCAAAAGCATGTTCGCTTCCTTCCCTGCCTTCGGATAAATCAACTGCATCCGTTTCGGTTCCAAGCGGTATGTTCGCATCAAAGTGACGATATCGAGCAGTCGTTCCGGTCGATGGACGAACGCTGCCTTTCCGCCTTGTTTTAACAAATCAGATGCTCCACGAATACAGTCTTCAAGTGTACAGAGGACTTCATGCCTTGCGATCGTATAATGTTCACTTTGGTTTTGGTTTGATGTCTCGTTGGCTAAAAAATAAGGCGGATTACAGGTGACAGCATCATAGATGCCGTATCCAAGACGTGCCCCCGCCTCTTTGACGTCACCATCAATCATCTCAATCTGGTCGTTCAGTTCATTCAAGTTAATGCTACGTCGTGCCATCTCCGCTAGTCGCGGCTGAATTTCAAGACCCGTGATTTGCCCTTTCGTCCGGTAGGATAAAAAGAGTGGGATCGCACCGTTCCCAGAGCAAAGATCGGCAATCCGCCCCTGTTGAATTGGAACCCATGCAAATCGTGCGAGCAATGCCGCATCGAGTGAATAGGAGAAGACGGATGGACTTTGAATGATTTTCCCTTCTTGTCCTAAGAGATAATCAAGTCGTTCGTCTGGTAATAGTTCAAACATGTCGTGCCTTCCTTTCCGAAAAAAAGACTGACTCATGTAGAAGTCAGCCTCTCAATGTTTCGTTAACATGGATAAGCAGAAGAGACAATCGCCGTCTTTTCGTACTTGTCCATAATGCAAGTTACAGATGTGGAACCCTTCCTGGTACAATCGTCCGAGATTGTCATAGCCCGCACCAACGCCTGCTTCCGCTTCTTCCGCTTCCGTGACCGGCTGTTGTTCATCGCGTTCGACTTTTTCCCGAAGATGATGATTCTCCAGATACAGATGTTGGTTCTCTTCCATCATGTAAGCCAGCTGATCCTTTAACACGCTCAGATGCTCAGTTAGCAAATGAATCTGTTGCTCAATCGCATCGACACGCGTAATGATTTCTTTTTTATCGACTCTCTCCACGCGTATGCACCCCGTTATTCTTTTGGTCGTTTTGGTTTTACGGCACCAACGGATAATAGTTCTTCCATCGAATACGTCAAGACGCGGGAACGATCCTTCAGTTCAATTTGAACGACTTGATCGAGGATGTTCAAGCCAACGACGCGTCCTTCGCCTTCAGGTACCGTCAAACGTTTTCCATAGTCCGGCAAGTCACGGCGCATCTCTTCATACGTATCGTTCTCATATTTTAGACAGCACATTAAACGACCACACACCCCTGAAATCTTCGTCGGATTCAACGACAGGTTTTGATCTTTTGCCATCTTGATCGAGACCGGTTCGAACTCACCAAGGAAAGATGAACAACATAAGACACGACCACATGGACCAATGCCTCCAAGTAACTTCGCTTCATCTCGAACACCGATTTGACGGAGTTCGATGCGTGTCCGGAAAACAGCCGCTAAATCTTTGACGAGCTCACGGAAGTCAACACGTCCTTCTGCCGTGAAGTAGAAGATGACCTTATTGCGGTCAAACGTGTACTCGACATCGACCAATTTCATATCGAGTTTATGTTCACGGATTTTTTCGACACATACCGCATGCGCATCAAGCGCTGCGACTTTATTTTCGCGGACGATCATTGCATCTTTATCGTCAGCAATTCGAAGAATGGATTTCAGTGGCAACACCACATCTTCTTCGTCCATTTGTTTATCGGCGATGACCACTTCGCCATATTCAATGCCCCGTACCGTCTCAACGATGACTGCTTGTCCTCGTGATAATGACTCTTGTCCAGGTGCAAAATAATAAATTTTGCCCGCTTCTTTAAAGCGAACGCCTACTACTTCTAGCATGTCGCTCTACCCTTTCTGTAAGTCAAACATGAGACGCTCAACTGTTAATTGGGGATTAACATTCGCTTCGACCCGTCGGACTGCGGCAAGCACAGCTTGTAACCAGCGGGTGATCGTCGTCTG
This sequence comes from Exiguobacterium sp. s130, assembly GCF_018619055.1. Classification (NCBI taxonomy): domain Bacteria; kingdom Bacillati; phylum Bacillota; class Bacilli; order Caryophanales; genus Exiguobacterium; species Exiguobacterium sp. s130. Next base: position 3,373 of record NZ_JACSNI010000011.1, on the reverse strand, counting down.
GCTCTTGGACCCCATCTGTTCAAGTTGGGGTTTACTATTCGTATAGGTCATACCTTCCCACGCCGGATTCAGTTTCAGGCGTAAGACATCCTCGAAGAAACAAGTGACGAGTTCAAGACCAATTCGGACATCCTGACGGTTCTTGAATTGTCCCATCCATTTCTCTTGTACGAACAGTGGTAAATCAGCCGGACGATTCGCTAATTCCTCCATCAATTGTAACACTGACGCTCGCGCATTTACAAACCAGTCTTCGAGTAATGCTTCTTCTGCATCCTCGACTTTTGGATAGACACGCGCTGCCAGTTGCGTCAACTCGTGGTCCCGTCCCGTTTTTTCAGATAAAACCTCGCCAATCATTTGACGATCCGCTGGACGAAAACTTAATAACTGTCCCCGCGATCGAATCGTAGGTAAAAGGAGTTGAGGTTGATTCGTCAACAATAAGGCCACTTTTCCTTCTCCTGGTTCCTCAAAGAACTTCAGCAAACTGTTCGCTGCTTGGGGAGTCATCTTATGGGACTGTGTAATGACATAAATCTGACGATCGCCTTCAAGTCCTCGGAGTGAGAGATCATGCATCAATTGTTGAATCTGTTCTTTTTTGATGGTCGCGCCATCTGGTTCGATTTCATAATAATCGACCAAGTTACCACTTTCCATCCGCCGACAGCTACGACAGACACCACATGGCTCCACATCGACCGGGGCCTCACAAAAAAGGCTTTTCGCGAACAAGTGAGCCGCTTCAAGTAGAAGCGGCTCATAGTCTCCAGTGAAGATATAAGCGTGATTGATTCGATCGTTTCGTAACGAATTTTGAAGAATCGTCGAAATGACCGATTGTGTCTGTTCCAGTTCATGAAACGTCTGCATTAGAATTGGTGAAACCCTTCAATTGGCAAGACGAAAACCGTTGCCCCGCCTACCTGGACTTCAACAGGGTACGGGATATAAGAATCGGCATGACCACCCATTGGTGAGATTGGAGAGACCATCTGTTCACGACTCGAACAATTCTTTTTGATCAATCGTAACAGATCATCGAGACGCTCACTCTGTACACCAATCATGAACGTCGTGTTTCCCTCTTTAAGAAAACCACCTGTCGTCGCTAGTTTCGTTGCTCGGAAATCATGCTCGACAAGCGCTTCCGCCAAACGTAAGCTGTCTTTATCTTGAATAATCGTAATGACCATTTTCATGAGAATCTCTCCTTTTCTTCTAAATAGGTAATGACATCTTCCACTAAGTCCTGATGAATCACTTCAATCGATCGATTGGCTTGTACGATCTGCACCCGTTCTGGATCCGATGCTGCAATCTGTTGGAAACCTTCATAGACGCGGGCACGAAACGCATCATCTCGCTGCTCGATTCGATCAAGTGCTCCCCGGTCCATCATTCGTTTTTTAGAATCCGTTACCGTTAAATCAAATAAATACGTCCGGTCTGGCGCTAATCCACCTGTTGCAGAATCATTGATTTGACGCACGAGATCAATCGGATGTCCAAGCCCATATCCTTGATAGGCAAGTGAGGCATCAACGAATCGGTCACATAAGATGATTGTGCCTGCCTCTAACGCCGGTCGAATCAATTCTTCGACATGCTGGGCACGAGACGCTGCATACAGCAGAATTTCCGTCATCTCTTTCATTTCTTCAAAATCAGGATTTAAAATCAATGAACGAATTTCGTTCCCAACGCGTGTGCCACCTGGCTCACGGGTCATCATGACATTATAGCCCTTTTCTTTTAACACATCATTAAGCAATTGTAGTTGTGTCGTTTTCCCGGCACCATCCGGTCCTTCGACAGTAATGAACGTACCTTTCATCTTTCAAACCCTTCCTCTATGACGCGTAACGCTCCTTGTTGCAATTGTTCGCCCCCTTGCAAATGAACGGCTACGGTTTGATAATGTCGTAAACGTAGTACCTGTTCCGCCGTAATGCGTTCGCCTCTGACGATCAACGGGATGCCTGGCGGGTACGGAATAATGGTTTCAAGTGAAACATGACCGATACACCCATCCAACTGACGGAACATACCTGTTGCTTGTTCTAACTGTTCATAAGAACAAGCTAAAGCAGATACCTGTATTTTACCCATAATTGGTTGCTCGATATACCTTTTCAAAGGAATTCCTTCTGATTTCATCATTTGAATGGCGCGTTCGACACGATGGACCCAGTCATCCTGCTCAGACTTTGCTAGCGGACGAAGTGGCAAAATACAGACGACGTGATCTCCTAGAGCAAATTCCGCATCGAGCTGAACAGCTCGTAACGCGTGCAACAACGCATCTCCTGAATATCCCTCATACGTTAATGTCATCCGTGACCAATCATCGAAGCGAAGGACGGTCATATGATCAAACCGTTGAAGTGATTCGATAAACGCATCGTGACTAACCTGAATATCTGACATACCTTCAACTGTCCATTGTTCACGATAGGAACGGGCATAGTCTAATGAAGCCATTAACAAATACGAAGGACTTGAGGTTTGAAACGCTTGGAGCGCTCGCTGTAACTTTCTTCTCATCTTTTCCGAAAATCGCTCGTGCATCCATGCTCCCATCGTCAGTGCAGGAAGCGTTTTATGGGCAGACTGGACAACAGCGGTTGCTCCTAATTCAAATGCAGAACGAACACCAAATGCTTTACCGAAGTGTGCACCATGTGCTTCATCCACTAATAAAGGGAGCCCGTGCGACGCTGTGAGCTGAACGAGTGACGTGATATCAGCTGCTTCCCCGTAATAGGTCGGTGAAGTGATAAACACCCCGACTCCTCCTGGGTATTTCGTAAACGCTTCCTTTAATGTTTCACGTGAAACATGTCCACTGATTCCCGTTTCCTCATGGATGTCTGGTTCAAGAAAGATCGGTTCGATCCCAAGCCATTCTAACGCATTGAACACCGATTTATGGGAATTACGCTGTACATAAACACGATCTCCTCTTGTTGCTGTAGCGGCAAGCATCGCCCAGTTCCCAACGGTCGAACCATTCACAAGGAAATGACTCGCTTTTGCACCGTAGACTTTTTGCAACAAAGCTATCGCGTCTGCAATGGCCTCTTCCGGATGATGAAAATCATCTAGACCAGGTAATTCTGTGACGTCCCATTTAAAGAAGTCAGGAAGAGGTGTCAATGTTCCATTCTTATGACCAGGAACATGCCATGAGATGGGCGTTCGATCTAAGTGACGTTGAAGTGCATGTACAATAGGAAGTTCGTGTTTCATGAAAAAACTCCTTTTCCTCTAAAATGATTACACAAAAAGACCGACCTGCAATCTGCAGATCGGTCAAGTGCCTGGCAACGTCCTATCCTCACAGGGGGAAGCCCCCAACTACTTTCGG